>NZ_JABBXG010000010.1:0-132297 GCF_012932945.1 Thalassotalea sp. Y01
ATTCGGACGCGGGATGGAGCAGCCTGGTAGCTCGTCGGGCTCATAACCCGAAGGTCGTCAGTTCAAATCTGGCTCCCGCAACCAATTCTCTATATATATCAATCACAAGATTATTATAAACCTAGCAATGTTAGTTACTGCCGTGTCAGTTCGCTAATTCAGACCTAGGGCTCCCGCAACTAATTCTCTCTATATATATCAATCACAAGATTATTATAAACCTAGCAATGTTAGTTACTGACGTGTCAGTTCGCTAATTCAGACCTAGGGCTCCCGCAATCAACATGCATTTTATTCAGTTTATTTTTTGCTAACGTTACGTTTAGTTAGGTAGTGCATATAGAACCCTATGCCGATAATAATGAGCCCTACCATGGCATTAAGCGCCAATATATTGACGCTACAACCAACCATAATCACCCCGTGGCCAGCAATAGAAAAGCCAACCTGACTTGATGGTTTTGATTTTTTAGAATACAGCAATAAAGCCCCTACTGCCGCATAACAAAAAAGTACGATATAAAATAAATTAAGAAATGACATGACCATATCGCCTGTCTTTGTTAATAATATAAAAAGTTTAGTCGTGTAAGGTCGCTATGAAAATATACAGTCATGAGAGTCTTTGGCAGGTTCACCACCTTAAGAATTTGCTTGAAGCAGAAAACATAGGCTGCTTTATTAGAAATGATAATATGACAAGTCTCGCCGGTGAAGTACCGGCAACTGAATGTTGGCCAGAACTTTGGCTTAAAGATGAACGTCAATTAACGATCGCAGAATCGATTATAAAGCAATTGAATCAAACACCAGACCCGCAGCTTACCAAATGGCGGTGTGAAAATTGTCAGGAAGTCAATGAAGGTCAGTTCGCCATATGTTGGCAATGTGGTAACATGGCGCCTAAAACTATAACGACGTAATTTTATATGTTAAAAACTGGAACATACCGCCATTTCAAAGGCCAATTATATACCGTTCTTCACACAGCGAAACACAGTGAAACCGAAGAATATTTCGTGGTTTATCAACCACAATATGGAAATCGTGAGGTATGGATACGTCCATTAAGCATGTTCGACGAGACCATTGTTCGAGATGGTAAGCAGCTTAAACGTTTTACCTTTGTAGGCTAATGTAAAATAGCTAATTACGTTGCCTAATTAATTATGTCAGATAAAGTCGGACGCGATGGTTGCTCTTTAGGTAAGGCTTTGTAATCAATAACTAATTGTTCACAAGCTTGTCTTTTCGCCCCACACGTTGTCGTAATTCGTGTTTCTATCACGTCATTGACAACCCGTTTGTCGGTTTTAATATACGCAGGATACGCAATATGGTTTTCCGGAGCGAAACTCCATGTTGTTTTTTCATCATTGGAGTAAGCGACTAACCAACCTTGTTTCTTCGACATAGATACGGTTGCATCTAAAGACAAACGCTCTATTAGGCCTTTAATCACATAAGGTTTTGTTTTCGTGGTTTTTGGGAATGGATCGACAACGTCTTCGCTAGTAATACCGGTATAGGCAAAGATTGCTCCTAGCAAAACTAATATAAACATCCCTATTTTCATTAACACATCCCTATTATTCTTGAACCATACAAAGTTTAACAACAATTGATTTTAATTCACCTCAATTAAAAACCACCCGCGAAAACACGATAGGTAGAACATACATCCGCATACCTATCTTATTGGAGTGGTTATATATTAACCTATTCTAATGCTCTATGATAGCCATTTGTGATGATTAGCTTCTCTCCCATCCGTTATCCCTGCGTGGTCAAGATATACTTACCTATATTGCTATTGCGACTCATCAGTTGATGCGCTTCATCAGCCTCTTGCCAAGCAAACACACGATCTATGACCGGGCTTATTTGACCGTTTTGTAAGGCCTCATAAAAACGTTGCTTAAACCCTAAAACAAGGTCAGCTTTGTAAACATCGCTTCTATTTCGTAACGTAGATGCTTGTACTTTCGCCCTTTTAAACAACATTTTTGCAATATCTAACTGCTCACAAAAACGTCCGCCAAGGATGGCAAGAATAATGATTCGACCGTCAACCGCTAAAACATCAATATTCTTATTAACATTGTCGCCTCCAACAATATCGATAATGACATCAAACCCTTTTGGCTTATGCTGCTTTTTCCAATCGACAAAACTTTCTTGCCTGTAATTAATAACCTGATCGGCACCCAGCTCAATACACGCGTTTGCTTTAACATCACTGCTTACGGTTACTGTAACGTTGGCATTAATAGCCTTGGCTAACATGAGTGCCGCACTGCCAACACCGCTGGCACCACCGTGAATTAATACCTGTTCGTCAGGTTGTAAATCAGCTAGGCAAAACAAACTTTGAAAAGCAGTGAGATAAACTTCAGCAATGGCCGCACCTTGCACATAACTATAATGGTTGGGAATAGGAATGATATGATCCGCTTGGATAGCGACGTATTCTGCATAACCGCCACCGGCAACTAATCCACAAATTCTGTCACCGAGAGAAATGTTTGTAACATTCTCTCCTATTGCGACGACTTCGCCAGAAACCTCAAGGCCGAGGATATGAGATTCACCCACTGGTGGTGGATACTTACCTTGACGTTGCAGTAGGTCTGCTCGATTTACACCAATAGCGTGAACTTTGACTAAACACTGTTCTGCACTGATTTGTGGCTTATCGCAGTTAGCGAACACCAATTGCTGATTGTCATCTACGTTTATATACTGCACGACACGCTCTTTTTATTGTTTTCTATGAGTGTGGTACTTTACCGTGATTTAACCTATTGCAAAATGATTTATGTCCCTAGGATGGGTTGATTCTATCGCGACATTAGAAACATCGGCATCAGATGGGCCCTGTTTTAGCCAATCAAGCATCTGATTTACATTATCTTCTTCACCACACACCATGATTTCAATGCTGCCATCTTCTTGATTGTGGGCATAACCGCTTAATGCTAAATCAATCGCCATACTCTGTGCACTGGCTCGAAAATATACGCCTTGAACAACGCCAGTAACCTTAGCAATGTAACAAACTCTCATTTTTGATCCTTTTGTTATTTTCGCCTGAAAGTAAAATTGTGAAAGCAAGAGTCTTTGTTTACAATCAGTGCACTTATACTTGCTTAAGAAAATATAGTATGTCTGCACGAATTTTGTTAAATCCGGCCAGAGAAAAATCTCTACTTCGGCGTCACCCATGGGTCTTTTCAAAAGCGATTCAAAAAGTGATTGGTAAACCCATGAACGGAGAGACCATTGATATATATGATAGTAGAGGAAACTGGATTGCAAAAGGCGCATGGTCACCAAATTCACAAATTCGTGTGAGGGTTTGGAGCTTTGACCAAGAAGAGTCTATCGACCGCGAATTTTTTCTCCGCCGCATTAGCCAGGCGCAAGCCACGCGAATCAAACCGATTAGTGATGGTGGGCTTACAGGTTACCGTCTTATTGCCGGAGAATCCGATTATTTACCCGGTATAACCATCGATGTGTATAACAACATTATTAGTTGCCAACTGTTAAGTTCTGGTGCTGAATTCCATCGTTTTACCATCATCGATGTACTAAAAGAGCTATATCCCGATTATGCCATTTACGATCGTTCCGATGTCGATGTTCGTAAAAAAGAAGGCCTTGAGTTACATAAAGGTTGGCTACATAACGAATTAGACAGCACTGAAACAGAAATCATCGAGCACGGCTTGAGTATCAAAGTTGATGTTGAAAAAGGCCACAAAACTGGCTTTTATCTCGATCAGCGAGATTCTAGGGTTGCTGCGGGCCGTTATGCAAAAGATAAATCGATATTAAATTGCTTTTCTTACACCGGTACGTTTTCATTGCATTGTGCCAACGCTGGAGCGCGTTCCGTCGACAATGTCGACGTATCACAAACTGCACTAGACTTAGCCAAGCAAAACCATCAACTCAACAACTTAGATGATGGTCGTGTCTGCTTTATCAAAGAAGACGTGTTTAAATTGCTACGCCAATATCGCGAACAGGGAAAGACATACGATATGATCATTCTCGACCCGCCAAAATTCGCCGAATCTAAAGCGCAATTAAAAGGCGCCTGTAGAGGCTATAAAGACATTAACTTATTGGCTATGCAATTACTGAATCCTGGCGGTATATTATTAACATTCTCTTGCTCAGGTTTGATGGAAGCTAGTTTATTTCAAAAAATAGTCGCGGATGCCGCTTTAGATGCCGGTAGAGAAGGTAAAATCATAGAAAGACTGCAACAAGCGGCCGATCACCCTATCGCACTCTGTTACCCTGAAGGCTATTATTTGAAAGGATTAATTTGCCAAGTCGACTAGACTGTTCGAGCAATCATAGCAACGCGTAATGACTGGGTATAAAAAAGGCCGTTAATACGGCCTTTTCTTGTTGAATTATTCTGTATCTATTATTTGTGCGGCAAGCACGAACAAATCATTATTTTCTTGCTCACAGCGAACCACCTTCGCTCGACAGTCGGTTAGAGGAACCGACATTTGGTCATCATTATCGAGATGAATTTTAATTATCGTACCAATATCAACTGGATGGCCGATCTCCAGCGCTAATCCCGTTTCACTTATGTCACGGCAATTTGCCGTGGTGTCTATACTACTTTCTTCATCGATTAACGTGATAGTTATCTCTTGGTTAACCATCGTTCGAAAGCACATTCTGTGATCATCAAAACCTTGCTCAAATTTGTGCATAGGTACCTCATTTGATTAAATTGTGTTCTCAAAGCCTGTTTTATTTTTATACTTATGTACAAATCAAACACAAACCATAGCGTAATCATGTTATAGGTAGTTGTATCGTTAATGTCAATAACTTAACTAGGGTTTTTATAAAAATCTCTTACCTGCTTGGTTTAACAATGTATATTCAAATGACCATTAACATGGCCGCCTAAGTAATTATTTCCCTTGAAACTCAGCAACTTTATTCTTAATACGTTTATAGGAAACAGGCATATTAGTACCCAGATTTTGCGCAAATATAGACACTCTAAATTCTTCTATCATCCATCGTATCTCCAATTTAGTCTCATCTATCGGTCGATTTTTTGGTTGCTGCTGCAGTAAGTTTTTATACAAAGTCTCGGATTTTTCAACATCAAGCATTTTTAACCGATCTGAGTTCGGATCGACGGGTAATTTCTCCAAACGACGTTTAATTGCGTTTAAGTAACGCAGAATATCATCCAATCGATGAATACCACTGTTACTAACAAAGCCTTTAAATACCAATGCGTCCAATTGCTGTTTAATGTCGCCATGGGCCTGAATCATATTAAGTCCAACATTACCTTTGAGCTGCTTTGCGATTTCATGTCGCATCGTTAAAACTGTCTCTAACTTAATCGCAGCGGCTAACACGCTATCAGCAATTTCTGCACGAATAAAATCACGCGCTTTAGCGTATTCGGGTTCGCTATAAGGCACCATATTATGTTGCTTTAACAAATGTTGTGCACTGGCAACAATACAATCGTCAAGTAGGTCTGAGATTTTACCGAATGGATTAAAATACAAACCTAACTTTGCTTTGTTTGGTAATTTTGTCTCTAAATATTTTACCGGAGAAGGGATATTCAACAAAATAAGTCGAGTCGCGCCTTTAAGCATCGCATCAGCGGCACTTTGCTTATCTTCAAACAGTTCAATGGCGACGTCTTTTTTGTGATCCACTAACGCAGGAAACGCCTGAATGCTAATATTGGCCAGTTTCTTCTCATAAGACTTCGGTAGCGCGTTAAAATCCCATTTTACGATGTGTTGCTGTTCAATACCTTTTTCTGCCACTTGTTTAATAGACTCTTTAACCTTACCTTGCAATTGCTCTTGCAAAACCGTTAAATTACGGCCTTGTTTCAATAACTTACCTTTGTTATCTAAAATCTTAAAGTTCATACGCAAATGCGCATCAAGCTCATCAAAGGCAAAGCTTTGTTCAGGAATACGGATACCTGACATACGCAATAAATGCTTTTCTAAAGCGCTTATCATGTCACCTTGCTCAGGTGAAATCGCATCAAAACACGCCTGCGCATAGTTCGGCGCCGGCACAAAGTTTTTTCGAACTTGCTTGGGTAACGAACGTATTAATGCCGTTATTAACTCCATGCGCATAGCCGGTATTAACCATTCAAACCCTTTATCTTCGACTTGGTTTAACATACTGACAGGAATATTAGCGCTGACGCCGTCGTCGTCATTACCAGGTTCGAAGTTATACGTTAAGGCAATGCTAATACTGTCTTGTTGCCATACCTTAGGATACTCTGCTGTGGTTAACACCTGTTCAGAATTGAGTAATAAAGCCTTGTTAAAATGCAGTAATTTTGGCTGTTTTTTTGACGTGACCTGCCACCATTTATGCAATCCAGTCTGGTTAATCACATCATCAGGAATATGCCGTTGGTAAAATTCAACCAACACGTGCTCATCCACCAAAAAGTCCTTACGACGGGCTTTATCTTCCAGCGCTTCAATCTCTTTAACCAATTGCTGATTGTGCTTTAAAAACCCCCAATTCGCGTTAATATCACCGTGCACCAATCCTTCTCGTATCATCAGTTCACGACAGGTGTCTGGCTCAATTTTGGCAAATGCGACTTTACGTTTGGGAATGATCACCAAACCATACAAGCTGATTTGTTCAAACGCCATGACTTGGCCTTGCTTTTTATCCCAATGTGGTTCGGAATAGTTGCTTTTAAACAAGTGACCGGCTAAAGGCTCAAGCCAATGTGGCTCTATCTTTGCGCACATACGGGCAAACAGTCGACTGGTCTCAACCAGTTCCGCAGCCATTAACCATTTTGGGGTTTTCTTCGCTAAGCCCGAACCGGGAAAAATATAAAAGCGACTGTTACGGGCGCCCTTATACTCTCTATTTTCATCTAAGTTACCAATATGGCTTAATAACCCTGACAATATCGCTTGATGAATCAATTGGCTGGCACTATCGTGCTCCATATCAACAGACGAAAATCCCCAATTTTGCTCTTTGCAGGTTAACCTTAATTGGCTGATTATATCTTGCCATTCACGGATCCTTAGATAACTTAGGTACTCACGCTTACAAAGATTACGAAACTGGTTATTACTTAACGCGCGTTGCTGTTCACTTAGGTAATAGTAAAGGTTTAGCAAGCTGATAAAATCAGACTGCTTATCCTTAAAGCGCGCATGCTGTTGATCTGCCGCTTGCTGCTTCTCCATTGGCCGCTCTCTTGGGTCTTGGATACTTAATGCTGCAACGATTATCGCCAACTGTTCAACACAGCCGGTATCTATGGCGGTCATCATCATTTTCGCCAAACGAGGATCAACTGGAAATTTCGACAACTTGCGCCCAGCGTCGGTTAATTTTACTTGTTCTGCGTTGCCATCTTTAATAGCAGCAATCTCTTCAAGCAAACGCATACCGTCGTTAATATTACGTTTATCAGGTGCCTGAACAAACGGAAATGCCTCAATGTTACCAAGGCCTAGCGCCAGCATTTGCAAGATAACCGTCGCTAAATTCGTGCGTAGGATTTCAGGATCGGTAAATGCCGAACGAGATAAGTAATCTTCTTCAGAATATAAACGAATACAAACGCCAGCAGCAACACGGCCACAACGCCCAGAGCGCTGATTTGCACTGGCTTGCGATATTGCTTCGATTGGTAACCTTTGAACTTTGGTGCGATAACTGTAGCGAGAAATACGTGCGGTACCGGGATCGATGACATAGCGAATGCCTGGTACGGTTAACGATGTCTCTGCGACGTTTGTTGACAGTACAATGTTGCGACCTTTGTGTGGTGCAAATATCTTATTTTGCTCGGCAACGGTAAGCCGAGAAAACAAGGGCAATATTTGCGTATCTCGGTAGTTTTCATGCTCCAACGCCGACATCACATCTCGAATTTCTCGCTCACCATTGAGGAACACCAAAATATCCCCCATAGGTAGCCCAGACAGTTCATCTACAGCGCGTGTTATGCCTTCGATATAGTCGCCATCAACATCATCGAGAGGACGATAATGAATATCTACCGGATAGGTCCGCCCCGAGACTTCAACAATTGGCGCGTCATTAAAGTGCTTAGAAAAGCGTTCCGGGTCAATGGTCGCCGAGGTAATAATGACTTTGAGATCTGGGCGTTTCGGTAATATTTGTTTTACATAGCCTAAGATAAAATCAATATTTAAACTGCGTTCGTGGGCTTCATCGATAATCAAGGTATCATATTGTCTTAATAAACGATCCCTTTGCATCTCCGCCAGCAAGATACCATCGGTCATTAACTTAACATAAGTGTTGTCGGATACTTGGTCAGAGAATCGCACTTTGTAGCCAACCTGGTGACCCAATTTGCTATTCAGCTCTTCGGCGATTCGACCTGCTACCGTGCGTGCGGCGATACGTCGTGGTTGTGTATGGCCAATAAAGCCTTCAATACCCCGACCTAACTCTATACATATCTTTGGGATTTGTGTGGTTTTACCGGAGCCAGTTTCACCCGCGATGATAACCACCTGATTTTCACCAATGACTTTCTTAAGCGAATCAACAGCCTGTGATACGGGTAATTGTTGTGGATAGGTTACCTTTGGCAATCCCTGTAACAACAACCGTTTGCGTTCAATAGAATGTTCAATGGCTGCTTCTATAGTGGTTAGTGCGGCTTGTTTTTTATTATCTTTTTGAATTTTGTTCACGCCTTGCAGACGCTTTTTCAGTAAAAAACGATCACATAACCGAGTTTGCCCCAGTTTTGAGTATAATGAGTTAAGTTGAAAGTCTATCGCGGATGGCACTAATATATCCGAAGGTGTCGCTAAGAATTATCGCTCGATTTTAACAGTTCTTACCCAAATTGCATACGCAAGCCACTGTCTTCAATAAAAAAAAGCAGCTTATCAGCTGCTTTTTCTTTATCGTCTATAAAAACCTTTAATTTTGAACCTGATACAGCGCACTTATATGCGTATCGATGGCACTTAATACGTCGCTGCGACTAATGGTACCGAGTAAATTACCATCATCGTCAACCACAGGATAAACCTTAGGTTTATGTTGCAACATCGTTTGTGCAAGCTCAACAATACTGTCGTACGGTTTAACCGTTAGCACGTCTGTTCGCATTAAATTTTCAACTTCACAACAATGCTCTCGAAAGTAACCGGTTTCAAGTATCTTTTCTAGCACATCTGATTCAGATAAAAAACCGACTAAATTACCGTATTTATCCAACACTGGGCCACCAATCTCATGAGTTTTGGTTAACAAGCCGCTAGCCTCTTCAATTGGCATCTTGCGTCGAAACGTAACTGGGTGCGAATTTAAGTAATCTTTAACCTTTAATGACTCCATATCCCCTACCTCTGTCGTTATTATGGCTCCCCTTACTTTTAGATTAGCGCATTATTTGGAAATGCCTAATTTTCTTATGAAAATTATTAAAATACGGCACCTAATAAGGCAACTAATTTTATCCTAGAATAACCACGAATTAAGGCAAATATAAAAAACAAAATGTACTTAGTCTTTAAAAAATTGCAACCTGTGCCTGCTCACCTGCTTTTTGAGAGGCTCTATACATGCCTTTTGAGTTAAATGGCATCGAGATATTGCCATTTGCATCAATGGCGATAACGCCGCCACTTCCGCCGGCCTCGACTAATACATCATTGATCACCACATTTGCCGCTTTATCTAGCGTGATACCTTGATATTGCATACGCGCACAGATATCAGCAGCAACATGATAGCGAATAAAATATTCACCATGGCCTGTCGCTGATACCGCACAAGATTGGTTGTTTGCGTACGTACCGGCACCGATAATTGGTGCATCACCTACTCGACCAAAACGCTTAGCTGTCATACCGCCGGTTGAAGTACCTGCCGCTAGATTACCTTGTTTATCCAGAGCAACAGCGCCAACTGTGCCGTATTTATATTTGTTATCCAGACTTTGGTGTGCCGCTTGAAAGTTTTTTAATTCTGTTTCTTGCTGCTTAAGCTTTTCTTTGGCGTCTAATAATTGCTGGTATCTGTGCTCACTGTCAAAGTATGTGTTGTCCACTAACGCTAATCCTTGTTTTTTGGCAAACTGCTCCGCACCTGTACCACTGAGCATGACGTGTACAGAATTGTCTTTTACCTCATTGGCTAATGCTATAGGGCTTTTTACGGTTTTTACCCCACTGACCGCCCCAGCATTTAATGTTTTACCATCCATGATCGATGCATCTAATTCGTGCTGACCATCATAGGTATAGACGGCACCTTTACCGGCATTGAAGAATTCAGACGCTTCCAAAACCTGAATGGCAGCGATAATCGCCTCTGTGCTTGAGCCGTTGTTGTTGAGTATTTTATAACCCGCATTTACCGCTTGTTTTAGCTTGGCCTCATAGGCCTGCAGCTTTTCAGGTGTGAACTTACTTTTTTCGATGGTGCCCGCTCCGCCGTGAATCGCGATGGCAAATTGCTCGGCATGAGTCAAACCTGACAGCGTGATAGCCGCAGCGAATATTGAAGACTTAATAATAAAGGATTTTGCTCGGGATAATGTTGCCATGTGAACGTCTCTCGTTGTCTATCAGAAGATAATAATCGACTGTCAACATACCGCTTTTTTAGATAACAAGCAAAACCAACAACCGACACTTACCATAGTATCGCATGTACAGTGCATAAATATTCATCACTACAATTTATTTAAGACATAAACTTTTACATTTAGACACAACATCATGTGAACTAGATAAATAACACACCAATTACACACAATCGACACACACAAGCCATTAACTCGTTGTTATTTAACGTTTCTAATAGATATTAATTAAATATTCATCATGTTTTCATCAGGTTTTTAAGGTATGTATAGGCTTTAATTAAAGGGTCTTCAGCGCACAACTGAAAACAAACAAAACAAGTTGATGAGATAACTACTTATTCAACTTATATAAAGAAACAACAGATAAACATTAAACGGTAATTAAGAAAGGAAAACATCTCATGAAAAAGTTAACTTTAGCACTAGGTTCAGCAGCTCTATCAACCGCATTATTAGTTGCACCAGCAAGCGCAAATTCAATGTCTAGCTATATGGAAAATGCGTTAATCGATGTTTGTAAAGCAGCTAAGTCAAACAATACTATTCGTTTTAGCAACACTGTTGATAGCTATCGTTTGAAAACCGAAACTGTTGCGTTGAAAGTGGTATGTAATGGTGAAAATATTTCAGATTTTGCAGCGACACATGGCGCATATAAAACTGCAGATCGTTTAAATGAAGCATTAGGTGATGTAAGCATTGAAGATGTGGCATTAAACGAGACTGAAAAGTTTTATGTTAATTTCTAATTCAAACCTAAACAAATGCTCGCTTAGGTCTTAAAATCACCAGTCAATGACTGGTGATTTTTTATTGTGGTTTAGATTAAAACCTTGACGATAAATTTTGAAACCATACTAAGGCCATTAAGAAAATTCAGACCATCCTCAATCAAATGTTTAAATCACCCTCAAGCCAAGTTTTAGACGCTTTTTATGTGTCATAGGTATTAGACTGTCAATCAAACAGTATCAATGATAGGGTACGATTACTGAGTTTGAGCAAGCCAAATGCTAAGCGCGTCATTCAACAAAATTATTAATAACCGCGTCTAAGCTGTCGTGGTAACTTTTCTCAATCAGGGAATGAGGGAATCAGAGAATTAGACAATAGTGGAATATCAACCTGAGAGACTAAATGTTTATTAGCAAACAGCAAGTTAAATAACAGTTGATAACCAAAGCATTGGTACCACAGCCATTAAGTGACCGTGATTAAGGGTATGTTCAGCTCAGGCAGCGCCAACAATAAATGATAACAGCTATTATAAGAGAACCACCAAAAATTACTTTATTCCGCAACAGGATGTTGCTTAAGCTCACCATTAACGTTATTACTTTGGTCCACTATGGCTTGCTCTATATAGTTCTTCCATTGATTATAGCGTTCATCCGTAATTAACATTTGCAGCGCAGGATGCGGTCCTCCGTAACGATAATCATACCAATGCAACCAACCTTGGTTTAGTGCTTGGGAAAATAAGTCACCGGCTTTTTCGAGATCACCTTTAGCAATCCATAATATAACATCACTGATGCCATACCCTAAGTAGCCCATACGATTTTGGTTTTGTAATTGTTGTAACATGGCATCTGCTAACATTTGTACTTTATCGCTTTGCTCTGTTTGGCTAAGCGCATAAATATAGTCAATCTGCTCAAACAATAATGCTCGAGAGTATTTACCTTTGATATCATCAATATTTGCGAATGCGGTCTCGTAACGTTGCACAGCAGATCGAAAGTTACGCGTTAGCAATAATACTCTGGCGTAATGAAAGCGGCTGCGATAATTGTTATCGGTATCGGCCATTTGACAGCTTTTCTCAGCCTGAGAATACTGTTTTTGTAAAATTTCAACTAGGCAGTCACGCTGAAATGACATAATTGGCGATCCGGTGATATCAATTTTTTGATAATAGCGAATTGTCGCTTCCGGTTGATTTAAAAAATAATAACTGTCCGCTAGAATTTCTAACAATTGCTGGTTCGATTGATCCATGTCGATTTTATGTAAATGATTAATCGCTGGCGCAAATTTACCACTGTCGATGTACAGCTGCACTAACAGTTGATTAATGCCAAAATCTTGCGGATTACGTTTTACATAGTCCTCGAGCAGACTGATGCTTTGTGGTGTTTTATTTTGCTGGCTTTGTAATTTAGCCCATTGAAATACCGCAGCCGAGTAATCTATGTTATTGGCGATAACTCCACTTAATAACTCCCCGGCTTGTTGGTATCGACCATTAACCCGATACAAGGTTGCCAGTCGGGTGATTAGCTCAATATTATCCGGCTCTGCCTCAATTGCCGCTTTAAACTCGTTGATCGCTTGTGTCAGAGTAATGTCGTCATTTTGATAACGATACAGAGTGTTTGCACCTAAATACATCGCATCCTGTGTCGACTCTTGGCTTTGCTCTTCGAGTAATTGTTGCACCCGTTGTTTGCTGTCACCGTTTTGAATATCACCAACGCCTTTTAGATAGGTCCAAGCCAACTCTGATTTAAGGCGAGTTTCTTTGGGATAAGACAATAACGCGTTTTCCAACAAATTTATTGCCAGCGCATGATTTTCCTTACTATTAACCCGACGCAGCTCTCGCGCCTGATGTATTAAAATGGCCGCCTGTAAGCTTTTTAAAGACAAATTATGTAAATCCAACTGATCTTTATATGCAACGGTAATAAAGTAATTGATGGTTTGACTGATGTTATTTACCAATTGGTGATAAGCATCTCTATCGCCAGCAAAAGACTGGCTCCACAGTACATCGCCATTACTGCCATTAATAAAATGAAAGTTAACTTGATATTCATTAGCAATCTCTTGCACGCCGCCGCGAATAATAAAATCAATGCGTGCATCGCTAAGATCGAGTAATGAGTCATGATCAACAACCACATTGGCAGATTCAGAATTGCTTAGTGTGGTCATCAAGCGTTCAGACAATACTCTGGCAACCATCTCACTGGAGCCTCGGTTATCAACCGCAGTAAATTGATCAATTTTTAAATTAATTTTGCCATCAGTAACCGCGACGACTTCGGTTTTAAATAACTGCACACTAAACACAACCACCAAAACAATCAGTGTTACTATGGCGATTGTCATAGCGATAATAGGATTAATGCCTTGTTTTGCCGATGTTGACTGGCTAGATGCCAAGCTACCATTAGCCTCATCAATTGTGGGGTCGCTAACGTCTTCTAGCTCAAGCACATAACCGTGCTTGGGAATGGTTTTAATATATTTATGAACTTTGCCAGTATCGCCCAGTTTTTTACGCAATACCGATATAGCACGGGTGATCACCTCATCAGAGGTATAATTAGATTGCCAAACGTTTTCAGTTAGCTCTTCTCTGGAAATAACTCGATTAGCATTTTTCAACAGGTACACCAAGACATCCATAATCTTTGGCTCCAGGTGAATTGTCTGGCTTCCTTTCGTTATGGCTGACTTCTCGTGGAGGATGATCCACCCATCTAACACCAACGGCTGTTCGGTCGATTGCACGTACTATCCTTATACCACTCGCATGCAAACAAACAGATCGCCTAAACGGCGAAAGAGTTCAAAAACCGACGACTACTTGAACCAGATGTTTTTACCGAAATAACATGCGAGCTAGGGTATTTATTTCAGACGATACAAAAAACGCATCTGTAACTTTTATTACAACACCCTTAATTTTAGACCCTTGCCGCCTATTTTTCCCAAATAAAGCGCGTTCGTTGTTAAATGATTTTCCTATAACTCATTACCAAGATCATAAAAACGCCAAGTATTAAACAATGTTTAGTAAACTTGTATCATACTGACTTGCATTTAATTCAAGTGAAAGTGACTGTAAATGTTGCGCTAATTTATCCTGTTCTCGATTTAGAGAGTCCAAGGTAATGGTATTATCATCGAGCTCATACAACTGTCTGCAAGCCTGATAATAGAAGGTTAAAATAATCATAGCGTCGGTATTATTATCATCAAATGCCAGTGCTTTGATGGCTTTTAACTTGCGATATATTAGATTGATTTGCTGTTTAAGGCGCCATACATAATATACCTCGTGCATAAACTGGTGATGTTTGAGCTGATTAATCACGCTCAAACATATCATCAACGCCAACGCGACACCGAATAAATTCAACCAAAAATTATCCGCACCAGGCGCTGATATGAGTACGATAAGTGCTTGACCAATGCCTAACGCTAACAAGGCAAAGCTAATGATAAAAGCGATAATCACTTTGTTTAGGTGGGCTCGATATCGAGATTTGTTTATCTGTTGCAGTTGCATGTACGGTTAAATTTCCTAGTTATCTTCAATGGATTTGAGAATGCGTTTTGTTAAGCCTGATGCGCGACTGACTTTTATCGACACCGACTTTGTGAATACCGATTTTTGACAATACAATTCGATGTGTCTTTTAGCACGAGTGATCCCGGTGTACAAGAGCTCTCTTGACAACAAACGTTGCTGCCCTTCGCTCAATACCATAGCGACATTGGCAAATTCCGACCCTTGAGTTTTGTGGATAGTCATCGCGTATACCGTTTCATAAGCGGGTAATCTGGCCAATGGAATACGTCGAAAGTTTGACTGCTCTGGGAAATAAGCCACTAACGGCTGCCCTGGTTGCTGCCAAATAAGGCCTATGTCGCCGTTAAACAAACCAGTTGTATAATGATTTTCACTGATCATTATTGGCTTGCCATGATACGGCTTGTTGACATCATCAATGACGCCAAGTCGTTGCAAGGAGTGTTCAATATACTCATTTATAAGTTCAACACCCTGCTCCCCTTTGCGACTTGGGGTTAGGATCCTAAAACGATCCAAGGCCGCAAATGCTTGTTCAACTGTCTCGGCTGAAAATAGAGCTAAGTAGTGTCGCTTTATTAACGAGTACAAGAAGTCATTGAAATTTTTACATTCAGCCAATGAAACTTCACCGTCTTGATTACCACTAACCAATTGCCAAGCTGACTCCGCTTTAGAATCGATCATCATAGATGCCAACTTACCAATGCCACCGTCACCACTAAAACGGCGGCTTTGAGTTAGATAGCATAAGTAATCCAATGCGGGTTTGCTCTCAGTTAGACCATTAAAGTTCGCTGACATATTGCGCAAAAACGCTACATTCGTAGCACTTAGTTGTGTTTGACCAAAAGGCGCAATGTCGGCCAAGACACTGCCCGTTGCTACTGACGGCAATTGATTGGCGTCACCTAACATGATTACCCTAGCGCCATCTTTCAAGGCACGAAACACGCGACACATCATCGCCAAATCAACCATAGAGACTTCATCAATCAATAACACATCGGTGGTTAATTTATTGTCTTCATTGAACTTGAAATTAACGGAATTTGGGATCACCCCTAATAATCGATGAATCGTTGCAGCCTGCTCTGGGATGCGCTGCATTAACCCCTCATCAAATTGGCCACTCTGACGAAAACCATTAACCGCATTGGCTATTGATTCACTCAATCTTTGCGCCGCTTTACCAGTTGGTGCGATCATGTCGATTTGTAAACTATCGTCTAGCATCAGCAACGCCAACAATAATTTGGTAACCGTATAGGTTTTTCCCGTACCCGGCCCCCCAGCAATAATGGCCAAGGATTTATTCATCGCATTGGCTACGCTGACCGCCTGCCAGTCGATGTCATCCGTTGATTGCTCAAATAACGTGGCAATAATGCGCTGACAGTCGTTAACATCAACGGCAACTAACTCCTTACGTTTACGCTCTATAAAATTGGCCACCTCGGATTCAAAGCGCCAATATCGACGCAAATAGAGGTTTTCATTGGCATAACATATCAGTGCGCTGTCATTGTCACGATTAAAATAACCTTCAAGAAGTTGGTGCAAACTGGTAAAATCAGCAAACACAAAGCCAGTTTTAGGTGATTGCGGCGTGCTAGCAACACTATCTGACTCGGCATCAATAAACTCATGTCGATTTGCTAAGTCACGTATTCGAACGCAACTATGGCCACTACGATGTTTACTACTTAACGCCATAAACACGTGAAATAACTGGCTAATCTCCGTTTGCGTGTGTGCAGTGATGCGTTGTTTTAGTGAGTCTAAAATACTGCAAGCCAAGTAGTAATCGATGGCTTCTATGTCTGCCAGCTGTTCACTCGCCTGATAATAACTATCATAAGGTAAGGATGTTTTATTGGCCTGTAAAAAAGGTGAAATAAGCGTCATTTAACTATCCAAATCAAACAAGTTTAATTGTTGAGTGTTAGCCGCATCTGATTGTTGTGTAGAACCCGTATTGCGGTTCGCATCAGCATCAATTTGTTCAGGCTGTTGTTGCTGTTTTGTCACCGCCTGTAAGCGGGTTTTATCTGCGTCACTAAGCGATTCACCTTTAAATACTCGATCTAAACTTTCTATTAGCTGCTCAGATAATGGATTAAAGAATACCCCCTGCCGTTCAGTATTTGCACGACTCATCCCTCTCAAATACAAATAAAACACACCGCCAAAATGTTGCTTGAATTGATAATCAGCAATACGCTCTTGCAAATAACGATGTAACGCCAATGCGTAAATGAGAAACTGTAAATCGTAATTATGTTGGCTAATATGCAAACTTAGTTTCTCGGGATGATAGTCAGCCATGGTGTTGCCCAAGTGGCTGGATTTATAGTCACACACATAAAACTGAGGTTCTCTGTCTGGGGAGTCTTGTTTGGTAAAAATCAAATCAATAAAGCCGTGCATCATACCTTGTAGATCTTTACTTGAACTTAACGCAAACGGCTTTTTAATGGATGCTAATGTCGTTGTAGTATTTGCCGACACGGTGACCAAATAATCTTGCCTAAAATGATTAACCAACCATTGTAGAGATTGCGTATCAACGGTTTCCATTGGAAAATAAAATTCTGCTTCTTTTAGCGTTTGCGTCGCTGCAAGTGACGATAAACTGGTTTGCTGACGGTCAATCGGAGTCGCTAATACATCGTCCATCCAATCAAAAAATGCTGGTTCACTGTACTCGTTTGGTAGATTTACAATCTTACTCAACCTTGGACTGGCAACAAGTGGCCAATTGGGCTGGGTAAAATCACTGTACTCTAATATGTCATGCAGCAAATTACCGGTATTAGCGCCTTTAGGAAATGAAAACCTAAGATGCGATAGCCCTTGTTGGCGTGATGCCTGTGCGATTTCCGTTTCATCGCGCTCTGAATTGGCGCGACCAGAATGGCGCATATTTCGAGTTAAAGCCGAAAACGAGCTCAACCACCAATCTCGCTCGATGCGACCGGCAAAAACAGGTACGCTCAATTGCTCTTCGATAGCTTGTGTTATCTTGCCTTCAACAGGCACTATACCTGCTTGTAGGCAATAGTCGATACCACTTTGAGCGTTAAGCTCAAACTTGCTCAAAGCCGACGCGAAATCCTGATTTTTTTGCAATTTCAATGTTTGTCCAACAGGCGATAAATGATAGTCAGAAAACTGGACCAAAGGCATATAACATCGGTGTTTGGCCCGGGTTATGGCGACGTACAACAAGCGAATATCTTCAGCATAACTTTCGTTAGCCATTTGTTGTCTTATGCGCTCATCATTACCAACATGCCAACGAATGCCGGATTGTTGATCATAATATTTAAGGACTTGTTTAAGCGATGTGCCCTGCTTAGTTGGGTCTTTATGACGACTTGAGAAAGGGACAAAGACGATTGGATACTCAAGCCCCTTAGAACCATGTTGAGTTACAATTTGCACCAAATTGGCATCACTCTCTAAGCGCAACTCGGCTACTTCTGATAGCGGGTTGTGACACTGCTCAATAAGATATGATAATAATTGCTGCGGCAAGCGCATACGCTGCCAGGCCAGTTGCAACAACTCCAACAAATGAATCATGTTGGTTAATTGACGTTCGTTAACACCTGAGTTTTTCGGTAGATAATCGTGTAACAGTTTTAACCCCATGGCCATAAAGCCACGCTGCGACCACATTCGATGTAACTGTGAAAACCAACTTTTCACTTCTTCATAACGATTTTCATCGTGTTGTAAATCGGCAATTTGCTTTGCGTGAAAGGCAAAATATTGTGTCGCCAAGGCACTGATAAAGCGACGATCATCTTGATAATGAATGACCGCATCTAACACCGTTATAAATTGACGGGCAACATCTGAGTTAAACAGGTTGTCTCGCTGTGACTTATACACACTGGCGATACCCAAATCATTGAGGGCCTGCTGAATCTCACTTGCCTCAATAGAATCTCTAACCAGTACCGCAACATCCGCAGCTTTAATCGGTTGCTCACCTTGTTCAGCACGGATGTGCGCATTAAGCAACAATCGTTTGATTTCATTGGCGCACCATGCACTGATTTGAGGTCGAAAATCCCCGGTAACAAATCCAGAACGCATGTACTCGTCGGTATCAGTAAATTCAACAAATTGCAGTGCTTGGTAGTCACTATGTGGATCCTGCAAGCATTGTTTTGTTGCCAACACCGACGCCTTTACCGGTTGATAATCAATATCAAAACCAAACACATTTTGGTATGGCTTATCCAGTTGCCCACCATAAAACAAATGATTGTAGCCACTTATCATCTGTTCACTGCTGCGCCAGTTGGTGTCCATAACCCAGCGTTTAGACACTTGGTTCGCGGCATCAAGATAAGTAAATATATCGCCACCTCGAAAGCCATATATTGCTTGTTTCGGATCGCCGATCAGATATAACGCATACTGTTCAACGTTTTGCTGCGTTAAATATAAGTCTTGAACAATACTAAATTGGCGCGCATCAGTATCCTGAAATTCATCTATAAGTGCCACAGGATATTGCTGGCGCAACAACTCTGTAAGCGGCTTAGCAACAGCATTTCGCTCCGCTAACAAAGCTTTTTGTAACTGCTCTATCAAATCATCAAAGCTGAGTAGCTGCAATTGTTCCTTTTGCTTTAAAACACTGTTTTTTATCATCTTTATTGATATAAGCAAGACTTCAAACGCCTCAACCTTTGGTAACGCGGTACCAAAGCTCTTGATGATTTTCTCGATTTTTAGGGGTGTTTGGAATATGTCTTGCAACTGTGCCTTGATGTCTTTTTTATCTGCGGCCTTTGGCCAGCGACTTGATGATACAAACTTAAAATCAACGCTCTGCTCAAGGCAATATTGCAGTTGTTCTATTAACTGTTGTTTATTACTCGCCGTTAATGTCATATCGCTGTTTTCATCAACGGGCAGCGCCATCAATGAATCTAAAAACAACAGTAAATCTTGCCACTCATTTTGACGTTTCGCTAACTCTTTACCCTTTTTTGAGCTGATAAGGTGTTGGTCAATAAACGCCTCATGCGTTAGCAATTGATGTTTTGCCTGTTGTGCTAGTCGCACCAAGTTCAATGTAAAGTGCGCTATCGTTTCAATGCTCGGCAAGGTCTCTGCTCTGAGCAAGGGTAAAAACTCTTTAATATAATTTTCTGGTTCGGGCCAAAATTGCGTTAACAATTCAAACTCTGTTTGAGATTGTTTTGCCAACACCCGATAGGCATCTTGTACCGCTTGTAAGTACAGGCCACTGTCATCGGTTTCCATTTGTGCGGAAAAACTAAGACCTGAGGCGAACGCTTGCTCCGATAACACTCGTGAGCAAAAACCGTGAATGGTATAAATGGCCGCCAGATCTAGGTTAATCAATGCATGTTTAATCGCCACTTGTGCAAAGCTTTTATCAACACGTTTACCTAAAGCATAGAAATAGTCGTCTTCGGCATCCGTTGTATAGCGATCCCAGTTCGCCAGCGCGTCTCTTAGAAAATGATCTATGCGGCCGCGAATCTCTTCTGTCGCGGCTTTGGTAAACGTCATAACCAGAATATTCTCAACGCTTAATTGTCGCTCTAATAACATGCGCAAATACAATCGAGTGATATTAAAGGTTTTACCTGTACCGGCGCTGGCTTCAATTAAATGTGAGCCTTCAAGGCCAATAATGTGAGCTTGTAGATTTTCCACTAAAACCGCTCCTCAACATCATTCACTTGTGTCAACGAGACATTTTGCAATTGTAAGTGTTGAAACAAAGGACGAAAATGATCGATAAAGTCAGGCCATATACACTCAATATCAGGACACTCTGGAAAGAAATAGTCAATATATGGGTCGTCGGAAAAGCCACTACTATAGCCAAAATCATCCTTTTCCCATGCTTTACTAAAGACACTTTGCACAGGCATTTTATCGCTAAATTTCTGTCTGTTTATCATGTATTTAAATGCGATTTCAGGGTCGAGTAACAACGCCTGGTGCTGCCCTTTGATGTACGTCGCCAACCATTGGCTTAACACTTGTTTAGCATCATCCACCGCAGATAAGGTCGCAATATTGAGCTTGTCTTCTTTGTCCTGTTTGCCTTGACTGAAATAATAACCATAACTGGTGACATCTTTATCAGGGTGTTTAACGCAGGCAACCAAATGATTTAGATAGAGGCGCACCAAGTCTTTGCCTTTTAAACGGGCATGTCGATAGTCAACACAAACTAGCGAGTCTGCAACATCGAACGTTGCCATGTTAGCGTCAAGTTGTAACGGCAGAGTATCCCTCGCATCGTCAAGCTCTTTGTCGTCACTATAACTGTCCTTAATGTCGACACAGAGCACTAATTGCTGCTGGCCAATGTTATCTGGTTGATCTGGATTAACCGTTTCTCGCTGTAACGAAGGCGCCAAATGCTGTTCAATACTCAATGCGAAACTGAGCATTTGCTGTTGCCATTCCTGCATGGTTTCAGATGTGGTCGGTATATCAGGAAATTCTCCTGATTTGATGGCAAACTCTTTTTGCAAAGCGAGGTCTTGGCTAACATCGCCCTGCAATGACAGCTGCAGCGCCTCGCCCATAAACAGGTATCGACTTAAGCCATCAGCAGAAAACGGTTCAACGTCTTCAATTAAGGTATTGGTTTCATTAAACATTAACTTTAATTGTTGACGGGCAAAGTAACGACAAGGGTGTTGATAAAAGCGGATTAAATCATCAAGAGCCAAAGTCTCCGCTATAGTGACGTTCGACAAGGCGGAACTCGCCTCTTGCTGTTGCTCTGGCACCGAATCGAGTTTGGTTAACGCCAACCAGTTTTTATCGAAACTTGGAAATCGAGTGCTGGCAATATAGTTTTCTTTAGCAAATGCTTGCAACGGCAATTGCCTCAGTTGACTGCTACTTGCGTCAGAAATGTCCCATTTGTAGGCCGCGTGTAAATACTCCATCAACTCTCTAAGCACGATCGATGGTTGGCGTTCGTTATTGTTCTTTATGTCTCGGCCTTGATAACTTAAATATAAATGTTGCCGTGCCGAGATCATCGCTTCTAAAAACAGATACTTATCATCACCACGTCGAGACCTATCACCGGCTTTGGCATCACTTAATTGCATCAGATCAAAGCCAAGCGGGGTACGTTGTCGAGGGTATTCGCCATCATTTAGGCCTAGCACTGCAACCACCTTAAATGGGATGGAACGCATCGGCATCATCGAACAAAAGGTGATCTGGCCAATCATAAATTGTCGCCCAGGATCTGGCTGAGAAAAATGCTGATTTAAAAACTCTCGTATGACGTTTAACTCAATTGGCGTCTGATATGTTGCCTGCTCGGCGTATTCTTGCAATTGCGCTAACGCATTATTGATGATTTCAAGACCGTAGTCTCTGTCACTCGGTGCGAATAGCCGTTGCACTTGATTAGTGAGAAATTCAAACCATTGATTCGGTGTTTTCTTGCTATTTAGAAGGCGCTGCATCACCTGAAGTTGTTCAAGAAACAGAATGATTTTGCCGAGCAGAACCGCGTCATTACCTTCGACATTAGAGAGCACGACAGATTCATCTAACAACATATCTTGGTCAACGAACGCAAAGCCTTTTATTAACTTGCTAAGACCTTGCTGCCAGGTAAACTGATCCGTCTGTTGGTTTGATTCGAGTAAATGCTTTTTATGCTCGGCATCTAAGCCCCAATAGATATGTGCTTTTTGCAGCCAATCACTGACTTTATCAATGTCGCCTGCATGTATCGAGAAACGCTGCTGCACACTTTCTAATTGCAATAAAGACAATATAGAGGCAACAGAATAACGACCATCAGCCATGCTCAGCAATTCGCTAAACGCATGCACCAGTGGTTCGCTTTCTTTGCTGATGCGATCAGCGATAGAACATGGCAGAGGTGGTACTCCTTCGCCGACATCCTCCCAGCCACGCACAAACACCGAATCAATATAGGCCGCATAAGACTCGACTTGTGGGCACATCACAATCACATCTTTTGGCGTTAATTGCGGATCATCATTAAACAACTGCAACAGATAATCATGTAAGCCCTGCACTTCTCGCAAAGCACTGTGTGCGCTGGTTATGACAACCGAATCATCAACGATTGCTTGTGGTGATTGGCGTTTATCATACAGCGTTAAGATGTCTTTTTGCAGTCGCAACAGTAGCGACACATCACCCTCGGGTGACTCTTCACTAGTCTCGTAAAGTTCATCATAAAGCGGGATCTCGATGTTATTAATGTTGTGCAACAAAGAAAGAAATTCGCGCCCCTGTTGGCCTAAATTAGCCAACAATGGATTAACGCCTTCACTGCTTTGTATGGTTTCTGGCCATTTGCCTATATGCTGCAAGTACTGCTGTTTCGCCAACGCCTTGTCGGTTTGGATATCACCCCAGAATTCAAAACACGGGTTTAAATGAAACACGTGCACATCGATATGCTCAGACAACAAGTCTAAGAATTGCAACCACATCGGCGCCAACGCATTGATGCCAAACAAGGAAACTCGCGTAGGTAAAAGGTGCTTTAAGTCATCAATTTGTTGTTCAGCAATGGTCATTAAATCTTGCGGATCGTAGCTGATCTCTTGTTGCAAATGTTGCCATATCGCCATCTGCCATTGTTCGGTCTTAGCGAACAAGTGATCACTATCGGCAATGGCTTTTCCGTCACGCCAATTGCTCAACCATTCTGGTCGATAAATTAAATACTGTTCATATAAATCCCCCAGTTGGCACGCCAGTTGATAGCGCTTTAACGGTTGGCAACCTAAATTATCCTGCCAATAAATATTGGCGTCACGACAGCGCTCGTCAGCCAATACCTGATCAGATTGCAATAAGTTGTCTATTCGCCAGCTTAGGACTTCTCTGGAATACGGCGTTTGTTCAGGGAATTTGTCCTCACACAAGTTGCGCAACAATTTCCACAAATACTGTGCAGGTAACACAAAATCGCTGTTCATACTGATTTTATTGGCGTTTGCAACTTCCATATTAAGCCAATGCTGTAAGCCCTGACTTTGCACCATGACCACTTCTTTAGCCAATATAGGTAATGGCTTGAGATGTCGAATCTTTATAAACAGAGTCAGCAAATCTTCCATACGATTTGCCGGATATATATAAAACAAGATTTATCCTGAACTAAACAACAGCTTATGATATTGATTTAATCATAAAGCACAGCAATGCACTAGGCTAAACCTTCAGCTTATGGCATTAACTGCACAAATGTGCCGGTCATTGGTGAAGAACTCTGCAATTTTGCTAAGACAAACAGACTTATAGGGACAAGCTGGTCAGCAAAACAATAGATAAAGATGATCGGGTGTATTAAACGGCTCGACGTCGAATCAGGCTATTAAGACTGTCATCAAACAGCTTGCCGAGTAATGGAATAAAGGTAAGTTGATTGGAACAGGCGTAATACAAGCCAAAACCCCATAAAATCCATAATGGAATGGCAAGTGCCCAGCCTATAACCGGTATAAAACTTAAAATAACCCAAGTAAGAAACATACCCAGAGATTGGCGTAAATGAAATGCCGAAAAACGAGACGGGTTTTGCCCATGAAAAATCAACGCGATCACCCAACCAACAATGGTTAAATAGCTAATAATGGCAATGGTTCGCCCTTCTAGCTTGAACATATCATTGCCTGATGTTGCGTGTGGCATAATAACTCCCGAGGTTGCATTTCAATACCTTGTATCGTCATAATCAAAACAAGGTACTATAACTATGGAAAAAAGTGCCAAGATTGCAAGTGACAATGTGATGAAATAAATAAGAATTCGTAAATGACCGAAGACAAAACAATCTATATCCATCCGCTAGCGCGACGAAACCGCCTGTTTTTGATGACAGTCGGCAGTTTGTTACTGGGTTTTTGTTTATTGTTAGATCTGCTGTTTTGGCAAGCCTACAAACTGCAATTGATCATAGTTAACATGGCGGCATTGATTGTGTTTTTAGTCGGTTATTTGAAACATTTACAGCCTAAAATCAGTTATACCATCACACCTGAATGGCTTAGTTATCATCATTCATGGGGTCAATGGCGTTTACCATGGCACTCGATACGTCGTGTCGGCGAGATTAATGTACAGCTTCATATGCAAGCGCTGCATCTTCCCTTTGTCGGCATTGCCTTATCTGATGTTAGCCACTTAGCAAATTCAATATCGCCTCGTTTAGCGAACAAGCTTATTCATGAACAAAAGAATCTACTTATCACCGCAGTAAAAGCCGAACTAATAACTCAACAACAAGCGATTATATGCTTTGAGCCTTTTAAAATTAACGGGCAACGAATTACTGGCCCGATTGCGGCATTTTTACATCAATGTACCGTATTACAATCTGCGTATGGATTTCATTTGTATTTACCCCAAGACAGTTTCGATCGAGAATTGCCATCATTTATTGCGTTGCTGCAGCAGTGCCAGCGATATTCATCAACAAAAGCCTAATCTCACGGTGATTGAGTATTGCTTAGGCTCAATAGTTTAATGGTGTAATGGTTTAATCCAATGAGCTTAAATGTTCAGCATGGAAGGCAATATGCTGCTCAATAAAACTGCTAATAAAGAAATAGCTGTGATCATAGCCTTGTTGCATTCTCAGTTGCAGTGGGTAATTTGCCTTTACACACGCTTGTTGCAATAACTCAGGTTTCAATTGTTCAATTAAAAAATTATCCGCGGTGCCCTGATCGATAAGTAATGGCAATACCTTATTAGTGTGCTCAATAAGATAGCAACTGTCATATTGCTGCCACGTACCTTGCTTGTCACCTAAATAGCCCGCCAATGCTTTGTGTCCCCAAGGACAACGCATTGGACTGCATATTGGTGCAAACGCCGACACACTCGTGTATTTGTCGCGGTTTTTCAAGGCTATCGTAATCGCCCCATGCCCTCCCATTGAATGGCCAAATATAGCAGCCCGATTTCCGTCGACGGGAAAATGTGCATTAATCAAAGCCGGCAATTCATCAACAATATAGTCGTACATATTGTAATGTTCTGCGTATTCTGGCTCCGTCGCGTTTACATAAAAACCCGCTCCTAAACCAAAATCATAAGCGCCCTGTTCGTCATCCTTAACATTGTCGCCTCTAGGACTGGTATCGGCAGCAACAAGAGCAACCTGATATTTTTCGGCAAATTGCTGGGCGCCCGCCTTAGTGACAAAATTTTCATCGGTGCAGGTTAGCCCAGACAGCCAATATAATACCGGCACAGACTTTTGAGTCGCTTGCGAAGGTAAAAAGATCGAGAACGTCATCTCACAATTTAGTGTTGCTGCGTCGTGTTTATAGCGCAATTGCCGACCCGAAAAGCATTTAATGTCACTTAGTTTTTCCATAACTTATTTCTCATCATACAAAACAACGGATCGTATCGATTTACCTTGATGCATTAAATCGAACGCTTTATTAATATCATCTAATGGCATTGTATGAGTAATCAGATCATCAATGTTGATTTTATTGTCCATATACCAATCAACAATTTTTGGTACATCGGTGCGACCGCGAGCGCCACCAAACGCACTACCACGCCAACTTCGGCCCGTCACTAATTGAAACGGACGGGTTGCAATCTCTTGCCCTGCACCGGCAACGCCTATAATCCAAGACTCACCCCAACCTTTGTGACAACACTCCAACGCTTGGCGCATGACATTCACATTGCCAATGCACTCAAATGAGTAGTCCGCTCCCCCGTCAGTTAGCTCGATAATGGCATCAACGACATTGTCGACTTTGCTTGGGTTAATAAAATGAGTCATGCCAAAATGCTTGGCTAACGAGGCCTTGTTTTCATTTAAGTCGACACCAATTATTTTATTCGCGCCGACCATTTTAGCGCCTTGAATGACATTAAGGCCAATACCGCCGAGACCAAATACGACAACATTGCTACCGGGTTCAACTTTGGCATCAAACGCCACAGCACCAACGCCGGTTGTCACCCCGCAGCCGATATAACAGACCTTATCAAATGGCGCATCTTTACGGATTTTTGCAACCGCTATCTCTGGTAACACGGTGTAATTAGAAAAAGTAGAGCAGCCCATATAATGTAAAATCGGTTGACCATCTAACGAAAAGCGTGAGGTGCCATCTGGCATCAAGCCTTGCCCTTGAGTAGAACGGATTTTCTGGCACAAATTGGTTTTAGGGTGAAGGCAAAAATCACATTCTCGACATTCGGGTGTATAGAGCGGAATAACATGATCACCGGGCTTTAATGATGTCACACCGAGACCGACATCAACCACAACACCCGCGCCCTCATGGCCTAAAATAGCAGGAAAGGCACCCTCGGGATCATCTCCAGACAGGGTGAATGCGTCGGTGTGGCATATGCCTGTCGCTTTTAATTCGATAAGCACTTCACCGGCTTGCGGGCCTTGTAAATCGACTTCGACAACTTGCAATGGTTTTCCGGCAGCAAACGCTACAGCAGCTCTGGTTTTCATATACTATCCCCATAATGATGTATTTCACCCTATCTAGCTTAGTAGAATAAACATGGTTCGTACGATTAAATAAGCTGACTTTATGGTGAAATCGCAGCGTTTATCTTTAACCAATATCAAGCAAAATCAGCCAAACTAAACACTCGCCGATGACACATCAACAGCAAACCTATTGCCTAACAAGCAACAAGATAACGACTAACATGGGTATTATGGTTAATAAAAAACCTATAGATGTCATGAATAGCGAAAATTACGCAGATTTTTTGTTTATGATTAGACTTTTACAATCAGCAATTTACAATAACGCCATTAACCGTTTCAGGCTGACATATCAGGAAATACATTAAACATGCCACAAACAGATTCAAATAAGATAACACGTTATGATTATGACGCCATTGTTATAGGCACAGGCCCTGGTGGCGAAGGTGCAGCGATGAAATTGGCAAAGCACAACAAAACCGTTGCCGTTATCGAACGTTATAATCGTGTTGGTGGTGGCTGTACGCATTGGGGGACAATCCCATCAAAAGCCTTGCGCCAATCTGTCAGCCAACTTATACAATATAATTCAAATCCTTTGTTTACCGATGCGGAACAACCTAAACATTTGACCTTTCCGGATATATTGTCCCATGCACAATCGGTTATCGATAAACAAGTGCGCTTGCGTTCCGGTTTTTACAATCGCAATCGTGTTACAACATTTCATGGTCAAGCTGAATTTGTTGATGAACACAGCGTAAAAGTGTGTTTTGAAGACGGCTCTTGTGAAGTCATTTCAGCGGAAAATATCATTGTGGCTACAGGGTCTCGCCCTTATCATCCACCAGAAGTCGACTTTTCGCATCCTCGTGTTTACGACTCTGACAGCATATTGTCGCTTACTCATGATCCTCGTCATATCATTATTTATGGCGCAGGTGTTATAGGCAGTGAGTACGCCAGTATATTTAGAGGTCTCGACGTTAAGGTCGATTTAATCAACACCCGTGATCGATTATTAGCATTTTTGGACGATGAAATGTCAGAGTCTCTGAGCTATCACTTGTGGAATAACGGTGTCGTGATTCGTCATGGCGAGCAAATTGAAAAAGTCGAAACAACCGATAGTTCGGTTATCGTTCATTTGCAATCGGGTAAAAAAATGAAAGCCGATTGTTTACTGTTTGCCAATGGTAGAACCGGTAATACTGCTGAACTAAACTTAGACGCTGCCGGCTTAACCGCCGATGGTCGTGGCCAGGTCAGCGTCAATGAGGTATACCAAACTAAGGTAGATAGCATATACGCTGTCGGTGATGTCATTGGCTACCCTAGCCTAGCAAGTGCCGCCTACGATCAAGGTCGTCTTGCCGCCGGTGCAATTATCAACAAAGGCAAGACCAGCCGTTTGATCGCCGATATCCCGACCGGTATTTATACCATTCCAGAAATAAGCTCGGTGGGTAAAACTGAGTCGGAATTAACCGAAGCGAAGATCCCTTATGAAGTCGGACGCGCTCAATTTAAACACTTGGCACGTGCCCAAATATCTAACTCTTTAGTTGGCTCATTGAAAATATTATTTCACAGAGAAACCAAAGAAATACTCGGTATCCATTGTTTCGGTGAAAATGCCGCGGAGATCATTCACATTGGTCAGGCGATCATGCAGCAGGAAAATGGCGGCAACAATATCGAATACTTTGTTGAAACCACCTTTAACTATCCGACCATGGCCGAAGCATTTCGAGTCGCCGCATTAAATGGATTAAATCGTTTGTTTTAATGTTTTAGTCAGCTCGTGAACGCAAGCTGCGTTGATGATGTACTGCGTTTAATGACGAAATTGGTATCAATTTTTGTCAATAACACGAATTAATAACCTGCCAACAAAGCGCCGATTATCGGCGCTTTGTTGTTTTATAGAGCTAAACACGTCTTTATCTTATCTTCTGCTTACTTTCTTCTTTTCCTACTTTACAACTTTCCTACTTTCAGACGTTCCAGTTTGCTCTTAAATAAACTTCCTATTAGCCGCTAACTGGCAGGCCAATACCCCATCAGTGGCGGACATTAAGATTTACAACAATAATTAGGTGTAATTTTTTAACGTTGAGTTGCTCAATTTACGCCATGAACAAATCCAACAAGATATTATTACTGTTCGCCCATCCTTCGCAACGAAAATCCAGCGTCAATGTACCCATATTTAAAAAAGCAAAAGAGTTAGATTTTGTTACTGCCGTCGACTTATATGCAGAGTATCCCAGATTTAACATCGACATTTCCAAAGAGCAACAACGTGTTAAAGAGCATCAAGTCATCATCTTCCAGTTTCCATTTTATTGGTATTCGACCCCGTCGATATTGAAGGAATGGCAAGATCTGGTATTAGAATGGGGTTGGGCTTATGGTGCAACCGGCAACGCCTTGCGCGAAAAAACCTTTATGTGTGCGATAACAACCGGTGCCAAGGAGGATGCTTATAATCATGATGGCTTAAATCATTACACCATACGTGAATTATTGCAGCCTCTTAGGCAAACGGCGCGACTCACACAAATGCATTATTTACCGCCCTTTATGTTGTTTTCCAGCTTAAAAGCCAAAGATGAACAGCGATTAACGCCACACTTACAGCAATGGCAAAACCTTTTATTAAAGCTCCACCAAGGTGCATTTGACGTTAACCGCTTTAACGGCGTCAATATTATCAACCCGTTAATCGACGCCATGGCAACGCCAAATAGTGAGGGTAAGTCATGACAGGTTATTTTATTCAAGGTTTTATATATCTTGTTGCAGCGGTCATTTTTGTACCATTAGCAAAACGCTTGGGGTTAGGATCTGTACTCGGTTATTTGATAGCCGGTGTCATTATCGGTCCATTAACAGGCATTGTTGGTCAAGAAACCATTACCATACAACACTTTGCTGAATTTGGTGTGGTGATGATGCTATTTTTGGTTGGCTTAGAGCTCGAGCCTAAGAATCTTTGGCAGATGCGCAATAAACTGATTGGCCTAGGCGGTATGCAAGTTGTTTTAACCACCCTTGCTGTAGCATCCATTGCCTATTTTATCTTTTCCTTACAAGCGCAAACATCGCTCGCCATTGGCTTATTGTTCTCCTTATCATCGACTGCGATTGTCTTGCAAACCTTCAGTGAAAAAGGCTTAACCAAAACCATCGGCGGTCAAAATGCGTTTTCCGTGTTATTAATGCAAGATATCGCGGTGATCCCAATGTTAGCATTCATTCCTTTACTTGCGTTACCTGAGTTAGTCCAAGCGAGTCAATCATTGCAGCAAGCCGCAGAGCACCATGAAGAGATCAGCTTGGTGGCACACCTTCCCGGATGGGCTTATGCATTGACCATACTCGCCAGCATCACCGGCGTCTGCGTCGGAGGTTACTATTTAAGTCGACCGCTATTTCACTACGTGGCCAAATCTGGATTACGTGAAATTTTTGTCGCTACAGCATTGTTATTGGTGGTAGGCATCGCGGCATTAATGAGCTTAGTCGGATTATCACCAGCACTTGGTACATTTTTGGCGGGTGTTGTTCTTGCCAACAGTGAGTTTCGCCACGAATTAGAAAGTAACATTGAGCCTTTTAAAGGGCTGCTACTCGGCTTATTCTTTATTACCGTTGGCGCCGGTATCAATTTTGGCTTGTTATTCAATAATATTTTTACCATTGTTGCTATCACATTGACCTTGATGTTGCTAAAAATGGCGATTTTAGCAGGTCTGGCAAAAACCTTTAAAATCCATAAATCGGATACCTGGCTTGTCGCATTGAGTCTTGCTCAAGCCGGTGAATTTGGTTTCGTACTATTAAGCTTTTCGATACAAAACCACGTGCTACCAGCCGATATTGCCAGTACCTTACAGTTGGTTGTTGCCCTATCGATGTTTCTTACACCGTTACTGTTTATTTTTTACGATAAAGTTATTTTACCGCGTTATCAGCAAGCCAATCAGTCAGAAGATTTTGATGATATCGATACCAGCGGTTGTGTGGTGATTGCCGGAGCTGGCCGTTTTGGTCAAATCGTTAATCGCTTAATGATCTCCAATGATATCACCACCGTTGTTATGGACTATGAGGTTGCACAAGTCGAAAATATCCGCAAAATAAACGTCAAAAGCTATTTTGGTGACGCCACTCGTCCAGAGCTTTTGCACACCGCTGGCTTAGAAACCGCGCGGTTATTTGTTATTGCCATAGACCGCAAAGAAGAAGCCGTTGAATTGACCAAATACGTTACACATACCTACCCACATGTAAAAATATTAGTCCGCGCCTTTGATAAAGGTCACAGCTACGAGCTAAGTCAAGCCGGTGCAGATATCATCGTTCCCGAGGTATTCTATTCTGCGGTGGAAATGGGCGCACAAGCCCTAAGAGAAATGGGCCATCATCCGTTTGATGTCGAGCAAAAACGCAATGCTTACATTCATATTGACGAGCACGCATCTCGGCATTTATATGAAAACTGGTTAAAGCGCAGCGAAGGCGAACAGTATGGCAATGACTTCATTCAACTGTTTATCGAGTTTGAAGACAACATTATTAAAGCGATGAAGCATGATCGCATGGAAAATCATGATGTTACGGAACGTGGTTGGACACCACCTCCTAAAGATTATCAGGATGAACTGGATAAGCAATAAAATCAGTAGCTTACAAAGGAAATATCGAGGCACAGCCGAAACAAAACACGGTAACGCGTAACTGATATAGATCATGTGAAATGGTCAAATCACAAAAAAGCCAATAGTGATTCAACTCTATTAGCTTTATTGGTCTTTTAGCTTTAGCAGTGCAACATGATTGGCTTTATGGTTTTTGTCTATGTAAAAACATAACCGTAATACCCGCGAGAAATGACCCTGATGCCATGATCAACGCCACGGTTGTCAGCTCAAATCCTGCATTAAATAGAAAGCCTGGGATCATAGGCCCTAACACCGCGCCTCCACGACCAATACCTAACACTAAACCAGAACCAGATCCCAACACTGATGATGGAAACGATGACGCAAACAAGCCGAAAAACCCTGATATCGCTGCAAAGATAAACGCACCAGTAAAAAAGCCGATTTGTTTCATACTCGACAAAGTCTCGGTAAAGTAAGGGAAACTGGCTACGCCTATTGCAGCAGCGATCAAACACAAAATCATCAGTGGCTTTATCGCCACAAACCTTGCTATTACCCCCATACCGACGGAGCCAAGGACGCCACCTAAACTGATGACACCGAGCACTTGAGTCGCACTAGATGCTGAATGACCGAGGTCTGAGACTATGGTAGGTAACCATTTTACAAAGTAGTAATAGGTACCAACATTGGCGAAATAGGCAAAAATTAAAATACAGGTAATGAAAATCAATGAACCTTTAAACAAGCTTGCCGCGCCTACTGGTTCTGAATATTGTGAGTCTCTGATTTGTAACGCTAATGGCACGGAATGTTTTAGATTAGCCATAATGTTTTGAATACGTAATAGTGCCCCATCTGGGCGTTTACGTTCTAAAAAACTGATGCTTTCAGGGACAAGCGCGTAGACTAACGGAATAAACAATAGACTCATTGCCGCGCCTAGGTAAAAGGTAATGCGCCAATCGTATGTTTTGAGTAACGGTGCTAAAAAGGTTGCCCCTAGATAGACACCAAAAGCAAATCCACCAGCCACCAGAGTGACCGCCAAAGAACGGTTCTTATTATTACAATAATCCGATGACGACGCGGTTGCCGTTGCCAACAAACCACCAATACCGATACCGGTAAAGACTCTTGCCGCGCCCAATACCCAAACATTCGGTGCTAAGCCCGCGACAGCCATACCTAGTGTGACGATAGCTAAACCAATAAGCATGGTCGGTCTTCGCCCATGAGAATCCGCTATCGCGCCAAGAATGATTGAGCCTAAGGCCATACCGACTAATTCCAGTGGCAAAATAATGCCGAGAACCGCTTTCGATAAGCCCCATTCTGCTGTCATACCCGGTGCGGCAAAAGCAATCGCCAATACATCATAGCCATCAAGCGCCAATATACCGACGCAAATAGCGACTATATACCATTGTCTTAGTTTCATTGGCTCTTGCTTGATAATATCAAGAGCACTCGCTCGTGTTGTCATAACCTCTCCCATATAACAATTTTTATTTGCCTTCGGTTTGGTACCTCAGGCTGTGCGCGTTTTATTATTCGTTTTTAATATTTATTTTTATTCGTTACGCACAATTAAAAATTCATCATAGGGTTATTTTCATTAAAGAAACTGGTTATAAACGGCAATTATGATGCTAAAGTAAATGCAAACATGGCGACAGATGACCATGTGAAAGCCAAAAACCTTGGCGACAAACGTAAAAATCCCCCAACCATACATGATTGAGGGATTAAAAAATAACAATGTTAACGCTTAGCTCTTAGCCTTTAGCCCTTAGCCCTTAGCCCTTAGCCTTTAACATTAACCAATGACGAGCCAGCAATATCATTAATAGCCACAGCATAAATTGCCAACTAAAACGGCCACCAGAATCATCATCATCGACCTTTATGGACACCGCCGCTGTCGACTGACTGCCAGCATTGTCTTCTATGGTATAAGTAAACGTTTCAGTGCCACTAAAACCTGACACAGGTGAATATAAGAACTCGCCATTATCGGGCGCTAAAACGCCTTGTCCTTGATAATCAAATGAAACGATTCGCAGCGCGTCATTTTCACCGGCTTCGATATCGGCATCGGTATCATTCGCCAACACATTAAGACTTATATTGTTAACGTCTTTATCAATACTGTAGCTGTCTTGATTGGCAACAGGGATATCATTAACCGGTTGGATGTAGACACTGATCGGATACGTTGGGCTATCTTCCTGACCATCGTTTACTTTTACGGTAATGGTTACATAGCCATTAACATGTTCGTTAAACGTGATATTATTGTTGTCCACGCTATAAACATCGCCCGCTAATATGGTTAAGGTAAATTGTTGTGGGTAAGAATTGTCCGCATCTTGCACGTATAAATCATTGAGATCGATTTCAATTGATTGATCTTCAATAATAGTTATTTTCTTTTGACCAATAATTTCTGGCACGTCATTGCGCGCTGAAGAATTTGATAAGGTGAACGCTTTCGACAAGGCAAAGAATGATGGCGTTGAACAAGCGACTTTAATGTGTGCTTGGTCAGTATTAATGTTTGGCACGATCACCATTTCACTACCATCATTGGCTGTATCACGTGCGAGAAGGTAGTCAAAACTATTACCACCATTGGCAGAAAATAGAATATTCACTTGCTTGCATTGCACCTCACCCTGATCGGTGTTTGCAACTTGCCATTGTACAGGTGTCTCTCCTTCATCACTCAACACGGTTGACGCGTTTGGCATATCAATTGTAAACGGGCCTGCATTATTATCGACTCGAACCTGGATATCCTCAATGGCAACGCCACCACGTTGATCACGTGCTGTCACTTTAAAATTTAACGCGCGGCGAGTAGTTGGGTAACTTTCACCAACCATCAAGGTATTGCTGGTAATGCTTAACAGCGATGGAAAATAACGGTATGACAGCGCCGACGGCTCAATCGAACGAAAAATTGGTCGAGAACCGTCATCTTTCATACCATCTCGGTCAAATGACCCATTGCCTAAATCAAATTGTTCGAAGCCATAGGTGATTAAATCGCCATCAGCGTCGCTCGCTTGCGCCTCTATCATAAACGGGGTTTGTTTGGGGATCACAAAACTAGATGCGACTTGTAGTTCAGGTTGGTTATTGCTTTGTTGCCAATCAACGCCGCAACTGTTGCCAATATCATATGGATCATCTGTCAAATATTGGCGTATTTCCAAAATCGAATTAACGTGAAAGTAATCATCTGAATTTTGCTGTAAGTTGGTATCATCACAAATACCCGCATAAGACATAATGGTAGAGCCACTGCCTGGTTCATAGGCTGATTGTGAATAACGATTACCAGAGCATGAACCACTCAAACTATTAAAGCTATGTTCAGCCCCTAACTGATGTGCCAACTCGTGGGCAACAAAATCGATATAAAAACTGTCTAAGCTCGGGTTATTGTAGCCGCTCACCCCAACCGCCTTCCAAGCGCCTACATCGTGATCAGATAAACTAAACAAGTCATTATCACAAACCACTCCTACCCCTGCTAAACCACCTGCGCTGGTTGTTAGAACATGACCAATATCAAAATATTGATTACCAACCATAGTGGCTAATACTTTAGGGTTTTCGTAGACATCGCCATCGTCATTTTCAAAAGGATCATGGCTATGATCGTAGTTTCCCGCTTGATCTTCTGGCGCAATATAGAAACCGTTATCGATACGCTCAGATAAGACAAAATCGACCGCTAATTCACGGCTGTAGATCTCATTTATACGACTCACTAAATTGACAATAGCGACCAACACTTGTTGCTTACTGTTGCCAAAATAAGCGCTGTATTCAGATGTTGTGGCAAAGGCAATTCGATAGGTTTTATTGACCGGTTCTAGACTGTCTTTAGCGGCAAGAGCGGCATCAACGCCTACTTTATTGCGTAGCATTTCATCTTTGATCAAACTCGATGTCTTGGCACCGTTACGTTTTTCGCTGACTCGGTAGTAACCCGCCTGTTGCATCGGATCTATATAGGTTGTCTGGCCTTGGTGACGAAGGGTTGCGTACAAACCATTGGGGCTTTGGGTTATTGAACCAAGTTTGACACCGGTTTTGATATTGACCGCATCGAAACTGCGAATATCAGGATATTTTTGTTGCAAATTTGCCGGTATCAGCCTATTCGATTTCAAACGGACATCGACAATAGCGCCATTTATTAACGGCACACTAAACACAGCATCAGCATGAATTGACAGGCTTGATTGATGTAGAGACAGCTGATAAACACGACTATCGGTTGCTTCAGCAAGTTCTGCTTTTGCCGATGTTTGTTCAACCCAAACGGGTCCAGTGTCGCTGGCTGCGAATACATTTATTGAAAAGAATACAACAAACACAATGGCACAATTATTTTTTTTAAATGACATAGAGTTCTACAAGCAAAATAACACGAGAAAATGGATACAACTTGCTTTAAAAAAGCTCAAATATTTGAGCCTTCTTGTTATTCAAGTATTGGCCAAAGCCGCGTATAACACAAAGTGCAGAGCAGACTATTATTTAAACCTGTTATTATTCAATCGTTTAGACATTATAAAATGGTCGGTGGGTTAACCTGTCGCAGATCAACATTGACTCGTTAAAAAGCAAGCCTTAATTAGCGATTTTAAATAGACAGTATGATAGAGTTACAACTCAGCATTTACGTTGGTTACCATCCAACGGACAAAAACAATAATGATAAACCAACAAGTTATAACAACCGATGCAAACAGTACCCGAGCAATCTCAGCCAACCCTGCTTTTCCATGACTATGAAACATGGGGCGTATCGCCTAAACTCGATAAGCCATCGCAATTTGCCGCCATTCGTACCGATCTTGATTTAAACATTATTGGTGAGCCTGAAGTATTTTACTGCCAACCGCCAGCAGATTACTTGCCTAACCCAGTTGCCTGTTTGGTCACAGGGATCACACCGCAGAAAGCGCAACGTGACGGCGTAAGCGAGGCGGAGTTTGCGAAACGTATTCATCAACTCTTTAGCGTAGCCAATACCTGTGTGGTTGGTTATAACTCGATTCGTTTTGATGACGAAGTATCTCGTTATCTGTTTTATCGCAATTTCTATGACCCGTATGCCCGCGAATGGAAAAACAATAACAGTCGTTGGGACATTATTGACATGGCACGCATGTGTTACGCGCTTGCACCAGAAGGCATAGAATGGCCAGTTGGTGATGACGGCAAGGTCAGTTTTCGACTCGAGTTATTGACCGCAGCGAATGGCATTAGCCACGAAGCAGCCCATGACGCGATGAGCGATGTCTATGCGACGATTGCTTTTGCTAAACTCATCAAAGAAAAGCAGCCTAAGCTGTATAATTTCATTTTTTCTATCAGAACCAAGCATAAATGTGCCGAGCATATCAATGTCTATGAGATGGCACCTTTTCTGCACACCTCAGGCAAAATCGCTCGAGATCAGCGTAACACCAGCTGGTTTATGCCAATCGATGTCGACCCAGTAAATAAAAACGCCATCAGTTGTATCGATTTATCTAAGGATATCTCGCCATTATTAGAACTTGATGCTGAACAGATCAAAGAGCGTTTATACACTCGTCATGATGACTTAAAGGCTGAAGGCAAATTGCCTGTTGGGCTAAAACAAGTGCACATTAATAAATGTCCTGCTGTGGCACCAGCCAAAGTATTAACACCGGAGCGTGCAGCGTTAATCGGTATCGACAGAGAAGCCTGTTTAGAAAATTATAAACACATTAAACAACACGCAGAAGAGATCAAAGATAAGTTACAACAGGTCTTTGTTCGAGATTTTGACGGCGTAAAAGACGATCCGGAATACGCCTTATATTCTGGCAGCTTTTTCTCTGCCGGTGATCGTGAAAAGATGAATGAAATTCTGCATATGCCAGCGGAGCAATTAGGCAGTTACCCTTTCAATTTTGCCGATGAACGACTCGATACCTTGCTGTTCCGTTATCGCGCTCGTAATTACCCTTGGACTTTGTCCGCAGAAGAACAACAAAAATGGCAGTTGTATTGTCAGAACAAACTGCAGTTGGGTGAAAATGGCTTAAGCCTTGACGAATATATGATTGAAATTGAGAACCTAGTGCATGAGCATGAAAGCGATAGTGGCAAAATAGAGATATTAAAAGCGCTCTATCAGTATGTACAAGGTTAATCTGGCAAATTGATACCTCAAGCTACGAGCCTTATTATTTAGAGTTAATTGTTTAGATCTACATTGTCGAGATGTATCAAGCTCGTGGCGTGTTTAAATAAAAAAGGCAGCTCTAAGCTGCCTTTTTTATTGTTGATATTATTTATCTTTAAGTAATGCTATCAAGCTTGATGTATCCCACCGATTACCACCCATGTCTTGCACTTGTTGATAAAAGCCATCGACCATTTTTGTCATCGGTAACTGAGCATTGTGTTTCTGCGCTTCTGCAAATGCGATAGACAAATCTTTGCGCATCCAGTCTACGGCAAAGCCAAATTCATATTCGCCGGAATACATGGTTTTATAGCGATTTTCCATTTGCCAGCTACCAGCAGCGCCTTTAGAAATGGTTTCAACCAAGGTATCCGCATCCAAACCTGCTCGTTGGGCAAAATTTAGCGCTTCACTTAAGCCTTGTACCACACCTGCAATGCAAATTTGATTGGCCATCTTAGCAATTTGACCATTACCTACTGGCCCCATTAACTGGCTAAATTTGGCGAATGACGCCATAACCGGCTGCGCTTGTTCAAACACCTGTTTCTCACCGCCACACATTACCGTTAACTGGCCATTTTCTGCACCAGCCTGACCTCCCGAAACCGGCGCATCTATAAATTCGACACCTTGCTGTTTTGCCGCTGCAGACAACTCTCGAGCTAATTCTGCCGATGCAGTGGTGTGATCGACTAAGATAGCGCCTTGTTGCAGACCAGCTAGAACGCCGTCGCTGCCCAATACCACTTGACGTACATCATCATCATTACCGACGCAAACAAAGACAATATCGGCCTGCTCACTGGCAGACTTAGGTGTATTTGCAAATTTACCCCCGTATTGTTCTGTCCACTGTTGTGCTTTGGCTGTCGTGCGGTTATATACAGTCACGTTATAACCGTTGTTTTGCAGGTGACCTGCCATTGGATAGCCCATGACGCCAAGACCAATAAAGGCAACGTTTTTCATAGTTTTTCTCTTACATGATATTCAGGTTTGAACAAAGCGCGTTAAGCTTTATCAGTTGTTTATATGTCAATGATAAATACGCACGAGTGTGCTAGTGTAATTGAAACAGTGATCAGACAACAATAAAAATATGAGTCAATTATACGATTTTAGTGTTACCAATAATAAAGGCGAAACCGTCCCGTTATTAAATTATCAGAACAAAGTACTTTTGATCGTCAACACCGCTAGCGCATGTGGTTTTACCCCGCAATATGACGGTCTTGAGAATCTCTATCAGGCCTATAAAGACAATGGTTTAGCGGTATTGGCTTTTCCTTGTAATCAATTTGGTGAACAGGAAAAAGGCTCAGACGATGAAATTCGCAATTTTTGTGATTTAAATTTTCATATTAACTTTGATTTATTTGCCAAAGTCGATGTCAATGGTGACAAAGCAGACCCCTTGTTTGATTATTTGACGCAACAGGCGAAAGGTATTTTAGGCAGCAAAAAGATTAAATGGAATTTCACTAAGTTCCTGGTCAATCGCCAAGGCGAGGTGATCAAACGTTATGGTTCGATTGTTAAGCCTGAAAAGATTGCCAAAGATATTGAGCAACTACTATAGATGCCCTACTCATTATTTTAAGCATTTTTTTGAGCACTGCTCTATGGCTCGTTAACAATTGACAGCAGCTTACGCAAAAGAAAGCCAAGCAAAACCCAAAAAACGCCTCACTTTGTGAGGCGTTTATTTATTAAAGTTAAAGCTCATTATTTAGCATAGGCTCTACTCTACATGAGATTAGCTCAGTTGTAGAAACGCTTTGCCTTACATAAACAATTTGTCGTGTAGGGTTTCAACCACTTGATTTGCATCGTTTTCTGCAACCAAGAAACACAGGTTATTGGCGCTTGCGCCATGACAAATCATGCGCACGCTGACATCTTCAATGTGGTTAAACACGTTACTGCCTAGTTGTGTCGTCGATTGTAAATTATTGCCAACAATGGCCACTAGCGACAGCCCATGTTCTACGGTAACCTCACACAACTGCTCAAGTTCTTCTAACACTTGCTGATTAATCAAAGCTTGGGTAGAACCTGGTGGGTTATCAAATGTTAAGGCTACTGAAATTTCTGACGTGGTGATCAAGTCGACACTTAACTCATGCTTAGCCAATATCGCAAATACTTGCGCCAAAAAACCACTGGCATGTAACATCGCTGGACTCTTTACGGTAACCAATGTTTGTTCTTTGCGCAGTGCAATCGCACGATAGGTTGGTTTTGATTCAACATGTTGACGGATTTGCGTGCCACCGGCTTGCGGTTCACGAGATGAACCAACAAACACAGGAATGTCCGATCGCATCGCAGGGATCAAGGTTGCAGGATGGAGAATTTTGGCGCCAAAGGTTGCCATTTCCGCCGCTTCACCAAAACTGATTTCAGGTATGGCACGAGCCGAGCTGGCTATGCGTGGATCGGTGGTAAAAATACCTACCACATCGGTCCATATCAATAAGTCATCTGCCTGACATGCTTCTGCTAATAGTGCCGCCGAATAGTCTGAACCACCTCGCCCTAACGTTGTCGTATTGCCTAATCCGTCTTGACCGATAAATCCTTGTGTAACAATTACATGCTGTTGCAATAACGGCAACAATTGCTGCTCACAATTTAACGCCAATGCCTCAATATCAACCACAGCTTTACCGTATAGACTGTTAGTACGCATTACTTGACGAACATCAAAGGTCAAACCATTAACGCCAATACTGCGCAGAACTTCGGCAAACAAAATCGAGCTCATGCGCTCACCACAGGCCAAAATAGAATCCGTGGTTTTTGCTGTTTGCACTGTATTTTGTTGCTCAACAAGTGCCGTTAAGTGCTCTAACACCTCGTCAATTTGACGATTTAATTGCAACTCTGCTGATAATTGTTGCGTAATATTGTATTGAATACCGCGAATTTGATTAATGATGTCTTGCTGCTCTTGGTGCGATAGTAATTGTTGCGACAAAGTCACTAAATGATTGGTAACTCCAGCACTGGCTGATACCACAACAACTTTGGTGCTTTGGTTATCTTTGATGATGTTGGCGCAGCGCAACATAGCATCGTAATCGGCAACACTGGTACCGCCAAACTTGGCAACATTTAACATTTGAAATTCTCCCTAATTAACAGAACACCCTATTGCAACGTCAGTTTTTTAATACAATAACAGACTTCTAAAGCAATTGGCGCTGTTTATAAACTACATAAGGAAGAGCATGACTGATAAGCAAGGAATAGGAATCTTGACGTTTTCAGCCAGAAGCTCTCCACCATCTATTGGTGACAGTCATCAGGATTCAACCGTAATGACCGAATGTACTTTAACCACCTAAAGTAACACCCTCGGCATTAGTCCCCCTCAATGATTGTCATAAGCTGATGGTGCTTCAAATCATTTACCTGGCTAATGCTACCTCTTCTGGTGTTGTGTAGATAATTTGAGTAATAACTCTACAGCAACGCAAGCTATTAAACCGCAAGGGCGATACAAAAGCAATATGGTATCGACTAAAAATCTGCAAAATTAACATATTTTTGCAATTTTTCTTCGAGTTGTTAGGCAATTAGCGAGATTTACTTAGGTGCTTTATCAAAATTTCGGTTATGCTAAAAATAAATTTTTGATGGGCTTTTCATGGATTGGTTTTTACTAAAAAAACTTATTGGTCAATTACTGCAACCAATGATCTTAATTTTATTTTTGATGCTGTTAGCGTTGCTTTTGTTTCATAGTCGACGACATGTTGCTCGCGTTAGTTTATTTCTTGCCACGTTGTTTTTGTTCGGGTTTTCCTTTATTGGTGTCAGCAACTCACTCATAGCCCCTTACGAGCAACGCTATCCAACCTTTAGCCAGCAGCAACAACGTTTAGACTATATTGTCATCTTAGGTTGCGGGCATACCAGTGACGACACACTTGGCGCCTCGCAACAATTACAAATCTGCTCATTGCAACGTATGGTTGAAGGCATGCGTGTCGCCAACTTGCACCCAGAAGCAACCATCATTACCTCCGGTGCGGCATTTTATGATAGCACCAGCAATGCACAAAAGGTGAAACAAGCTCTGATTGAATTAGGGTTTAGTGGTGACATAATCACTAATGACCAAGCTAAAGATACCGAAGACGAAGCGATGTTATTAATGCCGCGGTTAACCAACACCCATTTTGCCCTTGTCACCAATGCCAATCATATGCCGAGAGCAATGACCTATTTTGAGCAACAAGGTTTGACCCCTATCGCTGCTCCTACCGGTTACTTTGTTAAACAAGGTCCTCTAAATTGGCAGGACTACTTTCCTGACGCCAATCAATTGCATAAAACCGAGACGTTTTTTTACGAGTTTTTCGGTCAGATATGGCAATGGCTTAAGTCATAACACACTGACGGTACGGCGCGCCCGTTCAAAGCTACAGATTAATCACTAAGAGGTTTTTCGCTCATAATACCCACTAGATTGTCACTTGGATCGCGAATAAAGCCGATCCACAGTTGATGATCTGACATGGTGGCGGCTAAGGCTGGGGCTCGCTCTATAGCGACATTGTGCTGTTGCAAATGCGCAAATGCTTGCTCTATATCATCGACTTTGTAGTAAATCACCGAGGTATGATGGTCGCGTTCTTCGCCTTGTAATGTGGTGAGCATCAATCGAATATCGTTTAATTGGTAAAACGATAAGTTTTCACCGGCATCAAACAACAGCGGTAGTCCCATGATATCTTGGTAAAACGCTCTTGCCGCGTTTATATCAGTACAACAAATCGCAACCTGGCCGATGGCGTTAATATGTAAACTCATCTGTTTTCCTTATAACGTATCTTTGTTTTAATGGATCTAGGTTTTAACCAATCTGTCGTTTTGCCAACCAGTAACTTAACCTATTAAGGTATAGACGCTGTCAACAATTGCTCGCACACCATTACCCCGTGATGGACTTAAGTGTTGCATCAACCCTAAGCTTTGAAAAAACTCTGGCACCTTAGTTTTTTGAATTTGTACGGCGGTCTTACCTTGAAATTGGCTTAAAATCACCACCATAAGACCACGTATTAGCCGAGCATCACTATCACCAATAAAATAAAAGCGATCGTTATACTTAACGACGTCTAACCAAGCATTGCTTTCACAACCAGAAATTAATATATCATCACTGCGACGCTGTTTATCTAAACGATGCAGTCGTTTAGACAATAGCATAATCACTCGATGCTTTTTATCCCAAGAATTTGCGTCGCTAAACTCTGCCAACACATCTGCTTCGCTAACAAAATCAAACGGTTTATCATGCGTCACGGACGACTTAGTATCTGTTTTAGTCCAATCCACATCGCTACTGTCTGCTTGTTGTAAGTTGCCATCGGCTTCAATACACGCCTTTAACGCGGCCAATAAACGATCTATTTCAGACATACTATTATACGGTGCAAGCGACACGCGAACGGATCCTTGCAAGCCCATCCCCGCCAACAATGGCATAGCACAATGATGCCCCGCTCTCACCGCAATGCCTTTACTGTCGAGAAAGCTGGCGACATCCTGATGATGTATACCATCGATAACAAAGCTTAATAAAGGAATATCAGGTGCGTCTGCAAATAATGGCGTGAGCTTTGCCAAGCTGGTCAATTGCTGATGCAGATAAACAGCAAGTTGAGATTCATAATCAGTGAAATTTTGGCTATGACCAAGCTCTGTTATCGCGGTTGATAAGCCCAGTACACCGGCAATATTCGGCGTGCCCGCTTCAAATTTGTGTGGCAGTTCATTAAATGTTGTCTGTTTGAATGACACCTGTTTGATCATCTCGCCGCCAAATTGATACGGCGGCATACTCTCGAGTAGCTCGCGTTTACCATACAAGACACCAATGCCTGTTGGCGCAAACAATTTATGTCCAGAGAACACATAGAAGTCACAGTTTAGCTGTTGTACATCAACGTTAACATGGGCAATGGCCTGAGCACCATCTATTAATACCTTGGCACCATGTTGATGACCAATGTCAATTAACGTCTTGATGTCGTTTATCTTTCCGACAACATTTGAAATGTGATGGACGGCAAGGATTCTACACTTATCGGTGATCAAACACGTTGCTTGTGCAATATCAATGATGCCTTGTTTATTAACAGGAAGCACCACTAAATTAGCACCTTTTTTTAGCGCCAGTTGTTGCCAACAAACAATATTAGCGTGATGCTCTGCGGCAGAAACAACAATATCATCACCACGCTCGACAATCTGTTCGCCGAGGCTACTTGCCACCATATTAATGGCTTCGGTTGTGCCTTTGCTCCAAATGATCTCCGCCACGTCTTTGCCATGAATAAATTGCCTGACATTTTCTCGAGCAAGTTCATAAGCGACTGTGGCTTGTGCACTTAACATATGAGAGCCACGATGCACATTGGCATTTTGCGTCGCGTAATATGTTTTTGCGGCATCAATGACAGCGTCGAATTTTTGCGTAGTCGCAGCGTTATCAAAGTAGATACTTTGATGTTTGCGCTCTAGCATTTCTATAAGAGGAAACTTTTTTCTAAATTCGGCAACATTAAATGACGTCATTAACTTGGCTGACAATACGCTATGAAACATGATTACAGGATTATAACGCAGAACTTCTTATCGTTAACAGAATCTTTGCAATAAGTTTTTTAATTCATTTATACGCAAAGCAAAGGATCCTTGACTATGCTATACAGTCCAGACGGAGATATTTATTCTGGCGTTAATATGCTGTTTTCGAATGCGAAATTAAATATAAAGCCAAAACACAAGTCTGGTTAGTCGCACCGTTCAAACGCTGTAGACGAGCGATTAAATAACGTTTTATGAAATGTAATATTAAGGAACAGTATGTCATTATTCTCTTGGTTCACTTCGAACCGAAATGAAGTGCATACGACATTCACCAGTAGCGAGCGCCAACGAAAGTTGGCAATAAACAATAAGTCGATGTGGCCTGTAGCTAGGGTAAACTACGTACACTCGAAGTATCAGGCTTACAGTCTGTCAGAAGGTGAACTGATTGACTCAGAACCGAGTATAAAATCGGTAAAATAGCAAAATAGTCGCTTAGGCGACTATTTTTTTGGCCAAAAAAACGACCTATCCTTGGCTAGTCATGCGCCGCATCAAACCAAGTTTTCGCTTTAGATGATTGCCCTTGCGACATCAGATAACGCCCCATATTAACGTGAAATGATGGCATTAATTTTTTATCTGATGCCTGCTCAAATACCTGCATATATGATTCTGGCAACGGTTTTTCAAAATACTCCAGACTCGATAATCCATAAATGGGTTTAAAACTGCTAGCAGAGTGGTATTGGCATGTACGGCTGGGAAACAAACCAATTTGGTTATTAAACTTTGCCGGCGTTCCCAGGTGATGTTGGCCATTAACGAGATGTGTAACCGGTGTCGATGCTTGAATTAGTGAATACCACGGCAGTTGATCTGTTAAAAATGCTCGCGCGTCTTGATCGCTGGCAAATACGCGGGGCGTTATATTGACAACATTATGGGCGATCGCCCCCTTCTCATCACAGGCAGCATGGTTAATAGGCAAAGGATATTCGTCAATAAAGCCGAGAAAATGATTGAGTTCATGAGCTAATACTTGGCTACTATCGCCAGCATCCACAAATACCATGCCATGATTAACATTGGCAATGCCCTTATCCGTCATGACACCGATATAGCGAATCGCCTGAGGCAGTGCCTGTAACAACGCCTCATCAAACTGACATTGAATTCTAAGGGTTGCATTATTGGTGCAGTTTAGCCACTGAGGCGCGGTGTACTGTGGTTCTAGTAAACAAAACTGCTGTTGATAAAAAGGCTCTAGTTGCGCCATCATCTGCTTAAGCGTTCGTAATTTAGTTAAAGAATCGGCAAAAAACTGTATTGGATAACGGCATTGCTGAGTAGCAGTTATCGCATCAGTCAATGTATCTATGGTCTGGGTACTTTGCGCTAAATGCGTATATTGCTGACCTGCATCGGGTTTCAATAACACCGCGTGGTCAGCGCCTATCACCTTAAAACGAATAAGCTCAGCAATAAGAGAAGCAGGGATAATTGCGTGACGTTTTTCTAATAACGAGGCTATCGTCGAAAAATCCCCCGCTGCGACCGCCCACTCTAGCATCAGGACGGAGATTTGTTGCGCCTGTTTATGCCCTTCTGGGCTGGCAGTTTTATCGACAAATGCGACTAATCGTAACTTGGCAAGTGCTTTTTGGTATTGACCACGGCCTGCTAATTGTTCCGCCTGTACTATGATGGCCTGTTTACTGCCTTGCTTTAAGGCCAAATCAAAATAGTAATCTTGCTCTCTTGTTTGGCCAATTGACTGGTAATAACGACTTAATTGCAATGCATAATGCCCATCGCTGCGGGCCAGATTGCGAGCTAATGTCAGCCAATGACTTGAATACTCAGCTACCCGAGTAATGGCAATGCGTTGCGCTTCGACAACCCTTAAAGTTAATGCCTGTTGCAGTTGCGCTTGATTATAGTTGTTATCTTGTAAGCGCTGTTGCAAATAATCATGCACAGAAAAAGAGCTTGTCGTTAACGACAAGCTCAATACTAAATAAATCAGATAATACCACCGAGACATAAATTAAGGTGCGCTAAGTTGCGCCTCAATAAGGTCGAGCTCTAATTCCGCATACCTATGTTCAATAAACTCGTAAACATTGGTGCTTAACGCCAATTTAAAATAATCAGCAGAGGTATTAGGACGATCAACTAATTGATTGTATTTACCTAAATAAAAATACGCTTCACACAAGCGATCAATTAATTGTTTATGATCAGACACGCCAACAGATACTGTTTGAATCAACTCCTGTTCACTGATGTCGCCTAAGAACAAGCGCAAAACGTTATTCGCCCAACTGTTATGATCTAGGCCATCTAGATGTTGTCTAAGGTTGGCTTTTGCCAATTCTGGATCAATTTCATATTCAACCAAATACAACCAGGCGATTCGATAAGGATCATTTTGTTGTTGCAATTGAAAACGTTGCAAATCAGCCAACGCTTGTTGTGGTCGCTTACCATAATACAAGGCAATGCCTCGATTCAAATACGCGTATTCATGATTCATATCCAGTTCAATGGCCGAATCAAAGGCATCGTAAGCTTCAACGAAATTTTGCCGCTGCGTATGGTGAATTCCCATAAAATTGTACGCGTCGACTAAATCAGGCTGCAAACGCAGCGCGCGTTGAAAATCAAAACTGGCTAAGCCGCGCAGACCGACGCTATCATAAATCACACCGCGATCGTAAAACAACTTGGCACGTTGCTCTTGGGTAATCTCCATTTTGGTTAAAATTTCCGTTAACCTAGCCAATGCCAACTCACTTTGTGGATTAACAGGTAGTGGTTTTGCAATCAGTACTTTTGCTTGTGAATAAGACGCAGCGGATTGGTCTGTTGTGGTCGAACATGCGCTTAGCCCTAATACTGCCAAACTGGTGAAAATAGCGAGGGAAAATTTCACAGAGAGTCCTAAGATATTGAAATTAATATAATCAATTAGGGTTAAGTATATCGCAATGGCTGACAAACACAAAAGCACGATAGCTTTTAAACAATTAAATTTAGCCAACTGGATAAAAATACATCAGGCAAAAAAAATGCCGGTCAATGACCGGCATTTTTGCTAATGATTGTTAACCATTACTCTGCTGAATCGCCTTTAACGTCAACTTCTTTCATGCTTAAACGAACACGGCCTTGACGGTCAACTTCAAGTACTTTAACCGTAACTTCTTGACCTTCAGACAAGTGATCTGACACATTGTTCACACGCTCTTCAGCAATTTGTGAGATATGTACAAGACCATCTTTACCAGGCAATACATTAACGAATGCACCAAAGTCAACGATGCGCACAACTTTACCGGTGTACAGCTTGCCCACTTCGATTTCAGCGGTAATCGCTTCGATACGAGAGATAGCGTCTTTCGCTTGTTCACCAGATGTTGCTGCAATGCGAACCGTACCATCATCTTCAATTTCGATGGTTGTGCCAGTCTCTTCTGTCAATTGACGGATGGTTGCACCACCTTTACCGATAACATCACGGATCTTATCTGAATCAATTTTCATGGTGTGGATACGCGGTGCGAAATCAGAGATATCGTCACGAGCTTCGCTGATCGCTTCATCCATAACACTTAGGATATGGATACGCGCGCCTTTTGCCTGATTAAGGGCAATTTGCATGATCTCTTGGGTAATACCTTCGATCTTAATATCCATTTGCAATGCAGTGATACCACCTTGAGTACCAGCAACTTTAAAGTCCATGTCACCTAAGTGATCTTCGTCACCTAGGATGTCAGAAAGAACAACAAAGTTCTCACCTTCTTTAACTAGACCCATTGCGATACCAGCGACAGAATCTTTAATAGGTACACCAGCATCCATAAGTGCTAATGACGTACCACATACTGATGCCATTGATGATGAACCATTTGATTCGGTGATTTCAGAAACCACACGAACTGAGTATGGGAAATCTTCCGCATCAGGCATAACAGCCAAGATACCGCGTTTTGCTAAACGACCGTGACCAATCTCACGACGCTTCGGTGAACCGATAAAACCAGTTTCACCAACACAGTATGGAGGGAAGTTGTAGTGCAACATAAAGTTGTCAGTCTTCTCACCCAAAATGGTTTCTACACGTTGAGCGTCACGTTGTGTACCCAAGGTCGCTGTTACTAGTGCCTGAGTTTCACCACGGGTAAATACCGCAGAACCGTGCGTACGAGGAAGAACACCAGTCATCACGTCAAGCGCACGAACCATTTCTGGATCACGGCCATCAATACGAGGAGCACCTTGTGTAATGCGCTCACGTACGATTTTCTTCTCTAGATCGTGAATTAAGTCTTTGGCATCACCGGCATCAAACTCTTCGCCTTCAGCAACGTTGGCTGAAAGTTGCTCAATAACGCGGTTTTTAATTTCACCAATCGCATCGTAACGTTTGGCTTTTTCAGTAATTTGGTAAGCGTCAGTAATATCAGCTGTCGCTAATTCTGCGATTTGAGCAACAAGAGCTTCATTTTTCGCAGGTGCTTGCCAGTCCCATGCAGGGTTGTTTACTTCAGCAGCAAACTCTTTAATTGCATTGATAGCCGTTTGCGATTGCTCATGACCGTATACAACGGCGCCTAGCATGACTTCTTCAGAAAGCACGTCGGCTTCTGATTCAACCATAAGTACTGCAGATTCAGTACCGGCAACAACCAAGTCTAATTTGCTTTCTTCAAGTTCTGATTGAAGTGGGTTCAATACGTATTGATCGTTAACGTAACCAACTCGAGCGGCACCTACAGGGCCATTAAAAGGCATACCTGAAATAGCTAGCGCCGCAGACGTACCTAGAAGTGAAATGATATCAGGGGCAATTTCTGGGTTAGCAGAAACAACCGTGATAACCACTTGTACTTCGTTGGTGTAGCCGTCAGGGAATAGAGGACGAATTGGACGGTCAATAAGACGTGCAGTTAATGTTTCTTCTTCAGAAGGACGACCTTCACGTTTGAAGAAACCACCAGGAATTTTACCTGCTGCGTATGTTTTTTCTTGATAGTTTACTGTTAGTGGGAAGAAGTCTTGACCAGGTACTGCTTCTTTTTTACCTACTACAGAGACTAGTACGCTCGTGTCGTCCATTGATGCCATTACAGCAGCCGTTGCTTGACGAGCAATAACACCTGTTTCCAGTGTTACTTTATGCTGTCCGAATTCAAATGTTTTCGTGATCGGAGTCATTGATTTTCCTTAGTATTATAGAGCCCTTGCTCTAAGTTCTATTTCATATTTAATTTCGCGCACTATTATACCCAATTAATTCTCTATTGCTACTATATAGCGTATGAAATTTGTGATCCTTTAGTGACATTTTGATTCGCCTAAACTGAACAAAAACAGTTAATAAATTAGTTACTTACCGTGCTTTCAATTCTGTCTCTATTAAGATCACTGTGGTTGCACCGCTATTTTTTACATTATGTTGCATTGCTGGTAAGTAAAGTACGCTGCCGGTTGCAACCTGCAACACCTGTGTTTTACCGTCATGGTTAATCAACGTAAGCTCACCACCGGCCAACACATATACGGTTCGGTTTGGGTGTTGGTGATTATGCATCCCTGATTCGCTATGAGGTGGATAGGTTAATCGGATGACTTCTACTTTTTCGTTGTCTAACAGTATTTCTTTTTGCTTTTTTAAATCCGTTGCATTCGCTACAAACGATAAGATAACGGACAACATGGCAATAATCGTAGATACTCTTTTCATCTTTCGCTCCGATTGTTATTTTTCTGCTAATCCTTTTCTAACATCAAAAGTAAAGCAGCTGCAAATTTGCTGACATAGCTAGGCGATAAAACTGTGGTCTCATAATTTACAGCTACTCCAAGTTATTAAAGCTAACAATTTCAAGGCACTGCCTTTTGCGCAAATTGGTAGAACCGATGTTTGTCTCCTACACTTATGCCATCATTTGCGCCTTCCAGGTGCCATTATTCACATCGCATAAGTCGGTTAGGCTTATCTCAGCCACAACCGATTAACTCAGCTAAAATAGGGATCATTATGTTACGTCGTCAATTTATTAGCCGTATGGCTGCCATTTTTGGCGGCAGCGTGCTATCAACTCAAGCACTATCAAAGGCCGCTCTATCGGGTACCTCAGCGTCTACCAGCAATGCCTTAGCCGCCGCAGCAACATCGATCAGCCCGGGGGATTGGCAAGCGTTAAGAAAACTCTTCCCGTTAACCCATGACTACGTACAACTGTCGACGTTTCTGTTAGCGTCGCACCCCAAACCCGTCGCTGACGCGATCGCCGAACATCGCAAAGGGCTAGATGAAAATCCGTCTGATTATTGGCACGACAGGTTTCTCACCGTAGATCAAGACATCGCAAAAAGCGCTGCAAATTATATGGGCGGTAAAGCAGAGAATATCGCCCTTACCGATAGCACAACCATGGGCCTTGGTACCATGTATAACGCGCTTGCGCTCGACTCGGGCGACGAAATACTGCAGACAACCCATGATCATTATTCAACGGATATGTCGTTAGCATTTGCGGCAAAACGTGCAGGTGCGAGCATTAAACGCATTGATTTATATGACGATCCTGCCAAAACCAGCACCAAAGATGTGTTGCAACGATTACGAGATGGCATAGGCTCAGAGACAAAAGTTATCGCCGTAACTTGGGTACATTCTTGTACCGGCGTAAAACTGCCCATCAGAGCAATGGCAAACACCATTGCCCAAGCGAACAAACAACGACGCAGTGATAAACAAATTCTATTTTGCGTAGATGGCGTACACGGTTTTGGTATCGAAGATGAAAACATCGACGAGCTAGGTTGCGACTTTTTTGTTGCTGGTACCCATAAATGGATTTTTGGTCCACGTGGTACAGGTGTTATTTGGGGAACAGATAAAGCCTGGCAAATGACCGCGCCTGTGATCCCAAGTTTTAGTGAGTCTTATGATGTCTGGTTAGGATTAACCGAACAGGACAAAGTGTGGAACGGCCAACATATGACGCCAGGTGGCTTTCATTCATTTGAACACCGATGGGCTCTGCCTAAAGCGTTTGAACTGCATATGCAACTGGGTAAAGCCAATGTGCAAAAACGTATACATCAACTCAATACACAAACCAAACAAGGGCTGGCGAAAATGAAACATGTCAAGCTCTACACACCAATGTCCAGTAGCTTATCGTCTGGTCTGGTGGTGTTTGATGTGGACGGCTTACCAGCGGAGCAAGTGGTAAAAAAACTCCATGACAAAGGCATTATAATGAGCGCAACCCCCTATCGTAATAGTTATTCGAGATTTGCGCCGTCATTAATCAATAACGAAAATGAAATCGAAGCAGCCCTTGCCGAGATCGCGCGTTTAGCCTAAATCTAAATTCCTTCATATAATCTAAATAGCATATCTAAGGTGATATACGAGATACGTATATCACCTATAATAATTGGTAATTGGTAATAAAAACCAGCTCTATTAAAATGACAATCAATCAGCAAACGGTCAAAAATCGAACGATGTAATTTTGACTATAAAGCACCCTTTGAACCAGTTTTTAAATTAAGATAATCGGACTTTGTTATGAAAAAATTAGTATTGGCAACAGCAATCAGCCTCAGCTTTTTAACCGTGCCAGCAATGGCAGCTACAACAGTCACCAGCTTAGATAATTTCTTTAGCAAAGCTGGTGTCGTCGTTGATGAAAATAACTACCCTGTAATGGAAACATCGCGTCAAATGTTAAAAAATCAAGACTTAGTAGGTGTTAATAAGCTATTGCATAAGCGCGAATTAACACCAACAGATAAGCAACCTGTAGTGCGAATGAATCGCGATACCTATTACTCAATGGCATTGGTTGATGTATCTAAAGGGGCGACTATTACCCTACCTGAAATCCCAGACGGTAAATACATGTCATTAGAAGTGGTTACTGAAGATCACCGTGTTCAAGCGATGAAATACGGCGGAGGTACCTACAACTTATCAACTCATAGCGGCGAACACGTCTATCTTATCGTGCGCTTAGATGCCACATTTACTAAAGACGAAGTACGCAAGTATCAAGATCAAATCAGCATCAGTGCTAACTCAAACAACAAGTTTGATGCCGTTGCCGTAGATAAGACATCATTCTATAAAACTGAAAATACATTGAAAGCACAAGCGCCATTAATGCTAAAAGAAAACCCATTGGATGCGACGTTCGGTATGTTTACCGATCCACGTGACGATTCAAAAGAGATGTTTACTAAGAAAAAATACGCTGTTGGTGCAGCGGTTGGCTGGGGTGGTGCTCAATTGCGCGACAACATTTATGAGCTATCACCAAATTTTGCCGATGATAAATGCTATCAAATGACCTTTGAGGATCCGCAGAACGATGCATTTTGGTCAATCACGGTTTACGACCAAAAAGGTTTTATGTTTAAAGATCTAGCGAATATCAGTTCAAATACTGCGACAGCTAACGAAGATGGAACGTATACGCTAAGCTTTGGTTGCGGCGCTGACGCACCAAACAACTTAGAAATTGACAACCCAACGGGCAAGTTCAATATGGCTGCGCGTCATTATATTCCAAGCAAGATGGTTCGCGATGAAGGCTATCGTCTATTACCTTTCTTTAAAGAAGTAAAGTAATACTGACATACACTGTCAATTAGACACACATTAAAAAAGGCTTTAAATCTCAGATTCAAAGCCTTTTTCGTGTAATGATGTGTTTTGTGCACAGCTGCGCTTTATTGTTATTCGATAAATGCTTGCAGAATATCTTCATCTAGCATACTGAACTCAGCATAAGACGCCGTTTTAATATTTGCATTGATGGCGATCACCATATCGAGCTCAGGAAAAACGGCAAGAAAGCTTTGTGCTCCGCGAGACACACCGCCATGATTTATATTGCGAGCCAAACCAACACCGTCTGCAGGCCACTCACCATAAAGCCAAGCAAGCGCATAGTTTTGCTCATTCACCTCACCACTTTCCAATCTTTGCGGTGTAGAAAACTCGCGGCGAACCTGTTCTGACAAATAGTTATTATTTAAATGCGCAAGTCCCATTCGTACCAGATCCGAAGACGTTGCAAAAAATCCACCACGGGGTAAGCGATGCGATAAGTCGACCGCTCGCCAAGGGTTGATTTGATGTTGACCATCAACAACACGATTTAAATACGAGATGGCAATATTGCCGGAGCCATCACTGTTGTTTGGCGCAACAATCGTTGAGTGCATGTTATTGGGCGACAAAACCTGCTCGTTGATTTTCTACATATACGGTTTGTTCACCTCCGCCGCCATCACCGCTGCAAGTAACACCGTACCTTGAGATGAATAATAAAACTCCGTGCCGGATTTTGAGCGCATGGAGGTTCCATCAAACACTTCCAGAGCGCTACGCATATCATCGTAATGCTTGCTTAGCGACAATACCAGATACAGGCCGTAATAATCTTTTTCAAGGTCACGCTGTGGATAATGCGCTATTCCCGACATATGAGATAACAACATACGCGGTGTTATTTCTCGCCAAGCAGGGTTGGGCAAGTCTGCTAAATAGTTATTGATTGGTGTATCCAATGCAATCTGTTGATTATCGACAAGACGCGCCAATGCGGTTGCGGTAATCGCTTTTGAAGTACGGCCAATTCGGTAAATGGTATCTGGGGTGGCTTCAATGTCACGTTGCAGATTAGCTCAGCCTATTGCTCCTGCCCACACTAATCTGTCATTGACACCAACCGCAACCGAATAAGAGGCTGCGCCAGTTAATGCGCGTCGACTCTGCATCGCTTTTAAAGTTTGATCTGCGGCGTCTTTATAGCGAGGGTCGTACAATGATTGCGAAACAGACGCATCAGTCGGTACGTTCAGCCATTGCCGCGTCAGCACGGGCACCGCCCCCCGATGACTGTAAAAGTCATAAATGTGTTTGCCCAAATAAACAAACACAGCGATAAACAATAAAGCCAACCATTTGAATTTATGTTTGATTACCACGTTATTAGCCCGCTCCCTAGTTAGTTTGTTTTCACAGCGCGTCAAAGCTACATTGCTGACATTGTGTTTCACATAATGTAGAGCATAAAAAAAGATTGCCCGTGTGTACTATTCTGCGTGGTTAACAGCAATAATATCCACCCAAGCGTTTAGAAAAAATAGTAATGATATTAGATAGCTAGCCTTAGCTTTACGCATCAGAATACTGCATAGATTAGCCATGCCATAGGCAAAGGCCAGTAACCACAAAACGAGAAGTGCCTAAATGATGAAATGCTTAAACGAAGAAATGCCGGAACGAGAAAACGCTCAAACCGAATAGTCCGATTTGAGCGTTTTAGATAAACTGAAATTATGCCGCCGTAGGCTGAGACTATTTATGAGAGTTTATTTTCATTGAAAATTTAAAACCTTTATTACCAGTGCTATCGTTGGTTTGATTGGCACTAAGTACCGCCTGTAACAGCAAATCGACATCCTCTTGGCTTATCCCGCTTTTAGCACCGTTGTTAGCATAAGCCTTTGCTTGCAGCTTTTGTAAAACAGTCAACGCTTTACCTGATAAACAAGATGATAAGTTACCGGCATTACCCTGCGCTTGATTAAGGCGATACAATACATCAACAGCACGTTGATAGTCGCCGCGGTTACAGTGCATAGTAAAGTCTTTAGCCGCCTGTTTTCGAGTTACGTAATAGGAATGTTTATAGGATTCCAGCAACGCATGGCGATGCACTATCAGTTGCCTAATGCAGGCGATAATAAAAGCAACAACCAGGAGCCCATATAGCCAAGCAACTTTAAAATCGGCAATGACGTCAGCCTGTTCACCGTTTATGCTGGCTTCGTTTGCTGCACTTTTGACAGTAAACACGCGTTCAGAATCACCAACCACAACGGTTTGTTCAGCAATGACCTCTGTTTGCAAGCTATCGGTTTTCAAGTCCCACCAACTAATACGTTGCTCTGGAAAAACATAGCTGCCCTCTTGTTGCAAAATGTAGGTCACTTGTTGGCTTCTTGTGGCAATATTAAACTTTTTAAAGCGCTGGAATTCGTCCTCATCAACCACTGGTTTGACGTATTTTTCTGTTGCTGGCAGCTCTTCAATAACAAATTTAGGCAGCATCAAAACATGTTGCTTGTCTGCCGACAACGTATACGTAAAGGTAACTGCAGAACCTAGGCTGAGCGACTTTTGTTTATCTATATTGCTGCTAACCGTAAAACTCACATTTGGGCTGGCCAATACGGTTTGTCCTTTATTTTCAAGGTTTTTATCGGTTACCTGAAATGACGGTGATGGTGTCTTTAACACACGAGTTTGCAATTGACCTTGCTCATTTCGCAGCTCGGCATTTACAGTGATCATTGGTAAGCGAAAGTCACCAGATTCAAGCGGATAAACAATGACATTGCGACGTTGTACATTCCAAGTTTCACCATCAACCTGTGCAACCGTAGACTGCGCAGCGCCGGTAGGTTGAATAACAACACAGCCTTCGATATCTATGTATGATACTGAAAAGTCTTGGGCAAACGGCATTTGACTGCGCAACTCAATCGCAAACACCACTTGTTGCGTGGCAACTAGAGGTTGCTCAGTCTTTTGGCTAACCGCGACGGTTACCTCGTCTTGACTTGCAAATGCCTGTACTTGATTAGACAGCGTCATCAAAAACAAACAAATCACCGCGAATAACGATATAACAAACGCTTTAGCAAATACGTTAGCGAAGCCATTAACACGGCGCTGAAATAAACTACTTACTGGCATTGATGTATTCCTGTTGAAACTTTTTACGTAAAAACTTTTCCGGATTGGTTTGCACTTGCTTAAGCCACAAACTGTCCGACATCACTTGCTGCCCCGCCCCTTGGCTTTGCATCTTTTTATTGCTGCCCTTTTTTTCGGTGTCTATCTCATCGGTATCTATCGCTCTAGGTTTACCAGGTTTCGCATTAGCTAAGATTTTTTCTAATATCTGCAGGTTCTCTTCTGCGCCAGGATAATCAGCTTGCGTTTGTAGCACCTGCTTATACAGTGAGATGGCTTTGACGATATTGCCCATATATGCATGGGCACTGGCTTCGCTAAATCTGGCATCAACGCCATCCAGTTGAGCGAACATAGTTTGTGCTAGGTCATACTCACCTGCAACAAAATAACTGTATGCCGCCCACTGTTTATCGGCGAATACCGTTGCAGCTTGGTCTGCTTTACCTTGCTGTAGATAAAGTGCCGCTTGCTGATCTCGGCTCAGCCATAAATTCATAAAACCTTGCGGGCTTACGTAAATGGCGAGAGCAAGCATTAACACCAGACCCGCTATTATGGCGGTTTTATGTTTCTGGTAAGCCGCATATAAGTTTACGCTGACACGCTTTATGGTATTAAGCCATCGTGGTGTTGCAGCCAATGTTTTTGTATTTACCATTGCATTGTCCACCCACGTCGAAACCAAAGCGCTTGTAACGGCAATAATACAAACAACAACCAATACCCTTCGTCGTGCCATGGTTGCGCCGAATCATCACTGGCAAATAGATTGTTTTCAATGTTATTAATTACCGTGTCGATATCGTCACCATTGTGAGTAAATGGCACCATACGTCCGTGACCGGTATCCGCCAATTGTTGCAGCTGTTGCAGCTGTTGACTTGATAAACCATTAGCCGCAGGCAAGCCACTGTCGGGATTTTCGGCAATAGCCCAAACCAATAATTGATGTTGTTGCTCACTGAAAAACGATTTAAATTGATTTACCGCGTCTGAATCGGTCTTATCGGTTAACAGTAATACCGTAGATGCCGTTGTTGTTTGCTTGAGCAAACTTGCCAATGGTTTCAGTGTCGAGCTTTGCTGTGGCGCTTTATCTGGCAACAAGTCGGTATCAAGCACATCCAGAAAATGTCGGATCATTTGCCTATCTTTAGTAATTGGCATGGCAATATGCGCGGTTCCTGAATACACCACCAGCGCAGTTTTTGCGTCACCACGTTGGTCGAGTAAGGCATTAATTTTTTGTTTCGCGCGCAATAAGCGGCTCGGTTGCAAATCGGTCGATTGCATCGAGCTGGAAACATCCAATGCAATGATCAGTACCGACTCATCGACAAAAAACTCTGTAGCTTGCTTTTTCCACGCAGGTCCTGCCATAACTAACGTAGACACCACTGCGAACACCGCAAACAAATGTTTTGGCGTAAACATACGTTGTTGTGTTTCATCGATGCTTAAGTGGACAATCATCTTGTCAGACATGACAACACGCCATTTACTCAAAGAATCATCTTTTGTGACAACAAAACGATAAAACAAAAACAATGGGATTAATGACAGTAACCATAATGGGCGAATAAAATGGAAGTCATTCAAATAACCCAAACCTAATTCTTGCATAACCGCTAAAGGGTTCATTACTGGCCTCCTTTTACAACAGTGCTTGGTTCAGTCTTTGGCTTATTGTCTGACTCATTAATCATTGGCAATGCTTTCCTGCCGATTAATTTAACGGCAAATAACATAACGATAACCAGCAAATTGGCAACAAAATAAATCGCAAAAGCGAGATGATGCAAACTGTGCTTTGGTCGATAAGACAGAGTCTCATATTGCTGCTTTTCCAAATCATTAATCTGTTGATAAGCCTGCTGTAACTCTTGGCGGTTAATCGCAGTAAAACTTTGCCCACCACTGACTTTGGCAACCCTTTCAAGTGTTTGTAGATCCATTTCATATTCACCTTTATTACTCGGATCGCCAACAGCAATGGTGTATATTTTAATATCATGCTTAGCAGCAATTTGGGCGGCCTTAATAGGCGGCATTTTTGAGCCTGTATCCGCGCCATCGGTGAGCAAAATCAATACTCTTTGTTTGCTTTTTTGTTGTTCGAATACCGCAATCGTTAAGCCTATGGCATCACCAAAGGCGGTTTGATAGCCCGCGTAACCAAGTTGTGATTGATTCAATAAGTCCTGCCAAGTTGCAATATCATCGGTAAATGGTGCTTGCAAGTAGGCAGCGTCAGCAAACAAAATAAGCCCTAAGCGGTCATGCTTACGTTGCTGCGCAAAATCATTTAACACCTGTTTCGCGGCGCTAAGACGATCAATTTTTTGCCCTTGTTGATCAACAAAATCCTGCTCTTGCATTGAACCAGATAAGTCCAACGCCACCATAATTTCTCGCGCTGACTTTTTTTGCTCTATCGGCTCGCCAACCCACTCAGGTTGAGCAATGGCGCTAATCAATGCAACCCAGCCTAACAACAATAAAAACTGCTGCAATCGACGTCGAAGCAGCTTAACGGCACCTTTTTTAGGAGTTTCTCCGGATACTTTTACCAAGCGAGCGAAGTACGGCACATGGACCGAGGCTCTTTGTTCTTTATATTCTGGCAATAACCAATAAACCAACACGGGAATAGGCAAAAACAACCAGGCTAATGGATGCGCGAACTCAATCATATTGCCCCCTATGGTGTTTTATCCAATGTGCGATGTGTGCTTTTAATGCGCGAAATTCGTTATCCGCCATGGTCTTGCTCTCGGCGTACGATAACTGTGCTAATTGCGCTGCGTGGTGCTGAGCAAAATGACTGCCTTGGCACTGGTTATCTAACCATTGTGCCCAATCTTTACCGACATGAGCCGTCACGTCGGTGCGAGGAAAACCGTATAAGGCGGTTTTACGCAACAACAAAGGCAATAGAGCCAATTGCTCTGGGTTATTACCGAGCTGCTGTAATATAGCTAATGCTGCCCGTCGATAAGCATTTTGCACATAACGTCGTAGCCGCAAATAGCAACGATAAACAATCGCTGCGATGGCCATGAACAGTAACAATTTCCAGCCTAGGGTTTGCGGAAACCAACTAATGTCTGCAGGAACAGGAATATCGTTAAGACCGTCAAGCATCGGTTGTGCTTGACCTGACGTCGATGCTGATAATAAAAGAAACATATTCAATACCTTACGCTCTAACCACACCAAACGCTTTACGAACCTGTTTATCTGTAGGCAGCAAGGTATCAAAGGCGATCATTGGCATGCGATATTTGTGCGCAACCGATAAAAATTTAGCAATGGCGTTTTCAACATCATGGCTGAATCGCTGTTGCAATACTTCTTTTTTGGTTGTGAGTTCGATCTGCATGTCGCCATCACTGACCACCATTTGTGACATGGCAATAAGTTGACGCTCTAATGGGTCGGTCACATGGCACAGCATGATATCGTTATGCTGGCTGATGCGTTTAACGTACTCTCCACACTTGTCACTCCAGCCATAACCATCACTGATCATTATCAGTAAAGCATCATGGCCGATAATACGCATCACTTGCGCAAACATGTTTTCAAATGATACATGGTGCTCTGGTTGACTAGCACCTGAGGTCAATTTGTGGTTGTAGCGACAAATTTCACCGATGACTTTAACGACCTGGTTTTGACTGCGTTTGGGCGCTATATGAGTCACATGATTATCGTTAAATACCACAGCGCCGATTCGATCCGTGCTCGCCACCACTTGCCATGCCATTAATGCCGCTATTTCCGCTGCGATAACGGACTTGGTTTTACCTTTGCTGCCAAAGAACATGCTCTGTCGTTGGTCGACCAACAGTATGACATTGCGTTCACGTTCTTCGCTGTACACTTTAACGTGGGGTTTCTTGGTGCGCATAGTGACTTTCCAATCCATGGTGCGAATATCGTCACCAACCTGATATTGACGCATTTCTTCAAAATTAAGCCCTCGGCCACGAAGTTTGGAGGCATTTTTACCCGACAATATGCTATTGATGGGTTGCTCCGCCACTAAGCTGAATCCTCGCGCTTTAAACTGTAAGCGACGCAACGCATCAATACTGGTGTATATGTCTTGATCATGATTCATTGAGTTCATGCGAGCCTCACTCCCCTTTAAACAACAGCAACCTGTTTAAGGATTTCATCTATAACCATGTCAGCGGTGATTCCATCTGCCAGCGCATCGTACGACAACACCAAACGATGCCTTAATACCGCGTGCACAATCTGACGCACATCATCAGGATCGACAAAATCTTTACCGTTCAGCCAAGCCATCGCTCGCGCACTCTTATCCAACGCGATACTGGCTCGCGGACTTGAACCTACCGCTAACCAGTTGGCTAGAGGAGAATCAACATACTGTTCTGGCTGACGTGTGGCGATAATGATCGACACCATGTAATCAAGTACGGCATCAGAGCAATGGACTTGACGAACTTCATCGCGAGCTGCAAAAATCACTTGCGGGTCGACTTTGATTTGCTCGCCATTAATTTCCATTTCTTCACCACGAACTAACTTAATGATTTGAGCTTCTGACTCTGCATCAGGGTAATCAAGGTTAATTTTCATTAAAAAGCGGTCCATTTGCGCTTCAGGCAAAGGGTACGTACCTTCTTGTTCAACTGGGTTTTGAGTTGCCAAAACCATAAATAGCTCAGGTAATTTATAGGTTTTACCAGCAACGGTAATTTGTCGCTCTTCCATCGCTTCTAACAACGCTGCCTGGACCTTGGCCGGGGAGCGATTAATTTCATCGGCCAATAATAAATTATTAAATACAGGGCCTTGTTGAAACGTTAAACAGGGTTTGCCATCAATTTCTTGATACACCTCGGTACCAGTAACATCAGATGGCAACAAATCTGGGGTAAACTGCACACGCCCCAAGTCAACAGTTAACGCCTCGGCGAGTGCTTTAATTGAGCGCGTTTTCGCCGTCCCAGGTAACCCTTCTAACAGCACATTGCCGTTAGTAAGCAAGGCGATGATCAGTGTTTCAACCATATGTTTTTGACCAATAACTGAACTTTCAACCTGAGATGTTAATTGTGATATGGACTGTCTCGTTTGATTCATTGATGTTCCTTAAATGATGGACGACGTAGCATCTGGCGCTATATTAACGATGCCAACATATACTATCCAATGATACCTATTTATAAGTGATATACTTAAGGAGTATAGCAGCTGACAGAGAGACAAAAGACATGCGTTCAATAGCTCAAAGACTGGCCCGAATTGACCTTAACTTGTTAGTCACCTTACTGGTGTTATTACAAGAAAATAATGTCAGTCGGGCAGCGGAAAAGCTGTTCGTGTCGCAACCGGCAGTGAGTCGAGCATTGCAAAAACTAAGAGAGATATTTGATGACCCACTGTTTGCGCGCGAGTCCAGCGGTTTGCGGCCAACCAGCAGAGCTGCAGAGCTAAAACAACCTTTGACGGTACTGCTAAATGATGTCTATGGTTTGATTGACAACAGCGATTTTGATCCTAAAACATGCCAACAAAGCTTTACGATTGCCATTCCTGGCTTGATGAGTCATTCCTTGTTGCTGCCAGTTATTGACACCGTCAGCGCACTGGCACCGGATGTGATCATTTCCCAACAACCATCCTCATTAACACAACAAAAACATCTGTCGACCGGCAGCTTAGACTTTGCGATTTTTGTTGCACCAATTAACGAAGAGCCTTTTCAATCAACGTTATTAGGCTATTCCTATCCGGCAATTTTTGCTCGCAAGGACCACCCTATTTTTGCTATAAGCAACCCTAGTATTGACGATTGTTTGCATTACAAATTCGTAGATTTTAATGTTGAAGTGCAATCAGAGTCGCTTATCTCTAATCCGGCCTTACGATATATTGACGATCATAACTTACATCGTCAGGTTGCTTTTCAAAGCGGTCAGTTGGGCATGTTAGCAGCGGTTATGAAGAAAAATGATTACTTACTTATAGGCGCACATCATTTGATGGAACAGGCGGTTTTGCAACAGGACTTTAAACAAGTGATGTTAATACATGACAAAAGTTATGCTGTGCCAATGTATTTAAATGATCACATCATCACTCACAACAGCGCAGCGCATAAATGGCTGAAACGAATTCTAATTGACGAGCTTAAGGCGGTAATTGACGGGTCGTTAACGGTTAAATAATTCGGCGAACATCACGCCTCTTTATGGCCTTTAGCGTAGCGAATACGTGTGATGATTTATTGCATTTTAGAATTAAAAAAGGCCAGTATAAACTGGCCTTTTTTGCGTTTTGGAAACTGTCTTAGCGACGGATACCTAAACGTTGGATTAGATCTTGATAGCGAGTAACGTTCTTACGCTTAACATAATCAAGAAGTTTACGACGTTGGCTAACCATACGTAGTAGACCACGACGTGAGTGGTGATCGTGAATGTGCTTCTTGAAGTGACCTTGTAGGTGATTGATTTGAGTAGTTAAAAGAGCTACTTGAACCTCTGGAGAACCAGTGTCACCTTCTTTAGTTGCGTATTCTGCAACGATTGTTGCTTTTTGTTCAGCTGATAAAGACATAATATATACCTTAGTGTTAATAGTGTTTAATCAAACCCGCTAAGCCAAACACTAATTCAGCATAGCGGAAAAGAGCGCGTATCATAGCAAAATCCGCCTGCTATGCAAGCAATTTTACGTATTGCTACAAATGCTTACTGTTCGTGTTGTACAACCAAGCGTTTCGGCGCTAACATGCCGTCGCTATTGATATGGCCAACACCGATAAACTGTTTGTTATCACCGACGGTGATTTTAAGCAAACCATCTTCGCTGACACCTGGCATCATTACCGGATTACCATGTTTAAGATAATGTGCCGCTTCGTCGTCAACATTAACTTCGCTTAAGCCAACCACAGCAGTATCCATTGGTAACAATAATGGATCGAGTAACTCAGACGGTGCTATGTCTTGCTCTCGAGCCTGCTCCAATAACTGCTCTAATTGCTCCAAGGTGACCATGTTTTCTACCGGGTAGCTACCAACAGTCGTACGACGTAACATGCTTACATGCGCGCCACAACCGAGTAACTCACCTAAGTCATCAACGATGGTACGAATGTACGTACCTTTAGACACGTGAATTTCCATGTCCACTTCATCGCCTTCAAAACGCAATAAATCTAAACGGTAAACGTCAATATCACGCGCTTCTCGCTCAATGGTGAGACCTTCTCGCGCATACTTGTACAAAGGTTGACCTTTGTGTTTTAGCGCTGAATACATCGACGGTACTTGTTTTGATTTACCACGAAATGATTCCAGTGCTGGCAATAACTCAGCATCACTGATGTTCACCGGCTTTTCGCTCACTACCTCACCGTCCGCATCACTGGTTGTGGTGCGAATACCCAACTTAGCAGTGACGATATAGGTTTTATCTGTATCGAGTAAAAACTGAGAAAACTTAGTCGCTTCACCAAAACAAATAGGCAACATGCCGGTTGCTAGCGGATCTAATGCACCGGTATGCCCTGCTTTATTGGCAAAATAAATGCGTTTTGCCGCCTGTAATGCATGGTTAGATGACATTTCATAGGGTTTATCCAACAATAAAACGCCATCGACTTGACGGCCTTTTCTGCGTCTTGCCATGAATTAGTCTTCCTGCTCGTCGTTCGTTTTGCCTGACTTTCTTTCGTCTTCAGCAATGACTTTATTCACTAGGTTGGTCATGCGAACACCTTCCACCAAAGATTTGTCATATTCAAATCTAAGTTGCGGCATAATGCGTGCACGTAACACTTTTGCTAATAACGAACGAATATAACCGGCAGCATCGTTTAAAATGGCTAACGCGTCTTTAATTTTGCTGTCATCATCGTGGAAAAAGGTAACGAATACTTTGGCGTACGCTAAGTCGCGGCTAACCTCTACCGCGGATACGGTTACCATGCCCAAACGCGGATCTTTTACTTCACGTTGTAAGATTACCGCAATTTCTTTTTGGATTTGTTGTGCCACCCGATCAGTACGGGAAAATTCTCTGGCCATTCATTGCTCCAATATATAAAAATGCCATTAACGCGCGTATATTTAGCGGTTAACAGGCAAAAATAGGGGCTAAGCCCCTATTTTATTCACTAGGCTGTTATTCAAGAGTTACAGTGTACGTGCCACTTCAACTGTCTCGAATACCTCAATTTGGTCACCAACGCGTACATCGTTGTAGTTCTTAACACCGATACCACACTCAGTACCGTTACGAACTTCTTGTACATCGTCTTTAAAGCGACGTAATGACTCAAGCTCACCTTCGTATATTACAACGTTTTCACGAAGTACACGGATTGGCGCGCTACGTTTAATGATACCTTCAGTAACCATACAACCAGCGATAGCACCAATTTTCGGTGACTTAAATACATCACGAACTTCTGCAAGACCAATGATCTCTTGTTTGAATTCAGGGGCAAGCATACCGCTCATCGCTGACTTCACTTCGTCGATCAGTGCGTAAATAACGCTGTAGTAACGTAAGTCTAGGTTTTCAGCTTCAATAACCTTACGCGCAGACGCATCAGCACGTACGTTGAAACCAACAACAATTGCGTTAGATGCGGCAGCTAGTGAAGCATCAGTCTCGGTAATACCACCAACACCAGAACCAACGATTTTAACTTTAACTTCGTCAGTAGATAGTTTGGTTAGTGAGTCTGAAATGGCTTCCAATGAGCCTTGTACATCAGACTTAAGTACCACGTTAACTTCTGAAACGTCACCGTCTTCCATGTTAGCAAACATGTTTTCAAGCTTCGCTTTTTGTTGACGTGCAAGTTTCACATCACGGAATTTACCTTGACGGAACAACGCAACTTCACGAGCTTTCTTCTCATCTTTAACAACTGTCGCTTCATCACCTGACTGAGGTACACCAGAAAGACCTAAAATCTCTACTGGAATTGACGGACCTGCCGTTGTAATGGCTTTACCATTTTCATCACGCATGGCTCGAACACGACCGTACTCTAAACCACAAAGCACGATATCACCTTGCTTCAACGTACCTTCTTGTACCAATACTGTTGCTACAGGACCACGGCCTTTATCAAGTTTAGACTCAACAACAACACCGTTCGCCATCTTATCAACAACCGCTTCAAGTTCTAGAACTTCAGCTTGCAGTAGTACAGCATCAAGCAATTCATCAATACCTAAACCAGTCTTAGCTGATACAGGACAGAATTGAACGTCACCGCCCCACTCTTCAGAAAGAACATCGTGTTGTGAAAGTTCACTACGTACACGCTCAACATCCGTGGTTTCTTTATCCATTTTGTTGATTGCGATAATAATTGGCACGTCAGATGCTTTAGCATGCTGAATCGCTTCAACTGTTTGTGGCATAACACCATCATCGGCAGCGACAACAATGATTACGATATCTGTCGCTTTCGCACCACGTGAACGCATTGCAGTAAACGCGGCGTGACCCGGAGTATCTAAGAACGTGATCATACCGTGACCAGTTTCTACGTGATAAGCACCAATATGCTGGGTAATACCACCAGCTTCGCCGTCAGCAACTTTCGCTTTACGAATGTAATCAAGTAATGACGTTTTACCATGGTCAACGTGACCCATGATGGTAACAACCGGTGCACGGGTGATTGACTCACCAACATGACCGCGATCTTCAAGAACCGCATCTTCTAGTGCATTTTCATTTACTAGAACAACGTTATGACCCATTTCTTCAACAACAAGTGCCGCAGTTTCTTGGTCAATAACTTGGTTAATGGTTGCCATAGCACCCATTTTGAACATCACTTTAACGACTTCAGCACCTTTAACCGCCATTTTATCGGCTAGTTCAGCAACAGAAATGGTTTCACCTAAACGTACGGCACGGGTAATGTCTTTAGCTGGCTTTTGGAAGCCGTGCTGTAAAGACGTAGGTGCACTAAGTGTACCTTTCTTACGACCGCGAGCACCACGACCTCTGGCACCACGATCGTCTTTACCTGGCTTTTTCTTTTTCTTACGACGGTTTTTAGTTTCGTCGCGCATATCAGCTTGGTCTTCAGCTTCTTGAGCATAAACAGAAGATGTTACGTGAACAACTTCTTGCTCTTTCTTCTTACGTTCAGCTTCTTGCTCTTTCCAACGTGCTTCATTTTCTTCAGCAAGTTTGGCCGCAGCGGCAGCCGATTGACGAGCTTCTTCTTCAGCTTTTGCGGCAGCTTCAGCTTCTTGCGCTAAACGTATCTTTTTCTCTTCTTCGTTTTCTTCTTTCGGCTCAGCTTTTTCTACTTCTTGCGCTTTTTCTTGTGCTGCTGCTTTGGCTTTGGCTTGCGCTTCTGCACGAGCTTTCGCGTCTGCTTCTGCTTTAGCTTTCGCTGCGGCTTCTGCTTTGGCGCGTGCTTCGGCATCGGCTTTGGCTTGCGCTTGAGCTTCTGCTTGCGCTTGAGCTTCAGCTTCTATGCGTGCCTGCTCTTCTGCTTCGGCTTGGGCTTTAAGCTCAACATCACTGGCTTTCACGTAGGTACGCTTTTTACGCACTTCTACCTGTACCTGTTTGGCTTTAGAACCAGAACCAATAGATAAAGTTGATTTCTTCTTACGGTTTAACGTCATACGCGTAGGTTGCGAATCTGACGTATCACCGTGCTGCTTTTTAAGGTGTTCAAGCAAGCTTTCTTTCTCTTGCTCAGAAACGCTTTCTTCAGCGTTCTTTTGGATACCAGCATCGTCTAGCTGTTTAAGCAAACGATCGGTATCTGTACCTATTTCGATAGCAAGTTGTTTTACGGTTACATCGGTCATTAAATATTTTCTCCTTGCTAAGCTTATTCTTCGTTAAACCAACAAATATTACGGGCCGCCATAATAAGTTCTGCTGCTTTTTCTTCAGTTAGCTCTTCAATATCTGAAATTTCATCAACACCTTGCTCAGCCAAATCTTCCAGCGTGATTACGCTGCGGCTTGCAAGTACGAATGCAAGGTGTTTGTCCATACCTTCAAGATTTAATAAATCTTCTGCTGGCTCTGCATCTTCTAGTGATTCTTCGCTAGCCAGAGCAGCAGTTGTTAATGCTCCTTTAGCGCGCTCACGTAACTCTTCAACGATGTCTTCATTAAGGCCATCGACGTCTAGCAATTCATTAACTGGAACATAGGCAATTTCTTCAAGTGAAGAAAAGCCCTCTTCAACCAACATAGTGGCGAAGTCGTCATCGATATCCAGTTTTTCAGTAAACAAGTTAATAACCTTGTCGTTTTCTGCTTCATGTTTTGACTTCATGTCTTCAATAGTCATGACATTAAGTTCCCAACCGGTAAGTTGGCTTGCCAATCGAATGTTTTGACCACTTTTACCAATCGCCATAGCTAAATTGCTTTCTTCTACGGCGATATCCATGGTGTTGGTATCTTCATCTACGATAATTGAGGCAACTTCTGCCGGCGCCATCGCATTGATAACGAATTGAGCTGGGTTGTCGTCAAATAAAACGATATCAACACGCTCACCACCAAGCTCACCAGATACCGCTTGTACACGTGAACCACGCATACCAACACACGCACCAACTGGGTCAATACGTTTGTCGTTAGACTTAACGGCAATCTTAGCGCGGCTACCAGGATCACGAGCAGCGCCTTTTATTTCCAACATTTCTTCACCAATTTCTGGCACTTCAACGCGGAACAATTCGATTAACATTTCAGGTTTAGCACGAGACACAAATAATTGTGCGCCACGAGCTTCTGGGCGAATATCAAACAACAAACCACGAATACGGTCACCAGGGCGGAATACTTCGCGCGGTAGCATTTCATCGCGGAAAATAACCGCTTCAGCATTATTACCTAAATCTAGGATAACTGAATCACGGCTTGCTTTTTTAACCACACCGGTGATGATTTCACCTAGTTGATCACGGTACTCACCAACGACTTTAGCGCGTTCTGCTTCACGTACTTTTTGTACGATAACTTGCTTCGCCGTTTGTGTAGTAATACGGTCAAACTTGACCGACTCAATTTGCTCTTCAACAAAATCACCCAAACCAAGTTCAGGTTCATCATATTGTGCAGCCGCTAAGCCGATTTGTGCGTAAGGGTTTTCCATTGGTTCGCTGCCATCTTCAACAACTTCCCAACGACGGAATGTATCAAACTCACCGGTTTCACGGTCAATTTCCACTCGTACTGCGATATCGCCTTCATATTTCTTTTTTGTGGCTGTCTCAAGTGCAGTTTCCATCGCCTTGAATATATCTTCGCGTGGTAATGCTTTTTCATTAGAAACCGCATCAACGACCAGTAGTATTTCCTTGCTCATGCTTTTAAAGCCTCACTTCTTATTTCAATTTCCACTCATTTCGCTACATTACAGCACAGCGAAATGAAAAATCAGTTTAAAACTTGGCGATTAAGTTCGCCTTATCGATATTGCCAATCGGTAACTCATAGTCCTGGCCATCAACGATGACAATCAAAGTGTCACCTTCGATTGCTTCAAGTTCACCTTTGAACTTGCGACGTCCGTTAATAGGCATCGACAGTTTTACCTCTATTGTTTCACCAACAACACCTTCATAATGAGGCTTTTCAAACAACGGTCTGTCTACCCCAGGTGATGATACTTCTAAGTTATATTCAGTACTGATTGGGTCTTCCACATCCAATACTGCGCTGACTTGTCGTGACACTTCGGCACAATCGTCAACGTCTATGCCATTCTCATGATCAATAAATAAGCGTAAAACCGAGTTATTTCCGGCACTGATGTATTCAATACCCAATAATTCTTTGCCAGTCATTTCAACAGACGGACGCAGCAACTCAGTTAATTTTTGCTCAAACTTACTCAAGAATATTCTCCAAAAACGAAAAAAGGGCCTCTTGGCCCAATAGTGTAGCTACCTGGCATCGTCATCTATCACCGGAAGGCTCGGACAACAATCAGTAGTATTGGTGTCGTTCCGTAATCTGCTAACAAGCGATCTACAGATACGAAAAAGCCCCAATTCACACGGGGCCCTCAAAAACAACCCTTTGTGAACAGTAAAAGACTAAGACCATGAGGTGCAATTTATCTAATACAGGCCGTGAAAATTAGCGATTTAGTACCCTAGAGTTGTAAGTAAAAAATCATTTCACGTCAAAGCTGTGCAAATTATATATGGGTGCGCATAAAAGAGCAATATAAACCTAGGCTAACTTTACAATTTCACACTAATTTGCGGAAACATTAATGTACTAAGAAAAAGTTTGATGGGTTGCCAAACCATTGCTTAAGGTTTTCGGATCACTATTTAAGCGATAACCTTTGAGCAACATTATTGTTTATCGAGCGCTAAACGAAAACCAATATCGGGCATTCGCACATTACTGGTCGCTCCGTCACGACGATATACATAAGACTCTTTATCGGAAAACTCGTAACCGCCTCCACGCAGCACTTTTAGTGACACTTGCTTGATATCGGTGGTAACAATATACATCGGGTTGTCGCGCGGTTTGTCTGAGTATACTGTGCGGCTCATATCATCTTGGCAAAATTCCCACACATTTCCGGTCATATCATGTAAACCGAGTTCATTACCACGCTTTAATCCGACAGGTTGCAGTTTACGGTTAGCGTTACCGGCATACCATGCGACGTCATCAATGGTGTCAGAGCCACTAAACAAGAATCCCTTTGATTGATTACCACCTTTAGCGGCGAATGCCCATTCAGCCTCACTGGGTAAACGAAATACTTTACCTGTCGCCTCATTAAGACGGTTAATAAACTGCTGCATATTAATCCAACTGATATTGTTCACTGGGCACAAGTCGCAGGGAAAATAACTGAAATTCCACCCCATCACCGCTAAGAATAATTCTTGAGTGACTTCGGTGCGGCCCATATAAAATCCATCGACCGTCACTTGATGTGGCGGTTTTTCTCGACTGTTGGCGTCTACATGGTCTGAGCCCATGGTAAACTCGCCGCCTTCGACCCAAATCATATCCTTCATTAAACGCTCTACCATGGCATCTGAAAGCTCTGCAGGTTGTTGAAGTGATTTATCTTGTGCACTAGGGTCTTCAATGGTTTCTTCTGATAATGATTGTTCCGATATCTCTGCAACCTTGTTTTGCTCTGGCTGAGTTTGTTGCGCGGGTTCTTGCTGTTGAGGTTTTTGAGGATTCTGAGGTAGTTGAGTTAGTTTTTCTTGTTGCTCCTCAACGTTTGACAATGCATTTACGCTGAATGTGCAGCTAAGTAAGCAAACACCGAGTAATCGGCCTTTCATTTCAACATATCGATATGAGTGTTGCATATTGCCTCTCTCAATTGGTGTGAATTCACAAATAAAAAAATATAGCTGGTGAACGACTTAAGTGATGACACCAACATTAACCTTGCTTATAAAACTAACGTAAGCACCTTTTTAGAAATAACCCGACACGCATATGCCGCATGCATATTCTTCCATACGCCGTAACCAATCCTTGCGTTAAAAAGACGCTAGATATGTAACCAATACCGCTTCAGAACCGGGGTTTTGGTTACCTATCCCGCCGTTAGAAATATGACCTAGTTCGATACGAATACTCGACTGCGTGTTTAACTTATAGGACGCCATAATGGCAGTATAAAACTCAACCTCATGGCCAAGTTCATCGGTATTGTCGTTTGAGTCTTCATGATAATAGCCAATCGAGGTCATCATTCCCCAACGCCATTTCGGCCATCGAGCAACAATTTTAAATTCTTTGCTCAGTCCAATGGAGGCATAATAAGCGCCGTAGTCATTAACCATAATTTGCATGAGCGGCCGTATACCCCAATACTCCTCCCAAGGCATAAATTCGTAACCTAATTTGATTGTCGAAATCTGACCTTTATCAACCGCACCAAATACACCAAATCCGGCAGTTACTCTAGGTTTATCCTGAATAGCAACAACAATTGGTGTTACAAAACATAAAGACAAAACAACTAAAATACTTTTGGTTCTTACGTGTTTCATAGTGGTCCATAGCTAAGTATATAAAAGTATAGACATATTTTTGGAGTTGAGGGGATGAATATAGGCACATAATGCGCGGCGGTTTGTACTTTTGCTAATTCAAAACATTGCTGACTAAAAGTAACGCTGAACAGTTTGTTTGGGTTTAAAAAAACGCCATCCTAGTGAGATGGCGTTTATCACATGCTTTACATGGCATGTTACATCAATGATGCATTTTCGAAAACGTTACATGCCGGCTAATTTAACTAAATTAAGGTAAGTTAAACTAAATTAAATTAGACCGTTAATTGGTCATGCATTGAGTTACACTGGCGCCTTGTTCAACCGCTTGTTTGATCAGGCTCATGACATCTTCACTTTTCACTTTTTCGATCAGTGTATTGACCAAATCCGTCGCTTGTTCGTCAGACGACTTGTCCGCCATACAACTATACGCATTGGCAATACTGTCTTTTACCTTATTGACTGCATCAGGGTTACTAAAGTCTACATTGATTGCATCCTGTACCGATAATGCTAACGCTTTAGCTTGCTCGGCAGCACCGCCGAATTGATCTAAATTGAGACTTTCCACATCAAATGACTGAACCGCTTCTTGTACTTGGTCAGCGGCTTTTTTCGCGTCATCACAAGCAAAAAGCAAAAAACACAACAGTGAAGCGATAAGCAAACGTTTCACCTTAACCTCCAAGGCTTGAAAAATAAATGTAAGTATAGCAGCAAGGCAAAATATGTTGCTGTTTTAAACCAAATTACACTTTTTATCTGATTTCGAGATGAATTAAGGGTATTGAGTTCACAAAAGTCCTAACAGGCAATGCATTATTTTTATTTCGTCCTTTGTGTCTTATTTACCCTTTCAAAAAAAACAGCATAAAGAACTGGTCATACCAGGCAGGTTTGTTAGTATAGGTTTAAATTTAGTAATTAAATAACAGACAATGTCAGATTATAAAGCCCCACTTGAGAACATTCGTTTCCTAATGAATGACGTTTTCAATTTTGAAAAACATTACGGTCGATTCCCATCCTATCAGGACGCCAGCCCTGATATGGTCGAAGCCATCATCAGCGAATGCGCAAGATTTTGTGAAAACGAATTAGCACCAATCAATCACATTGGTGATAAAGAAGGTTGTACTTTCAACGATGGTGAAGTCACCACACCAATAGGTTTTAAAGACGCGTATCAAAAGTATATTGACGCTGGTTGGCAAGGGTTAAGTTTTTCAACCGAATATGGTGGCCAAGGCTTACCGCAAAGCCTTGGTTTGGTTAAAGCTGAGTTTATGGGCACCGCAAACTGGTCATTTGGCATGTACCCTGGCCTTAGCCTAGGTGCCATGAATACTATTTTAGCGCACGGCAGTGACGAGCAAAAAAACACCTACCTACCGAAACTGACCAGTGCCGAATGGACCGGCACTATGTGTCTTACTGAAGCCCAATGTGGTACCGACTTAGGTCAGATAAGAACCAAAGCTGAGCCGAATCAAGATGGCAGTTACGCCATCAGCGGCAGTAAAATATTTATTTCTGCTGGTGAGCACGATATGGCAGAGAATATCATACACATTGTTTTAGCTCGCCTACCCAATGCACCAAAAGGTACCCGAGGTATTTCTCTGTTCATCGTGCCAAAATTTAATGTCGACGAGCAAGGTAACCTGCTTGACCGTAACACGGTTAACTGTGGTTCTATTGAAGATAAGATGGGCATTAAAGCATCCTCTACCGCCGTATTAAATTTTGATGGTGCCAATGGCTATTTGATTGGACCTGAAAATAAAGGCTTAGAATGCATGTTCACCTTTATGAATACAGCACGTATCGGTACCGCGCTGCAAGGGGTTTGCGCCGCAGAATTTGCTTATCAAAAAAGTCTGTATTACGCCAAAGACCGACTATCGATGCGCTCTCTTACTGGCTCAAAATTTCCAGATAAAATCGCCGATCCTTTGATTGTTCACCCAGACGTTCGTCGTATGCTATTAACTCAAAAAGCCTTTGTTGAAGGTGGTCGAGCAATGATTTTATATGCGAGCAAAGCGGCCGATAAATTTGCCGACGCCGATAACGAAGATATTCGTCAACTTGCTGATCAAAAACTGGGCTTTTTAACGCCAATCCTAAAAGCCTTTTTGACTGAACGAGGTTTTGACTCGGCCAATTTAGGCATTCAAATATATGGTGGACATGGCTACATCAAAGAATGGGGTTTAGAGCAAAACTTACGGGATGCTCGTATTGCAACCTTATATGAGGGTACAACAGGCATTCAAGCGTTGGACTTGATTGGCCGTAAAGTGATGCTAGATAGAGGTAAGCAGATCACTGCGATTGTCAAAGAGATCCTCGGCTATTGTAAAGATCACAGCATGATTTCATCTAACCCACAGAAAAACCGCATGCATAAATTTGTTTGGCCACTGAGTAAAGCAGCCGCGAATTGGCAACAGTATACGTTTCGTTTGATGCTTAAAGCGAAAAGCGATCGTGACGTTGTTGGTTCCGCATCAGTCGATTACCTGATGTATTCCGGCTATATTTTGATGGCATACATGTGGGCACAAATGGCACAAGCCGCAAATGAGAAGCTGACCAGTGGCGAAGGTGACAAAGAGTTTTACAAAGCCAAAATACGCACTGCAGAGTTCTACTTTGAGCGGATTTTCCCACAAGCGAAAGTCCATGCCTCACTGATGATGAAAGCGCCAACGACATTGATGAAATTAGAAGCTGAAGCGTTCTAAGCGACAGTGGTTATACAAGATATACATCTTTTATTTGTAGCTGGTTCGAAACTAATGCAACGCTCAAGGACGTACAATTGCCACTAAAAATAGGTATTATTAACGGTTATATTGAGTCAAATTAGAGACTTTAAAGTAAAAAATAATTAGGCCGGTTTCATAACGAACCCGGCCCTATTATTTTGCATGTTAGATCCAGTCTTAGCTAATATAGCTAGGCTTGTATAGGGTCGACGGAGCCAACAATACTCACCAATAATGACGTAACGTACTAGCTGCTAACTTCTACACCATGGCATTTACTGCTATACTCCACGCCTTTGTTTTACTTCGCGATTTTCTGCTAATGCAGCCCGTTGCTCACTCAAATAACCGAGATTTTATATGCCATTTTCAAAACTTGGATTATGCGATTCTATTGTCAAAGCCCTAGCCGAGCTTGATTATAAATCTCCTACAGCAATACAGGTTAAGGCGGTACCGGTAATCTTATCAGGTAAAGACGTCATTGCCGGTGCCCAAACAGGCACAGGTAAAACCGCCAGTTTTGTATTGCCGTTACTGCAATCGTTAAACAAACCACGCAAGCTGCGTGGCAAACGAATTCGAGCACTTATTCTCACACCAACACGTGAGCTTGCCGTTCAGGTTGAAGCGAGCATTCGCCAATACGGTAAATATCTAAATCTGAGCTCCATGGCAATGTATGGTGGTGTTGATTCAGCGCCACAAATACAACAGTTGATCTGGGGCGTAGACATTCTAGTTGCCACGCCTGGAAGATTGTTAGATCTGGCGCACCAACGGGCATTACATTTTGATGAACTTAAAGTGCTTGTCCTTGATGAAGCGGACAGAATGCTAGATATGGGCTTTATCGATGACATAAATAAAATTATTGATCGCTTGCCCACTGAGCGACAAAATCTATTATTTTCAGCCACCATAAGCGATGATGTTCGCACATTGGCAAAACGAACGCTGCACGATGCGGTAGAAATATCGACAACACCGGATAGTAGCTCCGCGCCGAAAATTACTCAGTGGCTGATCACGGTAGACAAGGGTAATAAATCAGCCTTGCTCAGTCATTTGATTAAAGAACAAGAGTGGCAACAGGCACTTATTTTCATCGAAACAAAACACGGCGCAGCCAAGCTGGTCAGTCAGTTAGAGAAGCGCGGAATTAAAGCAGAATCCATTCATAGCGGAAGAACCCAAGCAATACGTGAACAGATTCTCAGTGAATTCAAATCCGGCGCAATCAAATTTTTAGTGGCGACCGGTATTGCTGCCCGCGGCATCGATATTGGTGAGCTTACCCGCGTGGTTAATTATGATTTACCCGACAAGGCCGATGATTATATTCACCGTATTGGCCGCACTGGACGTGCAGGCTTAATGGGAGAAGCGATATCGTTTGTATCCAAAGATAACTTTAGAAATCTATGTGCCATTGAAAGTCGTCTCGGCCATATTATTGAGCGTAAAGAAATAGAGGGGTTTGCGGTCAAAAAAGTGGTACCTGTATCTATTTTGAATTACGTACCGAAGAATAAGCCACAGAGAAGATAGCTGATCGCACCGTATCATAAGCCTAAGAAAAGGATTAAGTGAATAACTATACGGGCACTTAGTTGCTAAATACGTGTCCCACAAAATCTTAAAAGTCCAACTCACTTTTATATTAGGCGTAATACATCTTTGTGAGTACACTAAAATAAAACTATTTATCTGTAAAATATTCTCCATTGTTCAAATACAAAAAAACCGGTCATAAGACCGGTTTTAATATGTTTTGGTGCGGATGGAGAGACTCGAACTCTCACGGCCGAAGCCACAGCCCCCTCAAGGCTGCGTGTCTACCAATTCCACCACATCCGCAAAAACGTATGAGGCGAATTAGTTTGGTACGTCGCTCTCTTTTTTGTCGTCGCTTGCAGGCACATCAGACGCTGGTGTAGCGCTTTCTACTTGTTCTGCGCCGCCCAAGTTATTCCATTCATCGGTTGCTTTGGTACGCTGTGCGGTCAGGTTACCAAGAATCAAGCTAGTAACGAAAAAAATCGTTGCCAAAATTGCCGTGGTTTTGGTCATAAAGTTACCAGAACCTGATGAACCAAAAATGGTGGCTGACGAGCCTGCACCGAATGATGCGCCCATGTCTGCACCCTTACCTTGTTGAATTAAAATAAAACCAACAAGAATCAAGGCAATGATTAGATAAACAACTAACAATACTTGATACAACATTATCTTTAAATCCTATTCTGCTGAGCAGATATTACTAAATTCTTCAATTTTTAAACTCGCCCCGCCAATTAGACCACCGTCTATATCAGCTTGGGAGAACAATTCTTGGCAGTTACCTGCGTTAACACTACCACCGTACAAAATTGCCGTTGTGTTGGCAATATCTGTGTCAAACGATGCTAGATAACCACGAATAAACTCGTGGGTTTGTTGCGCGATTTCAGATGAGGCAGTTTTGCCTGTTCCGATTGCCCATACAGGCTCATAAGCAACAACGACATTTTCAAATGCCTGGATACCAATTTGATTGATAACCGGATCTAACTGCGACTTTAACACTGTTTCGGTTTCGCCATTCTCGCGTTCCGATTCAGTCTCACCAATACATAAGATGGCGGTAAGGCCATGGCCTAAAACATGCGCTACTTTATCGGCAACTAGCTCAGAGCTTTCACCGTAAATCGCACGTCTTTCTGAATGCCCCAAGATCACGTATTGTACCTGTAAATCTTTCAGCATTAAAGCTGAAACTTCACCGGTATAAGCGCCCTTGTCATGTTCGTTCGCATTTTGCGCACCAATCGCAATGTCTTGGTTTGAAAATACACTTACAGCATTGGCTAAATAAGGTGCCGAAGGACAAACAATGACCTGTTTGTTTTTTAAAGTCAACGCGTTAAGCGCTTCGCTCATTTCGAGTATTAACTTCGAATCGCCGTTCATCTTCCAATTCGCGGCCACAATGGTCTGTCTTGTCATAGCAATTCCCTATTAGAAAACGGCGAGATATTAACAACTGTCAATTAAAGATACAAGGAAATATCTCGCCTACCAGTTTGTTTGCTTAAATTAGCAACACATTTATTACAAATTCAACACATTAGCTTTGGCTTGATTTACGGTTCACCAATACCCATGCCGAAGATAATATCACTTAGTGTTCAGCACCTGCGGCTTTAACAGCGTCAGCAATAACATTCGCTAAGCGCGACACTTCTGCCACTTCAGGTCCTTCCACCATAACGCGGATTAACGGTTCAGTACCGGATTTACGTAACAGTACTCGACCTCGTCCAACTAATTCTGTTTCTACTTCATCAACACTTTGCTTAACTCTGTCATCATTAAGCGGGTCAGTGTATTCATTGAACCTAACATTAACCAATATCTGCGGTAACTTAGTCATACCAGATTTTAACTGAGCTAAAGTCTTACCTGACTGGCAAATGGCTTCAAGCACATTAAGGGCGGCAACGATACCATCACCGGTAGAGGTGCAATCTAGATTAATGATATGACCTGAATTTTCAGCACCAAGCTTCCAACCTTTTTGTTTCAGTTGTTCCATGACATAACGATCACCAACTTTGGCGCGGCTAAATTCAATATCAAGTGATTGTAGCGCCAATTCTAGGCCCATATTACTCATCAGAGTACCAACCACACCGCCGACTAAGGTTTCGCGATCCTGTGCGTTCTTAGCGATTATATAGATAAGTTCATCACCATCAACGATATCACCATTGTGATCAACCATCATTAAGCGGTCACCGTCACCATCAAGGGCGATTCCTAGATCGGCTTGTTGCTCAAGCACTAACTTGGCAATATTAGAGGTAGATGTTGCACCGCAATCGTCGTTAATGTTGATGCCATTTGGCTCGCACCCGTATTCAATCACTTCAGCGCCCAGCTCACGAAACACCGCAGGGGCGATATGGTAAGTGGCACCATTGGCGCAATCAACAACGATTTTCAAACCATTTAGAGAGTATTCTGATGGGAAGTTACTCTTACAAAATTCAATGTATCGACCGGCTGCATCATCGATGCGCACTGCCTTACCAAGTTTTGCGGAATGGACGCAATCCATGTCTTCATCGAGCATACGTTCGATTTGTAACTCGACCTCGTCAGGTAGCTTTTCACCAGACGTTGAGAAAAACTTAATACCGTTATCATAAAAAGGGTTGTGTGAGGCGCTGATAACAATCCCCGCTTCTGCGCGGAATGTTTTGGTGAGATAGGCAATGGCCGGTGTTGGCATTGGTCCCATCAAACCGATGTCGATGCCTGCTGCTGAAAAACCAGCTTCTAGTGCAGACTCAAGCATATAACCTGAAATACGAGTATCTTTGCCTATCAGTACTTTTTGCGTGCCTTGTGTTGCCAAAACTTTACCAGCAGCCCAACCAAGCTTCATAACAAACTCTGGAGAAATTGGCGCTTTGCCGACCAGTCCGCGTACACCATCGGTACCAAAATATTTTCTTTCAGACAAATTACTGTCTCCTAATTGTTTTTAAAATTGTAGAATAAATCTGTGTAACTTATAAAATTATTATCGTCTAAATTGCAGCGTTTTATTCAAAACCGCTAACGCATCGACGGTTTCTTTGACATCATGCACTCGAATGATATTGCCGCCATGCAATGCAGCAATGACTGCTGCCGATAAACTGCCGGCAAGACGTTGTTCCAGCTCGCAATTCAGCAAATTGCCAATCATCGATTTACGTGACATGCCAGATAGTATTGGTAACCCCATGCAAGCTAGCTCCTGTTGTCGAGCCAGTAATTCATAGTTTTGTTCAAGGGTTTTACCAAAGCCATAGCCCGGATCGATAATGATTCGCTCTCGTTCAATACCTGCTGCAACACACTGTGCTATTCGGTCATTAAAGAAATCGAGGATATCGCCAATCACATCACCGTATTGCGGATCATGTTGCATGGTGCGTGGCATGCCTTGCATATGCATTAAACAGACCGGTAATTCACACTCAGCAACCACTTCTAGACAACCAGGGTTTTGCAGTGCTCGCACATCATTAATTAAGCCCGCCCCCGCAGCAATGGCTTGGCGCATAACTTCAGCTTTGCTGGTATCGACTGAGACTATGGTATTAAAACGGCGTGTAATCGCCTCGATAACCGGAATGACGCGCTGCAACTCTTGTTGTAATTCAACATCAGCTGCACCAGGTCGAGTAGACTCACCACCAACATCAATAATCGTCGCGCCGTCGGCTAGCATTTGCTCAACTTGCATTAAGGCATTTTCAATCGAGTTGAACTGCCCCCCGTCGGAAAAGGAGTCTGGCGTTACATTAAGAATCCCCATCACTTGTGGTGAGGTTATATCGAGTTGTTTTTCAGCAAATAACATGGTTTAAGGCAGTGTCTTATCGAGATTGTTATTGGTTTTGCCATATATTATAGAAGAGGCTGTTATTCAATGACAACGACTTCCCGCTAACATTATCAATATTTTACTCATCGGACAATAACTTACACATTTGCCAAAGCTCAAAAAGCGGCGATTTTTGCGAGGCGCAAAGACTAATTTTCGGACAAATAAAAACCCGCCATATAGCGGGTTTTCATATGTTGACCTAGAAGCTAAATTTAGCTTTTAGTTCGCTGGTTCATCAGCTGGATTATTAACATCCGGGTTGCTTGGCTTAACCGAGCTTGCTGGTGGTGTGCTGTCGTTACGATTTTCATCACCATAACCTTTCGGTGCACGGACATCGACACGAGCCATCAAATCATCAATTTGATCAGCATCGATGGTTTCGTATTTCATAAGCGCGTCTTTCATTGAGTGCAAGATATCCATGTTGTTTTTAAGAATATCTTCTGCTCGTTTGTAGTTGCGTTCAATGATGGTACGAACTTCATCATCAATATCTTTGGCAGTCTCGTCAGACATATGCTTGTGTTGTGCAGCGCTACGTCCAAGGAACACTTCGCCCTCTTCTTCTGCATACAACATTGGTCCCATCTTGTCAGATAGACCCCACTGGGTAACCATCTTGCGAGCGATTTCAGTGGCACGCTCAATATCGTTAGATGCGCCTGTTGACACCTTGTCAGAACCATAGATGACATCTTCAGCAATTCGACCACCGTAAAGTGATGACACCATGCTTTCTAGATGCATCTTGCTGTGACTTACTCTATCTTTTTCTGGCAAGTACATGGTTACACCTAAGGCGCGGCCACGAGGAATGATACTTACTTTGTACACCGGATCATGCTCAGGCACCATACGACCAACGATTGCGTGACCAGCTTCATGATACGCAGTCATTTCTTTTTCTGACTCGCTCATCACCATGGAGCGACGTTCTGCGCCCATCATGATTTTGTCTTTGGCTTTATCAAACTCAACCATAGACACCATGCGACGACTGGTACGGGCGGCAAATAATGCAGCTTCGTTTACCAAGTTAGCAAGATCGGCACCACTAAAGCCTGGTGTACCACGGGCAATAACCGCGGCATCGACGTCATCAGCAATTGGCACTTTACGCATGTGTACTTTAAGAATTTGTTCACGACCACGAATATCAGGTAGACCAACAGTAACTTGACGGTCAAAACGGCCAGGACGTAATAAGGCCGGATCCAATACATCAGGACGGTTAGTCGCGGCAATCACGATAACCCCTTCAGTACCTTCAAAACCGTCCATTTCTACCAACATTTGGTTCAATGTTTGCTCACGTTCATCGTGACCACCACCAAGACCGGCACCACGTTGGCGACCTACCGCATCAATTTCATCAATGAAGATAATGCACGGTGCAGATTTTTTCGCTTGGTCAAACATATCACGTACACGCGATGCACCAACACCAACGAACATCTCTACAAAGTCAGAACCTGAGATAGAGAAGAATGGCACTTTCGCTTCACCGGCAATCGCTTTGGCCAATAGGGTTTTACCCGTACCAGGTTGACCAACCATTAAAATACCTGAAGGAATGCGACCACCTAATTTTTGGAATTTCGATGGATCACGTAAGTAATCAACCAACTCCGCAACTTCTTCTTTTGCTTCGTCACAACCGGCAACGTCGGCAAACGTTGTTTTAATTTGATCGTCAGATAACAGGCGCGCTTTAGACTTACCAAAGCTCATGGCGCCTTTACCGCCACCACCTTGCATTTGGCGCATGAAGAAAATCCAAATACCAATCAATAACAACATTGGGAACCAGTTGATAAAAATACTGGCAAGAAGACTTGGCTCTTCCGGTGGAACACCCTGTACTTTGACGTTATTTTGAATCAAATCATTGAGCAAATCTTTGTCATATTGGGTAGGGATCATTGTCGTGAATGTTTGACCATTGCGCATTTTGCCATTGATAACACCATTGGCTTCAATGTTCACTTCACCGACCTGTCCCGAACGGGTATCAGAAATAAATTGGGTATAATCAAGCTTTGCGTCAGCCGTGTTGCTAGGCGTAAAGCTTTGAAAAACCGACATTAATACTATAGCTATCACTAGCCATAAAATAAGATTTTTAACCATATCGCTCAATGTGAGGACCTCTTGTATAGCTTACTTTGCGATGATTCTTAGACTTGTTTACTTTTTTAAATAAGGGCTTTAATTCGTAATTTCAAGCTCTTATTATAAAGTATTGCTAATGTAACTCTACTACAGTTTGTAACCTGTAGCCACTATATATACTTCGCGAGAACGTGGACGCGATGATTCAGGTTTACGGGTTTTCACCACGGTAAAGCAATTTCGTACGTCTTTCATGTACTGATCGAATCCCTCTCCCTGAAATACTTTGACAACAAAACTGCCATTTTTCTTCAAAACTTGATGACACATATCCAATGCCAGCTCGACCAAATACATGTTTCGAGCCTGATCGGTGGCTTCGTTACCACTGAAGTTGTGTGCCATATCTGACATCACAACATCAACGTTTTTGCCATCGATACGTGCCAATAAGGTATCAAGTACCTCATCTTCACGAAAATCGCCTTGCAAAAACGCAACGCCAGGTAATGGTTCCATTGGTAAAATATCACAGGCAATCACGTCACCATTATCACCAACAACTTTTACCGCGTACTCAGACCAGCCGCCAGGTGCTGCACCTAGGTCTACGACTTTCATACCTTTTTTGATCAACTTATCTTTATTGTTGATCTCTTCAATTTTAAATACCGCGCGTGACCGTAAACCAAGCTTTTGCGCTTTCTTTACGTATTCATCATCAAAATGCTCTTGCATCCAACGATTTGAACTGACACTGCGGCCTTTTTTTGGTTTGCTCATAAATTAACGATTTGTCACCATTAAAATTAGTATTAATCTCAAGATGGCGTTAAAATGTCTGTAATTCAAGTCAGTTAAACGAATATTTTAATGAATCTTTCAAAAAAACAAGTTAATTATTTAAAAGGTTTGGCGCACAGCCTTAAACCTGTTGTTTTATTAGGCACTAACGGTTTAACCGAAGGTGTGGTTGCCGAGATTGACGGCGCATTAAATCACCATGAGTTAATTAAGGTAAAAATCCCGACAGACGACCGTGAAGTAAAGCAATTGATAATTGACGCTATCGTGCGCGAAACTAATGCAATAAAAATCCAAACCATAGGTAAAACCTTAATTATCTATCGTCAAAGTGACGAGAAAAAGATTGAGATCCCACGTATCTAATACGACTAAAAAAGGTGTTGATAGCCTGCCGCCAACACCTTTTTTTTGTGTCTGATTATTAATTTTAACCGGTCGGTCTAGTTATTTAGGTGTCTTACGTTACTTGTGGCACTTATGTCGCTTATAGCAATGAAAAGAGGTATTCCTAGATAAGGCCTTTCTCTATAGCCAATAATACTGCTCTCGTTCGATCCCGCACACCGAGTTTTGATAAGACGTTTGATACATGATTTTTGATGGTGCCTTGTGATTTGCACAACATGTCAGCAATTTCCTTATTAGAGCAACCGCTGGCCATCAATGACAACACTTCTTTTTCGCGAATAGACAACGGCTCAATCATATCGGGTTTTTCAAAATCTGAGCGGATATGTTGCATACCAGACAATAAACGTTCGGTTATGGCGGGTTGCACTAATCGTTGCCCTGCATGCACAGACTTAATCGCATCAATCAAGGTATCTAACGACACATCTTTTAAAAGATACCCTTTTGCGCCATTAGCAATGCCTTTCAATATCGAGTCGTGATCATCAAATGTGGTTAAAATAATGACCGGTGTGGCTATGTTCTGTTGCTTTAACAGCGCTAACGCCTCTATACCATTCATCACTGGCATCGATATATCCAATAAAATCACATCGATTTCGTGACTTTCTAGGGCGTCAATGATCAGACTGCCATCACTGGCTTCTGCAATAACAGACACCTCCTCACTCAAATCGAGTAAACTTTTGATACCCGCGCGAACCAAGGCTTGATCGTCGACAAGCAATACACCGATAGTCAAAGTTGGACTCCTTTACGAGTAGTATCAAGCAACATGTTTAGGCCTCTGCTTTCACAAACAAACTGGGAAAAGTCATGGTAATCTTTAGACCTTTATCCATATTAAACTGCACTTGACCATGGGCGTTATCAACACGTTCTTTGATGCCATTCAGACCATTACCGAAGTTCAATTTTTTATGTACCTTGCCATTATCAGCCATCTCGACATGTAAACCGTCATCTTGACGCCATACCTTAAGATAGAAATGTGAGGCTCCGCTGTGCCTTAAGGTATTGGTCATCGCTTCAATGCTGCAATGCAGTACGTCGCGAGCTAACGCCACTTCTTCAATATGAAAGTCTGTTTCGATGGATTTCTCAACCTGTAATCCAGGCAAGCCAGCAACTATGCTGTCGAGCATCTCATTAAAGTCCAGTTGCTGGTTTTCTTTAAGCGAATTTACCGCTTCACGGACATCACTTAATAACAATTTCGCTAAGTGTCGACACTCGGCAACACGCTGTTTCGCATCGCCATCACAGGTAAGCTCAGCTACCTGCAAATTAATGCTTAGCGCTGTTAAGTGATGACCTAACAGGTCGTGTAAGTCTCGAGCAATACGACTGCGTTCATTCAAGCGACTGGTACTGGCTAAAAGACGTTGTGTCGACAGCAATTCATTGTTAACTCGTTGCAATTGCAATGAATTGCGCTCCGCTTTTTGTGTTTGGTAACTCATTAAAATTGAAAACAAATGAAAGCAACCAAACAACATGGCTTGGATCACCACATTGCTTTCGTTCCAATAATAACTCGACAAGCCAAACCAACAGACAATCACCACGGTGGTGACCAACATGGTTCGTGCCAACGATAGAAAATAGGACAGCTTTGCCACCCAGATGATGGTTAAAATCGATGTAAAGTTAAGTGGGATCAGCAATAACACCGCAAACGCTGCCGCGAGCATTAACAATAACAAACCTACCTGTAAGGGTTCATTTTGCGTTGCATCGGCACTTTTATGAATAGCAATGAAACAGGCTAAATAGACAGTAAAGGCTAGCATCACCCAATAGCTGCTAGCTTTATATTCAATTGGCGCATCATTGAGCCAATACAAACTAATACCAGCGATAACTAACACCGTGCTTACACCAGCCATCACGCCATGATGTGCACTTAACCAAGTCACTAGCTTTTTCAAACGGAAACCTCGCTAACATGTTCTAGAAGTAAACTTACTTAACGACCGACACGCAATGCAAAGGCACTGCTAAAATAATGTAAATAGTATGACCTAATTCGCATCGTTTAAAAATAGGCCAAAAGTCATGGTTTCAATTAATGACTTTTGGCACAAGGCAAATCACTTACAATTTTTTAACATAACCACAATGATAAAAATGGATTGGAGACATCCTATGTTAAGTGGTTTACATCAAGTGTTACTTTACACCCATATTATTGCTGGCAGTATTGCCTTGATCGTGTTTTGGCTGCCAGCGTTAAATCGCAAAGGTAGCAATCAACATAAAAAAATTGGTCGTATATATCTTACCATTATGTATTTGCTATCCATTTCTGGGGTCGTAATGTCGTTAATGGTTCTCGTTGATCCCATGGCGATTCGTCAACAGGCTCCGCAATCGAGTGGCGAACAAGCTCTATCCTTTATAGAGCAGCAACGTATGGTGGCATTATTCTTGCTCACCTTATCCATTTTAGTGTTAAGTAACGCCCGTCAAGGCTACTTAAGCGTGAAATACAAATCTGATTTAACCCAGTTGCGTACGCCAACTCATGTCGCCCTTATCGTCAGTTTGCCTATAGTGTCTGCCGTGCTAATGTATATCGGCATATTAACGATGCAACCGCTGTTCTTAATCTTTGCAGTGGTTGGCTTAGGCAATGGTATTGGCATGATAAGATTTGTCATGCAACGCCAACACCAGTCAAAAGATTGGCTGATTTGTCATCTTAACAATCTTATTGGTACCGGTATCGGCATCTATACCGCATTCTTCGCCTTCGGCGCACGTCAGTTTCTAAGCCAACTATTGCCTGGTTTATGGATGCTCGTGCCATGGATATTACCCGCGGTTATCGGTATCGTCGTGACTCGTAGATTAACGAAACGTTATCAGCAGTCAAAACCAAAAACACTTTCTAGCCCACAACAACGAGTCAGTAAAAAAGACACGGCGGTCATTTCCAATCAACCACTACCGCAGAAAAGCTCTTAACAAAAAGCAAATAACACTAATAACGTCAAATGAGCGTTGATACGCAATTAAAGTAACGAATTGAGGATTTAAGATGTTAAGAACAACTATTGGACTCACCCTAATTTTGGCAAGCTCTGCTATTGCAACAGAAGCCATTGATGCATTGCATTTAAAGCAATATGACAAAGCCAAGACATTGTTGTTGCAGCAGCCAGATAGCCTAGATAAGCTATTTTACCTTGGTCAAATAGCTTATTTTGAAAAAGATTTAGATAAAGCTGAGCAATATTTTCAACAAGTTGTTGATAATGACAGCGCCAATGCCGAACAACACTATTGGCTTGCCAAAGTGTCACTTAGCCAAGCCGCTAATGCATCAATATTTTCGGCACCAGGGTATGCACGCACTGCCAAACAACATTTTGAAAAATCACTGCATGTCAACCCAAAACACCAAGGCAGTTTAAAAGGTCTTATTCGATTTTATTTGCATGTCCCGGGGATAGCCGGCGGCTCTGTCGATAAAGCTGAGCATTATGCGCGACGACTGCAAAGTGTGGACCAAATAGAAGGCACCATGGCATTGCTTAACATCTATGAGCATGATGACAATGAACAAGCGCTTACGACAACATTGGCGAACACTCTGCAACAACACCCCGACAACGCCAGAGTGCTAACCAAAGCGGGTTTTATTTACCAACAGCGCCAAGATTATCGCTTAGCATTCGACTATTTTAGCCAAGCAAGTGCGCAATATAATCAAAGCCAAGAGAACAGCTATGCCCTATCCGCTTTATACCAATTAGGCAAAACGGCGGTGTTATCAGGTCAAAATTTGAGTGCTGGACAACAAGCATTGCAATCCTATTTAAAACAGCCTAAGTCGCCGATGACAAGCGAGTTACCCAGCGCTGCTTGGGCGCATTATCGCTTAGCACAAGTGTTGGCGTTAACGGACCAAACAAATCGCGCGCAGGCGCATCTGCGTCAATCTAAATTGCGCAATAGTGACGACAAGGAACTTGAAAAGCGATTAAAACAAGAAGCTAAAAAGTTAAACATCAGCTTATGATCAAACCTATAGTGTACAATTGAACAGCACAAGGAGTTTGAGAAATAACAAGTTTTATGACGCAAGTATGGCAGCCTAGATACAATGAGTAGTAAGCACAATCAACAACAAATAACCTTACTTATTGGTCCACCTGGTTGTGGTAAATCGACCTTTGCGAAAAAGCTGCATGGCTTTCACATCTCCTCAGACACCATTGTCGAGAGGCTCTGCCGACAGCATCGTATTAATTACCGCCAGTTTTTTGAGCTTGCGACGAGCCACCCGATTCGTATTCGCCATCAGCGCTTATTTCAAAAACGTATTGCCCAGTCAAAACACCATGATCTCGTGGTGTGGGATTTAACCAATTTAACTCGCTCCGATCGACAACGCGCGATTGGCTATTACCCTGGCGCCCAATATATCGCGATATGTTTCAAAAACAGTGACAATCCAGCTTACCTGCGAGAGGTTAATCACAAAAGGCAGCAGTCAGAACAAAAGTTTATTCCTGACACGGTACTCGATGACATGTTAAAACGTTATCAAGCACCAACAAAAGCGGAAGGATTTAGCGATATTATTTCGGTTTAGAGTGTGTATTGTTAGTCGGTGTTTTATGGTGTCGATAGATATTACGTTTTGGAAAGCTTTTCGAGCGTCCAGTAAATAAAGTGCGGATTATATCAAACAAGCAATCAAGGGTGATCGGCAGTGCCAGAAGTATCAGTTTTACAAGGTCGAAGATCTGCGCATTTTTAGGTGCCGTTATGACTTGTTTTTATTTCATGTAATCTCCCTCAAAGAACGGGGCTAACTTGCTCAGTTAATAATCGGTTAAGTTAATTCAGCTTATTTTGCTATTTTCAGTTGTATGTTCATCGCTAACCAAAGCTGAGTCTGTGACGCTATCCTCAACACTTAAAGCAAAAAAACGAGCACCGAAGTGCTCGAAACATTAGCGTCAAAGTCCGGAAATTTTCTATTTCCTAAACCATTTTATTTCATTGCAACAAACAACGCCTATCACTAACGCCAATAGTCCGATAAAAATCGTCATATCGTTATCCTCCCCAGACAGCTATTTGACAAAACAATTAAATGGTGTGGTTACATTAAATTACAATTAGCGAGAAAAATAGAGATGATTACAAAATGCAAACATACGTTAATAATCTGTTTCCTCAGCTTAAATAAGCCGTGTTAAATAGCCAAATTTAACGTTAATATACATCGCAGGTAGGCAATATAGTGACGACACATGGAAATCTATTTAACAACCAGTCCTAAACCTGAAGAGTTAAAAACCATCAGCTTAGGCATTCAATCATTTAACGAGCAACATCTTGCCAAAGACGTTGTTTATGAACTAGACAGTAAGTTTGCAGTTTTTGCTAAAGATAGCGATGGCCAAATTATTGGCGGTATCCGTGCCAATGCGTTTTGGAACTATTGTATTATTGAGTTGCTTTGGCTCAGCGACCAAGCGCGCGGCCAAGGTGTGGGCAGTAAGCTTATGAACCAAGCACACCTGTTCGCTAAACAACAAGGCTTTGCCTACGTACGTACCGAAACAGTGGACTTTCAAGCCAAACCGTTTTACGAAAAGCTGGGTTATCAGGTATATGGAGAGCTAGTCGACTGCCCTATGGGTCATACGACCTATTGTTTGCTGAAAAAACTCTAGGGCTAAGGGCTAAGGGCTAAGGGCTAAGGGCTAAGGGCTAAGGGCTAAGGGCTAAGGGCTAAGCATGGCAGCGTGCCACGCTTTTGCTTTGGCCATAAAAAAACGTGGCCTTGGCCACGTTTTTATTCAAAAGTCATTTAACTAAGGTCAGTTACACATTACTTGTGTTCAACCGCGATGACTTCATACTCTACTCGGCCACCTGGGGTGTTAACTTCCACTTCGGTGTCCACTTCTTTACCAATAATGGCACGAGCGATCGGTGAGTTGATACTAATACGATTGTTTTTGATGTCAGCTTCATCATCACCAACGATTTTATAAGTCACTTCATCATCCGTATCGACATTCAATAAAGTCACTGTGACACCAAAAATCACTTTGTGATTATTTGGAATTTTAGTAATGTCAATTACTTGCGCATTACCCAGTTTACCCTCTATTTCTTGAATACGACCTTCACAAAACCCTTGCTCTTCGCGAGCGGCGTGATACTCAGCATTTTCTTTCAAATCGCCATGTTCACGAGCTTCCGCGATTGATTGCACAATCGCTGGACGCTTAACGGTTTTCAAATGATTTAATTCTTCTTTCAGAGCTTCCGCGCCCTGAACGGTCATTGGTATGTGACTCATTCTTATTTACACCTTTTATGTAATTCCTGGATAGAATTCACAGAGTTTCTATCATCTGCCGCATGAGCCATACAAGCTGCAAATGCCGCATTAAGTGTTGTTGTATAGGTTACTTTATAGCGAAGTGCGCTACCACGGATCTCTTTCGAGTCTTCGATCGCCTTGCGACCTTCTGTGGTGTTAATAATATAACTGTACTCGCCATTTTTAATTCTATCAACAATATGCGGTCGACCTTCGTGTACTTTGTTAACTAAACGCACTGGAATGTCAGCTTCGCCTAAAATAACTGCGGTACCGTGAGTCGCATCCAAACTAAAGCCCAAATCAATTAATTGACGAGCTAAGTCAACAACACGCTCTTTGTCTGAATTACGCACTGAAATTAACGCTCGGCCTGTTTTAGGAAGTATTTCACCAGCACCTAAGTTTGCTTTTGCGTAAGCTTCTTCAAAGGTATCACCGGTACCCATAACTTCACCCGTTGAACGCATTTCTGGACCGATAAGCGGGTCAGCACCGTGGAACTTATTAAACGGAATAACAACCTCTTTAACAGAGAAGTAATCCGGTATAATTTCATGTTCAACGCCTTGCTCTTTCAATGACGTACCCGCCATTACTCGAGCCGCAACTTTTGCTAACGGAACACTGGTCGCTTTCGATACAAATGGTACTGTACGAGCTGCGCGCGGGTTAACTTCGATTAAGTAAACCTTATCGCCTTTAACCGCCATTTGCGTATTCATCAAACCGACAACACCAAGTTCAAACGCTAATGCTTCCACTTGATCACGCATCACTTGTTGAATTTCATCGCTGATGCTGTACGGCGGCAATGAACAGGCTGAATCACCAGAGTGAACACCGGCTTGTTCGATGTGCTGCATAACACCACCAAACACGACTTGCTCACCATCACAAATAACGTCGATATCAAATTCAATCGCGTCATCAAGGAAACGGTCAAGCAATACTGGTGCTTCATTTGATACGCTTACGGCTTCGTTCATGTAGCGACGTAAATCGTCTTCATCATAAACGATTTCCATAGCACGACCACCTAATACATACGATGGACGAACAACCAATGGGAAGCCAATTTCTTTCGAACGGGCAACCGCTTCTTCTTGCGAGGTAACCGTGGCATTTTCTGGTTGTAATAAACCTAAACGGTCAACCGCTGCTTGGAATCGCTCACGGTCTTCTGCACGGTCGATAGCGTCTGGAGACGTACCAATAATTGGCACACCCGCAGCTTCTAATGCACGTGCTAGTTTCAGTGGTGTTTGACCACCGTATTGCACGATAACGCCTTTTGGCTTCTCAACACGAACAATTTCCAATACATCTTCAAGTGTAATCGGTTCGAAGTACAAACGATCTGATGTATCGTAATCGGTAGAAACCGTTTCAGGGTTACAGTTAACCATGATGGTCTCGTAGCCGTCTTCACGTAACGCTAATGCCGCGTGTACACAACAATAATCGAATTCGATACCTTGACCGATGCGGTTAGGACCACCACCAATGATCATGATTTTTTCACGATCAGACGGGTTTGCTTCACATTCTTCATCGTAAGTTGAATACATGTAGGCAGTATCTGAACTGAATTCTGCAGCACAAGTATCAACGCGCTTGTACACTGGGAAGATTTCACCAGCCACACGCTTACGACGAATTTCAGTCTCAGCAACACCGATGATGTCCGCTAAGCGCTTATCAGAGAAACCTTTACGCTTAAGACGACGCAATACGTCAGGTGTTAGAGACGACAAACCGCCTTCAAACACTTTTTTCTCTTCTAGTACAATGTCTTCAATCTGTACAAGGAACCAACGATCGATTTTGGTTAGACGGAAAATATCGTCAACCGTTAGGCCTAGACGGAAGCCGTCGGCAACGTACCAGATGCGATCAGAACCGGCTTCTTGCAACTCGTGCATGATTTTGGTTTTCGCGCCTGGTTTGGTCACGTCAACCATAGGGTCGAAACCGTTCATACCGACTTCAAGACCACGCAATGCTTTTTGCATTGACTCTTGTTGGTTACGACCGATGGCCATAACTTCACCAACAGATTTCATCTGAGTGGTTAAGCGATCTTCAGAACCGGCAAACTTCTCAAAGTTAAAACGAGGGATCTTAGTCACAACGTAATCAATGGTTGGCTCGAACGATGCTGGCGTTGCGCCGCCAGTGATGTCGTTGCTTAACTCATCTAAGGTGTAACCAACGGCAAGTTTGGCAGCGATTTTTGCAATCGGGAAGCCGGTTGCTTTTGACGCTAGCGCCGAAGAACGAGATACACGCGGGTTCATTTCGATGATAACCATACGACCGGTATCAGGACACACACCAAATTGTACATTTGAACCACCGGTTTCAACACCAATCTCACGCAGTACTGCAAGCGATGCGTTACGCATGATTTGGTATTCTTTATCGGTCAAGGTTTGTGCCGGAGCAACGGTGATCGAGTCACCGGTATGGATACCCATAGGGTCAAAGTTTTCAATTGAACAAATAATGATACAGTTGTCGTTTTTGTCACGAACAACTTCCATTTCGTATTCTTTCCAACCGATCAAAGACTCATCAATCAACAACTCGTTAGTTGGTGAAAGGTCTAAACCACGTGTACAAATGGTTTCAAATTCTTCACGGTTATAAGCGATACCACCACCGGTACCACCCATAGTAAATGATGGACGAATAATACATGGGAAACCGATGCGTTCACTGGTTGCTATGGCTTCATCCATAGAGTGAACAATCTCAGCACGTGGTGTTTCAAGACCAATACTCTTCATCGCTGTATCAAAGCGCGAACGATCTTCCGCTTTATCGATGGCATCAGCTGTCGCACCAATCATCTCAACGCCGAATTCCTCTAGCACACCTTTGCTTTCAAGCTCGAGTGCACAGTTCAATGCAGTTTGACCACCCATGGTAGGTAGGACCGCATCAGGACGCTCTTTTTCGATGATCTTACGCACAACTTCCCAATGAATTGGTTCAATGTAGGTAGCATCAGCCATTTCAGGGTCAGTCATGATAGTCGCAGGATTCGAGTTAACCAAGATAACTCGATAACCTTCTTCACGTAGCGCTTTACACGCTTGCGCGCCTGAATAGTCAAATTCACAAGCCTGACCAATAACGATCGGGCCGGCGCCTAAAATAAGAATACTTTTTATGTCAGTACGTTTTGGCATTTTATTACTCTATCTATTCAGTGGTTTAGCTTATTTGCGTTGTTCAATTAGTTCGATGAAATGATCGAACAGTGGTGCCGCATCGTGCGGACCTGGGCTTGCTTCAGGATGTCCTTGGAAGCTAAACGCCGGCTTGTCTGTACGATGGATACCTTGTAAGGAACCGTCAAACAATGATTTATGCGTCGCTCTCAATGTCGCTGGTAACGTGTCTTCGTCTACCGCAAAGCCATGGTTTTGAGAGGTAATCATGACGACATCTCTGTCTATATCTTTAACTGGATGGTTCGCACCGTGATGACCAAACTTCATTTTCACTGTGTTTGCACCACTTGCCAAACCAAGTAACTGATGGCCTAAGCAAATACCAAATACTGGAATGTCGGTTTCAAGGAATGACTTAATGGCGCTGATAGCGTAGTCACATGGCTCTGGGTCACCTGGGCCATTAGATAAGAAAATACCATCTGGATTCATCGCTAACACCTCTTCTGCAGGCGTTTGTGCTGGAACAACAGTAAGTTTACAGCCACGATCAACCAACATGCGCAGGATGTTACGCTTGGCGCCAAAATCATAGGCGACAACGTGATACTTGAACTGCTCTGGTGTGACATGGCCTTTACCAAGTTGCCAGCTACCTTCGGTCCATTCATAGACCTCTTTGGTGCTTACAACTTTTGCTAAATCCATACCCTTAAGTCCTGGGAAGTCTTTAGCAAGTTCTAATGCTTTGTTTTCATCGATGGCGTCACCGGCGATAATACAACCGTTTTGAGCACCCTTTTCACGCAAGATGCGAGTTAGTTTGCGTGTATCGATGTCTGCAATACCCAAAATATTATTGGCAACCAAGTATTCCGTAAGCGATTGCTCTGAACGGAAGTTGCTGGTTAGCAATGGTAGATCACGAATAACCAACCCTTTTGCAACGATGTCACCAGACTCTTCGTCTTCAGAGTTAGCACCGACGTTACCAATATGCGGGTATGTCAAAGTGACTATCTGTTCTGCATAAGAAGGGTCAGTTAGGATTTCCTGGTAACCGGTCATAGCGGTATTAAAAACCACCTCACCCACTGAAGTACCTTCAGCGCCGATGGCTGTCCCTTTAAATACGGTGCCGTCTTCGAGCACCAAAATGGCAGATTTAGTCAATTTAACCTCCATAATGAAGAAATGTAGTATTAATAAGCAACTGTCTAAAACCTGAGCAGACAGTGGCTATTTTTAATCCGAAAATAAGCCGTTTACGAAATTTTGGCAAATTCCGCGCATTTTACGCATTTAACGGCCTTGCGTCTATAACAATTTTATACATTTTAACGCTTTAATTTTCATTCCGGTGTTAAACCCGAAAAAGCACACATTTCATATGGCTATAAAGCGTCGATATCACGAATCTATTACGGTAAAACTATTTAAGCCCTAACACGTCTTGCATATCATAAAAACCAGGCTCAGCGTCGATTAACCATGACGCGGCGCGCATAGCACCTAACGCAAAGGTCATACGCGATGTGGCTTTATGGGTGATTTCAAGGCGTTCACCCAAATCCGCAAAAAACGCCGTATGTTCACCAATGATGTCGCCGGCGCGAACCGTGGCAAAACCTATCGTGTCTTTATCACGTTCACCGGTGATGCCTTCTCGGCCATAAACCGCAACTTTATTTAAATCGCGACCGAGTGTATCAGCGATGACCTGGCCCATTTTTACTGCGGTTCCTGATGGCGCATCTTTTTTAAAGCGATGATGTGCTTCAAAAATTTCAATATCGGTTTCATTACCAATAATTTGTGCGGTCATTTCCAACAACTTAAACAGCAAATTAACACCAACACTGGTGTTTGGCGCCAATACCACGGCAGTATCTTTACCTATTTGCTGCAATTGTGCGACTTCATCATCACTAAAACCAGTGGTGCCGATAACAATGGCTTTATTATTGGCGTTACACCAAGCAACGTGCTGTTTGGTCGCTTCAATAGAAGTAAAGTCGATAAACACATCCGCCGCTAATAAATCCTCGATGTTGTTGGTTATAGGCGCATCTTGCAGGCCTAGTCCGCACAACTCTCCGGCATCAATACCTTTTAAGGTTGAAGAAGCACGAACGGTACCACCAATCAGTTCAATAGATTGGTGCTCAATCGCAGCTTGCAACAAGTTTCGGCCCATGCGGCCACCACATCCTAAAATAGCGACTTTTGTCATTGTTATTCTCTTACTCAATATTGTCGTTTTTAAACTTACTTTGGCACATCATCTAACGTCGATAATAAGGTTGTAAATTATCCGCCAAAATAAACTATGGGTTATTTACTTAGATCAAAAAAAACGGGGTTAAAAACCCCGTTTCTTAAGACTAGATGATAGCTAACAACTCTACGTCGAAAACTAAGGTCGCGTAAGGAGGAATTGCACCTTGCGAACCACGCTCACCGTACGCCAAGCCGTATGGCACGTGTAAACGCCATTTAGAGCCTACTGACATCATTTGTAGCGCTTCAGTCCAGCCAGCGATAACGCCTTGTACTGGGAATTCAGCTGGTTGACCGCGATCGTATGACGAGTCAAATACTTTACCGTCAATGAAAGTACCGTGGTAGTGTGTACGAACGTTGCTTTCTGCAGTTGGCTTCTCACCGTCACCTTCGACTAATACTTCAAATTGAAGACCAGATTCAGTAACTGTAACTTCGTCACGCTTAGCGTTGTCGGCCAAGTATGCTTCACCTTCAGCTGCAGCTTCTTTAGCTGCTGCGGCTTCTTGCTCTTGAAGTTTTTGAGAAACGACAGTGAATGCTTCTTGTAGGTCATCTTGAGAAACCTGGCTAGCAGCATCCGCTAGAGCATCAGCAATACCTGCTTGTACAGCAGCTACATCGAATTCTTTAAATGGGTTGTTACGTAATTGGTCACCTAATTGGCGACCCACGCCGTAACTGACGCGTTGTTCAATTGAAGTAAATTCAGACATGTTTTGAATTATCCTTATAAAAATCGCGCGAAAGTTTACCACACTATGGCTCAGGCTTTAAGACCTAATACGGAAAAGCCAGTGATATTTCAAAAAAATAATGTTCGACTTTGCAGCATATTGTGTTCAAACGAAACCTTAGCACTTGCTATAGCTAGGATATACAAAAAAGGCGCCGTTAGCGCCCTTTCGTTGCCGTAACCATTAACCTTTTTCAGATTGCTTAGGCTTTTGCTGTTTTTTCGGTTCAGGGATCACAGGCTTTGGGCAATTAGGATTAACATTGCGTTGCGCGTACAGTGGCTCAGACACCATTAAATGTTCGCTTAATTTATTAATTCGCGTTGTGTGAGATGGGTGCGTCGACAAAAACTCAGGCGGCGCACCATCGGATAACTTCGCCATATTTTCCCATAGTTTAACACTGGCCCGAGGGTCAAACCCAGATTTCGCCATCAGCTCCTGACCGATAATATCCGCTTCACTTTCATGAGTACGGCTATATGGCAATTGGAAAAACAATTGTGTGGCAGCGGCAGCGGCGGCAACGGCTACGACACGTTGATCTTTAGACGCTGCAGCACCTGCAGCAATAATGACACCCGTGCTAATGGTATTATTGGACAAGCGCTCATTAGAATGTTGAGCAATAACATGCCCTACCTCATGACCAATAATAGCCGCCAACTGATCTGCATCATCAGTTACGTTTAAAATTCCCGTATAAACACCTATTTTACCGCCTGGTAAGGCAAAAGCATTTACTTGTTCAGAATCAAAAACAACAACTTCCCACTCACCTTCGAAGGTCTTGCTGCTAACATTAGGTGTAATAAAATCGGCAACGCAATGAACAAATTCATTCACCGCTTTATCTGTAGAGATTGGCACTTCTTTTTTCATTTCTTCAAAAGAAGTCGCGCCCATTTTATCGAGTTCGGCACTTGAGCGTAGCAAAACCTGTGAGCGCCCCGTAGGTGATGTAGTACAAGCCACTAACGTCGCAAAGACAGTCGTGGCAATCGCGATAGTTTTAAGTTGTTTGTTCATCACGACTTCCCTTTCAAAATTCGATAGATATACTGATAATATATCAATAAGTTAGCGTGTGGTTAAGGATTATTTATGACAACAAGGTCGCCATTTGGCTGCAAATTACTGCCTATTGCTCTGGTCGTAACGGCATTACTCAACCTAGGGGCTTGTTCTGACGAGGAAACAGTCACCATTAAAGTTGAGACCAAACAAAAGCCTAAGTTAGACGTCCTTGGTGTAAATCAACAACCACAACTCCCCAGTGTCGAGACATTAATGAATAACGGCACCAAAGCCTTTTTCCAAATGCGCCCGCAGTATGCGGCATTGTCTGGTTTAAAAAGTAGCCAAACCTTAGTCGTCACACAAGACAAACTCGACAACTTCGCACCAGACGTTAACGATGATTATCGCCAATATATGCGTGAACAAGCAGTATTATTATTAAAACATGAGCCATTTGCCGACAAAAAAGCCGAAAGTTCAAGACTTATCATGGCCAATATTTTCTTGCATTTGGCGGGCTCTGAAAAACACACTCAAGGCTTTATCGAGGGATACTTCGGTCATCAACCTTATATTATTAATCAAATCAATGGTCCTTTGGTGGATATTATCTATCGTTTTAGCGACGCATTTGAGATTAGCTCAAGCGCTGATGTAAAAAGCTATTTGAGCTTATTGAAAGAGGTACCAGCACAGGCACAGCAAATAAAAGCGAAATTCATTAGAGACGCAAAATCCGGCTGGGTACCACCAAAATCGCTGATGGTGTCGTCGATTAATTTTCTGCAAGGGTTCAGTCTAGTCGAGCCTAAAAATCATATCATTTATCGCCGATTAAAGCAGTTAATGGCGCAATCAAACATAGCAAAGGCAGAACAAGAGCGCCTGCTACAGCAAACGGCAGAAGCATTAAACGAACATGTATTCCCTGCCTATCAAAAAATCATTGACACTATTACCGAATACTTACCGCAAGCCGCACCAGGCGATGGTATATGGGCGCAGCCTGGGGGTAAGGATTTTTATAAATTTGCCATTAAAGATCAGGCTGACAGTGACTTTAGTGCTGACGAAATTCATAAAATAGGTTTGGATGAAGTGGCGCGTATCAGTGCCGATATGGATTCGATTTTATCGCAACTTGGCTACAAATACGGCACCATATCAGAACGTATGGCTGCCTTGGCTCACGAATCGCGCTTTAGCTATGAAAATAACGACAAAGGTCGAGAGAAAATCATAGCGGATTTAACAGGCTACATTGAAAAAATTAACACGCGTATGCCTGAGCAATTTAAAACCCCTATAAAGTACGATGTTATCGTCAAACCATTTGCCAAAGAAATAGAAGACACCGCTTCAGGTGGACAATATTACCCGCCATTTCCTGATGGCAGTAAACCAGGGGTATTTTTGGTCAATTTACGCGATATCCCCTCTATTGCAAAATTTGATTTGCCAAGTTTAACCTACCATGAAACCAACCCAGGCCATCACTGGCAAACATCGTTAAATATGGATATAGCCAATATACCTGCGCTACGTTCATTAGCACCATACAACTCTTACGTTGAAGGCTGGGCGCTATATAGCGAATTAGTGGCCTTTGAGATGGGCATGTATGACGATGACGCGTATGGTAATTTAGGTCGTTTAAAACAAGAGTTATTCCGTTCGGTACGGCTCGTTGTTGATACCGGTATTCATGCCAAACGCTGGACTAGAGAAAAAGCCATTACCTATATGATGGAGCATGCTGGTAATGCCGAATCGGAAGCGACAGCCGAAGTCGAACGTTATATGGCGTGGCCTGGTCAAGCGCTAGGATACAAATTAGGTATGATGAAAATCGTTAAACTGCGCAAGCAAGCACAGAGTTTACTTGGCCCTAATTTTGATATTGCTGAGTTTCATGATGTGGTATTGCTCTCAGGTGCTCTGCCATTAGACATGCTCGAACAGAATGTAAATGACTGGATAGCCACGAAATAACCAACAAGCGATTTAAAACGCTGTAGAAAAACAAAGGTCAGAACCATGAAATCAGCCCATCTATTCTGACCCAGATTAATTGTTCAGGCTTTTGCTTAGGTTATAGCGTAAGCTTGTCTATGTTTCACCTAAGCTGCCATCTATATTGCCTAGTGTAAGCAATAGTTATTTACGGATGCCTTCAATGTGCAGGTCAAATATGATCTCGCCAAAATCCATCTTATAGCCAAAGTCTTTCATCGCAATAGATGTTGTGCCCGCGAAACCGGCACGATAACCACCCCAAGGATCGTCACCTTCGCCAATTTTTTCTGCATCAATGATTAATTCTTTGGTAATGCCCTGCAAGGTAATATCGCCGATAATTTTTAATTTACCATCGCCCATATCCATCACTTTTTTACTAACAAATTTGGCGTTCGTAAACTTGCTTACATCCAAAAAGTCGGTGTCGCGTAAGTGCTTGTCTCGTTCAGCGTGATTTGAATCAACACTGGCGGTGTCAATGTTGACCGTAATTTTTGATGCTTCGATATTTTTTTCATCGTAGCTGAATTGACCGTCAAATTTATTAAAGCGGCCTGTTAACCAACTATAACCAAGGTGTTTAACTTTAAAGTTAATCGAAGCATGTGCACCTTGATAATCAATCTCATAATCCGCAGCGTGTGCTGATGTCATCGCTGTTGATGCTAGTAACAAGCTCGATAGCAATAATTTTTTCATTTTTACTCTCTCTGTTTAAGCGCTAATAGTATTAGGTTTACGGTTTATAACATACGTTTTAACGTATCATCTTTATCTATAACATGGTGTTTTATAGCGGCAGCGCCATGCAATACCACCAAAACTATCAAGCTATAGGCTACGTATTCATGGATAGTCCCTGCAATATCTTCTTGATTGCTAAATAATTGACCCAAAGATGGAATGACAAACCAATCAAAGACTTCAATACCACGGCCGTCAGCGGTTGATATTAAATAGCCCGAAGCAAATAACGTCAGCAATAAAACATACAAAATAAAATGTGTTGCTTTAGCTGATATTTTCACCATCTTGCTGTGACTTTCAATCGGCTGAACGGCAGGCTTAAGGTATTTATAGACCATGCGCAGTACAATCAACAAAGCCAATAATATACCAACACTTTTATGATAAGTCGGAGCCGTACGATACCAACTTGAATAGTAATCGAGCTCAACCATCCATAGGCCAACACCAAACAAGGCGAAGACCACGACTGCAGTTAGCCAATGCATGAGTTTCGCGACTGTTGGATACGCTTGTTGTGACTGCTTTGTGTTCATTTTAAAAGTAACTGTTGTTCGTAAAGAAGATAGGGAAAGGCTATTGTAATGAATATAAACAGAATTAAAATAACGAAAAACGACACATATCATTCTAAAAAACAGAACGAAGGCGATAATGCGTTATCGCCTTTAATGGCTTTATCGGCCAATGCTCATATCAGGCTTTAATTTAAACTGGGTTGTCTATATCGATAAAGCGCACATTGAGCTGATACTGCTGCTCTAGGTATTCGCCGAGTGCTTTGGCACCATAACGCTCAGTTGCATGATGACCCGCTGCAAAAAAATGGATATCCATTTCTCTGGCTATATGCGTCGTTTGCTCAGAAACCTCACCGGTTATAAACGCATCAATGCCCTGCTCTGCAGCCATTTCAACATACCCCTGACCTCCGCCAGTGCACCAAGCGACTGTTTTAATAGGTTTGTTTGACGGTGCAGCGATATGCAAGCATTGGCGATTTAGTCGAGCACTGATTCTATTAGCAACTTTTTCAGCAGGTGTCGCTGCACTCAACTGCCCTTTCATGCTTACTGATAGTGGATTGCCCAGCTCTAGTGGTTCTACCTCGTGGATATCCATCAGCTTTGCTAATTGCGCATTGTTGCCTAAGGTTTCATGAATATCTAACGGTAAATGATAGGCAAACAAATTAATGTTGTGATCGAGCAACGCTTTGATTCGATTATATTTCATGCCAGTTATGGCATAGGATTCATTTTTCCAAAAATAGCCGTGATGGACAATGATGGTATCCGCACCAGCAGCGATAGCGGCATCAATCAATGCTTGACTGGCAGTAACACCGGTAACGATTTTTTCAACCTTTTCTGAACCTTGAACTTGTAAGCCATTAGGGCAGTAATCTTTGATACGCTCAGGTTGTAAAATACCATTAAGGAGATGTAAAAATTCAAGTCTTTGCATAATGAAGTTCTATTAATTTAAATGAAAAACCAACGGACTGACACGATCAGTTACCGCTATAATATGTGTAGCATATTACCTTGCCCACGCATTGAAAACACCTTTTATTCAACAGCGTCGTCTGTTGCTGAATCTACCTCAACAGGCAATTGGCACATATTGGTGACCGCAGATTCTAAACTCGGGTAATGTCCTTGAAAGTACGCCAAACAAATTGCCGCCCCTAAAGCACCGGCTTGTTTTGATTGACTGACAAACAGCGGTTTCGCCAAGCGTCGCTTTAATTGATGGCACAAATAACGGCTGTTACTGCCACCACCACTCACATACACTTGCTGCACGTCACGATTTAATCGAGTCGTTAATCGCGAAACCGTCATGACAATGTTATCGGCAATGGCATCCAGTAATGCGCGATAATGGGCGATGCCAATAGCCTGGTCATCAGAACCTTCCGCATCAAAATCTTTACCATTAAAGTCATCGAGAACAACACTAAAACCATCTTGCCAGCGATAGTGTTGGCAATAGGCGTCGATATCAAACAGAGTCGCAGGTGCTGAAGTTTCGTCCAACGACATGAGTTGTTGGTCCAATCTCGCCAGCAACTCGTCACGGCTTACATCACAGCTTAATTCATCTTGCCGTAAATTCGCAGGTAAACAATCACCAAATTGTTCGATAAAGTCGCTGATTAATTGCATACCTATGGCAAGCATCAATTCACAGACGTACAGACCAGGCTCAACAAATGGAAACGCTGGATAAAATGGCTTTGGACCTTTAAAGCGCTGGGTCAGCATGGATACACTGATGGCTGTACCAAGGCTTATATGTAAATGTCCCGCGCGATAACAGCCACTGCCTATGAGCTCGCTGACCTTGTCACTGGCAAGCGCCACTAAAGGCATTGTTTGCTTAAAACCAATAGACTGGCTAAATTCAGGTTTCACATTGGCAATGACGTCACCGACATCGCAAATCGATGGCAGCCACTGTGGTTTAGTGGCAAATGCTTGATGATACCAATGCCATTTGGGCTGCCATTTTCCGTGTTTAAAATTAAACGGCAGATGACCAATAAGGTTGGCACGGCTATCGATATCGATACCGGTAAATCGGTAATGTAAATAACCTGTCAGATAACATACATGGGCGATGTTGCGGTATTGCTGTTGATGTCTTTGCCTAATTTTATTGATAGCTGCCTGTTGCTGTAACTCTGCGATGTCCTTTTTTAGTGGCACAAACCAATCGGCAATAGTAAACGCCAAGCGGTAAAAGAGATTCAATGCAGGCACGCACTCAGCGTATTTTCGATCTTGCCACACAATGGCGTCAACAACAGGTTTGTGATTGTCGTCAAGGGCAATAAGCGTATTACGCATGCTAGTGATGCCCATACAGGCAATATCAGCGGTTTGAAAACCTTGCTGCGTGTAATCGGCGATAAGCGGCGACAATGCGTTTATACATTGTTGAAAAAACCACTCGGGTTGTTGACTGACAACGCCTTGCTCGGTGCGCTTATAGTGAAATTGATCAACGATCACTTTGCTCACAGTCTGACCGAGGTTATTAATGATCAATGCGCGAAGTGACTGGCTACCAAAATCTAACACTAAATAATGCGGTAAAGACGAGGTTGATACAGAATTGCTCAAGAACGATTTTGCCCTAATGTTGAAACTTTAATGGGTCGAAATTTGGGACGTATTTGCCACTTAGGGCGAATAGGCGTTAATGGATGAACCCGTTTTTTAGCGACAATAACGTAAACTGAGCCAATCGAGCTTAAGTATTTTCCAGCAAAACGTTGGCACATTTTAAACCACCAACCATCCGCATTTATCTTCGGATGCAATGATGAAAACAACATACGTTTGTCATCCAACACTTCATAACCGAGCAAGTTAAGCCAATCTTTAACACGCATTGGTGTAAAGAAGCGCCCTTGCCATGGCAGTACCTGTCGACGATAGGGAATTATTTGGTTTAAGCCTGCCAATGAAATTGGGTTAAAGCCGGAAATAATTAAATAGCCATTGGGGATCAATACTCTATCGGCTTCACGCAAGATATGATGTGGGTCGACCGCAAATTCTAACTGTTGGGTCAATAGACAGGCATCAACGCTGCTATCTAAAAAAGGTAAATCGTCTATCTCCGCAATCACATTAGCACTGTTTTTATCTTCATTAACGCTCACTTGGTGTGAAATTTTTGACGCACTGCAATCAATTTCACCGCTTAAATCACCCAGCTTTAATAAATGATAACCAAACATCCTCGGCCACCAATTGGCCAAATGTTGGTTTATTTGTTCAGCAATCAATTCACCGCAAGCCATATCATGCCAACGCATGGGCTTTTTCGGATTATCAAATGCTAATGCCGGTTTCATCATAGTGTGCTTGCTTGTACCAAAGTCATTGCCCTGCCCGTGTACTTATTTATGTACCGCCACAACGGATTTTCGTTAATTAATCGCCGGCCAATCTTTAGTTCACCTTTGACACAAGGTATACTGCATTTTGCCGCTTAAATCGGCAAGATTACCGATAAAGTCTAAGGAGACTTGAATGTTTCAAGTGCACGCGATTGCCGCATTTAACGATAACTATATATGGTGTATAACCGACAGTGCAAGTGCCAAATGTGCTTTGGTTGACCCAGGCGATGGCGATGTATGTATAGAATTTATAAAGAAAAATAACTTGATCCTTAGTGACATTTTAGTCACTCATCACCACAAAGACCATACCGGTGGTATTAACAAGTTAAAGCAATTTGCACACGAGCAAGACTGGTCAGTGACGGTTTATGGCCCAACGCAAGAAGCACAACAATTTTCTGATGTGCATGTTGTTGAAGGCGATACTGTGCAAATATTGACCAATCAGATTCATTTTAGTGTCATTGAGTTACCCGGCCATACTTTAGGTCATATCGCTTTTCATAATGATCAATGGTTGTTTTGTGGTGATACACTGTTTTCTGGTGGTTGTGGTCGCCTATTCGAAGGCAGTGCGCAACAAATGCTCAACTCATTGCAAAAATTGAGCACGCTTAATGAGCAAACAAAAGTATTTTGTGCTCACGAGTATACGCTGGCAAACTTAAAATTTGCTCGAACTATTGAACCAAATAATGGTCAATTAAAAGATTATTTAAATAAAGCAACGGAGCTTCGCGCCAGTAATATCGCGACCATCCCCAGTACCATAGGTTTGGAAAAGCAAATAAACCCGTTTCTACGCAGTCACTTAGATTCAGTAAGAGTGGGCGCACAACAACAAAGTGGTCTAGAATTAGACAATACTGTCGATGTGTTTGCAGCTGTTCGCGAACTAAAAGACAATTTTTAGCAGGATAAAATATAACTGTTTTATCTTGAATTATAATAACCCTAAAACTGCTAACTGTTTATTCATGAAGAAAATTTTATTTCCCCTGTCGCTGACCGTTTTGGTGGGATGCCAAAACCTAAATCAGCCAGAGCAAGAACAACAAAGTGCGAACATAGTTACTGCGTCAAACAACGATGTTTTTGAAGCACTACATGCAGACGAATCCGTAGCTGTTATCCACCCTAGAGAAGATGTGGAAATACCGTTAACTGAGCAAGATGACATTCAAGTCGTCGACAACATCTGGGTACGTATCCAATCGCAACTTGAATTTGATATTCCAGACAACAGCAAAGTTAGAGCCCATCGTGATTGGTACGCCAAGCATCAACGCTATTTAGATCGTGTTGCTAAACGCTCCGAGCCTTTTCTTTTCCATATCACCGAAGAACTGGAAAAACACAACATGCCAATGGAATTGGTGCTATTGCCTGTTGTCGAAAGTGCTTACGATCCCTTTGCCTACTCGCACGGCAGTGCCTCAGGCATGTGGCAATTTTTGTCGGGCACCGGAAAGCAATTTGGTTTAAAACAAGATTGGTGGTACGACGGCAGACGCGATGTTGCCGCCTCGACTCAAGCAGCAATCAAATTCCTAAAATATTTACACAAGCGCTTTGATGGCGATTGGTTACTCGCACTTGCCGCCTATAACTCAGGTGAAGGTCGCGTCGCCAGAGCAATGAAAGCCAATGCTCGCAAAGGTCGCCCTACCGATTTTTGGAACTTGAAACTGCCGAAAGAAACGCGTGATTATGTGCCTAAACTACTGGGCCTGGCCGCACTTGTTAAAGAACCTGAAAAATATGGTGTGACCTTATATGCGATAAATAATGAACCGGTGATCAGCCATGTTGATATTGGCTCACAATTGGATTTATCTTTGGCAGCAAAATTATCCGGCTTAACCGTGGATGAATTGCACGCACTTAACCCTGGTTTCAATCGTTGGGCAACTCCGCCAAATGGACCGCATCAACTATTGCTGCCAAATAGCAAAATCGAACAATTTAAGAAAAGTCTTTCGTCATTAGATGAAAAAGACCGCTTAAGTTGGCAACGCTATAAAATTAAAAGCGGCGATAGCTTATCGGTGATTGCCAAACGCTTTAATACCACAGTGTCGGTTATTAGAGAAACCAACGACCTAAATAACAATGTTATTGTTGCCGGTAATTACCTGTTGATCCCTACCGCCACACAAAGCCTAGATCGCTACGCAACCTATGAGCAAGTGCGCCAAAGCAAGCTAAGCAAAAAAGGTACCGGTAATAAGGTCATTCATGTTGTCAAAAATGGCGATAACCTGTGGGATATCGGCAGAACGTACAAAGTGAGCGGGAAAGACATTGCCAAATGGAATGGCTTTGCCCCTAAAGACATGCTTAGACTGGGTCAAAAGTTAACGATTTGGACCGCAAACGACAGTGCCGCATCAGGCTCAGGTAATACCGTCATGCGCAATATTCAATATAAAGTGAAATCAGGTGACTCACTGGCACGCATTGCCAGCAAGTTTAAAGTTAAAATTGCCGATATTGAAAAGTGGAACAACCTAAATCGCAGTAAATACCTGCAACCAGGTCAAATTTTAAAACTGTCCGTCAATATCACCTCTATCTAGTGTGTATGCGGGCAACGGTTTGACTGTTGCCCGTAACACATCTCTGTTCATATTTTACACTTGAGTAACGGCATACTTTTGCCGAATCCTTATAATACGCCCTTTAAAATTCAGCTGACCTTCAGCAATCTATTTTGCTTAAAAATAAGGCGTTTATGTTTGTAATTCGACAACATCGCAGCTTTTCTGAGTTATATGCTAGCTCTTTAGCCATGTTTGGCTCTGCCCTAACCTTAATGGTCATACTGAATCAATTCTTGTCATAAGCTGGCAAGACATTATCTGCCGCCAGCAGTCTAAAACAGGCCAAAAGTAGAGGTGCGATTAATATCAGTATCGTTTTATCAGGGTGATGCCGAAGACAAAACGAGAAAGGATTAATTGCCGAAGTAAGATTGAAGATCGCTTCATCTTGCTGGTGTTATTGTCGAAAGAGATAACACTGCCATAGTCAAACCAGTTACGCTGGTAACAAATAACTATGGAGCGCTACGATGAAGTTCTGTCCCTTCGATACAGCATATTCATTTTTAGTAGTGCTTTATAAAACTGAAGTAGTTACACATGAATTTAATTGATTTTTCATCATCATTTGTTTCTTTATTACCCGCTGTAATCGCCTTGACACTGGCAATATTGACTCGTCGCGTTTTATTGTCGCTTGGGGTTGGTATATTGCTTGGTGCAGTCTTACTTAATGACATGTCGATTACCGGTACGCTTGCTTATGTTGGCGCCTCGGTGAGCGGTGTGTTTATTGAAGACGGTGGTATAAACAGCTGGAATATGTCGATTGTGGCATTTTTAATTTTACTTGGCGTGATCACCGCTTTGTTAAGTGTCAGCGGTGCCACGTTAGCCTTTGCTAATTGGGCTATGGGTAAAGTTAAAAATCGCCGAGGCTCTCAGCTGTTAGCGGCATTTTTAGGGGTCTTTATTTTTATCGATGACTACTTTAATTCCTTAGCCGTTGGTACCGTTTCAAGACCGGTAACTGATCGATACAAAGTATCTCGTGCCAAACTGGCCTATATCTTAGACTCTACCGCGGCACCTATGTGTGTGTTAATGCCAATATCCAGTTGGGGGGCATACATCATGGCCTTGATGGCAGGTATACTAGCAAGCCATGGCATCAGTGAATACACCCCGCTTGCAGCTTATGTTGCGTCGATCCCAATGAACTTTTACGCGTTATTTGCCTTATTAATGGTGTTTGCGGTGATCTACTTCGATTTAAATGTCGGTGCCATGACTCGCCATGAACAACAAGCAAATGACGGCGACGATCAGAGCAAACAAGAAAGCCATGAATTACCGATGGTCATTGAAGGCGTTCAAGCAAAAGCACGCGACCTTATCACGCCCATTGTCGTTTTAATTATCGCCACCATAAGCTTTATGGTTTATACCGGTGGACAAGCGCTTAGTGCCGATAATAAAGCATTTAATATCTTTGCCGCATTTGAAAATACCGATGTAGGTATGTCGCTGGTTTATGGTGGTTTAGTCGGCTTGGCGATGACGCTATTTACCATAATCAAACGCGGCATAGGCTTTGCTGACATCTCAAAAGCGGCAATCAATGGCGCTAAATCAATGCTTGGCGCTATTTTAATATTGCTGTTCGCTTGGACCATAGGCACGGTGATTGGCGATATGAAAACCGGTAGTTATCTATCGACGTTAGCTACAGGTAATATCGACATTGCTTGGTTTCCTGTGTTGTTATTTTTACTGTCAGGCTTTATGGCGTTCGCCACAGGCACATCTTGGGGTACATTTGGTATCATGTTACCTATTGCTGGTGATATGGCGGCAGCGAGTGATATAGCGCTTATGTTGCCTATGCTATCAGCAGTCTTAGCAGGGTCAGTATTTGGTGATCATTGTTCACCGATTTCAGATACCACCATACTGTCGTCCACCGGTGCACGCTGTAATCACATCGATCATGTGGCTACACAACTACCGTATTCTTTGTCGATTGCGGCAATATCAGCGATTGGCTTTATCATTATTGGCTTTACCGGTTCAAGCAGTTTGGCGTTGCTGGTAACCAGCCTATTCTTTATTGGTCTTGTTGGTTTGTTGCGAATGATTTGTATTGAGCAGTCACGCAGTACCGCCCCAACTTAAGTAAAACAAGCGCACAGTAAAATAAAAGCCCAGTCGCTATCGCCACTGGGCTTTTATTTTATCTGTAACACGTTAAGTCCGTCATGTGCGAATATCAGACTGTCTCTGTTGTCAGTAAAAACAATCACCTCAACACAAAGAAACTCTTAAGCACCGGTCTCCTCGTCCGGAACATCGGTCGGTAATTCGTAGGGAGTACAGCTTGTTATTCTCTGTTGCCAAACCACCCCGCGACCCGGCTTGTCCACTTCTGCGAACCAGAATATAAATTCGAAGATATCCTTTGCCTGATCTTCTGTGCACGTTATAAATAAAAATTTGACCAGCTCCGACTCAGGTAATTTCCCTTGCTCGGTTTTTACTTCAGCAAGAGCACCGATGCCTCGGCAAGCTGAGCTGCCAGCGCTGGTGACACCAAACTTTTCACGCAGTTCTGCCAGCAGGCGTTTGTCCGTGCCATCGTCCGGCAAATAACAGTAAATGGCCTTACAAGCCGGAAAGTTCGCCATTTGCGCAGCTAAATCGGCCGAGAGACTCATTCTGGGTTCACGCCCAGTTCTTTGCGAACGGCCTCAGGTACATAGGTCGCCACTCTTTCCACTGGGCTGACAAACATATACCCAATACCGGGCACATTCAGTTCAGCGGCTTTATAAATTGCCTCAAACATTAAATCCTGCTGGTCCGAAGACACCATAAATACAATCACGTCTTTCTCAGATTCTACAGCAACACCTAAGGCTCCAAATCGTTCTCGAACGCCCCAGCCGTGTACCGCGTGAACACTGGCAACGCGGGCTCCTACATTACGAGCCGCGAGTAACACAGCCTCTGTACGTTTTTTATCTAATACGCAGGTGATAAGGGCTACATCGGTTAGGTAGATTATTTCACTCATATGATTGTTTGCGCCTCTTGTTCTTTTGAAACCATTTTCGCTTCTTTTGCTGCACGTATCTCAACATTCACCTTGTAGCGCGCCCATAGCCCTGTAATCATCACGGTGATAATAGGGCCAATCGACGCCAGGCAAAGAATACCAAAACCTTCCACCGCATCGGTGGCGTTACCAAATCCAATCCCCATTGCCAGAACCAATGGTACTGTTATAGGTCCAGTTGTCACGCCAGCTGAGTCCCAGGCGACATTAACGAAGGTTTCGCTCGATAACATGGTCAGTACAATAGCGAGCAAATACCCGGGAACGATCAGCCATACCAGCGGCCAATTAAATATCAACTTAGCAAGGCCAAGGGCAATACCAAAGGCAACCCCCACAGATACGGCTGTAATCAAGGTTTTCTTTTTAAATACGCCTTCTGTCAGCGTCTCTGCCGTGACGCCTAGCGCATTCAAAGCAGGCTCAGCAACCGTTGCGCCAAAACCGAGCATCCATGCAAATGCCAACGAAATGACCAGCCCGACCCCGTAAACGTAGATTGGTGAATTGGCAATACTATTTATTTCCATGAATGCCCCTGGAACCAAACCACCAGCATTTCCACCCAGCTTCGATAATCCATACGTCAAACCGATATTAAAAATGCACATGCCGATAATGGTGAGCACAATGCCATAGAATATCTCGCCTTGATGAGCCAGCCGCTCACGCAAGACGACGATAAGCACCAAAAAAAGAAAAACCACCAACGGCGCTATGGCACGTACGCCGGAAATAATCTCCACGCCGGGGCTCTGCTCAAACCAGGACAACTGCGCCTCTTGAGCGGCGCTGGCTGTCAGCGTCGCTGCCTCAATGATCTCAGCCGTTGTTACGGTACTTGAAACATAAATGGCTAGTAGCATTACGCCAAGAACCGGAAACAGCGAGGCAAGTGTGACAATGCCAAAGCCGGATAGCCCGGATTCGCCTTTACCTGCAGCGCTAGCGATACCAATGCCAAGAGAAAGCACCAATGGAACCGTTACAGGTCCTGTCGTCACCGCGCCGGCATCCCATGCAAGCCCAAGCGTATTGCGCAGTTCCAGATCCAGAGAACAATAGATTGTCAGCGCTAACATGGGCACGAGCGCAAAATAGATCAGCGGTTTTAGGCTCCAACCATAAAGAAAACGAACGGTACCGAGTACGGCAGCCACACCAACACTTACCCCCACAACCAAGACCAATGAATCAGCCCATTCAGTGAGCAAAGCATACAGATACGGGGCACGCTCAACAGAGATGTTTTGACCTGCCGCCTGCAGAGCACCAATCGCGGGCTCGGCAAAGGTAACACCAATCCCTAGAAGCAGCGTAATGAATAAAACCAACGGTAATGGTGATTTACGAGGCAACGTACTGCCGATGATCTCACCGAACGGCATCAGGCCTTTAGCCAGTCCTTCCATAAAGATCATCAGACCGACAATAACAGCAATCAGACCTCCTGTAATGACAAGCGAGTCTTCAACCACCTGATTAAGAATCAATAATTGAAACAGTGCTAAATAGAGTGCAAGCGGCACCACTGCCCTTACTTGTTCCATCAACCGGGGAGACATATAGGACTGGATCAAGCTGAGCACTTCCATCGGCGTGAATTTAGTGGGCACCACAGGAATAGCAATCAGATTGCCGTCACTATCAAAATTAGGCGTTGATATAAGACGGTTTGCACTATACTCGTTTTTTACCGAGCGTTGTGCACGCGTATAGTTAGCGTATGGGATTTCTGGCATTCCAGACTCAATAATTCGTTTTTTTTCAGCCTAGTACATTATTTTCAATAACGAAAGTTAGGTGAACGAGAAGAATCAAGTTACTGGCCTCTCGCCAACGTTGGCAATCTAACCAAAATCAACCAATACAGCGCAACATTGAATCGCACTTACAGCGGCAAAACGGCGCCTCGACGTGATTATTAAATACAGAGCCCTATCAAAAGCCAGGACCAATTGTTTGCCATACATGCACTATTGTCATGACGAAAAGCTCGTTCAACGAATCATTAAACATGGCTTACTCATTCAACATAGCTTTAAACTCATCTAAGTATTTCTGATGCTGATTTTGATGCCACAGTACCATAGTGCGCGACTTTTCTAGCGCCACAGTTTGAACCTCTATGGCTTTTTCAATGTTGCCCATGTCGGCATAGGCCTTTGCCAATGACGCGTGAGCATAGGCAGAATCAGGGTATAATTCGGCAGTTTTTTGGTATATCGCTAATGCTTCTTTTGGCTCTTTTGTCTTAGCTAAATTTTTTAATGAACCTTCTGCAGAGATTTCAAAGCCATACTTTTCCCTCGATAAGGTTTGGTAATATTCAATAATATCATCGGCGCCTCGTTGAGAAATATCAGAATCTGCTGGTAAGTTGCTATGAATGTCGTCAAATAACACTTCTATGCCGTTTACAAGCGAAATGATTGGCCGTGACATGTAGTAGTGCTTTTCATCGAAATCGGCAGTCCAATGCAACTGTGTCGTCGCTTTTTCGCTAAGCAAAGCTTTAAACTGTTTAAATTCATCTACATGTGATTTTTCATAACCGTGATCGCCAATACTCATATACAAGGTTTTAATGCCATCGTAAGGCTGAGCCAATTTATCCGACGCATCTGACATAACATTGGCGAAGTTATCATTTAAGCTTGGGCTTGAAATGATGTAGGCATCAAACATACTGGGTCGATTTAACAGGGTATAAATGCCTAAAGCCCCGTTACCCATAAATCCGGTATAAATGCGAAAACCATTGGTGCGATAACGTTTATCGACTTGGGTTAACACACCATTTTGCAAGATATCCAAAATCGTTTGATTATCAGGTTGTTGCACTAAATCATTAAAAACAGTTGCAAATTCAGCGTGATAATCGGCAGGGTTAACAATAATGGTTTCTAACCAGGGCCATTCACCATTATGACTTAACCAATCTTGCATACCGCTGATAAAGGTTTGACTTCTTGGGTGTAAATCGAAGAGAACGAAATAGGTTTTATCCGATTTGGTAGAGTAACTTTGTGGCAGGGTTACATGATAGGTGAGTGGCTCTTTAAATCCTTTATGAACCACTTCTATCGTTTCGATTTGATTTAGCTTGGTGATATCAACAGCTGATGCGTATGTAGAACATACAAAAATCAGTAAAGCGACAATTTGTTTCATACTACTTCCCTGTCAGGTTTCCAGCATATTTGTCTATGCCAGAACGAGGTCTACTCTTAATTGAATAAAGACAGTAACCTTTTCAGAGCGTTATCGTCAACCTAACCGGCGTTTATGTCTTTTAGCCATTCGTATTTTTCACCTAACTGATCTTTATATTCAGGGCATTTTTCACCAACAGGGGCTTCGACTTTAATTTTGCCATAGCCTTCATGCGCCATTTTAGTGACCTTTTCCCAATCCACGTTGTCGGTATTTCCATAGCCTTCCATCATGGCTTTTAAGGCCGCCAAATCTTTAAATTTTTCAGCATCAATTGGCATATCACAATCTCTGCTGAGATAGATCAATTTACTGGCGTCATTAGCAAGTAACTCTTCAAGCTCAGCGGTTCTGTCATCCGACGCCAGGCCTGCTGCAGATACAGTCAAACAAGATGCGGTGATTATGGTAACAATTTTATTCATAAAGCCCCCTAGCATTTCTATTACTACTAACCATAATAGAAATGCTTAATAAGTAAAATTTATCGTTAATAGAATGGTTTAGAGTAATCTGAGTTTTGCTTGCTAAAATTCTAATGTTTACCTTGATTTAATATCAATTGCTGGAAGCTCTCGGTCGCCAAGCTAATAATATCATGGGCCTTCTTATGCCACCGTTTATCCACCCCAATAAACAAAGAATGACCTTCAATTGAAGACTGTATATAGATACTCAAGTTACCCGCTTGTTCCTCGCTCAGTTGCGGATTTAGCTCTTTAATAAGCACACTTAACATTCTTCGATATGTTTCATACATAGCCGAGACTTTTTCTTTGACCAATAAATCATTGCTAGCCATAGCCCAAAGTTCAGGAAACAACTTAACGGCTTTTTCACTATACACATCAGAGAACAATGCCTGAATTAGTTCTTTGAATTGTGCTTCAATCGTATTTGTATTTCTAATCGCATCAAATTGTTGCATGTAGGCGTGTAATATATTGTCGAGTACCGCACTCATTAATTCGTCTTTAGTCGCAAAATAGTATTGTAAATTACCGGCTGTGATCCCCATCTCGCGCGCGACTTTTCGCATCGACAAACCCGCATAGCCATCACGGACGAGTATATTTTCCGTTAATTTAAGGATATCTGTAAGCTTGGTTTCACCCTTTTTGTAGCCTTTTCGCATAAATACAATCTCGCAGTTTAAGAGGGCCTAGTGTTAATGCAGCATAGTTCAATTATGGCAGTCTAATATTCTATAGGTCTAATCATGGATCATTTCTTTGAAAGGAAAAAGCCTCTACCACATGGTAAAGGCTTTGTTTATCAACGGTTCTTAATAATTCGTTTTCGGAGTTACATAAGGGTCAGGTTACCCTGCAGGTATCTTAAGATACTTCTTAAACGAAGCCATTCGTTTAAATTCGGCAGGATCTCGTTTGTAATTTTTGCCTTTTGTCTCTCCTTCAACCGTAGTGTCCACGAGAATGGTCTAAGTAGACAAAGCGGCTCTAGATGCTTTCACTATTCACCTAAAGGAACGAGTTTCCAGATGCCTTGTTTGTAGACTATAGCTTTAGAATTCAAAATATGTGAAAACTCGTTTAAGTTCTTAGTTGTCAAACAATAGGTACAAGTTTAAGTTTAATGAAGTACCAGATAATGATGTATCAGTTGTCTTAACCCAATGCTCTACACCAGCACCAATAATCATTGGTTGACTACCAACGACCATATACTTATTTACTGTAAAGGCGACGGGCACTGCCCAATCTTCTTGCTGCCAATCATAGGTAGCTTCAGTCATCACCTCGTAAGTAATGCCATCAGTAGTTGTGTAATCAACCCAGGATTGCACGGTAGCGACACTAAATTCTTCACCCATTGAACCATTAGCCGAATAAGCTTGTGTTACTAAGGCACCATACATCCAAGCACCATCCATTTTTAAAGCTACAGCACTAGCGCCAACAGCTTCGCCACCGGAGCTAAGCTCTTCGTGTGATGCGGTGTCAAATTGAACGTATGGGCCAGCACCCCAAAACCAACCATCATCTGTAGCTTCTTTAGGTGAGAATAATATGCTTTGACTAATATCGCCAATCCCCTGCTCACCACCTGAGTCAGTAATAGGTGCTATTGTACGCGTGATAATATTCCAATCATCGTTTAACTCAAATGGCACAATAGGTTGCAATGAGACAATATTATGATCACTATCAGTACCCGATTCGAATAACACAGGGACTGTAATAGCTTGTGTTAAAGGGTTAAGCAGGTCTTGAGAAGCTGATACATTATCGTCAGCTTGTGCCGTTGCTGCAAGTATGGCTGTCATGGCTATGGCAATCAGTAATCTGTTCATAATACGTCTCCGTTAGATTGGCTTTAAATAGAGCCACTAATTTTGTTGTCTGAGGGCTATGTTTACTGAATTAGATAGCCGACCAACAGGCGTTAAAAATTCACAGGCTCATTTTAGTACAACTGACCTAAATTACTGTTACATAATCGTTCGAATTTGTACTCAATTAATTTATGACTTTAAAACAATTACTTAGCAGACTTTTTAAGACGGATTACAATCTATTAAACGTACAGGTAAAAAGATTAAACAGACCGCAAACCAGAGGATTGGAGTGTCTGAAACTAAAGATGTGATTAGGTAACAAAAAAGCCCGTAACAATCGTTACGAGCTTTTTAACAGTGAAATTGAAATAACGTTTGTAATGTTAATCGGCGATTAGATCATATTGCTCTTTTAAAATATCAATGATTTCAGCTTTCGGGTCGTCGCTGATAACAATTTTCTCACCCGTAATTTTCTCAGCGATGCCAGTGTAGGTATCTGAAACGGCCATAAGAACAGATTCCGGTAAGGCATTGTCACGTGCTAATGCTTCACGCTCGTCCATACGGTCTTTGTTTAATAAAATGTCAGGATCTGGGAAGTGGTTAAGTAGCAATTGACGGAAACCCTCTTTCGAATTTTCAACAACCTTACCTGCACGGTATTGCTCACCATCCCAAATACGAGATGAATCCGGAGTACCTACTTCATCCATGTAAATTAGTTTGTCGTTGCCTTGTGCATCTTTGACGTAACCAAATTCAAATTTGGTATCAACAAAGATTTGGTCTATTTTAGCAAGCTCACTTGAAATAACGTCAAAACCTTCTTCAAGAAGCTTTTCATACAAATCGATATCTTCGCGCGACTTAAAGTTAAAGGCGGCAAAATTGTCTTCAATGTTTTTGCGAGTGATGTTTACGTCGTCTTGTGCTGGTACGCCAGGGATCCCTTCCAAAATACCTTTGGTTGAAGGTGTCTGTAAAAGTTTGTCTAATTTGCCGTCTTTGCTTAGGCCTTCACTAAGCTCAATACCGCAAAACTCACGCTCGCCCTTCTCGTATGCACGCCACATAGAACCGGTAATGTATTGACGAATGATCGCTTCTATCATTACAGGTTTTGCTTTTTGCACAATCCATACAAATGGGTGTGGGATATCGAGAATATGGCTATCTGCTAGGCCATTTTCTTTAAATAACTTAAACCAATGGTTTGAGATAGCATTAAGCGCCGCGCCTTTTCCTGGTACGCCTTTTAAGCCACCTTCGCCATGCCAAATACAATCAAAAGCTGAGATACGGTCTGAAATAACCATGATCGCTAAAGAAGTACCTTCAGCAACATCATAGCCTTTTTCTTTAATCAGGCGTTGGCTATCTTCTTCAGTTAACCAGTATACAGAGCGCACTTTACCGCTATGGACAGGTAAGTTAGTGCGAATAGGTAAATCGTTATTTACGGCAAGAACTTTATTGGCAATGCTCATAATTTTTCCCAGTAAAAAATGGTATCTTTTATATTTATTGCGCAAAAATTTTAGCAAAATTTCTCAGCAATAAATACAGATTTAGAATAAGAAAAGGACGCCGAAGCGTCCTTTTCAAAAGTCATCGCACTGAATTATAGAGCCGCTTGCGCTTTTTCTACAAGTACAGTGAACGCTGCTTTATCGTATACAGCGATATCAGCAAGGATCTTACGATCGATCTCGATTGATGCTTTCTTAAGACCGTTGATGAAACGGCTGTAAGATAGACCATTTTGACGAGATGCTGCGTTGATACGAGCAATCCAAAGTTGACGGAACTGACGCTTACGTTGACGACGGTCACGGTATGCGTATTGACCCGCTTTGGTTACAGCTTGGAAAGCAACACGATATACGCGACTACGAGCACCGTAGTAACCTTTCGCTTGCTTAAGAACTTTTTTATGAGAACGACGTGCAACTACACCGCGTTTTACTCTAGCCATTATCTACTCTCCTCTATTAAGCGTAAGGCAACATTGCTACAACTGATTTAATATCAGATTTAGCAACCATTGATTTAGCACGTAAGTGACGCTTAACTTTGGTACGTCTCTTAGTTAAGATGTGACGTAGACCGGCTTGTTTGCATTTAAAACCGCCAGAAGCAGTCTTTTTAAAGCGCTTTGCAGCACCTTTATTGCTTTTCATTTTAGGCATGGAAAACTCCGCATTTATTATGCCAAAACTTAAGTAACATGGGGCGAACTCAAAGAGTTACTTGTTGAGCCTCTGTTACCGACTAATTGTTATCCGCAAAACTACGACAGATAACGAAAAGATAACAATGGTGAAAAAGGCCAGACTCATATGAGACTGGCCTTTTTACTTTCAGACCAGAAATTATCTTTTAATTGGAGCCAGTACCATTACCATTTGGCGACCTTCAACCCTTGACGGGAAAGATTCACACTGGGCAATATCCTGCAGATCCGCTTTAACACGATTTAGCAGTTCGATACCTAACTCCTGGTGGGCCATTTCACGACCGCGGAAACGTAATGTTACCTTAGCCTTGTCACCACCTTCTAAGAAGCGCTTCAGGTTGCGTAGTTTTACCTGATAGTCGCCTTCATCAGTTCCAGGTCGAAATTTAATTTCCTTAACCTGAATCTGTTTTTGCTTTTTACGTTGTTCTTTCTGTTCTTTCGACTTTTCGTATAAGAACTTACCGTAATCCATTACACGGCAGACTGGCGGTTTTGCCGTAGGGCTGATTTCTACTAAATCAACACCTGCAGTTTCAGCTGCATCAAGGGCTTCACGAAGGGAAACAACACCTGCTGCCTCGCCATCTACGCCAATTAAACGAATTTCCTGAGCGGTAATTTCGCCATTTAACTTGTGTTGCGGCTCTTTACGACCGCCTCTTTGACCACCTTTAATAGTCTGTTCCTCCAAAAGAACTAACGTAAATCCATTGATAATTCATTGTTTATGAACGGGAATTAACTTCTTCCGTCATTTTTGCAATAAAATCATCAACAGACAATTTTCCTAAATCTTCACCACTGCGTGTACGGATTGCGATTTCACCCGCTTCCATTTCTTTATCACCGGCAACCAGTAAATAAGGAACACGCTTTAAAGTATGCTCGCGAATTTTAAAGCCAATCTTTTCATTACGCAAGTCTGCTTTAGCTCTAAACCCATTTTCTTTCAGTTTTTTTACAACTTGTTGACAATATTCCGCTTGTTTGTCGGTAATATTCATCATAATAGCTTGGGTTGGTGCCAACCATGTTGGGAATTTGCCTTCAAACTCTTCAATCAAAATACCGATGAAACGTTCAATAGAGCCCAAAATGGCACGGTGAATCATAACGGGTACATGGCGTTCGCCATCTTCGCCTACGTAAGTTGCGCCTAAACGCCCAGGTAGTGCGAAATCTAACTGTACAGTACCACATTGCCAATGGCGACCTAAACAGTCAAGTAAGGTAAATTCAATCTTCGGACCGTAAAACGCGCCCTCACCTGGTTGATATTCAAACTCTATATCATTGGCTTTTAATGCGTTTGCCAAACCAAGCTCTGCTTTATCCCAAATATCATCGCTACCGATTCGTTTTTCAGGACGTGTCGATAATTTTACCATGATGTCGCTAAAGCCAAATGATGAGTATACATCGTATACCATCTTTATACACTTACTAACTTCATCTTGTACTTGTTCATCGGTACAAAATACGTGAGCATCATCTTGGGTAAAACCACGTACGCGCATCAATCCATGTAATGCACCACTTGGTTCATTACGGTGACAACAACCAAATTCCGCCATACGTAACGGTAAATCGCGATAAGATTTCAAACCTTGGTTAAAGATTTGAACGTGACCAGGACAGTTCATCGGTTTAATAGCATATTCACGTTTTTCCGACTCGGTAGTGAACATATTATCGGCGTACTTTTCCCAATGACCTGATTTTTCCCACAAGGTGCGATCCATCATCATTGGACCTTTTACTTCATCGTAGTCATATTCATGAAGTTTTTCACGAACAAACTTTTCAAGCTCAGTATAGATAGTCCAACCGTCATTGTGCCAAAACACCATGCCCGGCGCTTCTTCTTGCCAGTGGAATAAATCAAGAGACTTACCTATCTTACGATGATCGCGTTTTTCCGCTTCCGCAAGACGTTGAATATAGGCTTTAAGCTGTTTCTTATCTGTCCACGCTGTACCGTAGATACGCTGCAACATTTTGTTGTCAGAATCACCTCGCCAATAAGCACCGGCAACATTCATCAATTTGAAATGATGGCAATGGCGCATGTTTGGTACATGTGGTCCACGACACATGTCTAGGTACTCTTCGTGATGATATAAGCCAGGCGTGTCATCACGAGAAATATTCTCATCTAGAATTTCAATTTTGTACGTTTCACCACGCGCAGCAAAGGCTTCACGTGCCTCTTGCCATGAAACGGTTTTCTTAACAACGTCGTAGTTTTTCTTAGCAAGCTCTTGCATACGCTTTTCAAGCTTGGCTAAGTCTTCATCATTTAATTTGTGCTCAAGATCGACATCATAATAAAAGCCATTGTCGATAGTTGGGCCTATGGCCATTTTGGTATCAGGCCACAATTGTTTAATTGCATGACCTAATAAATGAGCGCAAGAGTGACGAATAATCTCTAGACCTTCGGCGTCTTTATTGGTGATAAGCTGCAGTTCGCTGTTATCGGTGATAAGTTCGCAAGCATCTTTTAGCTTGCCATTGACACGACCAGCAATGGTGGCTTTTGCCAAACCTGGGCCAATATCTTGAGCCACTTGCATGATAGTTACGTCGTTTTCGAAACTGCGCTGACTGCCGTCAGGAAGAGTAATGATAGGCATAATATTTCCTCAACAGTGGTGACACATACGAAATGCCACATGTTATATCTAATGTTAGTTGAGCCTGACCATACAGGGTCAAGCGGATGTTTTAGTTTATTGCATCTAATTGTTGCTTTCGATTCGCGCCAACAAACATTGATTTTTATGTGTAAATTCAACACACTTAAATCAAGCATTAACGTCAACAAAGGCAGTAAAGCGTGCAATCTTAGGGCAATTTAAGCGCATTTGCAACTTTGAGTTAAGGGATAAACACAGGCAAAAACGACAATATTTAACATATAACCTTAGGTTATTCTATGTAGTGCAGCACCAGGTTTTTGCCAGCGTCATTTTCAATCATGGATCATAATAAGCAACGATGTTTAATATACTGCCACCACTCATGCTTTGTATCGTGTTATTTACGACGATGAATTGTGTTGCTAAATCGCCTGACAATGGCAACGATGATGACTGGCAATTATATGAACAGCAAGACCAGCTGTTAATCGAATATAAAGAAGAGAAAAACGCGCCATTTATTACCATTCGAGCTGAAATTATTATAAACCGAGACATCGACTTATTTTACTTCCAACTGACCGATGCCAGCACGGTAAGTCGTTGGTTGGACTCTGTCGAACAGTGCCGATTTTTGCAGGTAAATGAAGAAGGCCAAGCCATGGTCTATACACGCTTTGCCGGTTTTACTTTGATAGCGAGTCGTCACATGATTACCCAAACCCAAATTACCGAGCAGAGTAAGCAACATTTTGTTCTGCATGTTGAAGACGTACCGAGTTACCCCATCGATAATTCAGAGCACGTACAAGTCACACATGTCGACGTAATATGGCAAGCGCAACAACTGACCGAGCAGCAATTAAAAGTACAATACATAGGCACCATGAACCCTTCTGGAAACTTACCCGCTTGGTTGTCTAATCACCAGTCCTTACGGTCGATAAAACAGAGCTTGGTTAATTTGAAAAATTTAACGCCATAAATACCTAGAAACAGTCCTCCTCCCTAAAAACAGGCCTAAAAAATAGCCCTGAAAAATACGCCTAAAAAACAACCAACAAACAAGTTTTAGCTATAATTAGCAATTATTCGATAATGTGTCTTTTTGCGGGTAACCCATGTGGCAATCTATCAGCAAAGATATCGCTAACACCACCAAGACAGATTTTCAAATGAGTCAGACCGAGGAACTCAGTGGTGGCGATATCAATCGCGCCTTTCGCATTCGCAGCGATGGAAAAATGTACTTTGTCAAAGTCAATGACAAACAGAACTTTGCCAACTTTGAAGCGGAAGCGCTTAATCTCGACATTCTAAATTGTCGTAGCGATATTGTTGTGCCTAAAGTGATCACCCTAGGCACCACCGTTGCCAACAGTTATTTGGTGCTTGAATACATTGAAATGCATACCTCACCATTACCAAGCAGTGATTCCGATTTCTTTCAATTAGGCGTAGCGCTGGCGCGAATGCACAGCGAAAATCAACAAGCCGAGTTTGGCTGGCCAGAAGATAACTATATTGGTCATACGCCTCAACCGAATAATTACCACCATAATTGGGCAACGTTTTTTAGCGAAAACCGAATACGGCATCAGTTGCAGTTGTTAGATGCCAAGGTGAAAAATATAGACGTCATTGGCGTCACTCGCATGTGCAAAGATGTGTTAGGCGATCATCAACCGATTCCCTCTTTACTGCATGGCGATTTATGGCAAGGCAATGTAGCATTCACCCACCATTACCCTTGCTTATTTGATCCCGCATGTTATTACGGTGATCGGGAAGTGGATTTGGCTATGACCGAATTATTTGGTCGTTTTGAACAAAGCTTCTATGACGGCTACCAGGCAACGTCAGCCATTGATTCGGACTATGAGCAGCGCAAACTCATCTACAACTTTTATCATATAATCAACCACGCCAATATGTTTGGTGGTATCTATGTTGATCAGGTTCACACCTTTATTAAGCAAATTCAAAAGCTTACCTAGAGGTGATTTTTAGTCGTAAAAAATCACCTTGTTTTGTCGTCGAAATATCAGGCAAAATCGTGATAAATGTTCATACTGTATATATGACATTTTGATGAAGGAGGCTGTCGCTATGGCGCAGGACATTAGTAGAAAAACCATCAACTGTCCTCACTGTGCCCACACCATGCACATCGAGCTAGATACCACTCAGGGCGATCAGAATTACTATGATACCTGCCCTAATTGTTGTGCTGAATTGCACCTCAATATGCACATCGATGATTACAACCAAGTGATCCAGTTAACCATTGACGCAGACGACGAACAGGTATTTTAAAACCACATATTAGCCGTTCGTCGACGCCAATTTTTCGGCCATGATACGTTCGATGGATTCGACTATGGTCATGGTTTGTTGATCAATTTCTATATTAACCGCATCATTGACTTGCAGTGCCGTCAAATTTGTACGTTGCAATGTCTCTGGGATCAAATGTAAAGAAAACTGCCCCGGAGTTACTTCCCCTAAGGTTAGACTGCAACCATTTACGGCTATAAATCCTTTCGCAAACAGGTATTTTTGCCATTGTTCAGCCAGCGAAAACGTCATCTTGCAATTATCTTCACTATCAATTCGCTCAACCAGAGTGGCGGTGCAATGCACATGGCCAGAGACAAGATGACCACCAACTTCATCACCTGCTTTCATCGACCGTTCAATATTGACCTCACTACCCACCTCCAGTTGGCCAAGGTTGGTTAAGCGCAATGTTTCGTCGATAACATCAAACGCAATAACGCCATCGCTTTCGTTTAAAGCGTCAAAGGCGACAGCGGTCAAACACACGCCGTTGTTGGCGACACTGGCACCGAGCTGTAGGTTATCTAACAATTCAATAGGCATTTGCATTTCAAAATGACGAAAGTTTTTACCTTCTTTTATCGATTTTACCTGCGCTGTAGATTGCACTATTCCTGTAAACATATATTATCTCTGTTCAAATTCATGATCTGCATTATCGTATCATTGCCAATATGACATTAGCGAAATTTTTCTCCGATACAAAAGATTTACTTAAGTTGGCGTATCCAATACTGATTGCCCAACTTATTCAGACTCTAATGGGCTTCGCCGATACGGTGATGGCAGGTCGTGTCAGTTCTACCGATATGGCCGCAGTCGCGGTTGCAAGCAGTATCTGGTTACCTATATTCATCTCTATCCAAGGCATCACCATGGCTTTGAGCGCCATCGTGTCGCAAGCCAGAGGCGAGAAGAACGATGAAAAAATTGCCTCCTCAACAGTACAATGCGGCTGGATAACACTGTTTCTCTCCTGCTTGGTTATTGTCCTGTTTTATTTAGTCGAGCCTGTTATTGCTGAGCATGCCAGTTTAGAGCCTGAGCTAAAACGCTTAATGCTAGAGTATTTAAGCTACATTGTCTGGGGTGGTCCGGGCTTTTGTTTGTACTTCGTACTGCGAAATTATGTCGAAGGTATGGGCATTACTAAACCGACCATGCTCATTGCCGTCATTGGCTTAATCGTTAATATACCGGCCAACTATATCTTTATTTACGGTGCGTTTGGCGCGCCAGAGCTTGGTGGTGCCGGTTGCGGTATTGCAACGGCAATCGTCTACTGGGCCATGTTTACCGGTATGTTTCTGTACGCTAAGTTTTCTAAAAAGCTCAGTCGTATTAACTTTAGCCAAGCGTTTGCCAAGCCGAATAAACGAGAGATCTATTACATCCTAACACTCGGCGTGCCCATCGCTTTGTCACTGCTATTTGAGGTGTCCTTGTTTAGTGTGGTGGCAATTATTTTGGCGCCCCTCGGTGCAGACATCGTTGCCAGTCATCAAATCGCCATCAACTTTTCATCGCTGGTATTTATGGTGCCCTTATCTATTGCCATGGCAGTGACGATTAAAGTCGGTTTTGCGGTCGGTGAAAAACAGCTGCAAAATGCCAAAGACATGTGTAAAAGCTCAATGATAGTTGGCTTTTTGATTGCAATATTTACCGCTACCATTACCGTGGTATTTCGTGAACCGATAGCGCGAATATACACCACCGAAGACAATGTCATTATCATGGCTGCGCAGTTAATGTTCCTAGCGGCAATGTTTCAGTTCTCCGATTTCATCCAGGTAATATCGGCGGGCGCCCTGCGCGGCTACAAAGATACCAAATCAATTTTGTACATTACCTTTATCTCATATTGGGTAGTCGGCCTGACACTTGGCCTGGTACTCGGCATGACCGATATACTTATGCCAAAATTAGGTGCCGCAGGCTTTTGGATAGGTTTTATTTCAGGCCTAACTACAGCCGCCATACTATTGGCTTGGCGACTTAGCATTGTGCAAAAACGAGCGGACCAACAAATGCTGGCAAGCCGCGCATAAAACAACATTACAGGCTCGACTGAATAAGAAATAAGCAAACTCATCGAATTTGCAAAAAAACTTAAGAAAAGACCTTGCATCAATAAATGCAACTGGTTAACATAGCCGCCGTTGTCATCGACAACTGACCACAAGATGTGGGAGTGTAGCTCAGTTGGTTAGAGCGCTACCTTGACATGGTAGAGGTCGCTAGTTCGAATCTAGTCACACCCACCATTCTTTACTGGCCTGTAGAGAATCCTATCTAAAGAATTATTCACAATATAGCCTTTGTTCACACTAGTCAATTGTGAACGAATTTATCTGTTTATTTCGTTTTTACTATTTCCATGTCAAGGGTTGCTCGTACCTCGCTATGGTCGCTACGCTCTGAGCGCTCTAACTAACTGAGCTACACCCCAACGACAATGAAGTTTAACGAACAAAATATATTAGTTTGCTTTCAGATCATCTAACTTCTGCTCTAACTCTTGAATCAACTTTGCCTTTTGCTTGGATTCAATAAAATCTAAAAGCTCTGTATTCAATTCAGAATTACTGGACTCAAGTTGCCCTACTGTTGCGTTTAACTCCAAGACCTTTTGATGCTTTTCTTCAAGCTCATTGGTCAACAAATGATTTTCATCTGCCAAGGTATCAATAACGCTCTGTAATTCAACATTGGTTTGCTGAGCCAACGATAGTTGTTTCTGATACTCGTTTATCTCCGAGTAATGCTCTTTGGCGCTAGATAAACGACTGAGCATTTTATTAACTTCATAGGCACTAATCGCTCCACGTAATGCCTGAGTAGCCAGTGATGATAGTTTTCGATACGCCTGTGTGTTGTTGCTGATATCCATTTTAAGATTCCTTTTGTGTGTGCTGTAGATCGGTTTTACGTCGTCTGTAGAATAGTTGTCGGTTGCGACTGTTTTGCTCTTTGAAAGCATCAGTTGTGTAGTCGCTGTAGTAATCGGTTTTATGGCAAGATGCCGTTATCAATTTAGGGTTATCCGATGGCGGTAAGACTGTGATCTGTGTTTGCATATAAACTCCTTTTAAAACATCTCGTTTTTGTCATAACCAAGCCAAGCCATTAATAGCTGTCTCATACGTTTGCTAGGGATATAGATGGCAATAGGCTCACCGTTTCGAATACGGGAACGCCAGATCCACTGTATTAGCTGTGATAAAGCGAATTTATCTTCTTGGACGTCAACACCGTTGTCGGTAAGAAAATTCCTTAGAACGGGTCGCATGAATGTATTAGAGCAATAAGCCATTACAGCTTTGTTTTTATATTGATTGCTTGCTCTAGTGGTTTGGGAAATAAAAGTGATGTCGTCGCTGTATGGTATTTGCTTGCTGTCATATCTGGCAAAAGAGCGTTTAGAATGAAAATCACTATGGGCAACTTTATCAATTACGTCTTTATGAACTGACCAAGCGAATAGATTACGCTCGACTTTAAAGTTATTAAATACCGACCTCACAGCCTTACTAGCAACTTTAGGGTTATTGCCCCTTTCATACCATCTAAGAGACAAAGCGTAACGACCTCGACCAATCTCGTTATGCTTACCGTTGTATATCGTGATCAGGTCTTTAAATTGTTCACCACTAGCGCCTTGATAATCAGTCATTTCTCCAGAAACAACAGACTTCAATTCGTACTCAACATCATGTAAATCGAAGTAATTAGATAACAGGCTACCGTCAAACAAGTAAGTCAAGATAGTAATCTTGTGGAACGCCTCGAATATCTTTGCTGAGGGTGCTTCAAAAATATAGAGTTTCTTATTTACTGCATCTCTCTCAACAGACAAATAGATATCCTTGTTACGTAACTTTTGTTCAATGCGAGAGTACTCTTTATAGAACGGCTTACCAGTTGGCTTTAACTTTGGGATATCACTACCGAACTCTTGCACCATGTAATCATCTTCAATCAAGTTAACTATGTCTTGAGAATCTATAGGAACTTGAGATAAAACGCCTGATAACACCTCGTCCATAATAAGCTCGTAACCGTTGGCTTTGATTAGATGTAAAACTTTATCATCCCATTTAGAAAACAATTGGTGAGTACTGACAATAGATTCACCCGACTCAAGCATATTAACGAGTGAATCGTAACGAGATAGATAACCATTATCCTGTTTGGGTGAGACGATCTCAGGTATAGCATTTAGAAAGCGATCAACCTCTGTATCGTATTCAACGATAAGTAATACTGGGTTATCACTATTTTTGATGTAATCAATGGTAGCTGTACTTTTGCCAGATCCCATTACGGAATCAACGACATCAGTAGTAGTAAATTTAGAAATGTTAGACATATAAGCCCCTTAAAAATCCCTTGTAAATGACCTATGTGACGTCTGTGTTTTAGAACTCTTGTAAATTCAATTTCCAAAAAATCAATTTACCCCTTATTTTTAAAGGGCTGTAGAGCACTTCTCTTATAGAAAAGAAGTTATAAGTAATGACGTTACTAATAGGAATCGAATGGAATAGGTAGTGTTTGTAGTACTTGGCTATAAGCCAGTAAAACTGTGGAATTTATTAAGAATGGTTATTTCGGTTACTGTTATTTTTTAATTAATGATTTTCTTTATGAACTACTTTCAAGACAATTTACTTACCATTTAATCTGGCTATGTCCTCAGCATAAGCTTCTAGATTTCGTAAATGGTCTATTTCGTCTTCTTTCTTACGTTTTATCTCCTTAGTTGGTGGTCTGCCTAGTGGTTGAGTATGACCAGTTAACGTCAGTAAGATCTTTGCGGCAGCAGCATTACGCATAGACAACTCTTGTAGGCCAATGATCATATCTGACTGTATACGTGCGTTAAGCTCACTCTCCAGTTGATGATAGTTTTCTTTAAATGCTCGTTTCTTCAATAGCTCTTGCCATTGTTGCCACCCCTCAGGCAAGTGTTCTATAGCGTACTTATAGCCCGTTGGATCTTTCGTTTCTAAGAATTTCTCTCTATCGATTTCGATCATCGTTATAAATCCCTAAGTGTTTTGTCTGATACCTTGTTACGTGCCGGATTTAGGTAATGAACACCCATTGTCTGTTTACAGCCTTTCATCCAGTCCTGGAATAACTTGTGTTCAGTACGCAGACCTTGATCAACAGCAATCTTCTGTAAGTCATACTTTGTTAGTTCAACACCATGCTTACGGATAGCATCTTCAATAGGAGCAGTACGTATACGATCTACCTCGATATCAGCCTGAGATAAGCGATTTAATTCAGCCATACCAAGTTCATGATTTTTCTGTAAACGCTTTTGGTTCTCTATTTCTGCTTTTAAAGCCTTACCACGTTCACGTAATTGATCAGCACGTTGACCTAGCTCTGCTACCTTAGAGCGGTATTCAAGGCTCATGTAGGGCATTTCAGCCAGTGATAGAGCTAGTTTGTCCTCTGCATTGAGCTTGCTGTCGTCTTGTTTCGGTGTTTCTTGTGGTGGAATAAACATCATAATTGTTGTCCTTTTAAAGTGAGTCGGTACTTGTTTTTATGACCAGAACGGTCGACCTCGATTAGACCACGTTGCTCCATTCTCTTAACGAAAGCAATTGCTCCCGACAAATACGAATAAGCGCATAGGTCTTGAATCTCTTTGTAAGTGAATTCGAACCAAGGTGATTTACGGTTGCTGTTCACCAGAAGATGAACAATGAAAACGGTCTCAGCGCAAGGCCGAGTAGATAAATGACGAGACGTCATAAAACCTCCTAATTAGACTAGGAAAGTTGAACGGAATATTAATTTATTGAATGGTTATATTTGTCAGAAGTGACAATAGAAATAAGATACTATTTTCTAATATATTTTTATTCAAAATAATAAAAGTAATTAAATACTTTATATGAATATTTTCTATATATATTTTCTAGTATATATAGATATTATATCGTCAAAAAAGAGTTTTGTCTACAATTAATTATGCATTAAACATGCCAACATTTCAAAAAAGCTGCTAAGTCATTGATATGAAAAGACAAAAAAACTAAATTAATTTTAACAGATAAACACTGATTACACTAATAAACTATGCCTGTGAGATCACTATACCTCACAGACATAATCCAGAATCACGGTATCAAGCTGTTTTATTCCAATGCCTTTTTACTGTAGGCAAAGACAGACCTAATTTACTGGCTACCTGTGACTGTGATAGCTTTTCAGACTTCGCTTGCTGTACTTTGATCGTAGTGTCCGTAGCTTTCGGTCTACCTAGTTGCTTGCCCTCTGCTTTCGCTCTCGCTAGGCCTTGTTGTGTACGTTCAATCAGGCGATTTCGCTCAAACTCAGCAAATGCAGTAAACATCTGCAACATCATCTTACCCTCAGGACTGGATAGATCTGGTACAGGTAAATCTAAGCTAACAACACCAATGCCCTTTTCAATCAGCAAGCTAATAGTTTTCTGGACATCAATGTTATCTCTCCCTAGACGATCTATCTTGAGTACTACAAGCTGATCACCATCTTCGAGTCTATCAACTAACCTCTTGAACTCTGGGCGCTCTAAAGCCCTCACAGAGCCACTTATGGTTTCGCTGACAACTCTATCCTCTCTTACTTCGTAACCTGCATTAGTAATCGCAAGCTTTTGATTATTAGTATCTTGTTCATGCGTACTCACACGACAATATGCAAACGTCCGACTCATTATTATAAACCCTTATGGTATCAACTATTGGTATCAATAATAACTCAAGGTATCATAAAGTCAATACCATATTTAAATGACACCGATTTAACACTACTTCAATTAGTATCATCTAACGAGCGTTTGTTGATACCAGTACACAGGCAACAGTAATAAGGTACAGACATCATGTTCATATGTAGAAAATTACCTGAGGGGGTACACAGGGGGCATACGGGGGGTGTTCTATATATGCAATGGAGCTTTTTATTTTCTCGGTGAAATGCTCTGATATCGGCTTAATCAAAAGAGATTGTTTTTTATGAATAATGTGACTTGAAAATCATCACTTCAATCCTCATTTGGTACTTATATGCAAATATTTGGAATGGAGGAAAAATGTTTGGTATTGAGTTGCGGTCCGCAAGAATAAAAAGAACAAGTGGTAATATTCAGGACGTCTATGAATATGACGAAATCCCTCAAAACGTGCGCGTTCAGATCGTGAATATCGCTGATAAATTATTTAGTCATGAACGAATGCACGGGCATAATTTCTGGCCAAAGATTTACGACGTTTACAAACATGAAAAAGGAATACTTCACAAAGTAAGACACGAATTTGAAAGAGTTGACTGGATTAAATCACAACTAATCAATTCTTACGACATCGATGAAACAACTGACCTGATAGAGTTATTCTTTACCGTGATTTACCGTCAATCAGTAATTAGTGGATTTACCCGTTCAATTTGTGAGAAAGCGATTGATGAATTGAATTACAGGCTTAAGGCGGCGTCAATCGGATACGAATTCCAACAAGGAGAATTAATCAGAATTGACAACAAGTTTATTCATAAAGAAGCTGTCAAACCTGTACTTCAGGTGTTAAGTAACGATCCGATATATGAAGGTGCAAACCAAGAGTTTTTGTCAGCACACGCCCATTATCGATTAGGTAATTTAGAAGAATCTTTGACCGACTGCTTAAAATCGTTCGAAAGCTTGCTTAAAGCAATTTGTACAGAAAGAGGATGGGAATTTAAAGATGGTTTTAACGCACAGCGACTAATAAATATTGTGCTAGAGAACGGTCTGATACCTGATTATCTTCAAACGCAGTTTTCTTCTTTCAAAGGCATGCTTGAATCGGGTGTACCTACGATTAGAAATAAACAAGGCGGACATGGTCAAGGAGTAGAGATACGCGTTGTCGATCCTCATTTAGTAAGTTACATGTTACATATAACTGCAAGTAACCTATTATTCCTTGCTGAATGTAATCAAAAGCTACGAGCCAACTAGAAATGGGGCTACGAGCAAGGCTAACAACTTCACCCTTTTCGTTTTTAGCACGTCCTTTTGCTTAATAGCCCGATAGGAGTCGAGGGTTGCCAAGACACAGCCCTCACTCTTTAATCTATCTTCTAATCGTAAATAGTCAACGACAATAAAAGTGCCAGATTAACAATTAGATAGCGTTAAAATCTTCAGCAACCTTGCGAGGGTTAAAGTCTATTGTTTCTTCTAAATTGAAATAAACAAACGCTGTAGTGAAAGCATCTGATTTGATGTAATCGCCCAGACCACTTTCTGCCAATTTACCTTTCCACCACTTCACATCTTCTGGATGCGGATTCATCAAATAACAATAAATAACAAAGATATATGCGCTTTGCTCAATGTTTGCTGAATTGCTCGCGCTTGCGACAAACATCTGCCCCCTATCTGGCGACATCTTAGCAATCATATCGTGCACAAGGTTAGGTTTAATTTGTAGTTTATTACTGATTAAACTGACAGCTTTGTTAGCTTTAGAAAATCCTAGCTTATAGATAACAAATACTAGTAAGATAACTCCAACGATCGTCCAGATCATAACAACTCCAGTATCGGAAAAAATGTAAATTACGATAGTAAAGGAACTACGTGCATATGAATAGGTTATTTACGGCTATTGTGTTGTTTATCGCATCAACCGCTAGTGTTAACGCTGACACAAATTTATCGCAACTAGAATTGAATCAGGCATCAAGCCAACATCTAAACAGTGCTCAGTTCATGCTCCGTAAAGCATATGAACAACTATCTAACGAGTTAGACGCCACAAGAAAACAACAATTAAAAGAGTCTCAAGAGTTGTGGGAAAAGTATGCTAAAGCTAATGCTGAACTAGTTGCTGACGCATATAAAGGTGGCTCTATTCGCAATCTTATTTATGCGCAATCTCTAATAGAATTAACAGAACAACGCACAGCATTACTTACAAAAATGCATCTAAAAGAAATAACACCTTAACCCACATTAAACTTATAAAAGATCTACAACGTCTTTAGCAGAAAGATGCGTATATCGTTGAACACTGCGAACATCAGTATGACCAGTAACAGCCATAATCTGAGCCATATTAAATCCTTTTCTAGCAACGATTGTACAGCGAGTATGGCGCAATTGGTGAAGTCTTACATCATCGTCTAGGCCGATAGACTGTCTAGCTCTTCTGAAAGCCTGTGTAACGCTATTAGGCTTTAAATTGAATAACTTATCGTTTCCTTTAAGTTTGCTAGATATCGCTCTCAGGATCGTTACAGCGCGTTTGGTGAGGGGTACTAACCTATCTCCTTGCTTACCATTTATTACTGATAAAAGCCGATCTGATAAGTGAAGATCATATACACGTAATGACAGTATTTCAGATCTCCTCATTGACGTTTCATAAGCGAGTTCAAATATAGTTGCCATTGCAGGTGATGTATGCGACATCAAGTCTAAAAGTTCATGTTTTTCAATGACTCTATTTCTTGGTTTAGCAGCTCTAGGGTATTTAATTTTCTTGGTAGGATTCTCGCAAGTGATAATGAATTCATCATTTGCCCATTTGAATATGCGTGACATCAAAGCGATATCTGCGATAACCGTATCAGGTTTAACATAAGACAAACGGGTATGCTTGAAGTCATTAACTTGTTCAGGTGTGATAGTGGATGCAGGTTGCGAAAAGTACTTGTTTAAAGTGTTTAGTTTATGGATTGAATTACTGTATGAACCTCGCCCTTTTAAAACGGATTCACGATACTTTAAACCAAGCTGATAAATGGTAGGTTGAGAAGACGTTTTAATTAATATCTCTTGCTCATCTGCCCATAATTGAGCAGTTCTATGAGAAGAGAATGTTTTGGTTTTAACTGGTTGCCCTTTTACTCTGATTTGAACATTCCAGTTACCTGATTTAAGTTGTCTGATTGTAGCCATTGTGAACGAACTCCTGTGAACGAAAAACACAGAATTCCATACAGGACAATGGTTTAAAGGAGTTGTTAAGTCCTTGACATGGTAGAGGTCGCTAGTTCGAATCTAGTCACACCCACCATTCTCATTCAACTAAGAATGAGAATACATCAATCAGCCTTGAGCTGATTTTTTTGTGCCTTTTTTTTGGAGTACTAAGACGTTTTAAATTAGCTAGACAGCCAAAGAAAAAACACTACCTACTCTCGATCACCCCAGCGCCACGCTA
>NZ_JABBXG010000011.1:0-124870 GCF_012932945.1 Thalassotalea sp. Y01
GAAACGAAGTAGCGCCGATGGTAGTGTGGGAGTTCCCATGTGAGAGTAGGTCATCGCCAGGCTCCTATTTAGAAAAGCCCGCTCATTTGAGCGGGTTTTTTTCGTTTCTGTAATCCAAAAATATAATAGAAAGTATTCACCGTCATCCCGGAATCAGCTTTGCTGATATCCGGGACCTTCCAAATAAAAAGTGTGCCTATAACGGAGCCTCCTCGAAACTGCATGAGGTCCCGGCTTCCGCCGGGATGACGCACACGGAAGAATAAATGCCGATAGGTTCAGGAATATAACAATTTGAAAGCCGTATTAATGAACGCTTTCTTTCGGTGAAGTTTAACTGTTTCTAGTTTATTAGCACCGTCATTGCGGCAAAAGCCGCAACCTCCATTAGTTCGAAGAAGCTTAAAGAAAGTCCCCCTAATCCTTTAAAATACTTCTATTCAGCTCATGAAAAGGTTAATGTCTCTTAAGAGCGAACAACGGACGTTTAGGATGTTGTAAAATATCAATAATAAAGAAAAAGGAATTTCAATGAAGAAATTATATAGCTTATGTTTAATTGCTGCTTTAGTAGGTTGTGACGGCGATAGCAAGTCTGAGATACTGTCTCATAATTACGTAGATGAAGCGGCAGAAAAATGCATTACATCCCTTTATGAAGAAGGGGAAGTAGAAAACTTTGAAGACATCACCTCTTTTTATTGTATTGGAAATATACTGTCTACCGAAGATTTTTCAATGCTTACCAATTTAAAGGAGCTGGCTTTAAGCCCTGAGAATGACTCACCTTATGAGTTTTACTTTGATGGTTCCTCAATGCCTCAAATAGAATATTTATCTTTCCTTTACCATGATTTAAAAAGCCTTGATTTATCGAGTAACGACTCTTTAAAGGAGTTAAGCTTGCACGGAGTAACTGGCTTGATTGAATTAGTTACTGATAACAATAGTTCTTTGAAAAGCTTAAATATTTTCCAATCCTCTATTTCTAAAATAGATTTGAGTCAAAATGTTAATTTATCCACTTTTGAGGCTGAGTATCATAATTTAGACAAGGTTAACTTAAGCAATCACGCTGAATTAGATACGGTTACAGTTAGTCATGGTGCATTAGAAGAGTTAATTATAGACGCCCCTAATTTAAAGCGATTAAGACTTGATTCAAACAAGCTTGAAACTGTTGATACAAGCCTATCTCCATTGCTTGAATATCTGGTCTTAACAAGCAATAAAATTAATACTGTTAATGTAGATGCGAATCAAAACCTGAGAACTTTATCATTAGAAGATAATCCTCTTTTAGACGAAACAATTGCTTATTTAAACTCAATTGAATGGATTAGTAATTTAACTTATTAACCCTAAAGTTTATCGAATTGATCCCGTTAGTGCCGTTTAAGCGATTGGTCTGCAAATGGCACTAAGCGGTAATTAAAATATTCTCTGAATTTTTTCAAAGTAAAAAGCCCAATAGTTAATAACTATTGGGCTTTCATTGTATTTGCTGCTTTGCAGTATCAACCTAGATCATCGAAGTGTCAGTTTGTCCCTTTGTCTAAAGCTAATTCGATTACTCGTAATCAGACGCGTAAGTTTCTTCGTATGTGTGTGAGTAAAGTTCAAAAAGGTTTCCAAACGGGTCTTCTAGGTAAACCATTTTTGCTGGTTTTGAATCGTCATCTGGATGATAACGGTGAATATCCATGCGAACTTTACCACCGAACTCTTCTGTTTTTGCCATTACGCCTTCAAAGTCATCTGTTTGTAGACAGAAGTGGAAGATACCTAAGCGAGAGAAATCAACTTCGTGACGCTCTTGACGTTCTTTCATTTCAAAAAGCTCAACACCAATGCCGTCTGTTGTTACTAAGTGAGCGATGTTAAAACCTTTGAAGCCTTCACCAAATACAGCTATACACATTCTGCCGATAGCAGTTTCGCGCTCTTCAATTACCGGGGTGTTGTTCATCACAATTTTAAGGCCCAAAACTTTCGTATAAAACTCAACAGCCTTGTCCATGTCACCAACCATGATACCTACGTGATTCATCTTCATAATGTGCTCCAAATAAATTTCGTTTCAATATTTCTTTAAAGGTTCAAGCTCGTTGCTTGATTCAATGAGGTCATTATAGAGATGGGTGTGAATTAATAGAAATTATCATTTATTATAAAAATGATTATGTTTTGTTGTGTTGCTGGGTTTCTCTAATGGCAAATATCATATTTAATATTCTTTTTCTATTTCTGAAAATGGTAAGAACCGCTTCTTTACAATAAATAGCCAGAGTAAAAAAAAAGCCACCCTACAAAGTAGAGTGGCTATTACTTTATCTAGTAAATACTAATTAGGCTTTAAACATCTTGTTGCGTTTAACGCGAATTAGCATTAACAGCATCAATGACATAATACCTAGTGAACCACCAGAGCTGTTGTCATCGTCCTCTTGTTCCGTTTCAGGTTGTTTCTGAGCAGGCTCTTCACCATCAGAGATAACCGTTAACATGAAGGTCGCTGAAGCACTATCACTTGGGTTTTCGATGTCGCTAACCATTAGCTCAACCATTGATTCGCCATAGTAATTCTCGGTAGGAGTGACGTGCACCATAGCGCCAGACTCGGTCATTTCGACTTCGTAACTGGCAATGGCTTCACCCATAACAGATACCATGTTGGCAGAGTCATGTTCATCAATGAAAGTCGCTTCAATAGTGAAAGCCTGGTTCTCATCAATTTCCATATCATCTAACTCAATTAAGGTGATGTTGCTAGCAACGTTAACTACATGATTCATCTCGATGTCTGCCATACCTTCTACCTGTGAGGTAGCGTTGAACTCAAGGGTACGACCCGAGAAGTGATGCGGAATATCAACCGTAGTAGATACCACAAACTGCGATGACTCAGGGCCAACATAGTTGTAACAAACAACCAGGTCATCAGATAGCTTCTCTTGCAGATCGTCTAAACCAAATTGTTCGCCTTTATGGCCGTATAGTGGACCGAAAGATGTTTGTGGACCAACGAAACCTTGTACACCAATTGAACCGCGACCATCTGTTGTGCCCCAGTCAATGTTGTCATAGGCCATGATGATCTCGAACTCACCTTTACCATGACGTACGTCTTTGTGGATTAAGGTTTGGAAGTCAACGCTATTATCGCGCTTATCCCAATAGGTCATGCCAGTCATCCAGTCATAACTTGAGTAAGCATAATCTGCAGCGTTATCCCATTCAACGATTGCCCAACCGCTATTTAGGTAAGCAAGAGAGATACCTGATTCCCAACCTAACTCAGTATTGAATGAGTCACTATTCAAACCCCAGTTTCTAGCACGCCATAACGGCGCAATGATTTGGTTAGGGAATGAGTTAAACGGTAGTGGGTAGTAGAACTCGAAGAACATTGGCATGGTATCAAATGCTAGCGTACCGTTACCTCGGATTACCGTTACTTTTTCATTCCATGCTTCGGTATTACCGTATAAAGAGTAGGTATCGGTCATACCACCGAACAATACGGAAGTAGGGATAACATTACCCATTCCATTCCAGCCGGCATTGGTTTGCTCACCATACTCATTAAAGCCACCAAATACTGGTGGAACACCCCAATGAGATAAATCAACATAACCACCCGGATTTGGGTTGTCATTGATGGTTGGTGTCATACACATAGCGTCGGTTGCATTGGTGGTAATTTCGTATGCAACTTCCTGGTTTTCAGTATTAGGTTGAGTACCGGTAATGATCACCTGTGAACCCTCAACCATAATGCTTTCTACCGCTTCACTTGAAGAAACGAAGTCTTCACTCGTTAATTCCACACCTTCTGGCAGTTGCGCAGTAATGGTGAACATGCGATCGCTACCAGATTTGTTAGCCAAGACGCTAAAGTTTAGGTCTAACATATCACCAGATTTAGCGCGATCTTGAGACATATTCATAGTCACGTCATTGTCACCACGCATTACTCTAAAGCCGACTTCGTCTATATTCCCTGGGTTTACATCTGAGGTACCTAGGTCAAAAACGGTATAGTAAATATCGCCTTTTTCCATTTCCATATCCCAGTTAACGTCAATGTCGATAGGGTCTTTACCGTTGCTAGAAGGTGCTTCTAATGACATGTTGGTAGCAATTTCACCAGTAACGACTGCAGTCGATATTTTAAATTCTTCTACGGCAGACTTAACCTCTACGTCAGCCCATGGATCGGCTGCTTGATTGTGGAAAATTGCCCAGTACGTACCTGGTTCTGGATCATTGATGGCACAGAAGTTATCCGATGCCCAGTGAGTAGATACACAGATGGTTTCTGTGGTTGGGTCCACTTCACCGTCCATGTTGTAGTCTTTACCAACATAAACACGGATGTGACCTTCATTGAAGGTGTTTTTGTAATCCGAAGCATAAGTACCAAAGGATTCTGCAACAAGACGCTTAGCACCTTCTGGTACTACCATCATCTTCACATAAGTGGCTTCATCAATGCGCATATCACGATTAGACGTGTCGGTGTTGTTCAACGCCCAAGGCATCAATGAATCATCGTCCTTAGGTAGGGCGATAATTTCAACATCACCTTTTACTGGTGCATAAATACGTGTGTTTATGGCGTCAGATTTAGGCACATAGATATCCGTTAACTTGTAACTTCCGTTATCGCGGTGAGCAACCGTGGCAACGTTAGCTGGCAAATCACCACCATCATATTTAAATGCTACTGGCATTCTTGCTACTGGCGTATCCTCATCGTCACTGGTTAACGTCAATGCCGAGTGCAATTCAACCTCAGAACCGCCCCAAGCACTTTGCGACTCAGTGATAGAAGCCTTAATAACTAGGGTTTGGGTCTCACCTTTTTTCAGAGTGAAAGAGCTCGGTGTCACATTAATATCAACACCATTTTCTTCAGTCTGTCGGTTCATGTCCATGTGCCAACTCTTGACCGCTTCGTGGTCTACGGTCCAGGTGCCGTCTTTGGTTGCTTTAACGGTTCTTACCCAAGTACAGTTTGGTGCACAGGTGAAGTCGACCATATTTGGCAAGTTAAGTTTGTGAGGGGTACCACCGTTGTATGGATTCGCTAACATAAAGTTGTCAGTGCTTTCATCCATAACCAGGCCAGCTTTGACGGCATTGGCAACATTGATACGACCTGCACCAGCACGATAGATCTCTGCATGACCCGTTGGTTCACTTTCACGGTTTAAACGTTTGTATTTAACAACGTTATCCGCGGTCATAGATAATGCAGACTGTACTTCAGCGGCAGACCACTCAGGATGAGCTTGGCGCAATAGTGCCATTGAACCTGCGACATGAGGGGAGGCCATAGAGGTGCCACTAATAGCTACATAGTCAGAACCATACGGAGCTGCAACAAATGGCTGCTCATCGGAATAAGCTGCGTATATATCCACGCCAGGTGCTGCCATCATTGGTGCCAAGATCTCAATATTTGAGAATGAAGGACCACGCGAAGAAAACGGCGCTAACCAATCGGCACGTTGTTCATCGAACTTTTGCTCGATCATGGTTTGCTTGATGGTAATTTGATGACCCATTTCACCTGAGTATAACCAGTCTGCTAGACCGTCCGTATTGTCCGGGTGGCCGTACCAAATGGTTTTCCCTTCCCATTGCTCATAAGTAAAATGAGCTGATGGTAATTCGTAGGAAACCGCTGGTGTGCCTTGAGAACGGTCGGCATTAAACATGATGAAACCGTCTGCACCACCGGCTTTAACGTTGGCAACTTTAGCTACACGGGCTACCGCATTCGGATCGGTAGGGTAGTTACGCTGACAAACTACGATAACGTTGGTGTCACCTTCAGCTGCACCCTGAATCGGTGTGCCATCATGGAAGAAGTCAAAAGTACCTGCCGGGAATTCGTTGGCACAATATCCGGCCCAATCTTTGTAGCCAACATTGCTGACATAATCTTTGGCCCAAACAACCACACCGGTCAATTCGGTTTCATTGATGGAACCCGCAATTACTGGGTGATCGATACCTGGAGGTGTCGAAGAACCTAGGGCAGGATCAATAAAACCAGCGTAATCGATTGGCGTTTCAACAGCAATTTCACGAGAATGTGTGGTTGCTGCAACCTGTGCCAACCAAGGGGATGAGTTATCTAACGCACCTAAACATTCATCGCCACATGCCTGACCACCGTTACCGGCTGCTGCGGCAACACTGATACCTGCATCACGTGCCGACAAAAATGCCAGCTGCACTGGGTCAGACCAAACGTCACTATCAGCACCGCCAATAGAGAAGTTAATAACATCGACGCCATCGGCAATAGCATCTTCAATACCTGCAACTAAGGCTTCACCTGGACAGCCACCTAAACCGACTTCGTTATTTGGAAAACAAACCTGATAGGCAACAACGTTTGCATGCGGCGCGACACCAGAAATGGTTGGGAATAAATCTTCCTTAATAACCGTACCATCTGATTTACCATCGGCATCACCCGGTGCCGGTAAAACGTAATCCACATCAACTAAAACATTACCGGCCGCTGTAGCTGCGGTATGTGAGCCATGACCTTGGTAATCTTCACCGGTTTCGGCGATATCACGGTAGTCGTATATCGGTGAACCAGTCCATGGATCGATTATTGGGTTACCCGTTTCATCCAGTACCGGAATGCCCATATTCTTGTACTCACCTGTGATAACCTCGTAAGAGCGAACACCAATCAGTTTGTCGTTACAAGAGATTGCTTCCGCCAGTTCAGGGTCAGCACAATTACCAACATAATTGCCCGGGCCCCAAGGGTTTGTATGGTCATAACCGTCACCACCAATATCGGCAAATGATGGATGATCAGAGTTAATACCGGTATCAATTATGGCGACAATTTGGCCTTCACCCTTGTATTCCATGTTGCCCATGGTGGCTTCACCAGTCCAAATTTTATCTGCAGAAATTGTTTTTGGGCCTTGATCGGTTAACAAGTCATAGTTTTTAGCACGTACAACATTGGCAACGTTACTCAAACGTGAAATTTGCTTGGCTTGTTGTTGGCTGACTTTTACCGAGAAGCCATTAATGGCTTTGGTAAATTGAGAGCGTACATCAATGTGACCTAATAAAGCCGATGCATTTTTGATCACTTCATTTTGCTTAGCTTTTAGGGCATTTTCATAGGTTAGTACTTCTGCTAAAGCAGGTTGGCCATGGGCAAATAGTTTTTGCTGACCGGATGCTTTCATGGCGCGAGCGATATTTGAGTTTTTATTTTGCGCTGCGACTGTCACCGGTTGTTGTATAAGGCGAACAATATAAACATGCTCACCCGCTATACCTTCTTCTTCGTTGAATTTATTTAACTGGCTAAATACCTGAACATTGAGACCATCATTTTGTAACATCGTATTTTGATTAGATGCTTTCTTGGTGTATTGGCTGATCTGCTGTGAATCAATATCCACCGCATGAACTGTCGCCCCTGAATTGGATGCTGCAGTTGCAGTTCCAAGACCGTAAGCGGCATAAAAAACAGCCATAGCTACTTTGTTTTTAATCATCTTTTTCTCTCTGAGATTAAGCAATTTAAATTATGTTTTTTAAACATTTGTAATGGTTATGTTGCATTTGCATTAACAAAAGCAATTACTGATGTTTTCACAATTAAAAAGCTGAAGTTGTACGAATTTGTACAAAAAGCTATGCCGCTGTAGGTCAATAAAAACAAGGATTTTGGCTGTGTTTAGATATTTTTATTTAGAGGTAGACAATCAATGCCGAACATTATAGTCTGGCCAATTATTATGCTAATAAAATGAAAAAAAATTTTTAATTATCTATGAAAAAAGTAGTGTTATTTTTAATAACTGTAGTCACTTTTGTATATTCATTAAACGTGTCGGCAACAGCCGATTCAGAGTATTCTAATGACGAACGGATTCTACCTGCAGAGCAATGGTTTTTCGGGGGATCGTTAGGTTATGGAAAAATAGAAAATTATATACAAACAAGAGATGATATTTCCCTCATCGCTATACCTGATATTCGCTATTTGGGTAAAAACCTTAGCATCGAAAATCTTAATGTTTCGTACAGCTTGCATGAATCACAGCGTCATGTGTTCAACGTTATAGGTCGTCAAAATTTACTTGGCCTTATGTTTCCGGGGTCACACCGAGATTTTTCTGCACAGTTTAGTAGCAATTCGTCGTCACACTTTATCCTACCAATTGACGAAGTTGCCCGGCCTGAAGTTGAGATAGAGCATCGGTCGCTCTCTTATATGGGGGGAGTTGAATATAACTATTATGGTTTTGTTGACGCAATGTTATCTGCCAGTCAGGACATTAGTAACGTACATCATGGCTTTGTACTCAAAGCCGCCCTGTATCAAGCGGCCAAATTTGATGAATTTGCTATTCAATTGGAGCTAGGAGCTAGTTATTTTAGCGCAGATGTAAATCAGTATTATTTTGCTGTGGAGTATGACGAAGGCTTTGAACACTTTAACTACAGCCCTGACGCAGCCCTGAACCTGCATGTTAAAATCGACGCTATGTATCCGATCAATCAACACATGTATTTGGTTAGTAGCTACAAACTGGAAAAGCTGGACTCTGAAATATACAACAGTCCAATCGTAACCGAAGAATATACTCAGACATACTTTCTAGGTATGAAGTTTGTTTATTAGGTTGCCGATATGAATAGATTGATATTTATTTTGATAGTGACTGTGATTAGCTTGGAAAGCCATGCTGGAGAGTCGGAAAGGTATTTTAATATCACGCCTAAGCATTGCATTGTTGATGAAGGCGAGGCTTGTGAGCAAACTTTTATCTTCAGTTGGCACCTATCTACGGCAAAAAATATGTGCATATTTATGGTGTTGGAGGATGTTGAACACAAAATTTATTGCAACCAATTAGCAAAGAAATCGTCAGTTGAGTTGGCACTGCAGTTGGAGCATGACACATTATTTAGATTGGTCAGTGACCAAGATGAGATGCAACAAAAGGTATTAGTGCAGGTTGTCGGTGTTGATGTTCGTAAGGTGCGTAGACATGTTTGGAGTGTCTTCTAATGAGTCATCAAGATGAACACATTCTATTAATTGAAGATGATATTCAGCTGGCCAAATCCATAGCTCAATATTTAACAATGAAAGGGTTTACGGTCACTCATTTTGATCGCGGCGATAATTTAAAATGTTTGATCTCCAGCGGCAATGTTTCACTTATTTTGTGTGACGTGATGTTGCCAGGTACAAGTGGTTTCGAGATAGCAGAAACAATCCGTCATGAATTTGATGGTCCTTACCTTTTTCTTACGGCATTAACCGATGTTGAAAGTGAACTTAAAGGCTTTGCTTTAGGTGCTGATGATTACATCCGTAAACCTGTAATACCTGATTTACTGTATGCCAGAATCAATGCAAGTTTGCGACTGAATAAACTTAAACCCAAAGATAATTCCGTTAGCATCGGTCAATTGCAGCTGCACAAAAAAAATCGTCTTGTTACATATCAGGGTGAACCATTTAAGTTATCTCGTTACGAGTTTGAATTGTTATGGCTACTGGTTAACAAACCAGGACAAACCGTCAGTCGTGAATATTTGTTTGTAAATACTGTAGGTCGTGAATACGACGGTTTTGATCGAACCGTCGATGGTCGGGTAAGTCGTTTACGCAAAAAATTGCAACGCATTTCTGATAATAACTTACTCATTAAATCTATGTGGGGACGAGGCTATCTGCTTTCGATCGAAGGGAGTTAACGATGCTTAAGAACTTCATTCGTTACTACTGCATACTATTGGCAAGTTTTTTTAGTTTTATATTTATTGCCGATTACCTGTATCAGAATGAAAGCTACAATAACGCCAACTCCATGTCGACTTTAGCATTTCAGATGGTTGACGAATATTGTCAAAACTATTCATGCCAGTCTGAGCAGACATTACCATTTGAAAGTTTGTCTATTATGCCTGTTGCGGACATTGCCATGTCTGAATCGAGCAGCGCTAGATTGAATCGTGGTGACATCCTCACTGTTATTCACAATGATGAGACGGCATACTATTATAAGCAAATTAATGAACAAACCCTGTTGCGAATAGGCCCGTTTGCAGCAGATCAAAATAACGGATTCCATTGGTATACTATTGTATTTTACGGAATTTTTGTCATTTTGGTTTTTGTTGGTTTATATCCTTTGTTCAGTGACATGTACTGCTTAAAAAACGCCAGCGTAGAGTTTGCTCATAGTCGTGACCTCAATTCTCTACAATTATCTCGGTCAAAATACTTTCAACCGGTTAATGAAGCGTTTTATTGGATGACCAAAAAAATAGCCATATTAATCGCGCTACAAAAAGATATTTCCGATACCTTGGCCCATGAATTCAATACCATACTTTCTCGTTTGAACTTTAACGTTGCTGTACTAGATAGAGATAATATCGATGAATTTAAACAAAAATTGGCTAATGATGTCGAAGAGTTGTCGCTTTTAGTCGAAGAGCATCTAAATTTTTCCAAACAGGAGCATCAGTCACAGACCATTGCCTTAGCGTCCGGCTATATATCGCCTATAGTGCAGGATTATATCGAGCAAGTTGAACACTTTTCTGGTAAAGAAATTTCTTATCAAAATGATGCTGATATAAGTATCGATTTAAATGAACGATATATTTCCAGAGCCATTAAAAACCTCATTGATAATGCCATTAAGTATTCTAAGCAGAGTGTTAGAGTTCATCAGTATACGACAGATACCCACCTTGTTGTGCAAATCGATGATGATGGCACAGGAGTCGAAAGTTCTGATATCGAGACACTGTTTTTGCCGTTTGTTCGCTCTGAAAAGAACAAACATCAACCCGGTTACGGGTTAGGTTTGGCAATAACCCAAAAAATTGTCTTTATGCATAAAGGTCAGATAGACATTGAGCGCAGTAAAGTGAGCAGTGGTGCCTGCTTTAAGCTATTACTTCCACTTAATTAACCTCTAACCAATAATTTGAATAAAACGTTAACTCAGCGACAAGCCTGCAAAAGTAATTTTCTCCGTAAAATAAAGCGTTTAAATAATGTATATACGCAAGCAAGTTGCTAGAATATTGTTAACTTACCTTGTTTATAAATCTATATGGCAATCAATTGGTTCCCTGGGCATATGCATAAAGCCCAGAAAGAAATTAAAGAGATAATTCATTTAATCGATGTGGTTATTGAAGTGTGTGATGCACGTCTGCCTTTTAGCAGCGAAAACCCAATGATCACCGAAATACGCGGTGATAAACCGCTGATAAAAATCCTCAACAAAAGTGACTTGGCAGATGATCGTCTAACCAAAGTGTGGATTGATTACTATCAGTCGCAACATAACGTTAAAGCAATCGCCTTGACCACTGAAGACCCTAGTGGTGCAAAAAATATCGCCGCATTAATTAAAAAATTAGTACCCAATAAAGATGAAGAAGGCAAACAAATAAATGCCATGATCATGGGCATTCCTAATGTTGGTAAATCGACGTTGATCAATACCTTGGTCGGTAAAACCAAGGCTAAAGTTGGTAACGAACCGGCGGTGACTAAGGCGCAACAGCGTATCCGTTTAGAAGAAGGGGTATATCTGTACGATACCCCTGGCATGTTATGGCCTCGCATAGCAAATGAAAACAGTGGTTATCGATTGGCGGTAAGCGGCGGGGTGAAAGATACCGCTTTTGATCATGAAGAGATCGCCTGTTTTGCGGCTGAGTATCTATTAGAAGCGTACCCTGAGCGACTTAAAGAACGTTATAAGATTGACGAATTACCGCAGCAAGAAGTGGAATTTTTAGAAGAATTAGGTCGTAAACGTGGTTGTGTTAGAGCCGGTGGACACGTTGATTTTCATAAAGCATCAGAAATTCTGGTCAATGAAATCAGAGATAAAACGCTAGGTAAAATTACCCTTGAAACACCTGATATAGTTGAACGAGAAAACATTCATTTTGCTGAGCTTTATGAGAAAAAGCTTGCCGAACGTGAAGCGAAAAAAACAGCCCGCGGCCGAGGTCGCAAAAATAAACCCAAAAAGAAGAAACGCTAAAAAGGAAGATCCTCATGACAGTACAATTTCAGTTACATTCGGACTTGCAGCGAGATGGTATCGAACTGTTTAATTTTCCTCTTTGTAAATTACTTCTATGCAATGATAATCACTACCCATGGTTTATCATGGTGCCTATGCGAGAAGAGGTGAAAGACCTTTATGAGCTAAATTGGCAAGACCAACAACAATTTATGAATGAATCTAGCGCCTTAAGTGAGGTGCTAATGCAAGTATTCGAAGGTGAAAAAATGAATGTAGCGGCATTAGGTAATGTTACCCCGCAACTGCATATTCATCATATCGTACGCTACAGTGATGATCCGGCTTGGCCGGCTCCTATTTGGGGAAAGCATCCATTACAAGCATACAGCGACGAACAGTTACAATCGCTTAAAGATAAGTTGCTACCTGCATTATCAGCGATCACTGCGGATAATGACTAGTCGCAACTACCTCTCGATATAATTGCTCATTGATTGGGGTGGCAATATTGTTTTGCTGCCCTAAGGTCTTTATGTAACCATTTATATAATCAATTTCAGTAGCTCGTCCATTGCTCACGTCTTCACGCATTGACGAGCTGTTGTTAGCTGTTTTGCTTATAACATCGTTCACAACCTTCATTAAGCTATCAATATTAAAAGTCACATTCTGACTGGCGGCAACCACAACAACTTCTTCTAGGCAGGCTTTAATTTTGGGCTGATATTTGTCACTTGCCAACTCACCATTAGTGACGTCACTAATCGCCGTTAAAGGGTTGATAGCACAATTGATAGCAAGCTTGAGCCATTGCTGTGTAATGATGTTATCACTGAACTCAAAACATGGAAGTGCGTTTTTTAATAGCTGCTTAATATCATTGGCTTGGTTTGTATGTAATTGCCCTTGAACTAAGCCGAGATGATTATTGCCAACACCTGTATGTTGGATAACATTATCAGCCAAACGTTTGGCTGCCATTGTGGTTAGTAGGGTAAGAATCGGTTGCGGCAGTTTTAGTGTGCTATTGATAGCATCAATTGTACCCATACCATTATGACACAACACTATCGCACATTTAGGGTTTAACACCTTACTAAGTGGCGTCAAAGCAGCAAGCACGTCATAGGATTTAACACAACAGATCAGTAACTCACATTGAGCGAGAAATTGCTCATCTGCTTGGCCAACCGAAAATGTCTTTTGTTGGTTATCAAGTTGCTTAACGGTAAGGGTGACATTGTTATTTGCGCGCTGTCGCGTGAGCAGTCGAATATTTAACGGTTGTTCTGAGCTTGTATTCTGGCTTTGAGTTTTTAGTAGATAGGTTATCAGTAAGCCGATGGCACCATTACCTAAAATTGCGATCTTGTTCATGGTGATTTTTTATATTTAGCGCTGATGGTAGCAAACAGGTAATACGTTGAGCAGCCTAATGCGTTAGCAACAAAATCATCAAACTGGCCACTGCGAAATCCTAAATACCACTGACATATCTCGGTAAAACCGGAATAAAAAATGACACTTAGTACTAAAACCCCGCGAGGTATGGTTATCAGTCTATCCAATAACCAGCTCAATAATAAAAAGCCAATAAAGTGCCCTGTTTTATCGAGCAGCTGGTTCTTATTGAGCCAGAAAGAAATATCATCGACATTAACCACCACCACAGCAAAAATTAAGACTATGGCGTAAATAAGCCGATTGGTGAATATATGTGACAGCATGTAGGGCAAAATAAACCTCAATTATTTGACGATAGTAACATGACTTATATTGAAAAAAGAATTATTTCGTTTGCTATATAGCGTAAAGGCTATGGCTTTGATAATCTTACAAGCAATTTTATTAATCATGAGAATGAACCATGCCATCATTTGATATTGTTTCAGAAGTCGAACTGGAAGAAGTGCGCAATGCCACTGAAAATGCGACTCGTGAACTAAGCACTCGTTTTGATTTTCGTAATGTTGAAGCATCATTTGAATATAAAAACCCGAACGTAAAAGTGAAAGCTGAATTCGATTTTCAAGTACAACAAATGCTAGATATGTTGCGAGCGCAGCTGTCGAAACGCAAAATTGACGCTAAGGCAATGACGTTAGGCAGTATGGATCACACAGGAAAAACCTATAGCCAGAATGTTTCTTTTAAAGTAGGCATTGAGCAAGCGGTTGCTAAGAAGCTGGTTAAGATTATTAAAGACTCAAAAATTAAAGTCCAAGCCTCTATTCAAGGCGATAAATTGCGTGTACAAGGCAAGAAGCGAGACGATCTACAAGCGGTCATGGCGTTGGTTCGTGACACAGAGTTAGAGCAATCGTTTCAGTTTAATAACTTTAAAGATTAATCACTTACTTAACACAATATAAAAGCTTATACCTCGGTGTAAGCTTTTGTTTTTTGAGAACACAAAATGCAAGAAGTCGTGCAACAACATCTGCAACAAGCTAAGCAATGCCTACAGCAAGGGCAGTCTTCATCGGCGGCAATGTATGCCAGAAAAGTACTGCGTAAACAAAAGGATAACCTTGAAGCGTTAAAGGTGATGTTAGCTGTCGCGGTGCAACAGCAAGATGCCATGTTAATGCAGCAATATGCCGACTCGGTGTTATCAATCGACAGCAAAGACGAGCAGGGCTTGATGGTTAACATTGAGCATGCCGCTAAACTTGAGCAGCACTTTACTGTTATCGAGCTAAGCAAAACATTAATACAGCAAGGCATTGAATCGAGTGATGTGGTTTACACACTCGCCTTGGCGCAATTGGCCGCAGGGCAAATAGCTGAGGCTAAGCAGAGTTTACAATCGCTGTTGGCAAGTAACACCAATAACCCATTTGTTTATTTAAATATGGGCCATGTGTATAAAGCGATGGGGAATTCAAGCCAAGCTGCTCAGTATTATTTCCAGTTTATTGACCGAACCGAAACAGCGAAGGGCAACGGCTACTGGAGCTTAGCCGACTTAAAAGATTATCGCTTTGATGGCCAGGTACAAAACACCCTGCAACAATTGATTGCAGATGACAGCATAGATGCCGGCAATAGGGCGCTAATATTATTTGCGTTAGCTCGCAGCTTTGAACAGCAGGCTGACTTCGAACAAGCATTTAAATATATGTCATCGGCTAACGCTATCATCCACAAATATCGACCTTTTCGAGCGGACGCATACGCTGGTCTAATAAAAGATCTTATTTCTACCGCTAAAGTAAATAACGCCTATAAAACGACTGCTGACGAACCTAGACCTATATTTATTGTTGGTATGCCGCGCTCTGGTACGACTTTGGTCGAGCAAATCTTAGCAGCCCATTCAAAGGTTACCACAACCGATGAATTACCTTATATCGAACGAATTGCGATGCAAATTCAAAAGCATGGTTATGGTAATGGCATTAATAACCTAACAGCAGCGCAAATTGCTCACTACCGAGCCATATACTTGCAACAAGCCAGTCAATATTTCGCGGCAGATGTTGAGGTCTTTATCGATAAAAACCCCAATAACTTTATTCACATTGGCTTGATCAAAACCTTATTTCCTGAAGCTAAAGTAATTAATATGGTGCGTAATCCAGTGGACAACGCATTCAGTGTCTATAAGCAGTATTTTGCTAATGGCCATGACTATTCCTATAACTTGAATGCAATAAGTTTTTATTGGCAAGGGTACCTAAGTTTGATGTTTCAATGGAGTAATCTCTATGGGGCGGCGCTAGTCAATCAAGGTTATGAGAACTTGGTTGCAGAACCCGAAGCGCAAATCAGAAAGTTACTGGCTTATTGTGAACTTAATTTTGAGCCAAGTTGTTTAACGTTTTATCAATCTAAAAAAGCGGTATTAACGCCAAGTGTCAGTCAGGTTAAACAGCCTATTAATAATCGTTCAATTGGCTCAGGAAAACAGTATTTAGCTTATATTGATGGACAGCAAACTTGGTCATTATTAGAGCAAAAAGCCAACGAACTGATCCGTTATTAATGTCGTTTAAGTGACATTAGTAACATAAAAAAACCGCCAATAAGGCGGTTTTTTGTTTAAGGTGGTTTTAAATTCGCTGGCTGTTTATAAAGCGCCACAGCATTGTTTGTATTTTTTCCCTGAGCCACAAGGGCAAGGGCTATTGCGACTCATCGGTGCCGCCGGCTTATCGTCGAAAGAGCTAGCGTTTTCAATTGGCGCTCTAGCGGTTGCTGTTTTTGCTGGCGTTACTGATTTTGTTGCAGGTGTTATGGTCGCACTGTTGTTATTGAAGTATTTTGCGATTTCAACATTAAGTGCAGGGTCAATAATACAGTGGATTAACATTTGCAATGCGCTGCCATCGTTACTCAAGCGCAATCGATTATCGTAGTTTCGTGCTAATTGGAAGGTTTTATCTCGTAACTGATGATAGCTATCCCAACCGGCTTCAGTGCTGCCAAACTGACCCCAAAGATGACGCCAGTTTTGTGCAAACTTATCGAGAATGGCGAAAAAACCTTGTTGGCTCGCCGCTTCATTGTCCGCACTTCTCACTTCGTGTTTTAATTCCGAAATCATAAAATCCAATTCGCCTGGTGACATAACCACCGGCAGATTATGCAATTCGGTTGCGATAGCAACTTGCTTGTCAGCGACAAAATCAAGGTGCTTGGTGGTGAGGCTGCTAGCTCGTAAATCTGGAATTTCTGATTTGCTCACCATGTCCCAAAAATCAGCTGAACCGTGGGTGTCGATAACCAGATGGATGCGACGTAAATGACTGTCATTGAGGACTTTATGGTGCTTCCAAGAATCGAATATCCAACATTCACCGGCTTTCATATTGACTTGTTTGTCGTTGCAATGAAACATAACGGTATCTGTGGTGACGATAGGGATATGAATACGCACACGTTTATACCAATGATAATTGATATCAGTGTGCAACGGCACTTCACAGCCAGGTTCTAAGGCCATTAATCTTGAACGGCCAAACACTTCATTAAAAGATGCCAATACTTGACGAATATAAGGCAGCTTTTGCAGTGCATCCGTTTCTTTTATTGGTCCTTTGAAGTCATTGTTCACCTCACCATTTACGCTAAGTAATGGTACCGCAATGTTGCCTTTAAAACCTTCATGGTGTGCTTTCCAGTAACTTTCATCGAGCATCAACACTTCTTGCTGAAGGCGTTCAACATCAAAGGTAAGCGGTAATTTATAAAATTCGTGGTCTAGTTTCATTGCCTAACTCTTAATTAAGTTTGCCGTGACAGTTCTTATAACGCTGCCCTGAACCGCAAGGACAGGGCGAATTGCGAGATACCGACTTTACGGTTGTATTCGCATTATCAGCCGTCACAGAAGGTAAACTCTGGGCTTTTTGCGTCGCTGTTATAAGTGCTTCGTCAATATTATTTGCTAAGATGGGCTGGCCATGACCCTGTAAAACGGTGTTAATTCGTTGCAGTGTATCTTCACCTTCCGCTATGACATTGGCCAAGACAGCGGCTTTTTTATGCCATTTATTTTTGTCTGGTGCGCTAAGGGTGTACTGCGATAACGGTAAGCCTTGTTGCAAGCTTTCGGTCATTACTTTATCTGCTGCTAGACCGGTAAAATTCAAGATAGAATTTACCGTTGTTGCTGGGTTGTCGAGTAACTCTTGATAGTTAACCATCATCCACCGGCTAGGGTCTATTTTTTCTAACTCGTCAAGGATATGGTTATTGGCACTTTGCCATTGAAAACTCGCGATTTGCTCTAATCGTTTACCTTGCATCGATTGCCAGTTAGGTGGCAATAATAACGACCATTTGCCGTTAAAACCCGGTAAGTTGGGATAGGTTCTGAATTTTTGACTGATCCAGGCATCAATTATCGAGGCGATGTTTGCTCGTGGATCTCTGACTAAATAAACAAATAGCGCATCAGGGAAAATTTTATTTAGAAAGCCAACGCGTAAGGCATTTTTTGGCGTTTTCTCCAAAAAACGTACACTGTCTTGTTTGCTGTTATTAATCGCTCGGCCGTGTCGGTCAATTAATCTATCGCTAAAGCGTTGCTTAAGTAATGCAGCGTTTTCAGCATCAACATCATCTGCCGTTAGTGCGTTTGATTCAAAGCCGCGATAGACGGTACTGAATTTAGCAATGTGCTCAATAACGGCATGGCTTTCATCCCCAATGGTGCAAATGTCTTTGCCATTCTTAAGGGTTTCAAAAAGTAATGTACTGCCGGAGCGAGGTGCCGATAAAATAATAATCGGTCGGTCAAAATGCATACTGCCCATTTGTGTGCCGATTTATACTGTTAACCTATTGTAATCGCCCCAGTGTAAAGTATCTGAGATAGGTATTTCAAGGTAATTATCCGATTGCCAAGTATTGATTGTTTGGTTAAGGTAAGCGCTGTATTTTAATTATTATAAGAAAATAAAAAGTTATGGCTTCATCTCGCGGTGAGTTCAGCTCACGATTAGGATTTATTCTTGCAGCCGCAGGCTCTGCGGTTGGTTTGGGAAATATTTGGGGATTTCCAACACAAACCGCCACTAACGGTGGTGCAGCCTTTGTTCTGGTCTATTTGATTCTGGCGTTCTGCCTCGCTTATCCAGCGTTTATGGCAGAGCTGGTCATTGGTCGTTATGGTCAGGCTAATGCGGTGACATCGATGCAGAAAATGTCCCGTCATATGTGGCAGAAACGTTTCGCCTTTATCGTTGGTTTTGGTGGTGTTATCTGTGCCGGTCTTATTCTTAGCTTTTACGGCATCATTGCTGGTTGGATGATGTCTTATGCTGTTGAACCTGCCGCCAATCTGTTGGGTATGCAATCTGTTTCTGACTGGGTGATTACTCAAGGTCATGTGCGCAATATTTTATTTGCTGCAGTATTCATGTTCCTAACCATCTTTATTATTCGTAAAGGTGTAGAGCAGGGCATTGAAAAGTGGTCGAAACGATTAATGCCAGCGCTGATTGGCTTACTTATCTTATTGATTCTCTATGTAATCACCCTAGACGGCGCAACAGACGGTCTACGTGCTTACCTGCAACCGGATATGAGCCGCGTATTTGAACCTGACTTATTAATCAGTGCACTAGGGCAAGCATTCTTCTCATTGTCTTTGGGTACCAGTGTTATGGTTATCTACGGCTCTTATATTTCCAAGAAAGAAAACCTAGTAAAATTGGGCGCACAAGTCACCTTAATTGATGTGACTATCGCTTTTATGGCGGGCTTATTAATTATTCCGGCAATGTACGTCGCCCAGCATCAAGGTGTGCAAATCTTTGCTGCTGATGGCTCGTTGATTTCAGGTCCTAGCATGGTGTTTGCGGTATTGCCGAGCTTATTTGAAGGCATGGGGGCAATTGGTTTATTCGTCGGTTTTGCCTTTTTCGTATTAATGAGTATCGCTGCCTTAACGTCGTCAATATCGATGCTGGAAGGACCGGTGTCTTATGCCGTTGAACGTCATAACCTAGAGCGCAAGAAAGCGACCACGTTAATCGGCCTGATCATCTTCGCCATGAGTGTGGTTATTATTTTCAACCTTGATTTTATGTTGGATTTGGTGGCAATGATCGCAACCGAATATGGCCAACCTATTATTGCTATGTTGTGTTGTGTATTTGTTGGTTGGATATGGAATCGAAACGACATGCTTGCCGAAATCAAGCAAGGTAATCCTGAGGTTGAATCGTCATTGTTTTGGAAAGTTTGGCCGTGGTACACAAAGTTTGTCTGTCCAGCGGCAATCTTAATGGTATTTATCCATTCTCTATAACATCGTATATCGACAACATAAATCGATATGACAATGGAGCACGATTTTTGTGCTCTTCAGGTCAAAATAACAAAGCCGGTATGATACCGGCTTTTTTTATGGTTTTTATCCTGCTCTAGCTCAATTATAATGGCGCCATAAAATGCTGTTAGTTATCTTGAGGCCAAGGTGCACATTTACTACGACGAAAACATTCCATACGCCGCACAATTTTTTGCTGAATTTGGTGAGCTGCACTCGTTTGCTGGTCGCGACGTTACGGCTGAGCAACTGCAAGATGCCGATGTGCTGTTGGTAAGATCCATCACTCAGGTCAATGAACAATTACTTTGTCTAAATAACACCCTTAAATTTGTTGGCACTGCAACCATAGGTTTTGACCATATCGACCAAGCTTATTTGGCTTCGCGTAATATCCCCTTTACCAATGCGCCGGGCTGTAATGCTATATCGGTTGCCGAATACGTGCTCAGCGCCATGATGGTGATGAGCGAAAGGCAAGATTTCGATTTATCTGACAAACGCGTCGGTATCCTTGGTGCGGGTAATACCGGCTCCGCTGTTGCCAATAAATTGGATGCGTTAGGCGTATCCTATGTATTGCATGATCCAATTGCCGAAGAGCAGGGCGATCAACGCAGTTTTGTCAGCTTAGATGAGATATGTAAGTGTGACATCATTACCTTGCATGTACCAAAAACTGTGCAAGGCCCATACCCGACTATGCACTTGTTTGATGCTAAGCGATTAGCTCGACTAGGCGAATCGCAAATCCTTATCAATGCCTGTCGTGGTGAGGTTATCGATAACCATGCGCTGTTGACTTTAAAGCAACAAGGCAAGGGGCCTCATTTGATTTTGGATGTATGGGAAAATGAACCTAATCCATTGCTGCCTTTAATAGAGTTTACCGAATTGGCTACCGCTCATATCGCCGGTTATAGCTTAGAAGGAAAAGCACGTGGCACAGAAATGTTGTATCAGGCATTATCAAGATTAGTTAATAGCGAAGCGCGCAAAACCTTGTCGGATTTTTTGCCCGAACATGCGTTTACGGCGCCAGACAAAGTCGATTCAAGCAATATACTGCGAGACACCATATTTCGAGTATATGATGTGCGTCGTGATGATAAAATTTTTCGTCAACAACTGACTTTAACAACTTTTGACTATTTACGTAAAAATTACCCTGTTAGAAGGGAATTTAGTGCGCTAGAATTAACCGCCGAACTGCACGATAGTTCAGAAATATATCGAAAATTGGGGTTTAAATAACACCAAACCAATAACTAACGAGATGGATTAACAGAGAAAAACGATGGCACAGAAATTTGATGTTGTAGTATTAGGGGCGACCGGCCTAGTTGGTAAGCACATGATGGAGATTCTTGAAGAACGAAAATTTCCAGTCAATAAGCTGTTTCCTCTTGCTAGTGCTCGTAGTGCGGGCGAATTGGTTGAATTTAACGGTGAGAGCATTGAAGTACTTGATGCTGACACTTTCGATTTTAGCCAAGCGCAAATCGCGTTCTTTTCAGCTGGTGGTGCCATTTCAGCAAAATTTGCCCCTATAGCGGCTGATGCAGGCTGTGTGGTAATTGATAATACCTCTGAGTTTCGTTATGAACCAGACATTCCGTTGGTGGTGCCAGAAGTAAACCCTGAAGCATTGGCTGAATATCGTAATCGTAACATCATTGCCAACCCGAACTGTTCAACCATTCAGATGATGGTGGCGCTAAAACCAATTTATGATGCTGTCGGTATTGATCGTATCAATGTCAGTACCTATCAGTCAGTATCTGGCGCAGGTAAAGAAGCGATAGAAGAGTTGGCTAAGCAATGTGCTGATTTATTGTCAGGTAAGCCGGTAAAAGTCGAAAACTTCAGTCGTCAAATCGCCTTTAACTCGATCCCACAAATCGACAAGTTTATGGACAATGGCTATACCAAAGAAGAAATGAAAATGGTCTGGGAGACGAAAAAAATTCTTGGTGACGAGAATGTGCTAGTTAACCCAACAGCGGTTCGTGTGCCGGCATTTTATGGTCATGGTGAAGCGATTCATATCGAAACTCGTCAGCAAACTTCTGCCGAAGAAGTGAAAGAAATCCTCGCCAACGCACCTGGTGTGGTTGTTGCACACAATGACGAAGATTTTCCGACACAAGTAAGTGATGCAAGTGGTAAAGACGATACATTTGTCGGTCGTATCCGTGAAGATATCTCTCATCCTAACGGCATTAATATGTGGGTTGTTGCCGATAACGTGCGTAAAGGCGCTGCGACCAACAGTGTACAGATCGCTGAAGTTTTAATCCGCGACTACCTATAACCACAACCCTCCTTTCAATCCAAACAGGGCGAAATTATCTGTAGTAACTCGCCCTGTTCTGGTTTATAGTATCCAATCAGATAACGTCTTCATAACATCTATGAAACCGTATCTTTTTCTATTGACAGACAAACAATAAAGACACTGCCGAATAAGGAAGGATCTCATTCATGGTGGCCAATAATAAGAAGTCAGGTCGCATTCGTTTTTGCACTATACCTGCTGCGCTAGCTATTATGTTTGCCAATACTGTATTGGCTAATGACACCTCAGTTGAAACTACTGCTCTTGCTAATGACAAGGGCCAAGTCGTGTCCAATGAACAGGACTTAGTTGCTGATAAAAAACCCGTATACGGGCCAATTTTAAAAACTGATACGCTATGGAAAATAGCCGTTGAACACCGACCTGACACCTCAGTTTCAAACTATCAGGTGATGATGGCGTTGTTTAAAAACAACCCGAACGCATTTTTACGTGATGACATCAATACGATGGTAGCGGGTCAGTTTTTACGAATCCCGACATTAGAAGAGATTCGTGAGGTGCCACCATACCCATACGATGACATCGCCAAACAAAAACGCTCACAACAAGCCGCGCCAAGCGATGCTAGTCTTGTTGACAATGCGACCAGCGCAGTTAATGATGTCGAACTTGCTGAAAATGCCGCCAAAGGTGTAAGCGGTGATGTAGATCTTAGAGATGAGATCGTGGCAATTGAAGACGCCGTAGTGAGCGAAAATGTAAGCGCTACCGAAGCATTGAACAACGATGTGCAGGCGCCATCAGAATCAACCGCGGTTGCTGTTGCTGAACAACAAAGCGCTGAATCAAGTGAAGCTGAAATTACCATTACACAGCCATTAACAACAACGCAAGAAAGTGAACAACAGTTTGCGGCTAATGACGAGCAACAAGGTGAAGAAAGCGCCGAAATTAATGAAAGCTTAAGCGCCGTTGATGATCGAATTTCTTCGTTGCAGTATGAAATAGCACAAACTGTCGAAAAAAATGAACGCATTGAACGCCAGTTAGAGCAACAACAGCAAATTATTGAACAAACCCAACAACGTAATAAAGCGCTATTAGCGGAGCAGAAAAAGCTTGCTGCTGAACAACAAGGTTTCTTTTCTAACCCTATTGTTATTTGGACCAGTAACCTAATATTGGCCACGTTAGTGGTTATTTTGTTTGTACTAGTCTCGCGTCGTAAAAAGCTAGAAAATGAAAAGCAAAGTGTTAAACCACTTAGTAAATCATCTAGCGTACCAAATATCAGCAAACCAGTAGCCAAACCAGCGCCTAAAAAATCAGTTGCGCAACCAAAAGAAGTGTCTGAACCGGTAGCAAAAGTACCTGTCAAAGGTATTGCCGACAGCGTCAAACTATCTGTTGTTGAAGATGTTGCTGACAATTCGGTAGAAGCAAATACTGAAAACAGCAATGTCGCTAATGCCTTTTCCAATATGGACTTTAGCAAAAACAGCGATCAAGGTAAGCCTATTTTAAGCGATCAAGAATTGCTTAAGTCTTTAGTACCTAACTCGACCAAAGAAACGGTTAAAGAAGAGCCTAAACTGGAAATATCTGCGAGCGAAGATGATTTAGATATTGAGCAAATTATCGATGACATGCTTGATGAAGAGTCAAAGCCAGCTAAGTTACGTTCGGCACGAGAACCACTTAATCAATTACAAACGCCTGAATCAAAAGCCTCTGCAGAAGCGACGGTAAAAGAAATCAATGATTACGATGACGTAGAGTTTGATAAATTATTGGAAGAGATATCCGCTGAGACGGTAGAAGCACCAAGTGCTGGTAATGTTACCCAACTTCGTCGCGTGGTCGACAAAGAGCCGGTAACTGCCAAGGTCGAAAAACCTGAACCGGTGGAAAAACGCGACTTTGTGCCAGTAGAACAACTAATTCAAGAATCGGAAGCTGCTGAAGAGCTTGATGAAGCTGTGCTAGCCAATCATAAAATTGATGTTGGCCTAGATGAGTTCCAAGAATTCACCAGCAATGTTAATAAAGTCAATGTTGATGATGATCGCCATGGCGTTAATGCCAAGCTCGATCTTGCTCAGGTATACATTGAAATTGGTGATTTAGACAATGCTGCAGTCATCCTTAAAAGTGTGATGAAGCTTGGCAATTCCGCGCAACAACAACAAGCTCAGCAGTTATTGTATTCAATGAAATAGTCTGCTTGGTTATGTTGATTAAATGCCGACAATCGTCGGCATTTTTGTTTTCTGGCCGATTGAAATCGAGTTTATAAGGCAAGCCATACACTTGAAAAAATGATAAATCAGCCTGTTTTGTGGCGACGATATCTGGTCCATTAACGCTCTTAGAACGCACACTTGCTATAATTGTTGAATCAATTGCTACGTGGTATTTATTGCCGTTACTTGCTATAGTACGCGCGATTTTTTTAAGAGGTATTTGTATGCGTTTCGCACTTGGTATTGAATACGACGGCAGTAATTATTGTGGTTGGCAAAGACAGAATCACGTCAATAGTGTTCAACAAGAGCTTGAAAAAGCTTTATCAAAGGTTGTTAATCAACCGACCGAAGTCATATGTGCAGGCCGTACCGATACCGGTGTCCATGGTACAGGGCAGGTCATCCATTTTGAATCACCAGTCGACCGTCAAGAGCGTGCATGGACTTTAGGGGTCAATACCAACTTACCTAAAGACATCGTGGTTAAGTGGGGCAAACGCGTCGATGACGACTTTCACGCGCGCTTTAGTGCGACCGCGAGACAATATAAGTACATTATCTACAATAGCCCGTGTCGTCCTGCCATTTTCCACAAAGGTTTGAGCTTTTGTTATTACCCGCTCGATGAAAAGTTAATGCATCAAGCAGCACAGCAATTGGTTGGTACCCACGACTTTACCTCTTATCGCACCGTTCATTGCCAAGCAAACTCACCTTTGCGTACCGTATTGCACTGTAATGTCAGTCGAGTGGGTTCCTATGTCATCGTTGACATAAAGGCCAATGCGTTCTTACATCATATGGTGAGAAACATTGTTGGCAGCTTAATGCGAGTCGGGCGAAGAGTCGAGTCTATCGAATGGATCGCAGAAGTACTTGCACAACGGAATCGCTGTATGGCCGGTATTACTGCCCCTTCCGGCGGATTGTATTTTGTCGACGTTGATTATCCAGAGCATTTTAATATTCCAAAACCAGAGCCAGGACCGCTGTTTTTATCTGTTTAGGTCGAATATTAATCTGGTAAAAATTGGTTAAAATGCGTACATTTGAATTAAACTTCGAGAAAACAGACCAGTTTTTGCTGTAAATCGGCTAGTGATTTGTGGTTAAATTGGCGCTAATTTTTACAATTGTGGCATTGTTGTTTTACAATAGCGGCAATAGGTTACCAAATAGACAAAAATTGATGGCTTGCATTTTAGTTTTAGCGGTCAATTGAATTACCAATAACTAGGTATAGCGAAATTATGAGTTGGATTGAAAAAATTCTACCAAAACCGAAACAATCATCGTCAGCCAAACGCAATATTCCAGAAGGTGTTTGGACGAAATGTACTTCATGTGGCGCAGTTTTATATAAAGCTGAGCTAGAAAGAGTATTAGGCGTTTGTCCTAAATGTGATCATCACATGCGTGTGTCAGCACGAAAGCGTCTTGACTCTTTCCTTGATCACGGTGAAAAAGTTGAGCTTGGTGCTGAGTTTGAACCTCAGGACAAATTGAAGTTTAAAGATTCAAAACGCTACAAAGATCGTATCGCTGCTGCTCAAAAAGCGACAGGCGAAAAAGACGCGCTAGTAGCAATGCGCGGTGAACTAGCAGGTATGCCTGTTGTTGCCGTCGCCTTTGAATTCTCATTCTTAGGTGGTTCAATGGCATCTGTTGTTGGTGCGCGTTTTGTAAAAGCCGCTGAAGAGTGTCTTAAGCATGACCTACCATTGATTTGTTTTTCCGCCAGTGGTGGTGCTCGTATGCAAGAAGCCTTGATGTCATTGATGCAAATGGCGAAAACAAGTGCAGCCCTTGCTAAAATGAGTGAAAAAGGCTTACCGTTTATTTCAGTATTAACCGATCCTACCATGGGTGGTGTATCCGCCAGTTTAGCCATGCTAGGTGATATCAATGTCGGTGAACCGAAAGCATTGATTGGTTTTGCTGGTCCTCGCGTTATTGAGCAAACCGTGCGTGAGAAGCTTCCTGAAGGTTTCCAACGTTCAGAGTTTTTGCTTGATCACGGTGCTATCGATATGATTGTCGATCGTCGTCAAATGCGTTCAACGTTGGCACGTCAAATAGCCAAGTTTATGGGACACCCGGAACCAAGCATTTAAGACACCGGTTATGAATAAAAAAACTAGTCATTCATCCTTGGCCAACCTGGGTGAATGGCTTTTTTATTTGGAGTCTATCCATGCCACAGAAATTGATATGGGGCTGGAGAGAATTTCCAAGGTGGCCAAGCGTCTCAATATAGACCTATCTTCTTCAACCGTCATTACCGTTTCGGGCACCAATGGCAAAGGCACCACCTGCGCCTTTCTTGAGCATGCCTTGCTCGATATGGGACATAGTGTTGCGGTATACAGTTCGCCGCATATTCAGCGTTTTAACGAACGATTACGACTAAATAAAAAATTAGTTGCCGATCAGCCGTTGATAAAAGCGTTTGCGGCAATAGAACAAGCACGCGCTGAAGTATCATTGACCTACTATGAGTTCACCACGTTGGCGGCATTAATCATATGTCAGCAAACAACGCCAGAGTATGTATTACTCGAGGTCGGCTTAGGTGGTCGTTTAGATGCCACCAATATCATCGATTGTGATATTGCCGTAATCACCAGTATTGATCTTGATCACCAAGCCTTTCTTGGCGATACCCGTGATGCCATAGGCTATGAAAAAGCCGGAATCGCCCGCGCCAATAAACCGTTAGTTATTGGTGATTTGCAGGTCCCAGCTAGCGTTATCGAACACGCTAATCGCATTAATGCCAATTGCTTTATTCGTCAGCAGCACTTCTCTGTTGATGGTGAGCAGTTGCTGCAGGCGTGGCAATGGCGAGATCAGCAATGTCGGTTGAACGAACTGCAACCAGCAAAAATTCCTCGTGATAATGTCGCCACCGCATTGCAAGTATTGCGTTTGCTTGGTTTGCCATTAGACGCGACTATGGTCAATCAATGGATCAATGATTGTCAGCTCGAAGGCCGCTTGCAAACATTAAAGCAATCGCCGCATGTGCTTATTGATGTTGCCCACAACCCACATGCAGCAAGATATTTAAGTCGATATGTTAAAGCCAATAAGAAAGGCCGAGTGTTAGCGGTTACGGCGATGCTGAAGGACAAAGATATCACCTCAACCTTGCAGGAACTGTTCTCTGTTGTCGATCACTGGTATGTTGCGCCGTTGCATTTACCTAGAGGTGCAGATGGCCAAATGTTGTCTGATGTTTTAACGAATGGCAATCAAGCTGTGAATAGTTTTGACAATGTCACAGATGCCTTTAGAATAGCCTTAGGACACGCAAATAATAATGATATGGTTTTGGTGTTTGGATCATTTTTTACACTCACCGAAATCAATAAAAACCTGCCTGAATTAGGCCTATAGGAGTCGTCTTGTCAACGCCTTTACAAAATCGATTAGTCGGCACCGTAATTGTTGCCGCTGCAGCAGTGATTTTTCTCCCTAGCTTTTTTGACGGCGAAAAGAAAGCGTATCAAGCCCAGTTTGAACAAATCTCGCAACATCAAGAACCGGTTAAACCTATCGCTATCAAAGACTTTGATCAGCAATCTTTTGATCAGTTAGAGCAGCCCCCTGAGCCGGTTGATGAACAGGCGGTTGATGCGCAGCTAGCACTGGCGAACCAAACAACCAATAGCGGTAATAGTCAAACCGAGCCTAGCCCGCCAGACGAGCAAGCAACGCCGGCTAAACCTGTGATTAAACAGAAAAATATAGATAACGCCGATAACGTGGTGCAAGCAACGCCTGCCAAACCAGCTGTGTTGACGGTCACCAAGCCCGAGGTGAAAAAATCTCAGGGCTTTGTTATTCAATTAGGCAGTTTTGCTCATAAGAAAAATGTTGAGCAATTATTGAAAAAATTGAAGAGCTCGGGCTATACGGTATTTACCAAACCAATAAAAACCAAGGCCGGCGATCTGACCAAAGTATTTATCGGGCCAGAAATCAATAAAGCGTCACTTGAAGCGAAAATTCCCAAATTAGAAAAACTTACCGGCGTAAGAGGGAAGATAGCCAAGTTTGAACCGATAGATAGCTAAGTCGGCAGGTGTATTTAGCAATTGCTGCGTCGTAATATAAAAACAATAAATCAGTAGTAACAAGGGTGTCGATTCTGTTAGAATGCGCGCCATAAAATAGGGAAGGCTAATAATGATTTGGATTGACTACGCCATTTTAGCGATAATAGGCATCTCAACCTTAATCAGTTTAATTCGAGGTTTCGTTAAAGAAGCCGTTTCTCTTGTTATCTGGGTTTGTGCCTTCTTTGTAGCAAGTTCTTTTTACCAAGACTTGGCTGCATATTTAACCAATATTGGCGACCCTATGCTGCGAAATGCAGCGGCGATTGCCATATTATTTGTAGTAACTTTGATATTAGGGGCTCTGGTTAATTATTTAATCGGGCAACTGGTAACGAAAACTGGGCTGTCAGGAACCGATCGAGTACTGGGTTTAGCTTTTGGGGCATTACGTGGTGTACTGGTTGTTAGTGCATTACTGTTCTTCATGGATGCATTTACCCCAGCGCCAAGTGCAACGTGGTGGCAACAGGCAGTTTTAATTCCGGAGTTCAGAATAGTAATTGAGTGGTTCTTTGATTACATCAAAGCATCATCAAGCTTTCTAACCTAACCGGGCATTCTTGCGGAGAGAAGATTCATGTGTGGTATTGTTGGCATAGTAGGTACTTCACCGGTAAGCCAAGCTTTATATGATGGTTTAACAGTTATTCAGCATCGTGGCCAAGACGCCGCAGGTATTGTTACCATAAGCGATAACAAATTTCGCTTAAGAAAAGCTAATGGCTTGGTAAAGGATGTATTCCATACCCGCCATATGCTTAGGTTGCAAGGCAACATAGGTATTGGCCACGTTCGTTACCCTACGGCCGGTACGTCTAGCTCGTCAGAAGCTCAACCATTTTTCTCAAACTCACCGTTTGGTATATCTCTTGCCCATAATGGCAACTTGACCAATGCCGATGAATTATCACAATGGTTGTTCAGCAATGCTCGTCGTCACGTAAATACGACGTCGGATTCAGAGTTGTTGCTTAACGTGCTTGCGCATGAATTAAACAAGAGTGACAACTTACAACTTACCCCAGAAGATATTTTTGCTGCGGTTGCTAATATGCATAAAGTTGTACGCGGTGCATACGCCAGTGTCGCTTTGATAGTTGGCCATGGCATGGTTGCATTTCGTGACCCTAACGGCATTCGTCCTTTGGTATTTGGTAAGCGTGAAACCGTCAAAGGTACTGAGTACATGGTGGCATCAGAATCAGTAGCATTAGATGCATGTGATTTTGATTTTATCCGCGATGTTGCCCCAGGTGAAGCAATCTACATCACCGAAGACGGTCAATTACACTCATTTCAGTGTGCGGATAACCCAAGTTACAACCCATGTATTTTTGAATTTGTATATTTTGCCCGTCCAGACTCTACCATCGATAAAATGTCGGTATACGGCAGTCGCGTTGAAATGGGGGTCGCTTTAGGCAAAAAACTTGCTCGTGAATGGGAAGACGTTGAAATTGATGTCGTCATTCCTATTCCTGAAACATCATGTGATATTGCCTTGCAAATCGCTCACGAATTGGATTTACCATATCGTCAAGGTTTCGTTAAAAACCGTTATGTAGGCCGTACCTTTATCATGCCGGGTCAAGCAGAACGTAAAAAGTCAGTGCGTCGCAAGTTGAATGCGATTCATCGGGAATTTAAAGGTAAGAATGTTTTACTGGTTGATGATTCAATCGTGCGTGGTACGACATCAGGTCAGATCATTGAGATGGCTCGTCAAGCGGGCGCAAAGAAAGTCTATTTCGCTTCCGCAGCACCAGAAGTTCGTTTCCCGAACGTTTATGGTATTGACATGCCAAGTGCCACCGAGCTTATCGCTCACGGTCGCGAGTTAGAAGATATTTGTGAATTAATTGGTGCAGATAAACTTATTTATCAAGACCTGCCTGATTTGATCAGTTCTGTTGGCAAAGCAAACCCAGATATCAAAACATTCGATACGTCTGTGTTTGACGGTCAATACATTACCAATGACATCGACAACGATTACTTGGTGCAATTGGATGCTTTACGCAATAACGAAAGTAAAGAGCAATCCGATAAAGAAGCTGATTCAATTCTAGATCTTCATAACGAAGGCGCAGAGTAACGCATATCTGCAACAAACATTTAAACAAAACGCCAGGCTTAGCCTGGCGTTTTTATTTGTGCTTAAAGCGTTCTATATGCGATTTCAAGCCATTATTTTGCTTTTACGTTGTGACAGCATCAGATTGCGAGTAAAGATGTCCTTGGGGTTTTCAAGCACGTCGCTGGTATTACCATACTCAACCACACGTCCTTCTCTAAGTACCATTAACTTATCACTAAAGTGTTGAATCACATCTATATCATGCGACACTAAAATATACGCTAGCCCCATGGTTTGTTGTAATTCCAATAACAAATTGATCAATTGAGCTCGTAACGATAAATCTAACGCTGCCAAAGCTTCGTCTAATATCACCAATTGCGGTTGCAATATAATGGCTCTGGCCAATGAAATACGTTGTTTTTGACCACCAGAAAACATGTGCGGGTAAAAGTGCATATGATCCGCAAGCAAACCCACTTTATGTAACGTTGCACGAATCATCTCGATTCGTTGCTCTTCGTCCAATTGGGTGTTCAATTTCAATGGCTCTTCTAATTGCTGGCGTATCGTCAAACTTGGGTTTAACGTACTACCGGCATTTTGAAAAATCATTCTTACGTGTTGGCAACGTTGTTTAAAGTTACCGGCTTGCAGTTGTTGGCCATTAAGACAAATGCTACCGGTGCTTGGTCGCGCAGCACCAACCAGTAATTTCGCCAGTGTCGACTTGCCTGAGCCGATTTCGCCAACAACCGCCAGCGTTTCTTGTGCTTCCAATTTAAACGACAATGGTTCAAGTACGGTTTTCTTTTCGGTTCGAAACCAACCTTTCTTAACCTTGTATTTTTTACTGAGATCTTTGACTTCAATCAGGCTGGTCATTACTTATTTCCTCGATGGGGAAAATGACAACTGACTTGATGGCCTTGATAGGATTCCAGTGTCGGCGCTTTTACACACGTCTTTTGCGCATTAGGGCATCTTGGACCGAGTCGACAGCCTGTCGGTAAATGACTCAAACTGGGAATACTCCCTGGCAGAGTTTCTAATAGTTGTTTTTTTTCAAAGTGTTTGCGCGCGGTTGGTGTGCTCGCCACCAATGCTCGAGTGTAGGGATGAAACGGGCTTTTCAATATTTGCGTTGTTGTACCGGCTTCTACAAACTGTCCGGAGTACATTACCGTTAAATATTTGGTCCAATAACTTATCTTTTCTAATTCGTGACTGATCAGCAGTACTGACATGTTTTTCAGCTGATTTAGACTCGCCAACAAGCGGAATATTTGATTTTGATTAACCGCTTCCATTGACGCGGTAGGCTCATCAGCGATCAACAGTTTGGGTTTTTTCGCCAGTGCTATGGCAATCATAACCCGTTGACACAAGGCGTTATTGAGTTGATGCGGATAACTTTTCGCACAGTTTTGATGATTCTTGATACCGACTTTGTGTAATAGTCTGGCTATTTCTTCTTTACGTTGTGCTGCACGTTGCCAAAAAAAACCACTGAACTGGCTGTTATCAAGTGCTTCTTCAATTTCTTCGGCAATCGTATTGGTTGGATCGAGACAGCTGATTGGCTCTTGAAAAATCATTGCCACATCGCGATTGATGATCTGCTGTCTTTCCTCGATAGGCAGGCGCAATATATCAATGCCTTGCCAATGGAAACGATCTGCGCTGACATGCCATTTATCATCGAGAACACCAATGATAGCTTGCGCTAAAATTGACTTTCCTGAGCCTGATTCACCGACCAGACCGCGAAAGTCGCCATCTTTTAACACCAAAGATACTCGGTCAACCGCGACAATGTTTTCATTGTGGCCGGTTAATTCGATGCTCAGGTTTTTTATATCCAGTAAATTCATTAGCTTTCTTTTTGTATTTTTAATGAATGACGCAAACCTTCACCAACCAAGTTGGTGGCCATCACCGTTATTAATATCGCTAAACCCGGCAAGTAGGTAGTCCAAGGTGCAATGTAAAACAGATCCAAAGAGTTCGCTAACATAGAGCCCCATTCAGGCATCGGAATAGGCGCGCCTAAACCAAGAAAACCTAATGCGGCAATCTCTAGAATGGCAGCGGACTGAGCCAAGGTAGCCTGAATGATAATTTTATCGATGATATTTGGGTATATAGAGGTGATCAAAACGCGTATTTCACTGGCACCATCAAGGATAGGGATCATGACGTAATCTTTGGTTTGCTCTTCTTTAATGGCATTGCGCGTTACATGCACAAACTGTGGTATCGACACTAATGCGATTGCCCATAATACGTTTTCTAGGCCAGGACCTAAGATGGCGACAATGATGATGGCCAATAGTAACGATGGTATCGATAAAATAACATCGAGAAAATGGGTGAGAAAACTCGATTTAACACCGCGCGTGATTGCCGAAAATGAGCCAATAATGACACCAACGCTCATCGCAAATAAGACCACCAAAAAGCTTAAGCCAAAGGTTAGAGACGCGCCATTAATCAATCTTGATAACATATCTCGACCGAGATCGTCGGTGCCGAGTAAATGGGCTAAATCGCCATTTTCGCTCCAAGCGGGCGGCAGTAACAGTTTATCTAGGTTATTTTCCAGCGCATCGTGCGGTGCAATAAAGTTGCCCACCAGCGCCAACGCCGCTAAAAAAGCATAAACACCGAAACCAATAATGGCCACAGGCGTGCTTTTAAACGTCAGCCAGAGTTGCTTTATTGGCGATGGAAACTCTTCTTCCAAATAAATGTGATTACGCGCCATGTTTTTTATACCGTTCCAGAGGGTTAATCGCTACGTACAAAAAGTCCGCTAAAATATTAATAAAGAAGGTAAATGTTGCCAAGGCAATCAAACCACCTTGGATCGCCGTATAATCCCGCGCTTCAATGCTTTCAATAAGCCAGCCGCCAGCACCTTGCCAAGCAAAGATAACTTCGGCAATCATCGCCAGGGTGACGATATTGGCAAACTGTAATCCGATTTGTCGGACAATACCAACCAATGCATTACGAATCCCATGACGATAGATAATCATCGCTTTCGACAAGCCTTTGGCTCGCGCTGCCTTAATATAATTTGAATCGAGCACTTCCAGCATCGAGGTTCGTGCTAAACGAATAAATATCGTCATCGGCGCGAGTGCGACAGTGATGGCTGGCAAAATAAGGTGCAATAGTGCGTCTTTCATTGCCGCAGCTTTATAGGGACTATCACTGAGCATGATATCGATAAGCTTTAAGCCGGTGACCATCTCGATATCAAACAGTAAATTCAGTTGCCCAGATGAAGGTAATAACGACAAGGTAATGGAAAAGATCATAATAAGGATCAATGCCAGCCAAAATACAGGAATCGAATAACCCAACATGGCAAACGCTAGAATAATTTTATCGACCGGCTTGTTATGAAATATCGCGGCGAGAAAACCTAAAGGCATGCCAATCAGTAGGGCGATAAACAAGGCCGCTAAACACAGTTCAATGGTAGCTGGTAAATGTATTAGCAGTTCATTGCTGATACTGGCAGAGCTGGCCATTGATACACCAAAGTTACCGGAAAAAATTTGCCCCATATAGGCAATATACTGCTGTAATATGTTGCCATCGGTATGATAAATCAGGCTCAACTCTTGCTCTCTGGCATCACTCATTACCGTTTCCCCTGACATGTTGACTAACACATCACCAGGGAATAGATAGTTAAGACTGAAACTGACGATAGACAACATCAGTAAGGTAAACAGCAATAGGTTAAGGCGGCGAAGGGTAAAGTTTAACATACTCAGTCCTGCGCCTTTTTATCGATGTTTTCAAAGCTGATACCACCTATTGGCATTAATATATCACCGTCGATATGAGCCAAACGCGCTTGCGAACGTTTTGCATGAGCGATAGGCAGCAATGGGATATCTTGCATCAGCATCCTTTGTGCTTTGGTGTACAATGCCTTACGTTTATTCAAATCGTTGGTTAGCAACGACTCTTTGAGTAGCTCATCAAATTGCGGGTTACACCAAAAAGCACGGTTGCTGCCGGTTTCAACCGCGGCACAGCTAAGCAATGGTGAAAAGAAGTTATCGGGATCTGGATGATCCGCTTGCCAACCGATTAATACCGATTGATGTTCACCTTTGTCGAGCTTTTTCAAAAACGTAGACCATTCAAAACTAATGATATTGACGTCGATACCGACTTGCGCCAAATCCGCTTGGATCAACTTCGCCATTTTCAATGCATCAGGATTATAAGCGCGTTGCACCGGCATGGCCCAAAGGTCGAGACTAAAGCCATCGCCCAGGCCCGCATCGGTTAATAATGATTTCGCCATGGAAACCGAATACTCGATCCCGGCGATATCGCCGTCATAGGCCCACGAGGCTTTTGGTAGCAGGGAGTCAGCGACATCAGCTTGCTCAAAGTAAACCGCATTAATAATTGCTCTTTTATTAATCGCATGAGCAACCGCTTGACGCACTAATGGGTTATCAAATGGTGGCTTTTGGGTATTAAAGGCCATAAACGCGACATTAAAAGAAGTGACTTGCTCTAACTCTAAATCCGCTCGAGAGCTAATTTCCTGTAACGCAATAGGGTAAGAAATAACGTCACACTCATGAGTCAGCAGTTTGGTAAGTCGGCCGGTATTTCTTGGTGTGATGTTAAACAGTAATTGCTCGATATTCACTTTTTGTCGCCAGTAGTCTTCGTGGCGCAAATAACGTATTAGAGAACCAATTTGATAGCTTTTGAATTTAAAAGGCCCGGTACCAATTGGCTGTGAATCAAGACGACTCAGAGGTAATTTATTGGCGATTAAGCTGTCAGCGTATTCTTTCGATAATATTACTGAGAACGGCGCTGCGATGTTGGCTAAAAATGAGCTTTGTGGGTAATTAAGATGAAAGCGAACCGTATAATCATTAATCTTTTCTATTTTATTAACCATTTTTGAAAAGTCGACGCTTTGAAAAAATGGAAACTGACCGTTTGCAGATTGATAAAAGGGGTTGTTTTTATCGAGAATGCGTTGATAACTAAATATCACATCATCCGCCGTTAAAGTGCGGGTCGGTGTAAAATAGTCGGTATTATGAAAAGCGACATCGGTACGCAAATAAAAGGTAATGAATTTACCGTCTTTCGTTACATGCCATGATTTGGCCAGTGCTGGCACCTTATCAAAATTCTCGGTATTAAAATCAAGTAAACGGTTGTATAACTGCTTTGATGTGGCGTCAATAGTTGTACCAGAGGTAACTAGCTGCGGGTTAAATGAGTCAGGCGATCCCTCGCTACAATAGATAACCCCTTCAGTTAGCACAGGGTCTTCCTCTATTTTACCACACGCAGATACGCTACAGATCAGCACAACACTGAACAGTACATAGAGCAACTGCCAAGCCACAGGCTCAGCGATGATGCGCTTAGGAGTATATTGCATTAACTCGCCTCGTTTGAATCAAGCAAATTATATTTTTTCAGGTAACCACGTAACTGATGATAGGTTAACTGCAGCGCATCTGCTGTTTTCTTCTGATTAAATTGACAGGAAGCAAGGGCATCTTTTAATAATTTAATCTCATAATCCTGTGACATATCTTTTAATGAAACAGGGTACTCCAATATTTCTTGCAGAGTTTCTTTAACATCTTCAACAGCGGCGTCACTGTTGGTTACCGTGTTATTACTGCTTGGGTTGGTGTTGTCATGTTGGCTTTGACGATCGGCGGTTTTAATTCGACGCTTTGGTCTAAATGGTGATTCAAAAGGATCGATAATCAATTCATTGACTGGTAAATGGGGGTTGTTATGGCGATAAACACTGCGCTCAACAACGTTTTTGAGTTCTCGAATATTACCTGGCCATTGGTATTCAAGCATATGATTTTTCACTTTTTCAGTGAAACCACTGAATAATTCAAATTCCAATTCTCGTGCCATGGTGATGGCAAAATGCTCAGCTAATAATAAAATATCTTCTTTACGTTCTCTAAGTGGTGGCAGGGTGATAACGTCAAATGCTAAGCGGTCGAGTAAATCTGCGCGAAATTCACCGCGCTCAGCCAATTCCGGTAAATCTTCATTGGTTGCCGCAATCAAACGAACATCGGACTTTACTGTGCGTGAACCACCAACCCGTTCAAACTCGCCATATTCAACAACACGCAATAACTTTTCTTGAATCAATCCTGAGGTATTCGCCAATTCATCGAGAAATAAGGTACCACCATTGGCTCGCTCAAAGCGACCTTCGTGACGCTTGCTGGCGCCGGTAAACGCGCCACCTTCGTGACCAAATAATTCACTTTCTAATAAGTTTTCATTAAGTGCCGCACAATTGAGTTTTACATAGCTTTGGTCCCAGCGCTGTGATAAATAGTGTAAACGCGCAGCGACTAACTCTTTACCCGTACCTCGTTCACCAATTAACAGCACAGGTTTAGACAAAGGTGCAACTTGTGAGATGTGTTCGAGCACCTCAAGAAAGCTATTTGATTGACCTATTAGGTTATCTTGTTGTTGAAATCGACTCATTTTTTAAGTTATTGGTTTATTTCACTAATAAATAGTGTATTTCATTACTCATGAACTGAGAAGTGTTTTTTGATAAATTAATAAAATGCATATAAAACAATGGTTTATTAATGTTTTGTAAAGTTGGCATTAATAGTGAATAGTATTTGGCATGTAAGTAGAATTAGTTTTAATAACGATAAGATTAACGTGAGGATGTAACCATGGGTATTTTTTCTAGATTTACAGATATTATCAACTCAAACATTAACAGCTTACTGGATAAAGCAGAAGACCCTGAAAAAATGGTTCGTCTGATCATCCAGGAGATGGAAGACACCCTTGTTGAAGTACGTTCTTCATCAGCTCGCAGCCTTGCTGATAAAAAAGAATTAACTCGCCAAGTGGCACGTATGCAAGCTGAAGCCGACAACTGGCAGCAAAAAGCCGAGCTAGCACTTAGCAAAGGTCGTGATGATTTAGCCCGTTCAGCACTTGTTGAAAAGAACAAATGCAGTGAAGCGGCAGAATCAATGCAACAAGAATTGTCTAGCTTTGATGACCATATTGCCAAACTTCAAGATGAGATTGTGCAATTGCAAGAAAAGCTTGCGGATGCGAAAGCGCGTCAAAAGGCCATCATTATGCGTGGTAAAACCGCTAGTTCTCGTTTGAAAGTAAAAAGCAAACTGGACAGTGGCAAAGTCGATGACGCATTATCTCGTTTCGATAGTTATGAGCGTAAGATTGATGATTTGGAAGCGCAAGTGGATTCATACGACTTAGGCAAAAAATCATTAGCGGATGAGATTGCTGATTTAGAAAGCGATGATAATATAGATCAGGAGCTTGAAGCATTAAAATCTAAAATGCAAAAGCCCAAAAAGACTGCTGCAAAAGCAACGACTAAAAAGAAATAATCTAAATTATCATAGGCCCTAAGGAGAGAAGTTATGGAAATTATTATGGCACCTATAATTGTGTTTTTAGTAATTGTTGCGCCAATTTGGTTGATTTTGCATTACCGTTCTAAGCGCCAAATCAGTCAAGGGCTAACGGAAGAAGAGTACCGTCAATTATCTGATTTATCAGAAACGGCAGATAAGATGGCTGAACGCATCAAAACTCTAGAAGCGATCCTTGATGCTGAAGCTCCGGATTGGAGAAACAGAGCATGAGCAAGACCAAAGGCGATTTATTTCGTGACCCACAAAAAGGCAAAATTGCCGGGGTTTGCGCCGGTATTGCTGAGTACTTTGGCTGGGAAGCCTGGTTAGTCCGAATCCTGGTAGTTTCCGGGGTATTGTTGGGAATGGGTTGGTTTGTACTATTGTATATAGCAGGCTGGTTTATTCTTGATAAAAAGCCTAACCGCTTTTCACCGAAAGAAGTTGCTAAAAATGTTCGTGAGAAACTGCACGAAGAAGAAATTTTTAGTGAACCGATCAAGGTAAAGTCAAAAATTTGGCAAGCGGGTGAGCCACCCAAACAAGCGGTTTATGATATTAACATTAAATTTAAAACCCTTGAGCAAGAATTGCGTGCTATGGAACGCTATGTGACCTCACCGGAATTTACGGTATCAAGAGAAATCAATAGACTATAGCGCCTGACAAGGCATGAAAAAAAGGCTGCTTTGCAGCCTTTTTTGTTTTACATTAGAAACTTAGCGGAGTTAACACAACCTGTTCTTATGGCTTTATTTAGTGGTAAAAGTGTCAAAAAACTAACTCGTAAGCTTGGTGACAGCGCCAACGAACTGTTTAATCGCAGTCTCGATAAGCATGTCTCATTAGCGGTCACTGGGTTATCGCAAAGCGGTAAAACAGCCTTTATAACCTCAGTTGTTAATCAATTGATTAATGAAGGTTCTGGCCAACCTCTCGCCTTTTTTGATGTTGTTCATCAAGGTCGTTTTATTGGTGCTAAACGCGTCAGACAAAAACACTTGCACATACCTCGATTTGATTACGAAGCGGCGATGGCCAATTTATCGAGCGAGGAGCCGATGTGGCCGGATGCGACGAGAAGCATCAGTGAATTGCGCTTAGCCATGCGTTACTACCCAAACGAAGGCATGCTCAAATATGCCACTGATATGGCCACGGTATATTTAGATATCACCGATTACCCTGGAGAATGGCTACTCGACTTACCTATGCTTGAACTGGATTTTCAGCAATGGTCGGAACAAATGAAAGAGCTGATATTCGCCGAGCCTCGTTATCAATTAAGCCAAGATTTTTTGCAAAAATTAGAGCAACTCGACCCATTTGCACCTGTCGATGAGAAAGTATTGGCGGCCTTATCTGCAGAATATACGCAGCTGTTACATAAATTTCGTTATCAATTGGGGATGTCGGTGATTCAACCTGGGCGTTTTATTTTACCCGGTGAACATGAAGGCGCCCCAATTTTACAATTTGTGCCGTTTGTACACTTTAAGCAGCTTGATATGGCTAAATATCGCAGTGCAGACCAAGATTCAATGATAGGCATGCTACGAGCTCGTTATCTTGAATACCGAGAGCGCATCGTACGCCGCTTTTATAAGAAACATTTCGCTCGATTTGATCGGCAAATTATTTTGATAGACACCCTTACACCACTGAACAATGGAAGTGAAGCCTTTAATGATTTGCAGCACGCCATTAGTTTAATTATGGAAAGCTTTAGCTACGGTCAATCAAGTCTCCTGTCGCGCTTGTTTTCGCCGAAAATAGATAAACTTATGTTTGCGGCAACCAAAGCCGATCACATTACGGCCGATCAACATAGTCGATTATTGTCCTTGCTTGAACAAGTCGTTCACAAAGCCAAGAAAACATTGAGTTTTGATGCCATTAAAATGAAATCATTGGCGATAGCCTCAGTGAAAACTACCGAGCAAGGCAAGAGTGAATATCAAGGCCAGCAATTGAGTGTCGTAAAAGGTAAGCGAGCAGATACTGGGCAGGTCATTACATTATACCCTGGTGCGGTTCCTACTAAGTTACCAGACGCCAACAACTGGCCCGACACAGGTTTTAATTTTATTGCGTTCAAGCCGATAACTGCGGCGGATGAGCATATCGCTTTACCGCATATTCGTCTTGATCAGGTATTGCAATTTTTATTGGGAGACAAATTAAAATGAGCCAAGATGACAAATATCAGCAGCATATTTTGTTTTCCGAACCAGAGATAAAACAAGCCAGTGACGATAGCGATTTACCGGAAAGTCAGTTGGTGTTACCTGAACAGGCGTGGCAGGCGGTTGAAGAAGATATCGTGCAAGTAAGTGAGCAACAGCAGCGCTCTAAACCAAATTGGTTATGGCGCACTGTCGGTGTGTTGTGTGTGACCATTATGGGCTATGAGCTGGTGGATTTTTTTGCCACAGGTTTTGTTGAGTCACCGATAATAACCAGTATTTATGCGGCGTTATTAGGGTGTATCGGCGTTGTCGCCGGCAAGTACGTGGTAAAAGAATTAACCGGGCTTCGTCAGTTTAATAAACAGCAACACCAATACCAACAAGCAGATGCATTGTTGCATGATGAAACTGTATTTGACGCTAAGTCGTTTTGTCAGAACTTAACAGACAACTTGCCATTGGATACGCACAATGACGGTCATCAGCAGTTTTTTGATACCTTAGATGACAGCCTGAGTGATAAAGAAGTACTAGAGCTGTACAGCAAACAAGTCTTGCATCAGGTCGATGATCAAGCCGTTAAGCAAATCGCTAAGTTCTCAAGTGAAGCGGTGTTGATGGTCGCATTAAGTCCGTTAGCCGTTATGGATATGTTGTTATTGCTGTGGCGTAATTTAAAAATGGTCGACAAAATCGCTGGATTATATGGCGTTAGACTTGGCTATTGGAGTCGTGTCCGCTTATTGCGTCAGGTCATAACCAATATGGCCTACGCTGGCGCGAGTGAAATAGTCGCCGATGTTGGCCTAGATATGCTCGGTGTTGATGCGCTTGGGCGTTTTTCAACGCGCGCTGCACAAGGACTCGGAGCGGGGATGCTAACCACGCGATTAGGCTTAAAGGCTTTGTACTTATGTCGTCCCATTCCTTTCGCAGAAACACAAAAAAGACCAGGTATAGCCATAGTTCGTGGCAAGGTCATTACTCAGGTTAAGAGTCTACTTTCTAACAAGTCCAAAGATTAACGCAAGCACAGCCTGTTGCTTGCAAATTTCTTGTAAACATAAAAGTACAGCAAGGCGCAGATAAAATCTGCGCCAGATTTGTCTTTTCGGAACCACTTCTTATAGTCTTAGGTCAAAATATACGGGCGTTGCCATACTCATGAGCAATAAATTAAATCAATAAAACACGCCCGCATTTTCAGAAGTTGGAGAGGAAAGTTATTATGAGCAAGTCAACCTCTTATGTATCAAAGCAGGGTGATGAGAACGGCTTTATTGACTGGACAGAACAAGAGAACGCCAGTTGGGAAAAGCTATACAAGCGTCAGCTTGAATGTATTAAGGGTAAAGCGTGTGATGAATTCATCCTTGGCCTTGAAAAATTAAACCTACCACAAGACCGTATCCCGCAGTTGGAAGAAGTCAGCTGTGTGTTAAGAGAAGCGACCGGTTGGCAATGCCAGCAAGTACCAGCGTTAATTGGTTTTGGTGAGTTCTTCCGTTTGTTATCAGAGAAGAAGTTTCCAGTCGCGACCTTCATTCGTCGTGAGGAAGATTTCGATTACCTGCAAGAGCCAGACATATTCCACGAAATTTTCGGCCATTGCCCATTATTAACCAACCCTGCATTTGCTAATTTTACCCAAATGTATGGCAAATTAGGCCTTAACGCCAGTAAACAAGATCGCGTTTTTCTGGCTCGTCTATACTGGTTTACCATTGAGTTTGGTTTACTTAACACTGAAGATGGTTTGCGCATTTATGGTGGTGGCATATTGTCATCTCCTGGTGAAACCCAATATGCCATGCATGATGAAAATGTGATTCGCAAACCATTGGATGTTGTTGACGTTTTTCGTACACCATATCGTATCGATATCATGCAGCCTGTTTATTTTATGCTAGAGCAAATACAACAGTTAGATGATATCGCAGAGCTTGACCTATTAGCCTTGCTTGAAGAAGCCAAAGCTATGGGCATGCATGAACCGTTATTTCCACCTAAAGATGTAAAAATCGCTAGTTAAACAAGAGTATTGAAAGAGACAAATATGAGCGACTTAGTAAAACAAGAATGTGAAGCATGCCGTGCAGACGCACCAAAAGTATCTGAACAAGAATTAGCTGAGCTGATTCGTGAAATCCCAGATTGGGTACCAGAAGTTCGTGATGGCGTGATGATGCTAGAGCGTGAATTTAAATTTAAAAACTTTAAGCTAGCGTTAGCCTTTACCAATAAGGTTGCAGAACTAGCGGAAGCTGAATTTCACCACCCGTCAATTTTGACCGAGTGGGGCAAAGTTACCATCACATGGTGGACCCATGCGATTAACGGTTTACACCGTAATGACTTTATCTGCGCGGCGAAAACCGACGCATTGCTGGAGCAATAATAGGCGTCTAAACCTATTCTCTGCTTCTTGCACTGGTAATACCTCATTAGAAGACGAAAAATACTTTAGTATTTTTCGTCTTTTTTGTTGTAAAATATTGTTTACATAAATTTAGGGGTAGGAACGCTAGGTGCGATTAGAAATAACGTGTGAAGATCGTGTCGGTATTGCGCAAGAAGTGTTGGCGATTTTCGTCGACCGCGAGATCAATATCAAAGGTATCGATGCAATCACTGAATCCGGACAGATTTTCATGCACATGCCGGATTTGGATTTTAGTCAGTTGCAGGATTTTATGCCGCAATTACGCTTGATTGATGGCGTAAAAGATGTAAAAACCACCAATTACATGCCATCAGAACGTGAGCGTATTGTTCTCGATACGTTGGTGCGAACCTTACCTGACCCGATTATTTCCATTGATTCACGAGCGGCTATTTACGCCATTAATGACGTTGCTCAACAGAAAATTAATTGCCCCCTGACCGAAGTCGTTGGTCAGCAATTGAGTAACTGGATCAAAGGCTTTAACTTTAACCGTTACTTGGAAGGCGAAGAAGTGTTGCCACACACTCGCCGTTTGAAGTTTATGGATGAAGACTTCGTTGCTGATATTTTACCGGTAAGTCTGCCGTCAGAAAATAACATTAAGGTCGTCGCTGGTGCGGTGGTTATGCTGAAATCTGAAGCCCGTCTTGGCCAGCAGATTAATGCCTTTAACCAGCCTAAAGATAATGACTTTTCCGATGTATTAGTATTTTCCTCATTGATGCGAAAGGTTGTGCGTGAAGCGCGTCGTATGTCGTTATTGGACTCGTCTATTTTACTGATGGGTGAAACTGGTACCGGTAAAGAATTGCTTGCTCGTTCCTGCCATTTGGCCAGTGAACGCGGTGAGAAACCTTTTGTTGTGGTCAATTGCGCCTCAATGCCGGATGATGCTTGTGAGACGGAATTATTTGGTCGCTTACTTAGCAATGGTGATGTGAAAAAGGGCATCTTTGAATTAGCCGAAGGCGGTACCATTTTCCTTGATGAAGTTGCCCAGATGTCGGGTAAGCTGCAATCAAAATTACTGCGTGTATTAGATGACCGACGTTTTCGTCGTATCGACGATGAAAACGAAGTTGAAGTGGATGTTCGAGTGATCAGCTCGACCAATGCTGATCTGTTATCTATGGTTGAAACCGGTCAATTTAGAGAAGACTTGTATTATCGTCTTAATGTGTTGGGTTTAAATGTTCCAGCACTGCGCGAGCGACGTCAGGATATCCTGCCATTAGCCGATTATTTTTGTAAAAAGGCGTGCCAAACCAACCATAGATCGACGGTTAAAATAGACGATAAATGTGCTGAGTTTATGGAAAATTACCCATGGCCGGGTAATGTGCGCCAATTGGAAAATGTGATTTTGCGTGCTGTTTCCTTGCTGGAAGGTGAGGTGATAAATATTGCTCATTTGCAATTGCCAACCTACAGCCAGGACAGTGGCTATCTTGAGCAAGAGTTTGATGGCACGCTAGAAGATGCAGTCAAAGGCTTTGAAGCGCAGCTGTTGCGAAAGTTATATCCCGCATACCCAAGTACTCGCCAGTTAGCGAAAAAACTGGGGTTAAGTCACACCGCAATTGCTAATAAATTGCGCGAATATAATATCAACAAAAAAACAGTGAAAATTTAAGGAATAGTTGATGATTACCTTATACGGTTATTGGCGCTCATCTGCCGCTTATCGAGTGCGCATTGCCCTAAATTTGAAAAACATTGCGCATCAACATAAGAGTGTGCATTTGGTTAAAGATGGTGGCCAACAGCATAGTGACAGTTATGTAACGTTAAACCCAAATCAATTGGTGCCAACCTTGGTTGATGACGATTTTGTCGTTAATCAATCGTTGGCGATTATCGATTACTTAGACGAAAAGTACCCACAATCGCCATTGTATCCACAGGATTTAAAAGACAAAACTCAGGTCAAAGCGCTTGCTTATGATATCGCCTGTGATGTTCATCCGTTAAATAACTTGCGCGTATTGCAATATCTAAGTGGTCCTTTAGCGGTCAGCGATGCACAAAAGTCTGAGTGGTATAAGCACTGGATCAGTCAAGGGTTCGCTGCATTAGAAACTCGTTTACAGCAATGTGCCGGTAAATTTTGTTTTAAAGATCAACCAAGTGTCGCTGATTTATGTTTGATCCCACAGATATATAATGCGAAGCGCTTCAATATTGATATGTCACCGTACCCAACCATAAATCGCATTGCACAAGAATGCGCGAAACTAAATGCTTTTATCGACGCCTTACCGGAAAACCAAGACGACGCAAGTTAGTTTGCTAATAATCAACACCTTGAAACAACAAGGTGTTGATTAAAAACAATTTGTTACTTTACCGATAGAGCGCATTTGTCTATCTTTAAAGGACGGTTCGACGTTAGGTGGAGAACATTTTGTCAAATCAATCAGAACAACATAATCAACCGGATAATTCCGCGGGCAAAAAGGTTTTTCTCATAATCATAGTGATTGTCTTGGCAATTATTTTGTATATGTTTAGTGGTGAACCGGAACAAGCGCCTGTCACCGTTGCACCTGAGGCAAAGGTCAAGCCAATAGAGCCGGAACCTGTAACGCCGATTGTTGAACCCGAACCTACCCCAGAACCTGAGCCCGAACCCGTTGCCCCAGAACCGGTCGAGGAGAAAGTCGCCTTACCGGAGCTAAGTCAAAGTGATGTTTTTGCCAAGTCTATTCTTGAGCAATTGAGCTTCGATAAATCTATGCTGGATTTGGTGATCAGTGATGATCTCATACGTCGCACCGTGGTGTTTGCCGAAAATTTTTCTCGAGGTGAATTGGCGTACAGCCATCTACCATTGAAACCACTGCAACAGAAATATCAGGTAACAGAGTCTGGTCTGGTTGAAGACGGTTTCCAAGTTGATGAAAATAACTGGCAACGATATCAACAGTATGTCGATCTATTGCAGTCGTTTGAGCCACAACAATTGGTCGCTGCCTATCAACAAATGCAGCCTCTATTTGAACAAGCTTATGAAGAATTGGGCTTTCCTGAACAAACATTCGATGACGTTATTGAATCGTGTTTACAACGCATTCTCGATGCTAAAGTGGCGACTGGTGATGAAGTCTTGGTACAACCAAAAGTGGTTTATGAATACCAAGATCAACAAATTGAAAACATGAATGAAGCGGATAAATTGCTGATGCGCCTTGGCCGTGAAAACTTACTTAAACTAAAAGCAGTTGCATTGGAGCTCGATAGAGCAATGAAGAGTAAGGAGCCATAACGGTGCAGGCTCTGCCTAAAGTCCCGCAATCTATTCCACGAACGAATGCGCCGACCAAACAAAAGTTAGGATGTTGGCTACTGAAAATAACTGGTTGGACGGTAGTTGGTGAGTTTCCAGAAGAAAAGAAGATGATCATGGCGGTCGCACCGCACACCTCTAATTGGGACTTTTTAGTCGGTTTGATGACAAAAATGGCGCTCGATCTGAGGTTGAATTTCCTTGGTAAGCACACCATCTTTGTTGGACCTTTAGGGGTTTGGTTAAGATCTATCGGTGGTATTGCCATAGATAGGCGCAGTCCGCATGGTGTAGTCGGTGATATGGTTGAGCAGTTTAATCGCAGCGAGCAATTGATTTTGGCAATAGCACCTGAAGGGACCCGTTCAAAAGTGCCAAACTGGAAGTCCGGTTTTTTGCAAATGGCACGACAAGCCCGGGTACCGGTATTTCCGATTCAGTTTAATTACGTAAAAAAACAAATTGAATTTATGCCGATTCGTTACATAGGCGATGACATTGATGCGGAACTAACGGATTTTAAAGCCTTGTTTAACGGCGGCTGTGCAAAAAATCCGCAACTATTTTAAATCCCTTGCCGGCGACACAATCAATCACACTTTTTTTAAAATAATCGCTTGCATGGTTTGCAACATTTATTCATAATTGCGCAGCACTCAGGGCAACCTGAGATCATTATGGTACCTCTCGGTCCTCCCGCAATGATACTCTGTGAACTCGGCCAGGTCCGGAAGGAAGCAACCGCAGCAGACGACTCATGTGCCGGGATGTGGCTGAGAGGGGCCACCCAATCTATTAAACATCACGCATACCTCAAATTTTATCGCCATCAGCTTATCTGATATTGCTTGTTTTTAAGCGTTTTTTGCTAGCTATTTTTAGCGGTAATCGATATGAACCTGAAAGCAAATTTTTATAACTCTGTTCAGCATTGCAACCGTCAAGGTAAAAAGATTAGTGAATCCATTGCAGTAGATGGTTAATTCTTTTAATCTGAGGCGATTTCTTTATAACGATAACGATGAATTACCCGCTATGATTAACTGGATCAAAAAGCTATTCGCTGGCGATACAAAACCAGCAAAATACACCACAGCAAAAACAACCGACAAGACGCAATCTGCGCATGGTCAATCGAATGAGACCGAACGTGACTCATCAAAGCTACAAGCAGAGCCATCATCGGACACAGATATAGCGACTGATGCAATAAGCCAAACTCAAACGCATACTGCGGCTAATGCACAAGACACTGACAAAGGCGGCGCAGACCAAAGTAGTGAAGAGAAAGGCGGCATAGAGAACAATAGCGACGACGCAGCAACGCCGTCACTTGAATCTGCACTTGCTGAAATCGAAAAAGCCAAAGATGTGCACCGCCAAGGTCGCATTGATATTGCATTACCAGTGTATCAACGGTTACAGCAGCAATTCCCACAATTTGCCGATGCATGGCATATGCTTGGTATCGTCGCCTTACAAGAAGGTGATTTAAGCAAAGCCAAGCATTGGTTTGAAGGCGCAATTGAACGCGATGCAAAGATTGCAAATTATCACGTTAATTTAGGTATCTGTTTAGCGGACATGTCGCAGTTTGAACCTGCTTTAGCCTGCTTTGATGCTGCGCTGAACCTTGAACCAGACAATGAATCGGCATTGGCCAATAGCGCATCGGCGTATTTAGATGCGTTTCAATTCGATAACGCCAAGCAAGTGATCGCCAAGTTAAAACAGGTAGTACCTAACTCTATCGATGGCTATCGTTTGATGTCCAGTGTATTGCTTGCGGAAAAGAACACCTTGGCCGCCATCGACGAATTAGAATCTGCCTATGCGATAGAACCAAGCAGTATCGATTTATTATTGCAATTGATCAGCTGCTACGAATTACAAAATAATGTGGCTAAGGCAAATCAATACTTGCAAAAAGCGGTGTCGCTGCAACCAGGTAACCCTAAGGTAATTATGTTTCAAGGGATACTCTTGCGTCGTCAAGGAGAGCCTGAAAAAGCAAGTAAAACCTTAGCCAAAGCATTGAAGTATGGCTTGGATGAGCAAACCGCCATCGAGGCCAATCATCAACTCGGTTTAGCTTGTGATGAATCAGGTCAATACCCACAAGCCTTTAAGGCATTTACACAAAGTAATCAGTTAATGTCGCGCATGACTCGAGCAGCTGAGCAGGGTGACAATTATTTTGCTATGCTGGCGCAATATAAACAAGTGACCAATCTCGTTAGCCAAGATAACACCCATACTGATGATACCCCTGCACCGATATTTTTTGTTGCCTTTCCGCGCTCCGGAACCACGCTTATGGAGCAAGTATTAAAAGCGCATCCAAGTATCGCCACCACCGACGAACGCTCACCAATCACCTTAATCATCAACCAAATCTCCAATGAGTTTGGTGATTATCCGGCATCATTAACGCGCTTAACTGATGATGATAAACAGCGTTTTCGCACCATGTTTTGGCAACATGCAAAATCATTGTATGCCGACATCGATCAATGTCAATTGATTGACAAATTGCCGTTAAATATTGTCCATCTGCCACTTATTCGCAGCTTGTTTGGTCAGGCTAAGTTTATTGTCGCGGTGCGCGATCCACGAGATGTGGTATTGAGCTGCTTTATGCAAAAGTTTGACTTGAATGCGGCAATGGTTAATTTTCTAGAGCTGAACAAAGCTGCGGACATGTATCAACAAGTAATGACGTTGTGGCAAGACTACAAACAACAGTTGTCGACAGATGATTATATTGAATATCGCTACGAAGACTTAGTAACAGATTTTAATGGCACCGTCGAACAGGTGCTGGCGTTTACGGGGTTAGATTGGCATGAAGACATGCAGCAATATCGTCAAAAAGCTCTGGCGCGAAACATCGCAACACCAAGCTATCGTGATGTTACCAATAAGATCAGCGACAAAGCCGTGGCTCGTCATAAAAACTATGAACTGCAATTGGCACCAGTAGCCGACACATTAAAACCTTTTATCGAACTATACGGTTATCAGCCATAGTTCGAAAAAATAGTACCGTTAATAAAAAAGCGACAAAAGTCGCTTTTTTTGTATCATCAAATCAATAAACCAGAATACTAATAATAGTCCCTAGCTTCTATCCTCGTTTCTCACTGTCTTCTATTTTACGTTCAAGATCGGCAATGGCACGACGACAACGTCCCAACCGTTGATGTAGGGTAAAAATCGACTGCTGCAATGCGTTTTGATTTGCGCCATTAGAGCGTTTGAGTTTTTGTTCTTCTTCGCGGATCATCAATTCTAAACGACTTTCAAAGCCGCGGTATTCAACTAACTTGCTATGCATTTGGTGTGCATTCATCATTACCGACTTAGCTTGACTGTGTTGACGATTATCGGATTGGCGCTGGTTATAACGCCGTTTGTTAATTTGCAGGCGATAATCACTGTCTTTATGGCGATTAGAATCTGACTTCAAGGCAACGATGATGGCACTGATTTGTTGCTCGAGTTGCTCTAACAAAGAATCAGCCAATTGTTTATGGCCTGCATTTTGTAATGCAATTAGATGATCCAGTTGCTTATCGACGTAACTTACATAATGACTAAATTCGGTACTGCTGACAGGAAAAAGCGTTTCAGAAAACAGCGCTTGCTCTTTTATATAATAATGGCTCTTACGGTCCTTATTAAGTTTGTCGGTCGCTTTTGCATCACTATGCAATTGTTTAACCATTGATTGCAGGCGCATATACAACTGTTTGTTATTTGCAGCCATTACGCTATCCATGCCGAATAGGCTAGTTTTAAAGCCATGATCACCACCACAGTTATAAAGATTGGTCTGATAAATTTACTGCCGTAACGAATCGCTGAATGGGCACCAAGCCACGACCCAACAATCATAAACAAGCCCATTGCTAAGCCATAAATAATATTTACTTGGCCTAGATACAAGAACACTATCAAGGATACAAAGTTACTAATAAAGTTCATGCTCTTTGCCATGGCAGAACTTAGTAATATGTTCATCTTATATAAAGCAAGGTTAGAAACAACCCAAAAGGTGCCTGTCCCAGGCCCTGCGATGCCGTCATAAAACCCTAACACAAAGCCCTGAATTTTTTGCTTTATGGTAAGCGATGAATTCTTTGCGGGGAGGTCGCAACATTCGGTTACTGCGCTTTTGGTAAACAAGGTATAAACAGCACAAAGTAGTATGATTATCGGCAGCACTTTATTTAACATAGCACTGCTCATCAAGTTGACTGCAATGGTACCGATGGCTGCACCAACGGCTGTGGCGATGGCCGAATAAAGCCAAAATAAAGGATCGAATAATTTCTTGCGGTAAAAGGTAATGCTCGAGGTAAATGAGCCAAAACAAGCCGCCAATTTATTGGTTCCCAAGGTTAAGTGTGGCGGTAAACCCGTCGTTAACAAAGCAGGTACGGTAAGCAAACCACCACCACCGGCAACAGCATCAATAAAGCCAGCAATAAAACCAATTAAGGACAGCAATAATAAAAGATAAGGGTCGTTAAATATTTCGATCATCAATAAACATTAGCGTTTTTTGCCCGCATTTGCGTGTGAATCGACATTATTCAATAGCCAGAGTGATATGTGAAACTATTTCTTATTTTTTTAACGGATGAAAAATGTTCACGCATAAGTTTTGTTGTTGTTTTTGTAAACAATAAATGCCATACGCAATGGTATTACGTGGTCGCATTAGGTTAAGTGTTTGTAATTGTTCATTTTATTGTTTATTTTTAGGCGTACTTCATAACCGGTTCGAGTGTTATTTGAACTGATTTGGCTGAATAAATAGTCAGATAAGTGTCGATTTTATGCGTAAATTAGTGCGACCAAAGGTAACCAAATGTAATCAACTGTTAAAAAAGTTTAATTTTGTGACCTATATGTTGTTGACCTGTTAAAGAAAATCGTTTTATTATCACTGTCGACAGATCAGGTCTAACCGACCTAATAAAAAGAAAACTAACAAAGCAACATAGCTTTGAAATCAAAACAAACGAATCACTTAAAGTGGTCCAGGGAGTAAACATGTATAGCAATAACAAACTTGCTAAGGCAGTTCGTCTTGCCCTTATGTTCGGTGCAAGCGCTACAGCTGGCATCTCTGCAAACGCATTTGCTGCAGACGAAGCTTCAGCTGAAGAAGACGTAGAACGTATCGAAGTAACCGGTTCACGCATCAAGCGTACCGACCTTGAAGGTGCTTCTCCAGTTACAGTAATGACTGCAGAAGACATCAAAGTAGAAGGTAACTTCACCGTAGCTGATGCGCTACGTGGTTCATCTTTCAACTCATTCGGTTCTTTCTCTGAGCGTTCAGGTTCATCAGCTCAGTCACAAGCAACCATCAACCTACGTGGTGCAGGTTCTAACCGTACTCTAGTTCTACTAGACGGTAAGCGTTTACCTGGTTCACCTACTCTAGGTGGTCAATCTGCTAACCTTAACGCCATCCCAATGGCTGCTGTTGAGCGTATTGAAATCCTAACTAACGGTGCTTCTTCTACCTACGGTTCTGACGCAATGGCTGGTGTTGTTAACATCATCCTTAAGAAGAACTACGAAGGTCTAGAATTCAACATCGGTGCTGGTCAACGTGACCAAGACGAAGGTACGACTTCTAACGAATTCTCTGTAATCGGTGGTTACTCTACTGATAAAGGTAACGTAACGTTCTCATTCGATCACCAACGTCGTGAAGGTATCGCTGACGGCGACCGTCCTTACACAGCTGCTAAAACTAACGATCTAAACGGTGACGGTGCGATTGACATCTACACTGGTGAAGCAGATGGTTGGTCTTGGTACGGTGCTTCTGTATTTGCTCCTGATTTCTCAGAAGTACAAGCATCTCCACTTTGTGATGACTTAGCTGCAGAGTACGGTTCAGACGTATTCATGAAAATGAATGCTCAAGCTGGTACAGGTTACCCAGGTGAAGTTTGTGCATTCGCATACGCAAACGTTTCATACAACACCGCTTCTGTTGACCGTAACACGTTATTCCTAGATGCAAACTATGAAGTAGCTGAAGACGTAGAATGGTTCGGTCGTGCGATGTTCGTACAAAATGAATCTTTCGGTCGTTACGCTCCACCAGCTGCTCCGTGGGCTAACATTTCTGCTGACAACCCTAACAACCCTTACGGTGTTGATGGCGCATACGGTCTATTCCGTTGGGTTGGTATCGGTACTCGTGACGGTATCGTTGACGATTACAACCAAGATTACCTAACTGGTCTTCGTGGTGAACTAGACTGGAACAATGCTTCTTGGGAAGTTTACTACCACAGAAACATTGCTGATAACAAATCAGTTGGTCGTTACTACCTTTCATACGGTGGTTTAGCATACAACGAAGCTAACGGTATCGACTTAGGTTCTGAAGAAGGTGTTGCAAACATGAAAGCAACAACTCTTCAAGATTCTTCTTCAACGTTTGACCAATACTTCGCTGGTCTAGGTTTTGACTTCCTAGAGCTACCAGGTGGCGACATTGCTCACTACTTCGGTGCTGAGTACATGGAACAAACTTACTCAGATCTATACGACGGTCAGTCTGAAGCTGGTCTAATCGGTGGTTCTGCTGGTAACTCTGCTGCCGGTGAGCGTGACATTACTGCTTTCTTCTACGAAGCACAAATGCCAGTAACTGACAACCTAGAGTTGAACTTTGCTGCTCGTTACGATGATTACTCAGATTTCGGTGACAACACTGCGCCAATGGCTGCTCTTCGTTGGGAACCACTTGACGGTCTAGTAGTTCGTGCATCTTACTCAGAGTCTTTCCGTGCTCCAGGTCTAGATGAGCTTAACGCTGCAACAACTTTCTCTGCTGAAGCAGCGACTGACTACCGTCAGTGTGAGTCTCAAGGTGTTGCTCCAGAAGATTGTCCAGAGCGTCAATTCGACACTTACTACAAGTCTAACCCAGACCTAGGTGCTGAAGAATCTGAATACACTAACTTAGGTGTTGCTTGGGATATCACAGATGACATGGGTATTAAAGCTGACTACTTCATGCTATCAATTGATAACGCAATCTCTACTAAGACTGTTCAATCACTATTGACTGATGAAGACCAAGGTGAAATCACTGCAGTTCTTCCAGGTACTGACGTTTCTGACGAGACTTTCTACCTAATCCGTTCTCCAGGTGGTGGTCTTCTTGAAGCTGGTACTGGTTACTTCAACACTGAAGATACTCTAGATATCGAAGGTCTTGATTTAACTTTCAATGCTAACTTCGAAACTGGTTTCGGTGACTTCCGTTTCAACATGGTTAACTCTTTCGTATTCGAATGGGGTTCAGACATCGATTACGCTGGTACTGCCGGTGCTCCTGATCACAAAGCGGTTGCTACTATCGCTTGGTCAATGAACGACTTCAGCCTAGCTTGGACTACTAACTACACTGCGTCTACTTCAGAGTCTGACCGTATTGTTGATGGTAAGCTAGAAGAAGACGGTAAGTTGGATGACTGGACTGTTCACCACGTAACTGCAACTTATGATGCAGGTAACTGGGGTGCACTTACTTTCCAAGTTAACAACTTAACTGACGAAGACCCAGTATTGAACTCTCTAGGTCAATGGACCGATCAAAACTTGTACAACAACTTTGGTCGTGACTACCGTGTAAGCTACAACATCAAGTTCTAAGAACTGATAGTAGTTACAAATTGAAAAAGGTCGCTTCGGCGACCTTTTTTTGTACATGGATGTATTTGCACTGCCGAGCCATGGATAGAGGATAGGGAAGCTTGTACATGGATTTATTTAACAACTCACAGACTTGCTGAAACAGCAGCTATAGTCACTACGAGTCTATTTAGCACTAATCCATGTAAATCAAACCAATTCAGCGCTATCCAAAGCAATTCACCGCGAATCTAACCTATCTTTCTCTATATCAATGCGATACAAGCGTTATTTTTAAATTTACAGCTATTGCCAATAGGCGTTAACTTTAATGCCATCTATTGGCTCAGGCCTTTTATAAAGGCAATAAAGCAATCGCCTTTAGATGGCTCCTATCTGTTTACTAATGAATCTGGCTTTATTGGTAAAGATTTAACCCGAGATATCGCCATTGCACCTTTAAATTTCCTTGCCAATACGTCACAACAGGGCATAATCTAGGCATCGAAAAAAAACGGAATAAAAAATGAGTAATTATTGGAGCCAATATTGGCAACAAGGTCACTTAACGTCATTTGGCGAAGACATAAAGGGCAATTATTCGGGCCCTTTAAAGCAAGTCTGGCAGGCATTGTTTGCACCACTTAATGAATCGCATAGAGTATTGGATATTGCGACCGGCAACGGTGCACTTGTCTCCTTATTGTATGATGACAATATACAAAATTCATTGCCGGCTGTTGATGCCATAGACTTAGCAAAACTACAAATCGAATCATCCTTGTTAACACGGTCTGAGACAACCAAATTTTATGACCATGTTAATGCAGAAGAATTACCATTTACCGATGATTTTTTTGACTTAATCGTCTCTCAGTTTGGTATTGAGTATGCCAATTGGAACAAAACCTTAGTGCACGTGGCTCGTTGTTTAAAGCCTGGTGGCAAAGCTCAGTTTGTCGTCCACAATAGCGAATCAACTATCGTTAAGCCTAACTCTGCAATTTTGAAAATGAATATCGAACTTGCAAAGAGAGGTGGGCCAATAGATACCTTGAAATCTTTATGCCAGACTCTGCAAAAACAAGGTAAAGGCGCACCGCTTGCGGAAAAACATCGTAATAAATTGAACAAGATCATGAATAAACTTGTCCAACAGGATGAATATGCCTTTAAAGCAACCAATTTTCACATGTTGGCAAGGTCTTGTATGCAGTCAATTAGCCAAATTGAGCAAGTTAATTCGTTGTTTTCTGGCTTTGAAAGTGAGCGTAAGGGCAGTGTAGAGCGACTATCTGATCTTATTAACGCCGCGGTTGATGACAAACAAAAGCGTAGAATAACACAGCTAATTGCCGTTAATGGCCTTAAATTAGAACTGTTTGAGGTGGTATACAATGAGCAAAACTTGCCGTTAGCTTGGCAAATTCAGCTTGAAAAACCGCTAAATTAAGCGAGATTGCTGGCGAATTATCGATCAACTCAATTTATGTTTGCCGTTCACTTTTTAACCTAAGGCATTGTTAAAATAGCCAAACTTTACTATTGTAAGCCAAGGCAGTCGATATGTTACAAATTGTACAAGATTTTATATTTGACTATCGTTCTGTCGTTAGTAAGAATGTTACCCGAAAGCGATTTCGTTGTTGTTTATCGTAAAGAAGGTTAAAAAAAGCACATATCCTGTATTTTTTACGCCCATTCTTGTCGATTAATGCAAAATGTTTGACATTAGCGGCTAGCTATTGTCTTATATAGAGCTGTCTTTTTATGAAACAGAGCAGGAACCATAATTTTGCTAACGTAACGTGTTGTTCACGACACATTAGGTTAACACTGTTGTGTTTCTGTTTTATTACAACTTGAGAGCACTGATTGGGTTATAATCTGTAGCCTCTTTCAGATCCGGAAATCCATATATAGGATTTAATGGAACAAAGTTAAATAGCAATTGGTTGGGAACTATGTCCAAAATGAGCAAGAAAAGCCTAATCGCGTCTACGATTATCGGCGCTTTGGCTTTAGCAGGCAGCAACGTTGCTTCTGCTAGCAGCCTAAACGAACTTCAGAAGGCTGAAGCGGTTAAAGTAAACGCATCAGCTAAGTCACAAGATAAAATCAACAACATCTACGAGCAAACTCAAGAGCTTCTAGCTGAGTACCGTAATGTTGTCGATGAAACCGAAAACTTGAAAGTGTATAACAATCACATTCAGCGTTTGGTTGATGATCAACAAGCAGGTATTGATTCGCTAGAGCGTCAAATCGGTACTATTCAAGACACCAAAAAAGGTGTTGTTCCTCTAATGTACAAGATGATTGAATCATTAGAGAAATTTGTAGCTGCTGATATCCCTGTAAACCTTCAAGATCGTGAAGAGCGTCTAGCACGCCTTAACGACGTGATGACCCGTCAAGGTATCTCTGTAGCTGAGCAATTCCGCTTGGTTCTAGAAGCATACGAAATTGAAACCGATTACGGATCAATGTTCTCTGCGTACCAAGGCGATCTACAATTTGAAGGTCAAACTATCACCGTCGACTTCGTACACATGGGTCGTACTGTATTAGTTGCTCAATCACTAGATTTGAAAAACGCTTGGATCTGGGATCACAGCGAGCGCAACTGGAAGTCTTTGGAAGACGAATACCTAAGCCCAATCACTAAAGCAATTCGTATGGCTCGTAAGCAGTCTGCGCCTGACTTAGTTAAACTACCAGTATATGCAGCGGGTGAATAATGAATAAGTTTATCAAAAACGCAGCAATTGCTGCGACTATGGCTCTTACAGCTGGCATGGCGACTACTGCAAACGCTAACCAGTTAGACGACCTACTAAAACAGATCAAAGCTGATCGTGTATCAGAGGCAAAACTTGACAAAAAACGTGAGCAAGAATTCTTGTCTGAGCGTTCTGACAAGCAAGCGCTTTTGAACAAAGCTAAAGCACAGCGTAATGCTGAAAACGAACGTAACCAACGTTTGACTAAGCAATTTGCTGACAATGAAACCACTCTTACCAATAAAGAAGCCGAGCTTGAAGCAGCTAAAGGTGACTTAGGTGAGATGTTTGGTGTTGTACGTCGTGCATCAGGTAACGCCTACGGTCGTATCGCTACTTCAGTAGTTAGCGCTCAATACCCAGGTCGTGAGCAAGTACTTGAGAAACTAGCTAACGCAAAAGAAATTCCAGTTCTTGCTGAGTTAGAAGAACTTTGGTTTGCTCTTCAAACTGAGATGACTGAGTCTGGTAAAGTTGCTACTTTTGAAGCAGAAATTACTAACTTAGACGGTTCTAAGAGCCCTTCATCAATTACTCGTATTGGTTCTTTCAACCTTATCTCTGCAGATGTTGGTTACTTGAACTACAACGATGAGCAATCACTAATTCAACCTCTAGGTAAGCAACCAGGCGGTTCTATCGTTGGTACTGTAGCACCATTCACTGAAAACACTTCAGGCTATGCTGCTCTATACCTTGATCCGTCAAAAGGTACAATCCTTAACCTAGAAACTCAAAAAGCGACTTACGAAGAGCGTTACCACCAAGGTGGTACGGTTGGTTACGTAATCACTGTTGTTCTTGTATTAGGTCTATTAATCGCTCTTGAGCGTCTAATCTACCTAGGTGCTATGGGCGCGAAAATCCGTGCACAGCTTAAGAACACAGCGCAACCTAACCCTAACAACCCATTAGGTCGCATGCTACAAGTTTACAACGAGAACAAAGGTGTTGATGCCGAGTCTCTAGAACTTAAACTTGATGAAGCAATTTTACGTGAAACTCCGAAGGTAGAACGTGGTATTAATATCATCAAAATCTTCGCAGCTATCGCTCCGCTACTAGGTCTACTTGGTACAGTTGTTGGTATGATTGGTACTTTCCAATCAATCACACTTTACGGTACTGGTGACCCGAAAATTATGGCTGGTGATATCTCTATGGCACTTGTAACAACAGCTATGGGTCTAATCGCTGCACTACCACTAATCCTAATCCACTCAATTGTGGCAGGTCGTGGTAAGCAAATCTTCCACATCCTTGACGAGCAAAGCGCTGGTATCATCGCTGAGATCGCCGAGAAGGAGAAACAGTAATGTTATACCTGATAGAGCTTTGGGAATCTGTCAGGGAATTTATAGCCACCGGTGGTGGGGTTCTATACTTCGTTGCCGTGGCACTCTTCTTAATGTGGATATTAATGATTGAGAAGTATTGGTTCTTAACAGCAGTTTACCCGAAAATGAAAAGCGACATTGTTGCTAAGTGGGATGCTCGAACTGATACGACTTCATGGTATGCTCATAGAATTAGAGATACATGGATTTCTGAAGCGACAGAGATATTAGATGCGCGTATGCTGACTATCAAAACTCTTGTAGCCATGTGTCCACTTATTGGTCTGTTAGGAACTGTAACCGGTATGATTGCAGTATTCGAAACAATGGCTACACAAGGGACAGGTAACCCTCGCCTTATGGCGGATGGTATCTCAATGGCAACAATCCCGACAATGGCGGGAATGGTAGCGGCTCTATCTGGTGTATTCTTCAGTACCAGATTAGACGCAAAAGTAAAAATGGCGAAGGCTAAGCTAGTTGATAGCTTGCCTCATCACTAGAGAGATTTTCACATGGCACGTAAACGCATTCGTGAAGACGACGAAGCTGCAGTAGATATGACGCCGATGCTAGACATCGTATTCATTATGCTTATATTCTTCATCGTAACCACTTCATTTGTTAAAGAAGCTGGTATTGATGTGCAAAAGCCGAAAGCGGCCAATGCAAGTAAAAAACCATCTGCGAACATCTTTATTGCTGTTCGTGAGAATGGTGAAATCTGGATGGACAAGCGTGTAGTTGATGTAGAGCGTGTTTCTGCTAACATCGAAAAACTACTTGCTGAACAACCAACTGATATCGTAATTATCCAAGCTGACAAAGGCGCTAAACACGGCGTAGTTGTTAAAGTTATGGATGCAATCAAGGATGCAGGAATCGATAAGATCTCCATTGCTGCAGCATCGGGTGGTTAATTATGGTTCGCTTTTTAGTATCAATACTACTAGGCGTTGCTGTAACCTTTGGTTTATTTGTCTTCATGGCATATTTGATTTCAGGTGGCGCCAAACGTAATGCCGATAATCAGGATTCTGTAATTATCGATATCGTTTCAGCTCCTCCTGAGTCGAAAGTCCAGGAACGCAGACGAGTACCACCACCGCCGCCGCCGCCACCTAAGACTCCGCCGAAGCCACAAGCTCCGGAGCCAGAGACAAGTAACGATAACTCAGGTGTATCGTTTAATGTTCCTGGTGTTGAGTTGTCAGGTACTAGTGCGGGTATGGATGCACCAGGTGCAGGTTTTGGTCGCGATGGTGAAGCTACACCAATCGTTCGTATCGAACCTAAATATCCTATCCAGGCAGCACGTGACGGTAAAGAAGGTTGGGTACAGCTACGTTTCACTATCAATGAAGTTGGTGGTGTAGAAAATGTAGAAATTATTGCCGCACAACCAAAGCGTATATTCGACAAAGAAGCCAAACGAGCGCTTCGTAAGTGGAAATATAAGCCAAAAGTTGTTGATGGTAAGCCGATTAAACAAACCGGTATGACAGTTCAGCTTGACTTCAAGATGAACCAAGAAGGAGGGGCACAGTAATGTTGAAAAAACTACTTAGCACTTCTGCTGTAATCGCATTGGTAGCAACGTCTACTTTATCCGGTACAGCGCATGCATACGCGAATTGTCCAAAGGACCCAAACGCTAAAAAACCTCGTACCAAGATTGTTGGTCCGAGCATAGGTAAAAAAGTACAGAAAGCTTTCGAAGCATACTCTGAAGATCGTATTGATGACGCTTTAGATATCTTGTTAGCCGTTGAAGCAAGCAAACCGTACGATCGTGCGTATCTTGATCGCTTTATCGCTAACATGTATGCAACCAAAGGTGGTGATAGCTCGAAAAAAGCGTTGCCTTTCCTTGAAAGCTCTGTAAAAGACCAGGTGCTTAATGAAAAAGAGCATGCTGATACCATCAAACTACTTGCTGACTTGCAAATGCAAGAAAAGAAGTATCAAGACGCATTAACTAACTATGCAGCTTGGATGGACTTTACCTGTGAAGAAGACGCTAACACGTACGTTAAAATTGCCCAAGCTCACTATGAGCTTAAGCAATTGGATAAAATGATTGAGCCAGCGGATAAAGCGATTTCTTTATTCAAAGAGCCTAATCAAAACCCGTACATTTTGAAGTTAACGTCTTACTACGAGCGTAAACAATACAAGCCTGCAGTAGGAGTATTGGAAGAAGTATTGCAATTGTTCCCAGAGAACAAGCAATGGTGGACTCAACTAGGTATGTTCTACACCTTGGTTGAAGACTATAAGAAAGCATTGTATACGCTAGATATTGCGTATCAACAAGGCTTCCTTACTAAAGAGTCTGAAATCAAGATGCTTGCGAACCTTTACCAACAAGGTGATGTTCCATACAAAGCTGCAATGCTGATGGAAAAGTACATTGATAGTGGTTTAATCCAGCGCACAGATGCGAACTTGTTTACTATGGCAAACGCATTCCATGCAGCGCAACAAATTGATACAGCAGCAAAATACTTCGGTGAAACTGCGAAATTATCAAATGACCCGAAACACTATCGTCGTCAAGGCATGCTACTACAGCAGTCTGAGCGATTTGACGAAGCGACTGTAGCTCTTAAAAAAGCTATTGAGTTAGGTATCGAAAACACAGGCTCTGTCTATATGACTCTAGCTGAAGCATACTTCTATCAAGAGAAGTACTCTGAAGCGACTAAGATGATTAAAGAAGCGCAAAAAGATCCTAAAACTCGTAAAGCCGCTCGTGCTTGGGCATCTTACATCCGTGATACAGCAGATCGTAAGAAGAAACTTGGCTAATCCCAGTTTCTGCGATGAAAAAAAACCAGCTTAGGCTGGTTTTTTTATGTCTGTTATTTGATGACTTTGTGTCAAATTACGGTTGCTAACAGAGCGTTTCGTCGTATTTATTAGCTGAGGTGTACGATTGTTAAAGCGGCGCGTTTACGCTGACGTCAAGGTCTTGCAATACGCCATCTTTAAGGTTGTAGATAAAGCCATGAATAGTGACTTTTTGACCACTTTCCCACGCATTGATTAAGGTTGTTGTGTTGGCTACGTTAGCGACTTGTTCAACAACGTTTAATTCACACAAGCGATTGACACGCTCTTCACCTTCTAAGTGTTCCATTTGTTCTTTATTGAAACGATAAACATCACTGATGTGACGTAACCAGTTATCAATTAAACCGTATTGGTTTTGATCTAATGACGCGGCAACGCCACCACAGCCATAATGGCCACATACGATAACGTGCTTAACTTTTAGCACTTCAACGGCATATTGGATTACTGATAGGCAATTAAGGTCGGTATGGATTACCTGGTTAGCGATATTGCGATGTACAAACACTTCTCCTGGCATTAACCCCATTAATTGGTCAGCAGACACTCGAGAGTCAGCACAGCCTATCCATAAGTATTCAGGTGATTGTTGTTTTGATAATTTTTCAAAAAAATCTGGTTGCTCTTGTTTTATTTTTTCAGACCAGGCTTTGTTATTTTCAAATAGGTTATCTAGGTTTGCCATAGTTAACATCTCCACAATGATTTGCGCTATTGTCCAGAATTATAATGCAGCTGTAAAGATGCAACTGGTCTGAGTTATAATAATCGACAGGTTTTTGTATATTCTAATTTTCACAATTTTAGTGAGGTTTCTATGGCCACAGCATGTGCCCGACATATTTTGGTAAAAGATAAAGCAATGGCTGAAAAGCTAAAAAAACAAATCGAAAAGGGCGAAGATTTCGGTAAGTTAGCGAAAAAGCACTCAACCTGCCCATCAGGTAAGAAGGGGGGGGATTTAGGGGAGTTTCGCAAAGGCCAGATGGTAAAACCATTTGACGATGTGGTGTTTAAAAAAGAAGTACTTAAAGTGCATGGCCCAGTGAAAACCCAGTTTGGTTTTCATCTTATTCAAACCATTTATCGCAGTTAACCGCAATTATTTGTTGCTGTTATCTTCTGCATCGAGTTGCTTGTTGCGTTCTTTAATGCGTTTAAGTTGCTCATCACTGAGATTAAATTTTTTCGCGCTTTTATAGACGACATAGATACCACTGATGATAAAGGCAATGATCAGGGTGATGATCCAAAAAGTAGACATACGTTCTCCTTGCTGAGCTTACACTATACAAAAAAAGGGAATGCAGTGCATTCCCTTTTTTATATCGCTATTAATATGAAAACCTAGGCTAGCTCGCCGCTTTCATGTCTTTAACAAAGCGACTTAATGCGTCTAGCATCATTGGATTATCATCAAGATTTTCGGCGATAATATTGACCACCGCACTGCCACTAATGGCGCCATCGGCACCATTGTTCATTGCTTCAGAGACTTGCTGAGGTCTAGAAATACCAAAGCCTAATACCGGTGCCGGAGCATGATATTGACGTAAGGTATCGATCAACTCTTTACCAGGCATATTGGCTTTAACTTCCGTACCGGTAACACCAGCTCGGCTCAATACATAGGTATAGCCCTTACAATGCGCGGCAACTTGCTGCAACGTCTCCTCACTGGCGTTTGGTGGGGCGATAAAAATTGGTGCAATACCATGCTTAGCTGCAGCCGTCTCAAACGGTTTACTTTCTCGCATTGGCACATCGGCGATTAATACTGAGTCGACCCCAGCGTGTTTCATATCGGCGTAAAAGCTATCAATACCGCGAGCAAAGACTAAATTTGCGTATAGCAGCAAACCTATTGGTATATGCGGTGCATAAGCGCGAACTTGTTGTAAAATATCAATACAGATATCGGTATTAATACCCGCATCAAGCGCTCGCTTTGCCGCCATTTGAATGGTTAATCCATCGGCGCTTGGGTCCGAATAGGGGATACCCAGCTCTAACGCATCTGCACCGTTATCAATAAGGGTTTTAATGATGGCAATAGATTGTTCTTTATTAGGATCGCCAATAGTAACGAATGGGATAAAGGCCCCTTGTTGTTGCTGTTCAAGCTTGTTGAACATATCTTGATAGCGTTGACCTAACTGACTTACTTCAGTCATTAGCTTTTCTCCCGATAATTTTCACCAGACAAAATCCCCATAACGTGACTCAAATCTTTGTCACCTCGACCGGATAAATTAACCAATATAACCGTTTCCTGTTCGGCGCTTTCGGCAATTTTTAACGCATGCGCTAGCGCATGAGATGATTCTAGGGCTGGAATAATACCTTCATTGCGTGATAGAGCTTGAAATGCTTCTAGTGCTTCATCATCGTTAATCGGCACGTACTCAGCACGTCCTGTTTCTTTTAACATTGCATGTTGTGGTCCAACACCTGGGTAATCCAAGCCCGCAGATACCGAATAAGACTCTTCTATCTGGCCATACTTGTCTTGCATTATGTAGGTATAGGCACCGTGTAACATACCTTTGCTACCAGCAACCAGTGTGGCGCCGTGATGGTGAGTCTCAACGCCTTTACCACCGGCCTCAACACCAACAAGTTTAACCTTGTCTTCATTGATAAAGTCGTGGAACATGCCAATCGCATTTGAGCCGCCACCGACACAGGCGACAACGTAATCTGGCAAACGACCTTGCTCTTGCAAGATCTGTTGTTTAGCTTCGATACCGATCATCTTTTGAAATTCACGGACGATGGTTGGGAACGGGTGCGGGCCTGCTGCCGTGCCAAGTAAATAGTGCGCGGTATCGTAATTTGCAGACCAATCTCGAAGCGCTTCATTAACCGCATCTTTCAAGGTGCCAGAGCCGGCCGTTACCGGGATTACTTTTGCGCCCATTAATTCCATTCGAAACACATTCGGTTGTTGACGGTCACAGTCAACTTTACCCATGTAAACGCGGCATTTTAAGCCAAGTAATGAGCAAGCAATTGCTGTTGCAACACCGTGTTGACCGGCGCCGGTTTCGGCGATTATTTCGGTTTTCCCCATGCGTTTTGCCAGTAGTGCCTGACCTAAAACCTGATTGGTTTTGTGTGCGCCACCGTGCAATAAATCTTCTCGCTTCAAATAAATCTTCGAATTCGGGTTTTTCACCAAATTACGACACAAGGATAAAGGCGTTGGTCTACCGGCAAACTTTTCTAGTAATTCATTAAATTGCTGTTGAAAATCTTCATCAGTTTGGCTGTCGACAAAAGCTCGTTCAAGTTGCTCTAGTGCGGGTACCAGTAATTCACTGACAAACATGCCGCCGAACTCGCCAAAGTAGGCATCCATGGTTTTGTCTTTCTTGTTACTTAGGTTGGTCATCGTTGGTTACCTAATAAATATTAATACTGTCTCAGCAGAGCAAAGGCCTGCTGTATCTTGTCGGCATCTTTAACACCAGGTGCCACTTCCAAGCCGGAATTTAAATCAACACCTTGCATATCTTGATCGTTTAGCAGTCTTATCGCGGAGTTTAAATTGTCGCAATTGAGTCCACCGGCCAACAGACATTGACTAAAGTCGTTATTGCTTGTTTGCACTATTGACCAGTCAAAAGCTCGTCCTGAACCGCCTTGTTTGTTGTCCAATATGTACATATCAGCACCTTGCGTAAATGGCGCTATCTCCGCGTCCACAGGCAATGCTTTGATGATGCGTATTTTATCATCAAGTCGTTGTTTTAAAGTGTTAATGTATTCGCTATCTTCGTTGCCATGCAGTTGCACTGCGTTGATGTGTAATTGTTTGCAAATGGCGGTGACGTCGTCGATGTGTTGACCTTTAAACACTCCAACGTAATCGATGCCGTGCTCAAAGCGTTCGGCGACTTGCTGTTGCACGTCAATGGCTTGCTCAACAGATATATAACGAGGTGACTGTTCAACAAAGATCATTCCTGCCATCACGGCGCCGTTTTTGGCGGCAGCGATAACATCGTCAGCTCTGCTTAGGCCGCACACTTTGTTGTTGCCATAGATTAAGCGACGACAGGCAAGATCGATATCCTCTTCTGCCATTATTGAGCTACCGACTAAAAAGCCATTCGCTAATGGCGCCAGTTCTCGCACTTGTTTATTGTTGTAAATACCTGATTCAGAGATTATTAATCGGTCATCAGGGATCATAGTCGCAAGCTCAAAGGTGGTGCTTAAATCGGTGCTTAAATCACGTAAATTCCGATTATTAATACCGATTAGCTTGGCATTTAAATCGATTGCGCGTTGGGTTTCTTCAACATTCGATACTTCCGTTAATATCGCCATATTGTAGTGTTCAGCTACCTTGGCCAGTGCTTTGTATTGTTGATCATCCAATACGCTTAACATCAATAGTATGGCGTCGGCACCATAGTAACGGCCCAAATGAATCTGGTATTCATCGATAAAAAAGTCTTTATTAAGAACCGGGCATTGCACTGTTTGGCGAACTTGCTGTAAATAATCGTGTTTACCCTGAAAATATTTATCGTCGGTCAACACCGATATCGCCGCAGCGTATTTTTGGTATACCGAGGCGATTTCAACGGGGTCAAAGATATCGCGAATCAACCCTTTTGATGGTGAGGCCTTTTTGCACTCAAGAATAAAACCGGCATTGTCTTGTGACAACGCAGCGTACATATCGCGATCTGTTGGCGTTAAATCGTCTATAAACTCCGCCAATGGCATTTGCTGTTTTAAGGCATCAACTTCGGTACGTTTATCGGCGACAATTTTTTCTAGTATGTTAGCCATTACTTACCTCAACCAACGCTTTAAGGGTTTTCGCGGGCAAGCCTTGGCCAATAATCTCGGTCACTTTTTCTGCCGCTTGTTGTAAATCATCGGCTTTGCCCGCTAAGTAAAGTAGGGACGCCGCATTGATGATCACCGCTGCGGTATGAGCAGGGGCGCCATGACCTTCAAGAATGGCCATGCTATAAGTTGCGTTTTCTTCTGGTGTGCCGCCTTTGATTTGTTCTAGCGGGTGAGTGGCCAAGCCAAAATCGCTCGGTGATACGATATGTTGAGTAATTTGCGCGCCGTTGATTTCGACCACCTCCGTCTCTCCATGTATCGCCACTTCATCTAAACCACTACCATGCACGACCCATGCCCGTTCGACACCGGTTAATTGCAATGCTTTAGCCATTGGCATCAATAACACACTATCGTATACGCCAAGCAACATCACTTTGGGAGCGGCAGGGTTGACTAATGGGCCAAGGATATTAAATAAGGTTCTAACGCCCATTGCCGCTCGAACAGGTGCGGCGTGTTTAAAGCCCATGTGATAGCGTGGCGCAAACAAGAAGCAAGTGCCTGCGTGCTCAATGCAATCCAGCGCCGTTGATGGTGCCATGTCCAGTTTCACACCAAACGCTTCAAGTAGATCGGCTGAACCGGATTTACTTGAGACACTGCGGTTACCATGTTTGGCGACATCAAGACCACAGGCGCCAGCGACCAGAGCCGCTGTGGTGGATATGTTTATGGTGTTGTGCCCATCACCGCCGGTGCCGACACAATCGACTAATTTGCGGTTGTTCTGTGGAAATGGCGTTGCTGCGGCGCGAATCGCTAATGCGGCGCCGGCAATCTCTTCTGGCGTTTCCCCTTTGATGCGCAAAGCGGTTAATACGCTGGCAAGTAAATTAGCGTCAACGTCACCGTGAATGACGTCAGCAAAAAATTTTTGGCTTTGCTGCTGAGTTAAATCCTTACCATCGATCAATGTTTGTAAAATACTCATCATCATTCCTCGTCAGTTTGGCTTGTTAGCCGTTCTGTTGATGTTAATTCATCGGTTAAGTAGGCAAAACTTTGCGCCAATAACACACTGCCTTTTGAGGTCAGTAAGGATTCCGGGTGAAATTGAAAACCAAGAACTTTGTCGTCTTGGTGCGCGAGTGCCATCACCAGCTCATTATATTCAGCGATGACCTCTAAGTTATCGGGCATTTTTGTCGCAACTAATGAATGATATCGGGCCACAGGTAACGGCGACGGTAGTCCTTTAAAAGGGCCAAAACCATCATGGACAATACTCGACGCTTTGCCGTGGACAATCTCGCCAGCACGGTCAACTTTGCCACCGTAATGCTCCACTAAGGCTTGATGACCTAGGCAAATACCTAATATGGGGTATTGTCCTCGGCACAAATCGATCAATGCCATTAAGCAACCAGCGTTTTGCGGATTACCGGGGCCAGGTGACAATACCAATATGACATCGTCTGATTCTTGTTGCATTTTGTCGTAAATGAACTGCGCATCTAGGTTGTTACGATATATCACCGGCTCATAACCTAAGCGCTTAAACTCATCGACCAAGTTGTAGGTGAACGAGTCAAGATTATCGAGCATATATAATTTGGTCATTTTAAGCTCCTTGCTCGTGCACAGAGTCTACATTGGCATTAGCGATGCGAATCGCATTTAGCACCGCTTGCGCTTTTTGTCTGGTTTCGTCGGCTTCCGCTTGGGGCTGTGAGTCATAAACGACACCTGCTCCGGCTTGCACCAAGGCGCGGCCATTTTGCACAAAGGCAGAACGAATCACGATACAAGTGTCCATTTCACCTTGACCGGTAAGGTAACCAACGGCGCCACCATAACTGCCACGGCGTTTGCCTTCTATTTGGCGGATAAGTTTGGTTGCCATCACTTTAGGTGCGCCGGACAACGTACCCATATTCATACAGGCTTGATAGGCATGCAGGGCGTCAAGTTGCGGCTGTAAGGTGCCGACGACACGAGACACTAAATGCATAACGTGTGAATAGCGGTCCACTTTCAATAATTCGGCGACAAAGCGCGTACCGCCTTCGCTAACGCGGGCAATATCATTGCGGGCTAAATCCACCAACATCAAATGCTCAGCTTTTTCTTTTTCATCGTTACGTAATTCCAATTCAATACGACCATCAAGATCGTCACAATAACGGCCATCGCTGCGAAAGCCTCGTGGACGAGTACCGGCAATTGGATATAGCTCAACTTGGCGTGAATCACTGGAAAACTTCAATGCCGACTCTGGGCTGGCACCAAATAAACAATAGTCCTGATCTTTTAAGTAGAACATATAAGGGCTTGGGTTGGTTTTCTTCAACGCCTTATATGCAAGTAGTGAGTCTGGACACGGTAAGCTAAAACCACGGGATGGCACGACCTGAAAAATATCACCAGCTCTGATGTTTTCTTTTAACGTTTCTACTTGTTGGCAAAATTGCTCATCATCAATATCGACATCGGCGTGTTGCGTGGTTTTACGTTGCAAATCCAGATCAGCGCCGATGTAAGCTTTTTCACAACGAAACTGCAATTCTGCCAATCGTAATTTACTTTTTAAGATGTAGTCATCATGACGGCTGTCATCGGTTATCAAGCTATTGACGATGATTTCACTGCTTTGTTGTTGATGATCGATAACAATCAATGATTCGGCAAAATAAAATACGTAATCAGGGCAGCTGTTTTCTCCGTCTTGAACCGTTGGCAGGGTTTCGCTCATGGTAATTAAATCAAACGAAAAGCAACCGCCTAAAAACACCGAAAATGGGTGGTCGTCACTTTTAACTTGTTGAATTTGGCGAATAACTTGCATTGGGTTGGTGGCCAATAATCGCGACATTTCATCGAGTTGCTGGACATTGTCTGCAAATTCGACCCCTAAGGTATCGTTGCTTAATTCAAGGCTTATTTGCGATTGTTGTGCCAATGTTGATTGCAAGTAGCTTAACAATAAGTGGCCTTGTTGTTGCAGCGCAGTGATGGTTACTTGATTGCCATTGCATACGATTTTTAAATGCGCGTCGACAAGAATAAGAGACTTTAATGCGCGCTTATCACTTATTTCTGCCGACTCGAGCAATAGCGAATGCTCACTTTGTTGGCTGAGTTTTTGATATAGCGCTAATGGGTCTGACTGATACGGTGCAGCCAGCGTTTGCGTGCAAACTCGTAATGAGTCGCAAACCGCTGTTAGATTGTTGTGTTTAGTGTTGGTATTCATGGTTTACCTTAATGTGTAATTCGAGATTATTTATCCGGCATAAAGTGGCTGAAGCCACCAGATAAACCACGTTTTTACTTTAGTTGTTAACATCTTATAGAATTCCGCTTAATTTCAGAAAGTGTCGTTTTTTATATCAAATCAGATTTACGAATATGCCCGCTCGGGTGATCAGTAAGCAAATACAAAAAAGCCCGCTATAAGAGCGGGCTTTAGAAACACTGCATGCAGCAAGACTCATAACCCACTAGTCAAGGTTATGCCACCACCAGATATTTGTCATTGTTGCTGCGTTTGTCATCATTATTTCAATTCGTTTGTTGTTCAGAGCAGCGTATTCTCGGTTAAATAGCGTACGCTGCCTGTTAATTTCAACTGTAAACACGTAAAATGCTTAGATACTTATCTTAATTGATAAACACCTAAAGTGCTTGATTATTTATAGGAAAACGTAAATCGACCATGAAGTCAATACAAAGCGCAGAAAATATGTCAGAAGATTACAAATTAATACGCGTTGATTTGCATTCGCATACAACCTGCTCTGATGGACGTTTAACACCTGCTGAACTTGTCGAGCGCGCGACGACCTTCCAAATCGAGCAATTGGCTATCACCGATCATGATACCGTACAGGCATTTGCGCTAGCGCAAGATTATATCGAGCAAAAAGGATTAAAGTTGCGCCTGATCAGTGGTATTGAAATATCGACGATGTGGCAAAATTTTGAAATTCACATTGTTGGCCTTAATGTTGATACCCAACATCCGGCATTAACCGCTCTGATTGAACAGCAACAACAAGCTCGAGAACAAAGGGCGACGTTAATGGCTGAAAAACTGGCTAAGGCTGGCTTTGCTGATTGCTACCAACAAGCGAAGCAATACGCAAGAGGTGGCACCATAACGCGGGCTCACTTTGCGCGGGTGCTGTTTGATCGCGGCGATGTCAGCACCATGCAAAAGGCATTTGATAAATATATCGGTAAAGGTCAACGTGCGTTTGTTAAGCCACTGTGGTGTTCAATAGAACAAGCACTCGAGGTGATTAATCTCGCTGGTGGTCATAGCGTTATTGCGCATCCAATGAAATATAGCTTATCAACCAAGTGGTTACGTCGACTAATTGTTGATTTTAAAGCCGCAAATGGCGATGCTATGGAAGTGGCTTCGCCACAAATGAATGAGCAGCAACGTCAGTTGTTGGTCACACTCTGTAATGAGTATGGACTAGAAGCGTCTGTAGGTTCCGATTTTCATTACCCTAACCGATGGAGTGAGTTAGGGCGTAATCTGCAGTTAAAAAGTGATGTGAGCGGTATCTGGCGTCACTGGAATTAAGGAAATTTAATGAGTCAGTTTTTTTACATGCACCCTGATAACCCGCAGGTACGACTAATACGTCAAGCGGTGGCAATTATTCAGCAAGGTGGCGTAATCGTTTACCCTACAGATTCTGGCTATGCGTTGGGTTGCCACATTGGTGATAAAAAGGCCTTGGATCGCATTTGCCGCATTCGCGACATCAGCCGTGAACATAATTTTACCCTGGTGTGTCGCGACTTATCTCAGCTGGCGGAATACGCACGAGTCGATAACGCTAACTTTCGCATATTGAAAAACAATACTCCTGGTCCATATACCTTTATTTTTAAGGGCACCAAAGAAGTACCAAGGCGTTTACTTAATGCCAAAAAGAAAACCATCGGTATTCGTATACCGGAAAATAAAATCGCACAAGACTTACTGGAAGAACTTGGTGAGCCATTAATGTCGACGACATTGATCTTGCCGGGTAATGAGATGGCTGAATTTGACCCTGAGCTTATCCGCGATAACTTAGAACGACATGTCGATTTGATCCTAAACGGTGGTTATCTCGGTGAGAAACCGACAACGGTGATCGACTTTACTGATGACTACCCGAAAATTTTACGTGTTGGTGAAGGGGATCCTGAGCCATTTGGCTGATCGTCATTAACTATGGATAAGACCTCGGTAGCACTAGATAATAACAAAGGTGAAATGCTGCAACAGTTGTTGCCATTGGCTGTGGTACATGGCGAAGCCGTTGTCGAGAAACCGCAAGACCTATTCATTCCGCCGGATGCCTTGGAAATCATTTTAGAAGCATTTGAAGGGCCATTGGATCTGCTGTTGTATCTGATCCGCAAACAAAAGTTCGATATTGTTGAGCTGCCAATAGCCGAAATTACTCGCCAATACATGGACTACGTTGAGCTAATGAAAGACTTAAAGCTTGAATTGGCGGCTGAGTATCTGGTGATGGCGGCGATTTTGGCAGAAATAAAATCGCGATTATTGTTACCAAAAACAGATATTGAAGACGAAGAAGATGATCCCCGTTCTGAATTAATTCGACGCTTGCAGGAATACGAGGTGATTAAGCAGGCCGCTGAACAAATGGATTTACTGCCGCGAATGGAACGTGATCACTTTGAAGCCAGTGCCAAGCTACCTGAGGGCTTTAAACCAAGATTGGTGGAAGCTGACGTCGAATTACAAGAATTGGTATTGGCGATGCAAGGGGTGATAAAACGCGCCGCGGCATTTGAACATCACCATATCGAACGGGAAAGTTTTTCGACTCGCGAACGAATGAGTCTGATCCTAGCCACTCTTGATAGACAGCGCTACAGCGAATTCAGTCAATTGTTTCAGCCTGAAGAAGGCAAGGCCGGCGTTGTAGTAACATTTTTGGCGATTTTGGAATTGATAAAAGAATCTATGATTGAATGCATTCAAGCCAATGCCTTTGGTCAGATACAGGTGCGTTTAAGGTAATAACAATAATGGCAAAAATTGAAGATGAATTTTTAAAATCTGTGGTTGAGTCGATGTTATTCGTCTCGGCAGTACCGTTATCGATTAAAACCATGCAAGAAACCTTGCAAGAACAAGCCAGTCTTTCAAAAAAACGGCTGCAAACTATTTTACAACAGCTGCAAAACGATTATGATGCACGCGCAATTGAATTGGTCGAAGTTGCCTCTGGCTACAGATTCCAAGCTAGGCAGCAATTTAGTGACTATATCGCTTTGCTTTATAAAGAAAAAGCACCGAAATATTCACGCGCCTTACTAGAAACTCTGGCGTTAATTGCGTATCGACAACCGATTACACGAGGCGAAATAGAAGATATTCGCGGAGTATCGGTAAGTAGTTATATAATTAGAACGTTACAAGAACGAGAATGGATACGCGTGGTTGGCCATAAAGAGGTCCCAGGGCGCCCAGCATTATTTGCTACGACCAAAGAGTTTCTGGATTATTTTTCCTTAAAATCACTGCAACAATTACCGCCATTGTTGGATATTAGCGACATCGACGTCGATGATAAGCAATCGCAAGCAGTGACAGAGGACGCATAACTTGCCGCGAAGGCAACGCACATGAATGAGAAGATTAAATGTCTGAAAAATTACAAAAGGTGCTGGCACGCGCTGGTAAAGGTTCACGCCGTGAAATGGAAGGTGTTATCAGCCAAGGCCGAGTCAGTGTCGATGGTAAGGTCGCGTATTTAGGCGATCGAGTTGATGGTACTGAGCAAATACGTATTGATGGTCACGCCGTTAAAATTGCCGATGCCGAAAGCCAACCTTGTAGAGTGTTAGTGTACAACAAACCCGAAGGGGAAATGTGTACTCGTAAGGATCCTGAAGGTCGTCCAACTGTATTTGATCGTTTACCGAAAATTGATGGCAGTCGTTGGGTTGCCGTTGGTCGCTTGGATATCAACACCTCAGGTATGTTGATTTTCACTAATGATGGTGAATTGGCGAATCGATTGATGCACCCATCCCATGAAGTCGAGCGCGAATACGCGGTTCGTGTCTTTGGTGAAATAGACGAAGCCATGTTGCAACGTCTGCGTCATGGCGTAAAGCTTGAAGATGGCATGGCTAAGTTTAACAAAATCACCTACACAGGTGGTGAAGGTCGTAATCATTGGTTCCATGTTGTGCTTACCGAAGGACGTAACCGTGAAGTACGTCGTCTTTGGGAAAGCCAAGATGTACAAGTTAGCCGCCTGATTCGAGTTCGCTACGGTGATTTGCAAATGGATCGTCGCTTACCTATGGGCGGTTGGGTTGAATTAGGCCTCAAAGACGTCAACTACTATCGCAAATTGGTTTCATTAACAGTGGAAACTCAATCGAAAGTGGCGGTAGATGAAAAACGCATTGACCACAATAAGAGCCGCAAAATTCGTAAGAACGTCAAAAAGCATCAACAACGTCGTGCACAAAGTCAGACACAATCACGACGCAAACGCAGATAATATCTGTAACAAACTGATTTATATCATATTTAAAAGCGTACCTAAGCAGTACGCTTTTTTATATCCCGCTTATGGTGTTCGCTTTAATTTGATCTTGTCGCGGTAATGTTTGATTACGCTGACTTTGCTTCTTGGCTGATAATTTGCCACAGTTGGTATCATATTATCCCTTTAATCTAATCGAGAGCGTCACCATGAAAGTGTTTGCCCATCAACTCGTTCAGGCGGTCATTCTGAGCATGGTAATGTTATCTAATGCGTTGATGGCAGCCTCGTCGCAGCCAGCATTAAATCGACATCAACATCAAAATCAACAGCAACCTCAACATCAGCAACAAACTTTTGTTGTCGTGCACGGTGCGACCGGTGGTGGTTGGGATTGGAAACAGGTGGCCAAGCAATTACGGGCAAAAGGCCATGACGTGTATCGGGTCACCTTAACCGGCTTAGGCGAGCGTTATCATTTAGCCAATGACTCGATCAATTTGACCACACATATAAATGATGTGGTGAATACGATTACCTTTGAACAGCTCGACAAAGCTGTTCTCGTCGGCCATAGTTACGGTGGCATGGTGATCAGTGGGGTGATGAATGAAATGCCTAACAAAGTCAGCCACGCGATATTTCTTGATGCATTGGTACCGGCGCATGGTATGAATGCGTTGCAAATTTTGTCGATGAAGTATGAAGACCTGCCGATTAAAGATGGTGTAACATATTTCCCTTGGTTATCTGCTGATGCGCCGTATCCAAAAGACGTACCGCACCCCGCAAAAACATTATCGCAGCCGATAACATTCAATAATCCTAAGCTGGCTGATATCAACAGTACCTATATTGGCTTTGTGCCGGAAGGCAATTCGGTAACCGAGCGCAAACGTAATGATAAATCATGGCAGCTCGCAGAAAAGCGTGGTTGGACAATTCGTGTTTTTGCTGGCGATCATGTGGTTTATCGCATCAAGCCTGAGCAAATGGCGCAGCTATTGATTGACAGCCTTAGCGATCGCAATACCAGAGCGAACAAATAACCATAAATAAACACAAATAACGATCGATAACGTAGACTAATCTTGTTGATGTTGATGTTGCGGTGACTGATCTTTTGCCACTGGGGCAGGAGTGATTCGGTAGGCGGCTTGGATAAATAACAGATGTTGTACGTGACGCTTATTTTGGCGTTGTTGTATCCAGTCACTGGTAATAATATCGCGCTGTAACGCCGCTTCTAATACCCTTACTGGATATTGGCCATAGTAATGACAGCTCGCCTCGATGTGGCAGTCGTTATTAGGATATTGCTGGCAACGTTGCTCAACCAATTCTTGTTGTAAATGGCTAAGCAATTGTGGCTTGATATCGGTCATCAGCCAGTCGATAAATTGGTTATAGCGCTTTGCTTGAACCAGTCGCCAACTCATCCAAACCAATAATGCCAACGCCAGTAACGGTAAAATCAAGTCCATTCATATCACTCATTAATATTGAGCTAAGCAGTATACGTTGCTTACGGTTTAAAATCAGCCCCTTCATGCATCAGCAATTGCGCTTTTATACCTATTCCGCCAGCATAACCGGTTAGCTTTTTATTGCTGCCGATAACTCGATGGCAGGGCACAATAATGGCTATTTTATTATTACCGTTGGCGCTGCCTACCGCGCGCACCGCTTTGGGGTTAGCGATCGCATCGGCAAGCTGGCCATAACTGTAGGTGGCGCCAAATTGTATCTTGGTAAGCGCATGCCATACCTTTTGTTGAAATGCCGTTCCCGCTTGTGCGAGTGGTAGGTCAAATAAGCGACGTTTGCCTTGGAAATATTCATCTAATTGCTGCACTGCATTGGCTAAGTGTTTTGGTGCATCATCGTTTGCCAACTGATAATCGGCTGTCAATTTAACCGCAGCGGCGCCTTGTTGAAACGCAACTTCGACAATGCCGTGCTCATTAGTGACAACGATAACCTCACCGCATGGGCTTTGTATGATTTGATAGTAGAGCATGTTATTCCTGTTTTGCTGACAACCTAAGCGGGTTTATTTCTATCGGTATTAGTGTATTCATTTGTGTGTCTGTGTCTGTGTCTGTGTCTGTGTCTGTTAATGTGCTAGCGAGTGCCATAAATAAATAGCAGCATAGGCACGCCAAGGACGCCATGCCTCGGCTTTTTGCAGTATCTGTTTTGGCTTTAACTCGCCGCCTAAGGCTTTTATGATGCCTAAATCGGCCGCAGGGAATGCATCATTCATACTCAAACCGCGCATCGCCAGATAATTTGCAGTCCAAGGACCAATACCTTTTAATTCACATAACTGTCGTTCTAACTGCTCCGCAGACTGAGGTGCCACAAATAAGCGTTTATTATCCCGATAAAAGCTCACCCAACGCTGCAAAGTCGCCATTCGCGTCATGGTGATGCCCATATCATTAAATTCAGCACCGGCTAAGGCTGTCGGGCTTGGGAAGTAATGACTAAGCCCTATAGGTGAAGACTCAGAAGCGGTAAATGCTTGACCGTATCGCTCGTTGATACGACTAGCAAGTGTGGTCGCCGCTTTTACTGTAATTTGCTGCCCTAGTATGGCGCGAATTGAAAATTCAAATACATCGAAACAACCAGGTAGGCGCAAGCCAGGGCAATCACTAATCACTTGAGCAAGTTGCCTGTCCTGACCTAAATGCTCATTAACGGTATCAATATCGCAATCAAGATCAAACATCACTCTGATGCGTTTGAGTACTTGGCCTAAATACTGATAATCACTGAGTTGCAAATCTACCTGCAAATAATCCTGATCATGAAAACTGACTTTAAACCAACCGTGGCAAATACGTTGCTCATTGTCATCAAATAATTGCAGGGTACGGTGATAGGCCTCATCAATCAACTCGACGCCGGGAATGAGGCGGGCTTTGAAAAAATTAAGCATCAATGGCCAATTGTACTGGCCTTGATAGGCAAGCTTTATCGAATACACATCATTATCACTCGCTTTGCCTTGTTTGCGAACTTGCGTAGGACTGAGTTGATAATGCTGTTTAACGTTATCATTAAAACTACGCAATGAACCAAAACCAGCGATAGTGGCTATATCACTTATCGCCAATCCCGTGTGTAATAACAAGGTGCGCGCGGTGATCAGTCGTTGGTGATTAATAAATTGCTTTGGTGATACCGAAAGGTTTTGTTCAAATAAACGTTGTAGTTGGCGTTCACTCACACTCATTCTTTTGGCGAGCTGGGCTACGGTTAAATTCGGCTGTACTCGCAATAACTCAATGGCTTGTTCAATATGGCTTGGCAATGGTTGATTCGGTGCAAGTTCTGGTCGGCATCGTTTGCAGGCATTAAAGCCATTCACCTCAGCTTGCACGGCAGTATGGAAATAGCGCACATTTTGTTCAAGCGCAGGGCCGGCTGGACATGTCGGTCGGCAGTATATACCTGTGGTGATCACGGCGGTGTAAAACTTGCCATCAAAGCGACGATCTTTTGATAATCGTGCTTGTTGGCATATGTTGCGATCAAGTTGCATGCTCGAGCCTTTGTCAATGATATTGACTCGATCATAAAGCAATTCTGTTGGCCATGCTCGCGAAAATGCGACATTAGCTGTAAAAAATTCGTATTCGCTGAGAAAACTTTACGTGGCGCTGAAATGGGGTTTGATAAGCTTTTGAGCCGCACTTGATTGGCTTTTGACTAGCGCGTGATTAGTGTTTAGTCAACACGAGAGTCAAGCGCTCAGTCAATTTATGAACAGAGCGCTTGCTGTTGCGATTACCAACTACGTACCCATGCGGTATCGATATGCACGAACCCTGAGCCTGGATAGTAACCAACGCCACCTAGCTTTAATGCCTTAGCGGCATCTCGTACTCGGCTTAGTTCGATACCTGGAATGGCAAAATCAATGGCTTTACCTTTCATATGAAAACTTTTCTTCGCAACACCACCGCTGCGCTTGGCAAGCATGGCATTGGTTTTTGGCGAACGGTAACCGGAAATAATATGGATTTCTCTATCCGTGGCTAAATATTCTTGAATCTTGTGCAAGAACTCAAACAACTTAGGATCCATTCTGGCACTTTCATCTTGACGGTGATCACGCAAATTATGATTGAAGGCGGTCATCACATCGCTCTGATAACTGCCATTCACATAAAAAATGCCTTGTACACGTTCGCCGGTATGACGGTTGTATAAAGACAAACGTTTAACTTCATTGCTTACTGGTAACGATGCATAGGCTTTACCTGAAAACAAAGGTACTGTAGCACCAAGGGCAATCATGCCACTGGCTTTCTTAAAAAATTGACGACGATGTGAACAAACTAAGCTCATACTACCTCTCAGTTCTATAGCGCATTATTATGTGTTTAAATTTTCGGCTAGATTAGCAAAGGCTGAGGTAAAAGCAATAGTGTAATCTTTGTACAATAAAGTGTTATCAAAGGTAATCAAGGCTAACTTATTACCCTAGTTAACAATTTTAGCAATTGATAGATATCGAATAAATTGTACCAATATTGTATCAACAGCCAAAAAGCGCGATTAAAGGCGACAATCTGCGCGATTAAACGCCTTATTAAATGGCGATTATAGTCAGATACTCAGCCTTTAAACATGACAGTTGAATGGAGGTAGTTAGCTGTTTAAGTGGGCTCTGAGTTTGGTTTGTCAGCACCCAGTTTGTGGATGTAGACGTCTTGTTGTGGGTATGGAATGGTTATACCTTCCTCATCAAATCTTAGCTTTACCGCTTTGGTGATATCCCAATAGACATCCCAATAGTTATCGGTTTTAACCCAAGGTCTGACGATAAAATCAACCGAAGAGGTATTTAGAACGTGTAACTTAATTAATGCTTCCGGCATTCTTAATGTGTCAGGGTGATTGGTTACAATGTCGTTTAAAATTTTCTCAGCATGCAATATATCATCGTCATAGCCAATGCCAAACACCATATCGACTCTGCGAATGCGTTCATGGGTTACATTCTTAATCACATCGCCCCAAATTTTACTGTTAGGGATCATGATCACTTGATTATCAAACGTACGAATGGTGGTGTTTACTAAGCTCATATGACTGACCTTACCATCAACACCACCGGCAAAGACAAAGTCACCAACATCAAAAGGCTTGTAGATAAGCAACATCATGCCGGATGCTAAGTTCGATAAGGTATCTTGTAAGGCAAAACCAATAATAATACTGGCAATACCAAAACCGGCGAGCACCGGTGTCATGTCCAAACCTAATTGCGATAAACCGAACAATATACCGATCAACATGACGATCTTACCGGACATGGATACGATGAAGTCTTTCATCAATGTCGACACTTTTAGCTGGGTGCTGTCGGTTGCGCGACGAACCACAATGGCGGCTAATTTTGATAGTTTTCTGGCGACAAAAAGAATCAGCACAAACATCAGCAATTTAAATAGGTAAGCCATGCCGTTATTGACCAACCAGTCCACGGTAGAATTGAGTAGGCTTTTCAATAATGAAAACAATACTTCCAGATTTAATAACTCGTATGTAAATTCGCCAGTCGTTTCAAAGACTAATTGTTGATATTCACTGGTTTCAATCTGTAAGTCATCGGCAATGTCGATAATCGCCTGCGTGCTGCTAATGGCGATACCGAGCCGTTGGGCAATGATAAGTTCGGCTACTTGTAATTTAGCTTTTTCTGAATCTGGGCTAACCGATATTTGTTCGTCGATAATAGCTTGTTGGCGGTTGTAGTAATTTATCGACGCCGATAATAATCTTAATCGCTGTGTTACATCGGCCTGTAATACTTTTTGCTCGCTTTCAATAGGTTGGCCAAGTTTGCTAAGCCAGTTAAGATTTTCTATTCGCCATTTGTATATCAGATCAAGGTAGGAGTTCAATTCACGAAAATAATTAAGGATAACCAGCTTTTGCTCTGGCGTTTGTGTCGACAGTTCCTCTGTTAACGCTTCGAGTCGGTTGTTAAGAAAATCTGAGGCGTTTTTGGCATAACCAATTTGACCATCGACGAGGCCTTTAGCGAGCTGAGTCTCGACGTTTTTATTGTCGATGGCATTATCGATGTCTCGGCGCAGCTCAATATTTTTGTAAAATAACTGCAGTTGTATCGCACCGGAATCTTCACCTTTAGCATCTTCTAGTGTTTTAACCAATGCTATAATTTCGGCATTTATGGTGTCTATTTTTTGCGAGAGTTTTTGGCTTTCAGTAAGTTCTTTGTCAGACTTTTTATTTGCCTCGCTTGATTCTTTCTTTGGGGGTAACTGTGATGACGACTTTACAGATTGTTGCGCTTGCTCATTTGCGTCAGAGTTTGCGGCAATAGTCGTCGATGAAAACGAACAGATCAATGCTAACAAGGTGAGGAAAATAATTGGCAGCGTTCTATTCATGTGATCTCGTCTATTATTGTTGCGCTATGACGTTAACTGTCAGCAGGAATATGTTATCCCTAGTACAGAGTCTAGAACAATATAGATGTTTTGCTGTTTACATCGTTAAGGTGTTGATTTTTTTATGCATTAAAAGGGTGTTGTCTGACTGCTTTTAGTTTGATTTGCGCATGGTAGTTATATCTCGATAACCACTTTGCCCATGCCTTTGCCACTGGTTAACCTATCTTGTGCCGCATCAGCTTGTTCAAAATGGTGTGCTTATCAGCTATTACGTTCTGGCAGCTTGGTACAGGTGTTAACAGACTACCCGTTAGTCAATCACGGCAATTTGGTTTTTTGTATCCAAGCAATCGTTTATTGGCCCCCAAAGTCAGAGTCTTTGTCGACTATTTGAGTGATCATTATGAAAGCCAACCGTCTTGGCAATAAACGCCTGTGTTCAAGCTCGTTAAATAAGCTTTAGCTGACTTGTTTGCTGATCACGATATTGAGTCGTTTGGCAAGTCGCTGCAAATTCGCTCTATCAATCTGTAAACGTTTTGCTGCTTTGCTCCAGTTACCTTGCTCCTGTTCTAACACCTGCTTAATGAGTTGTCGCTGGTAACCATCAAGGTGTTGTTTTAGGTTTATTGACTCAGCGGCAGGGGCTGATACCGAGTCGATGACAGTATTTTGCGCAACGGCATTGCTCGCTACATTGAGCAATTGTTGGCAATCAGCACGTATGATGGTGGTTATCTTGCCTGTTGCGCGAGCACTGGCAGATAAAGCCGCACGATTAATGAAATGCTCTAATTCGCGAATATTACCAGGCCAGTCGTAATTGCCCATCATGGCAATAACCTCGCTATCAATGCGCAATTGGTTGATGCCAAGTTTGCGCTTGAGTGACTCAATAAAGTAACCCGCCAGTAAATCAATATCCGATAACCTGTGCTGCAATGCCGGAACGTGGATCGGATAAACGTTCAATCGGTGAAACAAGTCGCTTCTAAAGCGGCCATGTTCGACTTCGGTTTTCAAATCACGGTTAGTGGCGGCGATAACTCTTACATCAACATTGATGATGCTGTCTTGTCCGACTTTTTGAATTTCATTGCTTTGCAATGCACGCAGTAATTTGCTCTGTGCCGCCAGAGGTAATTCGCCTACTTCATCGAGAAATAAGGTACCGCCATCGGCGACCACAAATTTACCGGCACGATCTTTATCAGCACCAGTAAATGCGCCTTTGACGTGACCGAATAATTCACTTTCAATAAGATTTTCTGGTAGTGCGGCACAATTAACGTACACCATGGTGTGTTCGGCACGTTTTGACTGCAAATGAATATTGTGTGCAACCAGCTCCTTACCCGTACCACTTGCCCCTTCAATTAACACTGAAAAATCAGACGGCGCGACAAGTTGTATTTCGTGTTTCAATTTAACCATTGTTTCGCTGTTACCAATCAACTCATATTGATGTTTGGCGTCATTGTGTACGTTGAGTTCAGCCATGACTTGTTGTGAGTGCAGGTATCTGCTTTCAAGTAATTCAATATTCAAGGCATTATTGAGACTGACTGCTGCCATAATCGCGATGATTTCCAACGTGCGTTCTGGAATATCATCAAATACATTCGGCGTTAACGAGTCTAGGGTTAATACGCCAATCAGACGTTTATTAAAGCTCAGTGGAATACCCATACATGCATGCACGGGTAAGTCGCCATCGCGATCGAGTAACAAGCCATCATAAGGGTCTGGTAGTGGGCAGTCGCGGCTAAATCGAACCACTTTATTTGACTGACTGATTTGTAGCAGGCGAGGGTGCTCCGAGGTTTGAAAGCGCCTGCCCAACACATCTTTACTTAAACCTTGCTGTGCTAACGGCACTAACACCTCTCCCTTAACCGTCAGTAATGCGACGGCTTCACAGGCGATGACTTTACGTATGGTACTAAGCAGTTGATCAAAGCGATCTTTGGCATCTAGGCTGCGTGCCAAGTCCAATGACAGTTCAAGTAATGCGGTTTGCGATATATGCATAGAACACTAATATGAGTCGTTTTTATACATTGTAGTCAAAATGACACAAAAATACAGTGTGTCATTTTGACACTTTTCGAGCTTTAGCGACGATTTAAATTACAGGTTTCCTTGTAAGTTGTTGTAATGTATTGATTTTTGCATGTTGGCACAGTAGTTGTACTACAGTAATTAAAGCAGTCATTGCATTAGTAATAATCCAAGCAACGCAAATATAAAACTTAAAGGCCATAATATGTACGCACAATTTTTCAACAGCTCAGATTTTTCATTTACCGCAAACCAAGCGAATTATCAAAATTGTATTATTGGTGGTAACTGGTTAATGCTGGTGTCGCTGCTGATCACCTTGGCCTGTTTATTTATTTCTTATGGTGTTGATCAATATTTTTCCATTGCCTCGCAAGTTGCAGCGCATATCAGCACGGTATTGTTCGCTGGGTTATTTAAGATTGGTTATGTCATCCGTTGTGTTGGCGTTCACGGTTTAGGCTACAAAGTATTTTAAGTCAGGCTCTAGGCCTTTTTGCAAGTAAGTTTTCAAACCGGTTCCAAGCTCAAATATTGAGCTTGGAACACCATTTTATTGTATTAAATGTTAAGTCAGCGCCAACATATCGCCAGTTAGCAATATACTGTGTAATGTATCGACGAAGACTTAACACATCTTATCGAATAAAAATCAGGAGAGTGTTTCGATGTTAACAACCCAAGATATCCGTATTGTAAAGAGCACGGTGCCATTATTAGAAGCGGGTGGAACCGCGATTACCGACCATTTTTACCAACGTATGTTCAACCATAACCCTGAACTGCAAGATATCTTTAACATGAGCAACCAGCATACCGGTCGGCAAAAGCTCGCCTTGTTTGAAGCGATCGCTGCCTATGCCAAAAACATTGATAATATAGCAGTGCTAAAACATGCGGTTGAGCGCATTGCGAACAAGCACACCAGTTTTCACATTCAACCGAAAGATTATGACATTGTTGGTCATCATTTAATTGAAACCCTGCGTGAACTGTTGCCAGAGCAATTTACCGAGGAAGTGGAATCCGCTTGGACCAAGGCATACGGTGTGCTAGCTAATGTGTTTATTGATCGCGAAGAGCAGCTATACCAAGACAGGGAAAACAGCAAAGGCGGCTGGCGTGGCAAACGCGCATTCGCGGTGGTGGACAAAATACAAGAGTCAGAGCTGGTAACCAGCTTTGTATTTGAGCCGGTAGATCAACAAGCGGTCATGGACTATCAGCCAGGGCAATATATTGGTATCGAACTCAAACCTAACACGTCTAACCATATTGAAATACGTCAATATTCTTTATCGACAGCGGCAAATGGCAAACAATACCGCATTTCAGTGAAGCGTGAACAAGGTCAGATTCAAGGATTAATGTCTAACTATTTGCATGATCATATTCAGGTTGGCGATTTGCTTGATTTACATCCGCCAGCAGGCGACTTCTATTTCATCGACAAACAACAACCGGTGGTGTTGATTTCTGCTGGCGTTGGTGTGACGCCAATGCAGGCGATATTAGATACCTTGGTTGCACAAGGTTATCAGCAACAAGTGAGCTATTTACATGCGTGTGAAAATGCCAAACAACATTCGTTTAACAGCCATACACAATCGATTTGTCAGCAGCATGGCTGGCAACATTTCACTTGGTATAACCAAGGTGTGCCGGCAGGCGACACGTTAGGCGAGAACATCGCTATTGGGTTTATGGACTTTAGCCAAGTCAGTTTGCCGTTGAGCCAGGGCGATTTTTACCTTTGTGGTCCACTTGCGTTTATGGACTTTGCTAAACAGCAATTATTAAACCTCGACGTAAGCGAAGAGCGGATTCATTATGAGGTTTTTGGCCCTCACGCTAACTTATAATACGGTTAACAGCGATTGGTTTTATAGCGCGCCATTATCTTGCATAAGCTGGTCAATGGCGTTCGCTAATGCTCGATAACCTTGTTTATTAAAGTGTACCGAATCAGATTTCATATCGGTATCGGTCATTAATTCGCGAATTATTTCGCCGTCGTAGGTTAACTGATATTGTTCGGCTAACTCACCATATAACGGTGCCGATTTAGAAAATAGTTTTTTAAGTGGCATACCCACCAAAATCACATCGATATTTTTGGCCTGAGCCATTTCAATCATTGCCGCAAGGTTTTGCTTGGTTTGCTTTAGGTTTTTATTGCGCAATATATCATTACCACCTTCAATCAGCACTAACACATCAACGGCGTGTGACTGCAGAAGATATGGCAGTCGTGCAACGCCTTGCTCGGTTAATTCGCCTGATACACCGGCATTAATCACTTCCCGGCCGGTTAATTCACTCAATATAGATGGGTAACTGTATTGCGTCTTAACCCCTACACCAGAGGTTAAGCTATCGCCAAAGGCTAAGATGGTTGCGCCATAACCAAGCGGCTTTAGACGAGCATCACTGCAAGCGCTTACAACAAACAGAATTAATAGAACAAATGCTTTGCTGTACTTTTGTGCAATATGTGTCATTTTTTCAACAGAAAATACTTTACAATCAATTAACATTTCTGGATTATAAGCCTATAAGAGTGGCAAAAACAATAATTCAAAAAAGCCTACTCAAGTCTATAAAAATAATAAAATTTTTAACAACAATAAAAATAATTTCTGGGGAATTATCGTGTCTGTGAAAACTAAATCCGCAGCAGGCAATGCACTATTTAGAAAATCAGTGCTTGCCAATACAGTCGCTGCCGCCATGGTGTTGTCTTCGTCTCAAGCTATCGCTCAAGAGCAAACAGAAGCAGAAGCTATAGATGATGTTATCGTCGTTACTGCACAAAAGCGTTCGCAAAATGTGATGAAGGTACCTGTTACCGTAGACACAGTTTCAGCGGAAACCATTAAAGAGTCAGGCTCTATCTTATTAAGTGATGTTGATAAGTTTATTCCAGGTTTTGATTTTTCAGACAGTAATATGACTCAGGCTGGTGTAACCATGCGTGGTGTCTCCAGCCCGAACATAAGTGTTGGTGGTGATCCATCATCAGCAACATTCTTCGATAACGTCTACATGCCGCGTGCAGCACAAAACGTGCTGTTTTCAGATATGCAACGCATTGAAGTACTGAAAGGCCCTCAAGGTACGTTATTTGGTAAGAATGCGGCGATGGGTGTGGTTAACATGGTGCCAAATGCACCACAGGAAGAATTCGATGCGTTCGTAAAAGGCACGTTCGGAACCGATAATCTGATGCGATTGGAAGGTATGGTGAACTTTTCACTAACCGATAATATCTATCTTCGCGCCAATGTTCTAACCAACGAGCAAGACGGCTTTATTGATAATATTACCCGCGCCGACTGGAACGAAGGCACTAAAACTTGGGATTTAGGCGCTCGCGACCATAATGCTGCTCGTGTGGCGATAAAGTGGGATGTCTCAGACCGAACCAATGTACAAGTCTCATATGATTGGGATGAGTTAGAGCAAGCGCCACCAATGGCGGTTGGTTTTAGTGAGTATGCTTATAAAGGCGGCTCTGACCCATTTGGTTCAAAACAAGAAAACGATGTACGTAAAGGTGTTGAGAGCCGTGATATGTACGCCGTAACGTTCAAATTAAACCACGAGTTTAACGACCAGTGGTCAATGATGTTTGTATCAAGTTATCGTGATTGGGATACAGTTAACCGTGAAGATGAAGATGGCACCGCGAACATCACCCGTTACCTTGATACCTCAAATAACGAAGACTCAGACATCTTCTATAACGAGTTGCAAATCAACTACAACACCGACCGTTTAAATTACGTTGGCGGTATCACCTACTCGAAAGAGGACGTATTTCAAGAGACTGAAATCTTCCTAACAGCCGATACCGTTGCACGCTTAGTCACTGGCGAATTGAATGGTCAGGTACGTGGCGAAGTGGGGAATCAAGTTGAGCAAGGCTTAGTTGAAGCAGGTTTAGTCGATGCCTTTGAAGGTGATTTAGACGCTGCCGCGGCATATGCCGCATGTTTACAGCAAGGTGCGCCGGATCCAACCGTGTGTATCGGTCAAATCAGCTTTGATGATGTGGTTGACGAAACTTATGCAGCATCTGGTCTAGAAATGGACCATATGTGGAACTCTGATGAATGGTCTGATGTATTAGTTGCATTGACCGGTGATAGTTCTCTAACACCTGAGTTTGTCGCAGCGACCGGTGACTTAACTTACATGATGGCGTCGGCGATGTTTAATGAGCCGCTGATCTTTGGGCCAAGTTTTTCTACCGGTCCAACAGGTATGTTCTGGTCGGAAAACTTTTTAAACTCAGGAGAGTTTACTAGCTACGGTATTTATTCTGACTTTGATTTTCAGTTAACGGACGCTTGGAACGTGTTTGCTGGCTTACGTTATTCGAAAGATGAAAAAGACTTTACTTGGGAAATTTTAGAGACACCGTTTGCTCAAATCATTCCAGGTGTAAGTAATGTGTTATTTGCACCGTTAGAGAAAACCTACGCCTCAGATTCTTGGGATAAGGTTACCGGTCGTATTGGTACCGGTTATCAGTTAAATGATGATCATATGGTGTTTGCATCATTTGCTACCGGTTATAAAGCCGGTGGTTATGACTCACTGAACCCAATTACCGATGACAACGGTAACGAACCATTTGAGCCTGAAGAGTCTGCTAACCTTGAGATTGGTTATAAAGGTGTGTTTGCTGACAGCGTGCGTATTACCGCGGCGTTTTATCATACCGAACTTGACGACCGTCAACGTAACATCGAATCAAAACCTCCTGGTCAAGCGCAAGCATTGCCAACGGTTGTCAACGAAGACTTGGTTATCGATGGTATTGAGCTAGGTGTTATTTGGGATATTACCGACACAATGACCTTTGGTGTGGTAACCGATTATCGTGAAAACGAAGTCGATACTGAAGAGTTCTATAATTCATCGGGTGATCTAATCCCGGCGATGAAGATTGATAATGAGTCAAATACCTCTTACACCTTAACGTTTGATTGGATGCCTGATCTTGGTTTTGGTGATACCAAATTACATATTGATTATGTATTTGTAGAGAATGAACGTGGTTTCTTCCCAGGTACACCTGATTGGGAACGTAACTTGCCTAACTACTTTGATGATCGCGAAGACTTAAATGCGCGCGCGTCTTGGATGAACAGCAGTGGTTCGTTAGAAATTGGTATCTGGGGTAAAAACCTGTTAGATAATCGTTACATTGAAGGCGCAGGCGGCCGTACCGCATCGGTCTTGGGTACACCGTTTGGTCGCGTAAATCGCGGCCTTGAATCTGGCGTAGATATCAAATACACATTCTAATTAATTAGAATTTAAGATAACGGCTAAGTTTGCTTAGCCGTTTTTTATTGTCTGTTTATTACTGGGCAAGTAAGATGGTTGTATAGCCACAACGATGTATTCTTAGATGACTGATTTTCCAACTTTTCTCGCTATCAGCGCGTTTGCATTAATGATCATGGTATTGGTGATACTGACGCCTTCAATGCGCGACAGCCAGCAGGTTCGCTGGTATGCCTTGCTAATGTTATCGGCAGCATTGTACCTATTGCCTGCCTTTTCGCCGATTAGCGAATATCCAACCTTGGCGTTTTTTATCGCCACCGTTAGCAATTTAATCCCCGGCATATTTTTATTGACTTCACTGAGCCTGTTCTCAGACAGACAAGAAATTAAATACTGGCATCTTGGCGTTGCCGCATTGCCTGCGATTATTTTATTACCAGCGCAAATTGCCAGTGTTAGCAGCATTGAAGATACATCATCGCTGTATTTTAGCGCCCGTATTGCTGCACTTATCGCTGACATTGGCTTAGTAACCTACGCCTTGTATGTGGCGATGAGCAATTGGCGTAATGATTTGGTACAAGCACGGCGTATGATTCGCGTCGCGGTGATCAGCGCCACCGGTTTATATATGTTTTTAGTGATCGTGCCAGGGCAGGTGTTTGCGGTGCATGGTGCCTGGCTAACCAGCTTGCAAATGTTATTACTGTGCGCTTTGTTATTATCAATTCATTACTTTTTGTTTAAAGCCAATGTATCGAGCTTATTCGAACCGCCGCAGCAACAAAGTCAGCCGATACCAAGCGCCATTGACAACGAAGATATCGCAGTGATTGAGCGAGCCATGAGTGACGATAAATTGTATCGACAGGAAGGGCTGACCATTGCCAGTTTAGCCAGTCATTGCCAAATCGTAGAATACAAACTTCGACAATTAATCAACGGTCAACTCGGCTATCGTAATTTTAATGACTTTTTAAACGGTTACCGTGTCAAAGAAGTGAGCCTGCGTTTACTGTTGGCCGAAGAGGCAAAAACGCCTATTTTAAGCATGGCATTAGACGCTGGGTTTCGCTCATTGAGTTCGTTTAATAAAGTATTTAAAGCGACTTATCAGATGACACCGTCAGAATATCGAAAAACACAAAATACTGATTAATACCCGTTAATCGGTTGATTAGTAGGCGTTTTAACAAATAAATCAGGGTAAATTTTAGAATCCGTCAGCTTTTTTCAAAAATACATAAGCTTTTTTGCCTACGCTTGATAAGGTAGTAACTCACTTATTGTCATTGTTGATTAGAAATTAATATGCATTCACGTATCCGTTCATCTTTATTGTTTACCGCGTTATTATCTATCGCATTTTCATCCGTTGCCGGCGATAGCGAAAACGGCAAAGCGTTATATCAGACTTGCGTAATGTGTCATGGTGATAAAGGTCAAGGCAATGATCAATTATATGCCCCAGCACTGGCTGGTCAATACGATTGGTATTTGCAGCGACAAATCAAACAATTCAAAACAAAGACTCGAGGTACCGCTGAAAATGACGTTACTGGTATGCAAATGCAAGCCATGGCGAATACCTTAAGCGATGATGCTGCAATCGCCGATGTCAGTGCTTACTTAGCGGCATTACCATCGCAAACCACGAGCGAAGAGATTGCAGATAGCAACCTGAAGAATGGTGAAAACAAATACAATGCAATTTGCGGTGCCTGTCATGGCGCAACGGCACAAGGCAATGAGGGCTTGAATGCGCCAAATTTAGCCATATTGTCGAGTCGGTATTTATTGGCGCAAACGCAAAAATTTCAGCAAAACCAGCGTGGCTATGATGCCAACGATAAATACGGCAAACAAATGAAGATGATGGCTGGCATGGTCAAAACCGAAGCCGATTTAAAAGACATCGTTGCGTTCATTAAGCAGCAAGGCAAATAAGTCATGCTGTCGCGTTTGTTAGCAGCCATATGGCTACCGTTATCGCTTACATGGTTTAGCTTGTACTCAATAAGCAGCGCTGCCAGTGACTTTAAGTTACGCAGTCAATGTCCACCAAGCTTTGAGAAAACCAGCGCCGGTGTATGTAAGTTACGTACCATGTATCAATTTTATGATTCAGTACAAGGGCGAGGCTTAGGCGGCACACAAACCAGCCTACCTGTTGCTCGAGATGGTTTCAGCCCAGAGAAAATTGACTTAGGTCGCTACTTATTTTTTGATCCGCTGTTATCCAAAGATGGCAGCGTGTCGTGTGCCAGTTGTCATCAACCAGACAAAGGTTTCGCCGATGGCATGGATCGTAGTATTGGCATTACCGGCGAGAAAGTATCGCGCAGTGCGCCAAGCCTTTGGAATGTAGCCTTTATCGATCGCTTTTTTTGGGATGGTCGCGCAACCACCTTAGAACAGCAAGCCATGGGACCATTGTTTGATCCCAAGGAGATGGGCAATACACCAGAAAAGCTAGTGGCTGACATTAGTGCTAACCCGGTATACAAAGCAATGTTCACTAAGGTGTTTGACGACAATAAAGTATCCGTTGCCAATATCTCCGAAGCCTTGGCGGCATTTCAAACCAGCTTAATTTCGCTCAATTCTCGCTATGATCAATATGCCCATGGTTATCATCAGGCACTTAGTGAAAACGAAATAAAAGGTCTCAATATTTTCCGCTCCTTTGTCGCTCGTTGCGCCGAATGCCATCAACCGCCATTGTTCACCAATAATCAAATTGCTGTTATTGGCACACCAGATCCTGAAGGCATGGCCTTTGATGTTGGCGCAGAAGCAACCTTTAATGACAAACGTAATCGCGGTGGATTTAAAGTGCCAACATTACGAAATATCGGTAAAACCGCGCCATATATGCATTCCGGAAAATTTGACTCGTTGAATGAAGCGACCGAGTTCTACAATAAAGGTCGTGGCCATGCGGTGCCAGAAGATGAAGAGCTATTAATTCACTGGCACATTTGGGAACCAAACCTGCGTCCAGAAGAAATTGATTTAATCGTTGAGTTTTTACATAGCCTCAACGACGAAAGTTTAACCCCACAATTGCCCGAAAGCCTACCTTCGGGACTGCCAGTTGTGGATCAAAAATACGCTGCGAATAAGCAGTTACAGCAACAATTACAACAACAAGAACAGCAAACAATAGAGGGTGAAGAAGACGATGAGTAAAGGCAAAATATTATCTGTTGTATTAATTGCCGCGGCATTCGGTGTCGGTAATTATTATGGCGGTTTAAATTCAAGCCCAGTGATCACTTCCTCAAGTGGTGGCGCAAGCTTTAGCGGTGGCTACGATAAATCACAAGATCTTGATGCAAGCGCTGAAGCCGTGCAACAAGTGCAAGGTGAAGTCCGTGTCGTTAATGATGGTGAATCCATTATGGCAGCGGTTAAAGCGGCGAACCCTGGTGATACCATTCAAGTGATGCCGGGCAAATATCACGAAACCGTGTATGTCGATAAAGAAGACATCAAAATTGTCGGTGTGATCAAAGAAGGCGCGCGTGCGACGATGGATGGCCAAGGCAAGCTTAATGACGCCATCTTGTATTCAGGAAATAACTTTGTCGTTGAAAACATGACCATCACTGGTTACAAAGGCAACGGTATTATGGGCCAAGCTGGTAATAACTTTATCATCCGAAATAACTTGATTGTAGATACCGGTGTCTATGGTATCTTCCCACAATTGGGTAAAAACGGTATCGTTGAGCACAATGTCATTTCGGGTATCGAAGACGCGGCCATCTATGTTGGTATGAGTGATAACATTCATGTAGCTCATAACGAAGTGTTTGACTCGGTTGCCGGTATTGAAATTGAAAACTCGCGTCATGCCATCGTTGAAAACAACTACGTGCATGACAACACCGGCGGTATTTTGGCATTTATTACCCCTGGACTACCGATTAAAACCACCTATGACGTGATCATTCGCAATAACTTTGTGGTTAACAATAATACCGAGAACTTCGCTATACCGGGTTCAACGGTAGCGATGATTCCAGCAGGCTCAGGCATTATCGTTTGGGCCGGTGATGACGTTATTATTGAAGGCAATATCATCAGTAATAACAAAACCGGTGGTATTTTGGTATCCGATCATAACTCGTTTGGTGCGGGCTCAAATGATCCAGAATCTGAACCAAACCCAGATCGTATCATGATTTTGGATAACTTTATGATGAATAACGGTTATGACACTATCGATGAAGTCAAAGCGTTATTGGCGATTGAGTTAAAAGGCTCTGATCAGGCAGATATCATCAAAGTCGGTGGTGGTGTAGACAGCTGTATCATTAACCGTCATCGTTATACCACAGCCGGTGTTAGCGATTGGAAAGAGTGTGACTTTACCAACACCAAGAATATTGAAACCTATCTGTTAGACAAGCCAGTTGCACCACGTAAGATTGATCCAAGCGAACGCGGTAAAATCGCTTACCTTGGTATTTGTACTGGCTGTCATACCTACACAGATCGTATGATTGGTCCACCGGTAAATATCATTCAAGCATTATATATGGATAACCCGCAAGGTTTGGCGGACTACATTGCCAATCCAACCAAAAAGCGCGAAGATTACCCTGAAATGCCACCGCAAAACTACCTTGATGAAGGTACCCGTTTAGCGGTTGCTGAATACATGCTGAAAACATCTAACTAGTTGATATAGAAATATAAAAAGCCAGAGCGTTGCTCTGGCTTTTTTGTTTTAAGACGATGGCATTGTGCTGTAATTGGCTGCTTTAATTAGCCGCGTTTATTGGTTGTTCTTATTTAGGTTAGGCCAGACTTACCAAAGCAGCCGTCGTAAACAAGCTAACGCCAATACAGTTACACCTCGTGTCGATAATTTGGATTTACTTCACCGTATATTAAGGTGTTGTGCCAGACATCGTTAATGCGGTATTCCTGTCGCATCATGCCTTCGCGTTGTAAGCCAATATTTTCCATCACTTTCCAACTGCCAGTATTGGTTTCATTGCAATAGGCGGTGACCCGTCGCAAGTTCAAACGATCAAACAAGTACTGCTTAATGGCTTTCGCACCTTCGCTGGCATAGCCTTGGCGTTTATGGTGTTTTGAAATCATGTAACCAAGTTCGGCATTTTGACTGTTTTTACAAATCATTCGCACCGAAAAACAACCTATCGGCTCGCCGCTGGTTTTATCAATGCCAATCATCGATGACCATTTCATTTCTTCACCACGAAAGGGTTCAAGGAACTCTACAAACCAGGATTTGATCTGTTCATCGGATTGCGGCTCTTTAATGTGCAACATTTGCTCTGGATCAGATTGCATACTATAGACAAATGGCCAGTCACTTTGACACGTTGTACGGATCAGCAATCGATCAGTTTCCAATGTGGTTAATTTATAATTTTCCATAATTAGATTTGCTTGGTGATTTGTTAATAAGATATTACATTTGTTTTATGATCTCACGTAAACTTTACTGCATAATGGAACAAACAAGGATATTAAAGTGCCGAAAAATATAGTCATTACGGGCGCCAATCGTGGTATTGGTTTGCAATTGACCAAGCAATACGTCAACCAAGGCTGTCATGTATACGCCGTTTGCCGACAAGCTAGCGACGAACTAAATCAGCTGACCAATGTCGAAGTCATTAGTGGTATCGATGTCACCGATAGCGCCTGCCTGAGCGATTTAGCCTCTGCATTACAAGGCATAGCTATTGATGTATTGATCAATAATGCCGGTATTTTACGTAATGAAACCTTAACGGATTTTAATAATCAAACCATTGTTGAGCAGTTTTTGGTTAATGCGTTAGCATCGTTAAATGTATGCCAACACTTGTTGGCTAACTTGTCATCAGGCAGCAAGATTGCGCTTGTCACCTCGCGTATGGGCTCTATTGCTGATAATGGCTCGGGTGGTCGTTATGGTTATCGCATGAGTAAAGCGGCGTTAAACGCTGGTGCGGTGTCACTGGCGAAAGATTTAGCCGCTGACGGTGTCGCGGTGGGGATTTATCATCCCGGTTATGTGCAAACAGATATGACCGCAGGGCGAGGTGATATTGTGCCTGAGCAAGCAGCTGAACGAATCGCTGGGCTGATTGCACGCTTAGATATGAACAATAGCGGTGTGTTTTATCATTCCAATGGTGATATTTTGCCTTGGTAATTACAGAATAAGCAAATTATAGAGAGAGCTTAACTATGCATTTTCGTCGAATTTTATGGGTAATGGCGACGGCAACATTGTTTTCGGGCGAGTTGGCGGCAAGGGATTCTTTTAGTTTCGGCCAATACCAAATCAATGCGCCGTTTAATATTTCGCAAGAGCCAATTCGTGCCAATTTAACGGACAACCCAGGTAAAGAGTTGTTATTGATTGGTGAAAAAGACGGTGAATCTCGCCTTGCTATGTTTGTCTTCAATGACGTAATTGAAAACTACGTGATGCAATTTGATATTGCTCTGGATAAGGCCTATTTCGCTTACGATGTCAGTGATGAACAAACATCTGCGGAAAAAATGCAGTCTTTGTATTTTCTTGCCAGCAATAAAGTCTCGCGTTTTGTGTTAGCTAAAGAGCCACAGTTTGTGGATGTTGCTGAGGTAAGTTCGATTTACATAAATCACGACGCCAAATATTTAAAACAATCTGACTTTGTTAAAGATATCAATGACGATGGTTTAGACGACGTGGTTTTAATGGACTTTACCAAGCTTAATATCTATTTACAAAAAGCGGATAAGCAATTTGTCTCGCAACAATTAGCGATTACACCTACTGTCGAAATTTTCGAAAGCTCAGTAAGCTATACTGAGAAACCGTATTATTTAGTCGACATGAACTTTGACGGTCGTAAGGATGTGGTCTTGCCAGGCGAAGGCGTTCTCGATGTTTACAGTCAAAACGAGCAGGGCAGTTTTGCTGACAGTGCTACCTCCATTACCCTTCACCCAAGCATTACTGCCATAAATTGGTGGGATGCCCGTGGTGCCGACGGTAAAAACCTTGACCAAAGTGACTTTGCCCATCACACCATAGATGATTTACGCGATATCGATAATGACGGTGTTGCCGATTTGATTGTACGTTATACGCAAAGCGCTGGCGTGCTCGATAAAAGCAACGACTATGAAGTCTATCTTGGCCGCCAAAAAGACCAACAAGTTATTTATCAACAAAAAGCCGATACCGCGATTAAATCAGATGGTACGCTGGCGCAGTTGGACTTTATCGATGTTGATAATGATGAACGACAAGAGGTTATGGCATCCAGTTTTGATATTTCCGTATCGCAAGTCGTTAGTGCTTTATTGACAGGCAGTGTTGACCAACAAGTATTGATTTTTGCCCTTGATAAGAACCTGAAATATCAACAACAATTTGAAGACGAAGTGGAATTAAAGTTCAGTCTGTCATCGGGAAAAAGTGGCTCACCTGTTATTGAACTGGCTGATTTAGATGGCGATGGTGCCAAAGAACTTATCCTTTCAGAGGAAGATCATCAGCTGAAAATCTTTGCTGGTAGCAAGCAGGGTAAGTTACTCACTGATTCTTATCAAACCGTGAAAATCCATTTACCCAAAAATGGCGTTCTACTAAGCTCTGATGACATCAATATGGATGGTCGCTCGGAACTTATGGTACGCTATAGCAGCGAGGACAATGACGATGGTGAAAATCGTCAAAACCGTTTATTGGTGTTGCACCTAAAATAACCGCTGTAGATAAGTAGATTGGTTGATGTCCGCTGATAACTACCAACGTATTTGGCAAACCGTGCTGGCTGTACCCAAAGGAAAGGTCGCCAGCTATGGACAAATAGCTGATTTAGCTGGCTTACCGGGGCGTGCCCGTCTAGTTGGTAAAGCCCTAGGTCATGCACCCAAAGCGATGAATGTGCCGTGGTATCGGATCATCAACTCACAAGGCAAAATATCTCTTCCCAAAGGCAGCGAAGGCTTTGAGCGACAAAAAAACTTACTGATAGATGAAGGTGTGGTGGTGCTTAATGGCCGTATTAAGCTTAAAGACTTTGCCTGGCAACCGGATCTTAGTGAACTGCTATTCCATCTTAAATTTTAGGCTTAGTTTTAAGTTTAAGTTTAATCCGCTTTTAACCCACCTTTAACCCACATTTAGCCCATTGCGACAAAACCCGGTAGTTGTTGCACTCGAGATATCCAAGCGCGAATTTTCGGGTACGGCCTCAAGTCAAAGCCACCTTCATGGGCAACGTGGGTATACGCGAATAAGGAAATGTCAGCAATAGAGTACTGATTATCAACGAAGAACACCTGTTGCGCTAAGTGCTTCTCCATCACATCCAAAGCCTTATATCCTCCGTTTTGTTTTTGCAGATATTCGCGCTTTCGAGCGTTCGGCAAACCTAAATATTTCTTAATAAAACGTGCCACAGCGATGTAAGGTTCGTGCGAATATTGCTCAAAAAATTGCCACTGCAGCACTTGTGCTTTGCTCAAACGGGCGTTAGGTAATAATCGGCTATTGGCGGCTAAGTAGTTCAATATGGCGTTAGATTCGCTCAAGTACTCACCGGGCGCTATCTCAAGTAGCGGAATTTTTCCGTTGGCATTTTTGCCAAGAAACGCCTCGGATTGGGTATCACCACCTAAAATATCCACATCACACCATTGGTAGTCGATGTTAAGGTTGGCACACAAAAGCTGAATCTTATAACAGTTACCGGATTGTTTATCGCCATATAGTTTCATGCGTTTCCCTATTTGCGTTAATTCTTTAAAACAGTTAATTACCTAATCTTTATACCTTTTATCGCTAATATTCTAAAGCAAAAGACTCGCATATTTAGTTTTTTGTACTATGGTTTAATTTGTTTAACGCAAGGTAGTAGCATGTTGTAAGGAAGCTCTTGCAAAATCATTAAAGGAAAGTGTAATGAAAATTAAGTCCATAATAACTATGCTGGCTGCAGTTGCGGTATTAATGACCGGCGCGGTAAATGCTGAAGGCAAGCGCTACGATAAAGCTGTTAGCTGGAAAAACGTTGTGAAAATTGATTTTAAGCCTGGCAAACGCGGCGCAGCGCTGAAAATTATCAAAGAGTATTATCGTCCAGCGACTGAGAAAGCTGGTACCAATGCGCCAGAAATGATTCTTGAGTTGCAAACTGGTGACTATGACTTGCTTGTGGTTTGGCACATGAAAGGTGGCATCAATGATATGACTTGGGAGACCAACCCTGAGCAAAAACAATGGCGCGCCGCGTTAAATGAAATAGCTGGCAGTGAAGAAAAAGCCAAAGAAATTTTAGATGAATACATTAGCTATGTTCATCATGCGGAAAGCCAAGTTGCAATCACTCGCTAGTATCTATCTGGTGATGTGAACAAGCTAAAACAAAAATGAATACGCCACTAAAAGCCCGCTAATGCGGGCTTTTTTATTATTTACAAATGGCTTTGTTACCAATGATTTTAAACGCGGGAGTGCCTCTGACCAATGTGTCTCGGGCAAATTGAGTGTGACAGTTTGGGCATATGCCAGGTTCTTGAGTATGGTCGTCGACGATACGTTCTTTAAAGCATTTCACTAAACCACCTTTACCGCCTTTCTTGTATTTATACAGCAAGGTTTTGCATTTATTACAGAGAATATCGACACTTTTGCTAGGCAGTTTCTTATTCGGTTTTGCCATATCCAAACCACAAACAAAGATTTATACTATGTATTCTATCTTAATGTTGACCACATTACCGAGTATTCAATGCAACCAGAAAAACCACAACCAGACAAGCACAATCACCACAAATTTCCTGGTGTGTATATCTCGGGAAATGGTCCTGCGGTGGTGATGCTGCACAGCTCGTTAAGTTCAGCTAGGCAATGGCGCGTGTTAGAACAAGCACTAGCGATTAATTTTACGTGCATCAATTTTGATCTACTCGGATATGGAACCGCACCAGAGGTTGAGAATAAGGCTGCTTATTCACTGGCAACGGAAACCTCCCGGATCTTAGATGTTGTCGAACAGCTAATTGGTGACCAGCCATTTCATTTGGTCGGTCATTCTTTTGGGGGCGCAACCGCGTTAAAAATTGCCGTAGAAAATCACAGCAGAATTTTAAGTTTGTCTTTGTATGAGCCGGTGGCATTTCATTTGTTGAAACCAGGTACTGAGGCCAGAGCCATGGTTGATGAATTTGCCCAACAAGTGTCGCAACTGGATCACTATAAAGGCGCAGAGCATTTTACCGATGTTTGGAATCGTCCCGGCTTTTTCAAAAGCTTACCGCAAAAAATGCAGGCGCTCATGGCTGCCAATATTGATAAGGTCAACTTAGATTTTATTGGTTTGATTGGCGAGCGTTATCAAGCCGCTGATTACGGTGCCATTAACGCCCGGACTCTGCTAATTTGTGGGCGGCACTCACCAATAAAAGCCCATAGAATAATTGAAATTCTTGACGCATCATTAGCTAACGTAAACAAGGTTGTTATTGACGCTGGGCATATGGGACCGGTGACCAAGCCTGAACTTGTCGCTGAATTAATGCTCAGTAATATTAATCAGTAAAACAGCAAATAGCGCAACGCCAAATTCACACACCACTCTAACGGCCGAAAGTGATAAATTATCAGCGATTTATTCGATGATACCTTGCAACCTTTGTTGTGATAACTGCTGTTGTGATAACAGCAAAAGTAACAGCGCGGCAATAAGCGACAGCGAGCCGAGTAAGGTAAACACTGTTGGATAGCTTGCCAAATCTGCCGACATCAACAGCGATAGGCCAAATAGTACCCGTATCGCGATATCTGCGTAACGGGTGAGTGCGGTATTTAGCAATGTTGGCATCACCAATAATAAAACCTTGGGCAAAATCGCAGATATGGCGCACATCATGATCATAGCCATGCATATTTACTAAATTGTACTTTGCCAGAGTTTGTATTCCATTGTTAATGCAAGATTTATTCGCGGATATCTACCCGCCAAGGTGGATTAAGACGGTTTTCACCCGCCCAATACAGCTTAATTTTATTACCCGACGGATCATATAATATCGCTTCACGCCAAAGGTAGCGTTGATCTGTTGGCAGTTGTGCAAAAACAATATCGCGTTGTTGCAGTTTTGCTACCCATTGGTCTAATTGTTCGTGCTCAAAATAGATTACCGCACCACTGCCTGCAGAGGCTTGTTGTATTGACTGCTCTGGTGAATCTTCTAATGATAAAGAAAATGTCGCGTCACCGTCAGGGCATTGAAAGCGCGCATAGTGGGGCGTATCAACAATTTGCGTGAACCCTAAAGTGCGGTAAAAGTCTGTCGCCCGCAGCATATCGTTTACGGGCAATGTTACTTGATTTAAATTCACTAATAATCCCTTCGATTATCGTTTAATAATTCAATCGGCTACTTATGCTGCCATCGGGGTATTCACCACCGCGGTGACGCCAGTGATGAGCATTTGTACGCCAATGACCGTTAAAATTAACCCCATCAATCGAGTGACGATGCCAAGCCCGTTTTCTCCGACGAGCAAAATGATTTTTGAACTGAAGATAAAACAAAAAAAGGTAATCACGCATAACGCCAAAAACACCACAATGGTAATGGATATTTCCAACCAGCCGCCTGACGCGGAATAGTTCATTGCCGTGGCAATGGTGCCAGGTCCGGCAAGCAAAGGCACTGCCAGTGGCGATACCGAGATATCCGAATCTGCACTTTCGTCGGAGGTGTGCATACTAGAGCTTTTGCCTTGCAACATGTGATAGCCCACCAGAAACACCAAAATACCACCGGCAATGCGTAACGCCGGAATGGTGATGCCAAACAGGTGAAAAATAGATTTGCCCAACAAGCAAAACATTAGGATGATGCTAAAAGTAATAAACAATGATTTTAACGCGGAGTTGGTTTGCTGCTGCTTGTTCATGCCGCCGGTCAAGCCCGCGAATACTGCGGTATTCGCTATCGGGTTCATAATGGCAAAAAATGCCATAAATACGGTCAAGGCATGTTCAATTAGAGTGCTCATATCAACTCAACCTATTCGTTGTTATTGCTACGCTTTTCAGATAACAAGCTAGTTTAAGCGAGACGCCTAATTACCACTATGTTGGGCGTCACAGTGTTGTTCTGTGTCGTAAAATACATGCTGTTTGATGCTTTTTATTTGAATGTTTAAGCCCTTCAGCTGTCGTTCGATAAGTGTTAGCAAGGCTTGATTTTCATCGAATTGAAGATAGCGCTGAAGATTATCATTAGTGTCAAACACGCAAAACACTTTTAGACTCTCAGGGAAGTCATTATAGTTAACAATATGAGTTAAGCATTGAAAACCATTCAACTTTTTAATGCTTGTTCACATACCTCTGTGAGGACAAGACGCAAGCTGTTATCGATTTTTTTATCTGACTTACGCATGTGTTTATACCGCGCAGGGCATAATCACTTTATCAATTACCATTATTGTGTCTCATCACAGTGCACCTTTTCTTTGCTAACGGTAATCACCACTCGCTTGGTAATTTCATTGCTGGTAACGTAACCGCAGGAGCCTTTATGTTTAAAACCAGCAGCTTTGAAACGGTATTTATAGGTGCCGTCCTCTTGCTTAATATCGTAGTACAAGGCATTGTTGCCATCTATGGCGATAGGGGCAAAATCCAAGCGGCTATTTGGCAGTTTCACTTCAGCACGCTCTAATGTCTCGCCTGACTGATTAATGATGGTGATCTTAGGCATGATTGAGAAGCTGGCGTAATACAAGGTGATTAAAACAATGATCACGCAGAGAATAGGTTTGAAATATCGATTCATATCAAAGTCGTTTGGGTTGAAAAATAATTAGACTTGCTTATATCTTAGCGGTATCGCTGCACAAAAGGGAAAATACTTTAAGATCATGGTATTTACCTCGCCATTTACCATGTTCTCTGAGTATGCCATCACAACGAAAGCCGAGTTTTTCTAATACCACCTCAGATGCGCGGTTACTCAGCATTACGTAAGCTTCAATTTTATTGACGTACTTGGCGCAGTCGGTTGAAAACGTATAATCAATCACTGCTCTTTTCAAAGCGGTTAATACCGCAGCCATCGATAAATTCATTGCTAACTTTATCGCGAATAGCCCAGCGCACGCCTTGCCGTTGCGCAAACCGCTTGGTGTCGGCTTTAATAAGGTCGACCGCTTCACTAATGTCGCTAAAATGCAGATCATAATATTCAGTGACCGCAGCATCACAAAATAAGGAAAATATTGAATCAGCGTCTTGCAATTGCTGTTCGTTTAACAAAAGTCTGTCGGTTTTTATTATCGGGAAACTATTCATTTTATTCTTTGGTTTTGCTAACTCTTTATTTATAAAGATTTTCGGTGGCTTTGCTAAGCTCAGCGTTCGGTAAAAATTGATCGCTGATGGTTAAAATTGAGTGCAGGTTATTGGTTAATTTATCTAACTCAATGGCTCCCGGTTTGAGCGCGGTTTGCAGTAAATGAATGGCCATATCTGCAAGCAAAATACGTTGCTTTTCGAGCCATTGTGCATCGCCTTTGGTTGCCGGATTGGCCAGGTAGTTGGTTTCGACTAGATCATGCATTTGCCAACTGTTGGCGATAAGTTGTTGTCGTTGATTATCATTCATAGACGTTGCCTTTAAAACGATGTCTTTTATTTATACAGTAATTTTTATGTAGCTATCAGTGTGGCTAGCCGGGAAACTTGAGCCGCAGTACTTGCTGGTCTGTTGGCTGGTGATGTTTCTCTTCGATTTGCCTAAAGCCATAGTCAGCGTAAAATTTTCGGCCGATGACATTTTTTGTAAACACTTCGACTTCGAGCTTACCATGAAGCTCGCGCGCTTTATCCATTAGCGCTTTACCTAACCCTTTACCATGAAAGCTGGGCTGCAAAAATATCGCGCCAACTTCGTTGCCCATAAGTGCGATAAAGCCAACAACGTTAGCGTCAATTTCGAGCACCCAAGTGTCAGTATTTGGCAAATAGATGTTTGCTACATTACTGCGCTCTTGGGCGATAAATTCGTCACTCATGAACTCATGGGCAAGACGTGTTGCCACCTCCCAAGAATCTAACACAGCCTGTAAATCAGCATCCGTGTATTGTCGTATGTGCATTGCGGTACATTCCTTATTGTGCGTTAGCCAGTGTCTCGGTTTCGAGAATACTGCTGAGTAAATCAGGTCACCATTCAGGTTTAAAGCATTGCCTTTGCTGGCATTGCAGGTCTGTTAATGACCACCATTGCCATTTTTGTATGGTACTTTTTTCTTCTGCTGTCCATTGTGCGGCGAAAACCGCACTGGAAGATGAGCAACAGACTAAAAAGTATTGCTCCAACCATTTAGCAGGCACCGATTGCGCAACGGCAAAAATATCTTGGTTTTATTTTAATAGCTTGCCAATGGTATTACTGAGGCAAGTTTCTTCATAAAGCTCTCTTTGGGCGGCATCGCTTATATCTTTATTTAATAATGAGTTTAAATTTGTAAAACTTGAGGCTTAACGAAACGACTTAATACACTGCCAAATAGATGGCTATACATGTCGTCTACTTCACATTTACTAATGCTACCGCCGTATATTAACATTTCCAGCTTCTCTCCTGGTTCCTTAACGATAAAACCTGAGGAGTTAAAGCCGTTTTTTTGATAAAAAGCTCGACGCTTGAGGCGTTGTTGATAGTTGTTTGCGTGCTCATCAAGCGGCTGAATATTTAATACGATGCGCTTTTGTGGGTTTGTTTGTTTTAACTTGTTCATAACTTGGCTGCCATAACCGTTAGAGCGACAGGCTGCTGATATGGCAATAAACTGCACAAATATAATGTCTTTATATTCGGTAAAATAGATCAAGCCAACCCAAGCCTCATTTGAATAGAGAGTGCTAAAGCCTTGTTTGCCGTTTCTCAGCTTATAACGCAAAAACCAGGCAGGTATATGCCGCGCTTCGGGAAACGCGCTTTTATAAAGGTCTATAACCTCTGAATAATTGGCATCTAATTTTGACAGGGGGCTTAGGGTAATACTCATTTTGTTGACTCTTCTCGCTGAACAGATTTAGCCGTTTATATTTATAAAGCCAATTGAATATACTAATAACGTCGCATTAATAAACACATCATCGTCATCTTATAAGCAGTGCCACAGCAATGCAGGCAGATTAAAACTCTGTGCCCCTGCTTACCTATTAAGTGTGCCAAAAGGTGCCGTGAAACGAAAGCTAAATACGAGAAATAGCGTTATTTTACAGCTCGTTAGTATGGTTGTTTATCTCAAACGACGACTTCTTTTCACAAATACATGCTTTGCCAATCAAAAAGTATGAGACAATACGGTCTGTAATCTAATCCTACATGGCTCATTATGAAACTTTTAGTTCGTAACCTCGCACGCACAACAACAGAACAAGAAATCCGTATTTTGTTTGCTACTCATGGCAAGGTCACCCAATGTGACTTAGTGCTCGATCAAGAAACCGGAAAATCAAAGGGCTTTGCCTTTGTTGAAATGCCAGATGACAGTGAGGCCAAAGCCGCACTTTCAGCCTTGCATGAAAGCAGAGTGGCAAAGAATAAAATTAGAGTGAAAGTCGCTCAAAATTAAGTTAGAAGCACCGATAAATCAAAGATAAAAACAGATAAACAATATTCACGTTGAGTGTTGTTTATCTGTTGACGTTATTTGATTAAGCTATATGAGATGACAAATAAGTTATTGTTATTACCGTATATGCTGCGAATAACGGACTTCAATTCGGCTAATGTCATGTTTTCTTGGTTAGCGTGAAAATCGCTTAACTGATCAAAGTGAATAGGGTGAACGGAATTGATTTTTAAGGCACAAAACCAACGACCGTCTTCATGGGTAGATACTTGAACGATTGAGTTTGGTTGGTAGTCTTTTTCCGCTTCATCACGTATGGTAATGGTCTTTCTGCCGGACAAAATATCAGCTTCAAATCGCTCAAAAAAGGTTATTTCTGATAGGCTCATATATTTCTCCAACATCTTAAGTGCCTCACTATAGTTTAGTTAGGGTTTATTGGGCTCTGCAATACACGCAATTAAAAATTCGTTGTCATAGTCTTCAATATTGATTCACTAATACGATTAATCATGTTTCATACATTATTGATTCTTCGTTAACGAAGGGCTAAAAAAAGCCCCGCGTGAAGCGGGGGAAAAACAATAAATGGGAGATTTAATGGCCTCACGCACTATGAAAACGTGAGGACTTTTGCGAGCAGATCAGACCTTATTCAGCGTTGGCTTCCAGTAAGCTTTTGCCGTTGATGGCAATTTTTCGAGGCTTAAGTGCTTCTGGTACTTCACGCACAAGGTCGATGTGCAACAAGCCGTTTTCCATAAAGGCGTTAACCACTTTTACGTGATCCGCTAATTGGAATTTGCGTTCAAAGTTGCGCTCTGCGATACCCTGGTATAAGAAAGTTCGTTTTTCGTCATCTTTACTTTCTTTGTTACCGGTTACCGTTAATGAATTTTCGTGTGATTCTAAGTCCAACTCGGCTTCAACGAATCCAGCAACGGCCATGGTAATACGATATTTATCGTCGGCAATTGATTCGATGTTGTACGGTGGATAAGAAGGTTGTTTTTCAGCTCGGCTGGCTTTATCCATTAAACTGGCTAGGCGCTCGGCACCGATGAATGAACGATAAAGTGGGCTGAAATCATTAGAAATAGTTCGCATAATCATATCCTCTTATAGCAATATGTAGTTAAAACATTCGAGCGTTTTACGAATGTTGAGTTTGCCTTTCACAATTGAACAGGCGCTTAATGTAGACCCTAATCTATTTAGCGGTCTGGTTTGCAGTCCCTTTATGGCGACTACAATTAATTAATAAGGTCAGCTATTTTGTTTTCAAGTGAAAATAATGAAATAATTTAATGTTTTTAATTAAGTCATTGTTAATAAAGTAAAAATAAGTGTGAAAAATTATGTCATCAAACATGGAAAAAGTCATAGAGTTCTGGTTTGGCGAAATAAAAGACCAATTATCCGCCGATGAAAAGCAACAATTGTGGTATCAATCGACGCCAGAACAAGATAAACAAATACGTCAGCAATTTGAGCATTTGTATGAGCAAGCCTGTCAGGGAGCACTGGATGCTTGGCAACGAACCGCCAAAGGATGTATGGCGTTGATCATTTTATTGGATCAAATGCCACGCAATATGTATCGCGGCACTAAACAAGCGTTTATGAGTGATCATGTGGCATTAAAAGTTTGCCTACATGGCCTAGAACAGGGTTTTGACCGTCAACTGCATTTGGTCGAGCGCTGCTTTTTTTATCATCCGCTAGAGCACAGTGAAGAGCTTAAATACCAAGAGTTATGTGTGGTTGAGTTTGAGCGATTACATCAGGTCTATCAGGGGGATGCGCAACAAATGTTTATTCGCAATGGCCTCGATTTTGCCATCAAACATCGAGATATCATCGCTGAGTTTGGCCGTTTCCCACACCGTAACAAGGTGTTAGAGCGAGATTCGTCTGCGGCGGAGCTAGAATATCTAAAACATGGGCCAAGTTTTGGTCAGTAATGGGCTTGCTGCGGTTTTTTAAGGTTTATTCATAGCAATAATAAACGCCATTATCTGCAGAGATAATGGCGTTTTTTTGTTTGCTTTGCCGCAAGGCATCAAGTGATTAGATAGGTAAGTCACTTTGCGCCGATTCTTTTGCCGCGCGCAGTGCTTTGTCGTAATCCGGGTGATTAGAGATATCCGGCACAAGCTCTTTATAAACGATTTTACCGCGACCGTTAATAACGAATATAGAGCGGCTTAATAAACCCATATCTTTGATGATCAAGCCGTATTTCTCACCAAAATCATGCCATACAGAGTCTGAAAATACCTTCAATGCTTCAACGCCTTCGGTATTACAAAAACGTTTTTGTGCGAAAGGTAAATCAGCGCTGATGGTTAGAACCACAACGTTTTCTGGTAAATTGCCAACTTCTTCATTAAAGCGTTTGGTTTGCAATGAGCAAACGCCGGTATCTAGGCTTGGTACTGCGGAAATTAATACCGTAAGACCTTTAAAATCGGTAAGTGAAATTTTATTGAATCGTTCATCTACCACGTCAAAATTTGGTGCATCGTAACCGGTATATAGTTGTTTGCCGAGCAATGTGATTGGCTTACCACCGGCGACAACTAAGCCGACGGTTTCTTTTTGTTCAAAGGCAATAGCCGATGAAGCGACGATAGCGCCACCAAGAATAAGAGATAATAGTTTTTTCATAATTCTGCCTGTTAGCTTTTTTATCAATGGTAATGGCATCAATCAGTTAATGCCAGTACAAACACGGTAATGGCGTTTAAAACGATACTTTTTGACCATTTACGTAGGTATCAAGCACCTTGGTTTGCCATATTTTTTCTGGCGCGACCTTAAAGATATCTTGGTCAATTAAAATGAAGTCTGCTTTTTTACCCGCTTCAATACTGCCAAGTAGAGTTTCTTGATGACCAGCATAGGCAGCGCCCATGGTAAAACTGTTAAAGGCTTCGGTTAAGGTCATACCTTCGTTGATGTACCAGCCATTTTCGGGTTGGTTTTGTTGGTCTTGGCGAGTCACTGACGCGTGTAAGCCAAAGAATGGGTTTGGGTATTCAACCGGGAAATCCGAACCAGCAGCAATAACAACACCATTATCGATTAACGTGCGCCATGCATAGGCGCCCTTGATGCGTATACTGCCAACTCTATCTTCTGCCATGTTCTTATCGGATGTGGCGTGGGTGGCTTGCATTGAAGCGATGATATTGTTGTCAGCAAAGCGTTTTATATCGTCGAGCTGCAACACTTGTGCATGTTCAACACGGTGACGTAATGCCGAAGTCTTGGTTTGTTTGATCAAGGTTTCGTAGTTGTCTAGCACCAGCTTATTGGCGTTATCACCAATGGCATGGGTATTAACTTGAAAGCCAGCTTCCATAGACGCTTTGATAAGTTTTGTTAGATCGAACGGATCGTGAAGTAATAAACCTTTGTGGTGCGGCTTATCGCTATAATCTTCAATTAAGGCGGCACCGCGGCTACCCAAGGCGCCATCGGCACTGATTTTAACGCTGTGCACTGCCAGCATATCATCGCCGCTGCGGTAATGACCTTTGGCCATTTGTTGGCGCCACTGTGGGTCGGTAACATCCAACATGGCATTGATGCGAATAACCATTTCGTTGTCATCGGTAAGAGCTTTAAAGGCGTCTAAATTATCACTGTAAATACCAGCATCATGAACACTGGTTAATCCAACCGAGGCAAGAGAACGCATGGCAATTTTTAAGGCATGTTGCACTTCTTCATCGTTCAGTGTTGGGATTTTGCTGTAGATAAGCGACATCGCATTATCAATAAATACGCCGCTTGGATTACCGTCGCTATCGCGAACGATTTCACCACCTTCTATTTCTTTGGTGTCTTTATCGATACCTGCCAACTCCATTGCTTTAGAGTTAACCCAAATAGCATGGCCATCAACGCGGCCTAACACCACAGGTTTCTCGTCTATAACTTTGTCTAAGCTAGCTGCAGTCGGGAATTGTTTGTTGGGCCATTGTACTTGGTTCCAACCACGCCCTTGTAGCCATGATAAAGCTTTGTTTTTATTTGCATATTCGCTGATAATCGCCACAGCATCTTGTTCTGATTTGGTGCTCATCAAATCAGCTCGCAGCAAACTTAAACCGTAATTTAGGACATGTCCATGCGCATCAATTAACCCTGGTAACATGGTTTTTTGTTGACCATCAATGATCGTCATATCACCTTTAGCGGGTAACACATCGCCTTGCTTGTATACCGTTTTGATGATGTCATCTTTGTACTTTACGGCGTGAAATTGTACCAACGCACCCGCTTCCATGGTGTAGCCATTGACGTTTTTAATGAGCGTGGTTTGCGCGAACAGATTGGCGCTAAACAAACACGCGCTAGCCAATAATAGAGGTGATAATTTCATGGTCATTTCCCTTATGGTTTTTAATTATGTTAGCAACAAACCCTAGTTAGGGAAACAAAAAAGTCATAAGCTGTTCAACAGCTTATGACTTGATCTACAAGGTATAACGGGGGCTCTACTGAAACGTTAATAGCGTTTTTATAAAGCCTTAGTAACTTTGGCTAGGCAGTACGGGTGGCAATTGCCGGCGAAATACTGGCGGCTTTACGCGCCGGGTACAATACCGCTAGCTGGCCGACGGCATACAATACCAATACACCAGCGAACAACAGCTCACTGTTGATTGGTTTCATTGCAAAGCTACTTACCAACCACATGTTTAACGCAATCGCACCGGCTAAGCCCAAGGCGATACCAAAGGTTGAGATGATCAAGTTCTCCAGCATAAAATAACTCATTACCTGCCAACGACTGGCACCAAGTGCACGTCGAGTACCGATTTGTTTGGTACGACGGTTAATCGAAAACATCGCTAAACCAACGATACCAAAGCCGGTAATAATGGTTAGTACAGCAATCACCACGGTTAATATTTTATTAATGGCATCATGATTGCGGTAACTGCGCTCGCGAGTTTCTTCCATGGACGTTACGCGGCGAATAATTCGGCCTTTGTCGGCATCACTAAGCGCTTTTTCAACCAATGGCATGATCTCATCGCGGCGACCAGGCTCGGTACGAACGATATAGCGACCACCTTTGGTTTCCATTTGATACGGCACCAAAATTGAACGCTCAACCCCATTCCAACCATTCCACGGTGCTTGCAATGTTTTCATGATGCCGATGATTTGCATCGGCTCATCACGGTTGATAAACACGGTTTTGCCAACACTGTCTTGCCATGTTTCGGCAAATAGCGACTCCGCCATCGCTTGGGTGAGGATGATTTTCGCAGGCCACGAGGTTTTTGAACTCGGACGCCATTCAACATCACTTAATGAAAAGTTTTCACCATGAATGATCTCTACACCTAGGGTGTTAACACCATGATCATCAACCATATAAACCGCAACGCCAACCGAGTCTTGCTCTTCACCTGTTTCGGTTTGCAAGCCCATCGACCAACCACCACCACTGAGTGGAATGGCATTGATTTGCGTGGCATCAACCACGCCATCGATGTTGCGAATGATGTCTAAATCGCGTTTCAGATTGACCGGTTGGTTATAGTCGTTACTGAATATGGTATTCGATAAGTAAAAGATATTGTCTTCGTCGAGACCGCTTGGACGGCTCATTTGTTCACTACGAACCTGCATCATAAACACCGCATTAACCATAATTGTTAAGGTTAGGGCAATTTGCAGGCCGATTAACAGAGCACCAATTTTATTGCGCATAAGTGATTTTAGTATTAATGAAAATTCCTTCATGTGACCTCCTATTGCGCTTTCAGTTGTGTCGACGGTTGCACATTACATGCGCGCCACGTTGGGTATAGACCAGCCAGTAAACTGGTGACAATGGCCAAGCTAATGGCGGCGACTACCATGGTGGCATCTAAGCTGGTTAGGTTACGCAGCATATCGCCGTACAAGACATCAATACCTTTTAAGCCAAGCCATGCAAAGAATAAACCGAGTAAACCACCGGCTAAGCCGATACAACCTGACTCCACTAAGTACTGCGCAAACAAAGTACGTCTACTGGCACCGAGCGCTTGGCGCAGGCCAATTTCTGACGATTTGGACAAGAATTTTGCTAACAACAAGCCGACGGTATTGAGCAAACACACAATTAAGAACATCAATGACATTGCTGTCATCATCAAAGCATCATCGGCAACAACTTGTTGTTGCTCTAACCATTCCATAACATTACTTAAACGGTTATTTAGTGGACGTTCAAAACGACCGAAGGATTTTTGTTGCTCAACATAGGCGTTTAAGAAGCTCAGGTATTCCTGTTTTTCCTGCTCGTTGTTTAACTCCACCCAAAATTGCAGCCAAACACACTCTGAATCAAGGAATGCTTGGAAGCCATCGCCGACATTTTTCCAGCAATTGGTGTTACCACTACGACCAATTTTTTCTTCTGCAATCATCGAAAACGGCACGAAAATTTCTTCACTTTCGTTAAAGGCACCAGTAGTGATGTCATAAAAGCGTGGTACCGGTTGCCAAGTATCAATTACCCCAACGACTTTAAAAAAGTTGCCCGCGATTTTGATGCTGCGGCCAACGGAATTTTCACCACCAAATACGCGGTCGTTGGTTTCGCGGCTCAATACCACCACTTGCTCTTTGCTTAAGTCGGCTTGATGATCCCAGCCACTGCCGTAAATAAATGGCACGTCAAACATGCTAAAAAAGTCTGCCGAATTAGCACGAGCACTGACTTGAAACGGTAGGGCGTCTTTACCTTCAGGTTCAATCACCGCATTAGCTTGCGCCTGAATGCTTTGACGATAGGCTTTTTGCTGCATAAACAGGTATAAACCATCTCGATACGTTACCTGATCCGGTGGACTACCGTCGTCATTGGCGGGATTATTGACATCCCAGCTGTCCAATTGCACGTAATACAAATTGTCAGACTTATGCGGAATCGGATTCGCCGACATTAAATAGGTGACGGTGACTGTGGTCATTGAGGCGCCAATCCCAAGAGCAATGGCAACAATCATTAAGGCACTCATGCCCCAATGTTTGATAATGCTGATACGAGCCAGCTTTAAATAATAGAGAAACATTATCTTCTCCTAAGCGCTGGCAGCAGATTGGTTAACAACCACGTCTAATTCGCTGACGCGGCCATCTTTAATTTGGATTTTACGCTTGGCACGATTGGCCAATTCATTGTCATGAGTCACCATAATAATGGTGGTGCCTTGAGCGTTAATGTCTTCGAGTAATTCCATAACACCTTGTGCCATTTGCGTATCTAAGTTACCGGTTGGCTCATCCGCCAATAAAAAGCGTGGGTGCGTGGCAAGGGCGCGGGCAATGGCAACACGTTGCTGTTGACCACCAGATAGTTGGCTTGGCAAATGCTTCATACGGTTACTTAAGCCAACCATTTCTAAATAATGCTCAATACGCTGTTTGCGTTCTTTGCTGCTCAATGACTGATAGCGCAATGGCACATCAACGTTATCAAACAGGTTAAGATCAGGAATCAAGTTAAAGCTCTGAAAAATGAAGCCTATTTTTTCATTACGAATGCGTGAACGTTGGTTGTCGTTCAAGCTGCCAATATCAATGTCATCAAGAGAGTATTGACCGGAGCTAAATTGTTCGAGCATACCAGCGATGTTTAAAAACGTGGTTTTACCTGAACCCGACGGGCCGGTCACACTGATAAAGTCGCCTTCATTAACCTGCAGGTGAAAATCGCGCAGGGCGTGGGTTTGAACCTCGTTGGTGCGAAACACCTTGTTGATGTCTTTCATGGTTAACATAGTCTTTCCTCGTTTATTATTACTGAGCCGTATTGTTGTTATCGTGCTCGTGCGTAAAGCTTATTGGGTGAGCATTACTTGCTCAGCATTTTCAAATATATCGGTACCCGAGATGACTATTTGGTCACCAATGGTCAGGCCCTCAACAATCTCTACTTTGCTCAAACTGCGAGCGCCGGTTTTAATTGAGCGTTTAATGGCGATACCATCTTTAACGACATAGGCAAAACGTCCGTTGGAGCTGTCTAAGAACTGGCCGCGACGTACCTGCAATACATCATCGCGACGTTCAAGCAGTATGCGGGTGTTAAGGCGTTGGTTTTGGCGCAAGCCGCGAGGTACTTGCTCCTCAAAACGCACTCGCCCGGTAACCTGGTTATCCAGTATTTCGGGGGAAATTGTTACCAAGCGAGCACGATAAGGTTGCTGTGAAAACTGCACTTCAACGTCCATTCCCAGCAGCAAATCATCAGCGTAAGATTCTGGAACAGCGACTTCAACTTCAAACTGGCTTAAATCAACGACCATTAATATCGCTTGATTTTTGGCTAAATAGGTTTTGTTTTCGACATTAAGGTTACCGACAATACCATTGACTGGAGAGGCGACTTTCAACGCATTGACTTGGCGCTGCAAATCATTAACCAACAAGGTTTGGCGCTGAATATCGAGGCGCAAACTTTGTAAATCAAAATCCATCGATTCTTTTGCTAATTGCGCATCGCTGACCGCATGATCAAATTGCAACTTGGCATTGGCGAGATCATCTTGGGCTTTCTCAAAGTCGATTTGGCTAATGGCGTGTTTAGAATAGGCTTGATCGGCGCGACGCTTTTCCCGGGTGGCGGTGGTTAATGCGACCTGAGCTAAATCAACGGCCTTTTTGTCAAACAATTGTTGTTTTTTACTTTGGATGGTTTGACGTTTTAAACCGGTTTGTAAATTTTGCAAACTGGCTTGTTCTTGATCAAAGCGGCTGGTCAGTTCTGGGCTGTCAATCTCGGCCAAAATATCGCCTTGTTTGACTTCGCTACCGGCATCAATTGTAAAAGTTATCGTGCCTTCAGCCGGAGCATAAAGCGTCGGACTAACAGCGGCGACAACGCGACCTTGTACCGACACATCGCGCACAAAGTCGGTTATTTCAACACTGGCAAGTCGTACCCGTTTTAATGGAATCGAGCGATCGGTTTGGCTCCACTTGGCCACAGCAGGGCTAAGCAGATAAAACATGGCGACAAATGTCATGATTACACCGGCGGCAATAAGCCATCGTCGGTGCATTGAGTTTGAGGTCGCCAGGACCTCGTCTTGCGAGCTGGTATCAGCTAGTTTCATATTTCCCCCTGAATCCTTGTCAGCAGAGCACATGTCTGTCCGACAACGACAAATATCACTGGATAGTGAACATTATTTATTTAGTCGCAGGGAAATCGAAAAAGGTTGAGTTTTTTTTACAAAAATTTAACAGTTAGGTTGAAAATAACAATAAAACATTGTTTTTAATTAGGAATTTTCTGTGTTCTGTTTGTTGCTGCGGCGCTTTAATTGCCACAAACGGGCAACAAAACAAAGTATAAGCAACCATACCAAAATCTTATGAAGGGTTTTGCCATACTCGCCATATAAGGTTTGACCGCTGACTTTGTTGACGCTGGTCGACAAAATACTTTCGGTGAATTGCGGAACGTCGGCAATGATTTGACCGTGATGATCAATAACCGCGGTGAGGCCATTATTGGTCGCTCGAATGACCGGCTTAGCAAATTCAAGGGCGCGCATGCGGGCAATTTCTAGGTGCTGATGTGGGCCATGTGAGTCACCAAACCAAGCATCATTGCTGATGGTAAGTATGGCATCGGTGTGATCTCTAAGGTTGGCCGACAGCTGATTTGGAAACACAATTTCAAAACAAATCAATGGCAGTAAGCGAATATCATTGGCTTGCAAGTTGGTTTGCACAAAATCGCCTCGGCTAAAGGAAGACATCGGCAAATTAAAAAATGGTGCAATCGGCCTTAATAAATCGCCAAAGGGCACAAACTCACCAATCGGTAATAAATGGTGCTTGCTGTATTGGTTGCTGTTACCGAAATAATAACCGCCTTTGTCATCGCCTTGCGATTTATTGCCCATGACAATAATGCTGTTATAAAATTGGCGATTTTCTAAATTGTAATTGATGATACCCGTGATCAAACTGCTGTCATTAAGGTGGGCTTGTTCATTCACATATCGCAATGTTTCTTGTGCCAGTGGCTCAACCCGTGGTATCGCCGCTTCAGGCCAAATGACGACATCATGATCTTTATATAAATCGCTGCTGTTGTTGATATACAGGTCAATGATATTTTGCTCTGCTTCGTCATCCCAACGCAATTCTTGTTTGATGTTGCCTTGCACTAAGGCTGTGGTAAAGCTGTCGCCGGTGCTTTGAGTGAAGCTAAATTGCGGGCTGACTATCAGGCTTACTGCAATGAGTACTAGGCTGATTATGGCGAGTTTGTGTTTTGGTTTGACTATCAATAAACATAGACTGGCGCAGCTAAGCATTACCATGACACTGATGCCAACCTCACCCATTATCGGCGCGAGGGCTGCAAAGGGGCTGTCTATTTGACTGTAACCTATGGATAACCACGGAAACCCAGTCAATACAAAACTGCGTAGGTATTCAGTCACTAACCAGCTGATGGCTAAGACCATCAGATTAACTTTGTTTTGTCCGGTCAATTTGGCTGCCAACCAACCACTCAGAGCTGGGTAAATAGCTAAATAGCCACACAATAGTAGCATTAAGAATAATGAGGCGAGCAAGGGCATACCGCCAAACTGCTCAATCGATACATGCACCCAACTGATGCCAAAAGAGAAATATCCAAAGCCCCAAGCGTAGCTCAATTGGCTGGCTCGACGGGCACTTTGTTGATGTACTTGTGAAAACCATAACACCACTGACAGCAGAGCCAGTGGCCAATAACCATATGGCGCAAATGCCAAGGTGGCGAGCGCGCCACTTAGATAACAAAACAGCAGAGCCAATAGTTTATGGTTTATCTGAAAACGAGTTATTTGCTCTGCTATTATCATTTATGGTTATTTTTATGGGGTTAATGAATAAGCGTTAATCCGCTAGTTTACCGTTTATGGTGTGTCCGTCCGGCACGGTTACTTGCATTTGCTGTATGCGACGACGGTCACAACTGACCACTTTAAATTTGAATTTATCAAGTGAGGTACTCTCACCTCGTTTTGGCATATGACCAAAGCCGTGAATCACAATACCACCAATGGTATCCGCTTCTTCTTCATTAAAGCCAGAATTGAAGTACTCGTTAAAGTCTTCGAGTTCAGTCAGGGCTTTAACTTGATAGACGTTGCCGCTTAAGTGGCGAATTTCACGCTCGAGCATATCGTCATGCTCGTCTTCAATTTCACCAACGATAAGCTCAAGGATATCTTCAATGGTTACCAAACCTGACACGCCGCCGTATTCATCGACAACGATGGCCATATGGTAACGTTCTTGACGAAACTCTTTTAGCAGCGGTTCAACCTTTTTGCTTTCAGGAATGATCATTGCTGGTCGCAATAAATCGGCGATACAAAGTTCACTGGCTTCTTTACTGAACGCATAAGGCAGTAAATCTTTGGCAAGCAACATGCCTTCAATATGATCGATGTCTTCATTGGTTACCGGAAAACGCGAATGCGCCGAATCAATCATGGTTGGCAAAAACTCTTCAATGGTCTGCGAAATATCGACAGTAACCATGTGCGAACGTGGGATCATGATGTCGCGCACGCGCATATCACTGACTTCTAGAACGCCTTCAAGCATTTGCTTGGTAGAAGGTTTGATTAGATCTCGGTCGGTAGCATCAACGAGTACGTCGACCAATTCTTCTTTGCTTTGCGGCTCCCCGGTAAAAACCTGAACAAGTTTTTCCATTAAGGTTTTCGAAGAGCCGTTGGTAGACTGGGAGTTGTCGTCGCTCATAGAGCAGTTGTATATCCTGTTTAAGTTAATCATCAGAAGCGATATATGGATTAGAGATACCGAGTTCGGCCAATAATTTTATTTCAATCGCTTCCATCTCATTTGCGTCATCTTCGTTTATATGATCAAAGCCTAATAAATGCAAGCATCCGTGAATGATCATATGTGCCCAGTGAGCAAATAGGGGTTTGTTTTGTTGTTTGGCTTCGTGTTCCACCACATCAGCACACACCACTAGGTCACCGAGTAAGTCCAGTTCAATGCCTTCTGGCACTTCAAATGGGAACGACAATACATTGGTTGGCTTGTCTTTGCCTCGGTATTGGTGATTGAGTTGTTGTGATTCTTCACTGCTAACCATACGGATGGTTAGCTCAAATGGTTTGTTATAACTTGCCAGTGCTGCGTCAGCCCAGTGTTGCAATTGTTCGGCATTAGGCAGCTCGCTATTATCGCAAGCGACCTGAATATCAATACATATATTTTCAGAAGGCATGGCAGGTATTAACTGTGTTGGCTGTCGTGGCGTTCGTATGCTTCAACGATGCGCGCAACAACGGCGTGGCGAACCACGTCTTTGGCTTGGAAATAGTTAAAGCTAATACCTTTGATGTTATCAAGCACTTCAATCGCGTGACGCAAACCGCTGCGTTGACCGCGCGGTAAATCTACTTGCGTAATATCACCGGTGATCACGGCTTTCGAGTTAAAGCCGATACGGGTAAGGAACATTTTCATTTGCTCAACCGTAGTATTTTGGCTTTCATCAAGAATAATAAAGGCATCGTTTAAGGTTCGGCCTCGCATATACGCCAATGGCGCGACTTCGATAACGTTACGTTCGATCAGTTTTTCAACTTTTTCAAAACCAAGCATTTCAAATAATGCGTCATACAGAGGACGTAAGTATGGGTCAACTTTTTGACTTAAATCGCCTGGCAAGAAGCCGAGTTTTTCACCGGCTTCAACCGCTGGTCGTGTCAGTAAAATACGACGAATTTCTTGACGTTCTAAGGCATCAACCGCACACGCAACCGCTAAGTATGTTTTACCGGTACCCGCAACACCAACACCAAAGCTGATGTCATTGGTTAGTACGTTTTGCACATATTCCGACTGGTTATCATTACGAGGTTTGATGATGCCACGTTTGGTTTTGATGGTGACCATTTGCTCGTATTGCTCAGCATTGTCACTGTTATCTTGTTCAAGCACGTTAATTTCGGTCATAGCCAAGTGCAAATCTTCAGCAGAAATGCTGCCAACCTTACCTTTTACCGGCGACGTCATCACATACAAATCTTTGAGCAGTTTGACTACAGCGGTACAAACTTGTTCTTTACCGTGCACTTTAAATTTATTGCCACGATAGTTGACTTCAACACCAAAACGGCGTTCGATTTTACGAAGGTTGTCATCTAAAGGACCGCATAGATTCGCCAGACGATTATTGTCCAGCGGTTCCATATTAACTTCGTGGCTGTGCTTGGTGTCGTTGCCCGTTGTGCTCAAAATAGTCTCTTTTCAGTCAAGTGATGCTGATTAAGGGGTGAACGTCGCAACACCTAGCTCGTCAACGCCGTGACGTGTCGTGTTGTGATGTTGGTTTGCCAAAATATCGGCCGGAGAATGGGCAATACGTAAACCCATTTCATCTTCGGTGCGAACCAGCTTACCACGTAATGAGTTGGCATATACGTCGGTAATTTCAACGTCAACAAATTGGCCAATGACAGTATGTGGTGCTTCGAAGTTGACGATACGGTTGTTCTCAGTACGACCACGCAACTCCATTGGGTTCTTTTTCGAAGGACCTTCAACCAAGATGCGTTGTTCGGTACCTAACATGCGACGCGCGTGCTGTAAGGCTTGTGAATTAACACGATCTTGTAAAATTTGCAGGCGCTGCTTCTTCTCGTTTTCAGAAACATCATCCACTGCATCCGCTGCAGGCGTACCCGGCCGTGCGCTGTATATAAAGCTAAAGCTTAAATCAAAATCAATGGCTTTGATTAAGTTCATGGTTGCTTCAAAGTCATCGCTGCTTTCGCCTGGGTAGCCGATGATAAAGTCAGATGACATAGCTATGTCAGGGCGAACACGACGTAATGCACGAATCTTAGATTTGTATTCTAATGCCGTATGGCCACGCTTCATCATGGTTAAAATGCGATCGGAACCACTTTGTACTGGCAAGTGCAAATGACTTACCAATTCAGGTATGTCTGCATAGGCGTCTATGATATCGTCAGTAAATTCAACAGGATGTGACGTGGTGTAACGAACACGGTCAATACCATCAATGGTTGCAACCAAACGCAATAGATCAGAGAAACGACAAACACCGCCATCGTGAGTTTCGCCACGAAATGCGTTAACGTTTTGACCTAATAGGTTTACTTCACGTACACCTTGCTCTGCTAATTGAGCTATTTCGTACAACACATCGTCAAGAGGACGAGACACTTCTTCACCGCGGGTATACGGCACAACACAGAAAGTACAGTATTTAGAACAGCCTTCCATAATAGAGACAAAGGCAGTTGGGCCTTCTGCTTTTGGCTCTGGCAGGCGATCGAATTTTTCAATTTCAGGGAAACTTACGTCAACAACGGACTTTTCGTCGCTGTTTACGGTGTTGATCATCTCTGGCAAACGGTGCAAGGTTTGAGGGCCAAACACGATGTCTACAAATGGTGCACGTTGGCGAATCGCGTCACCTTCTTGTGAAGCAACACAGCCACCAACACCAATGATCAAATCTGGCTTGTCGTTTTTCATGGTTTTCCAACGACCAAGCTGATGAAATACTTTTTCTTGAGCTTTTTCACGGATAGAGCAGGTATTTAGTAGTAATACATCTGCGTCTTCCGGCTCGCTTACTTCTACGAAACCGTGGGTAGAATCTAGTAAATCGGCCATCTTTTGCGAGTCATACTCGTTCATCTGACAGCCCCAGGTTTTAATGTAAAGCTTCTTACTCATTCGAAATTTTGCCCAAATATCTATTGCTAAGTTAATCATTAATTAAAGTTGCAAGTGATATTGAGGAATAAACACTTCGCCAACTTTAATCTAAAGGGGGCGTATTTTACTCTTTCTTCACATGATCTGCCAGCATTGGCCACGTATTAATTTGTAACTATTTCGTTAACATCGGGCTTTGGCTTGCATTGTTCGCTGTTAGCTAACAAACTCTTGACCAAATCACATGCTTCTTGCTCGTCTAAATAACGAGGTAGGGCATACAGAAAATGGGCTTCTTTTAACGCCGCTTTGGCGATATCTGCACAGTCATGGCGTTGCAGTTCGGCAACTTGAGCGGGAATATCGAGTTGTTGGCACAAGGCGTCAACTTGACCGATAAATTGTTCCGCCCCTTTGCGTTGGTCGTACTCTTCAATACCTATCACGTTGGCTAAATGCGCGAATCGTTGTTGGCAGGTCTGTTGATTAAGACGCAACACCCGAGTTAATACCATGGCATTGGCTAGGCCATGCGGGATATGGTAGTACGCACCTAATTGGTGGGCGACCGCGTGAACATAGCCAACACCTGCTTTATTGAATGCCAGACCGGCATAATAGGATGCCAAAGCCATATTTTCGCGAGCGTTAATATCATCAGGTGTTTCGGCGCAGGTGGTTAAATTGGCAAAAATAAGACGCACAGCGGCTAGTGCATAGCGGTCGGTTTCGGCACTAGCGTTTTTTGAGGTGTAAGCTTCAATCGCGTGAGTAAGCGCATCCATACCAGTTGCAGCAGTGATCGCCTTAGGTAAACCTGTCATTAGCTTGGCATCTAGTGCGGCAACATCACAGCAAATTGCTGGCGATATAATCGGGTACTTTTGCCCACCTTTATGGTTACTTACTACCGCAATCATGGTCGCTTCTGAGCCTGTACCTGCAGTCGTTGGCATAACATACAGAGGCAAGCCTTTGCGCCAAATTTTTAACATGCCACGACATGCTCGGATGGTGAAAGAGTCAACACGCTTTTGCTTGGCCAATGCGGCAATCATTTTAGAGGCATCAATAACCGAGCCACCGCCAATGGCGAGTACCAATTCACAGTCATTGTGTTGCAGTGCTTTGATACCTTTTACAATCACCTTTTCGTCGGGGTCAGGCATGATGTCAGCAAAGATGACCACATCGATACCGCTGTCTTTGAGTTGCTGTTCAATCGAGTCAATCATGCCCAGTTCAGCTAAGCCACTATCGGTCACTATGAGCACTCGTTTGCTGCCTTGAGTAATGATCAAATTGAGCAACTTTTGTGCGCTATCTGCGCCGCAAAGCAATAATGGTTTAGGGATGTTTAGCAGCTTGCCGGCAACTTTTAAGGTGAAGGCAATAAGCTTATATATGCTGGTTGGAAGGGTCATTGTTATCAATTAATTATAAAAATTTTCAACACTTTAGCGTTTTACGGCGAACTTGTAAATTTATCATCTTGTAGACTAAGTTTGTCCGGTTTATTTATCCGTATAGTTGTCAGTTCACTGGCATCATTTAATACAATTAAATCATTATTCCCTTGGCGAAAAATGCTTGCTTGGTTACAATCGATAGATAACAACAGGTTAGGCTGTGTGCATAACAGCTAAACATGGCATAAGAGACAAGATCTTGAACGAGCAATACGTATCACATACCGACTGTTTGATTGTTGGCGCAGGCATGATTGGTGCAAGTACGGCACTGGCGTTGGCCGAGCTGGGCTTGAAAGTGACCATTATCGAGCGATTTGCTGCCAAAGCTTATGAGCAAAGCCAACCTTTTGATCTTCGTGTTTCCGCTATTTCATTAGCCTCTGAGCAATTATTACAACAGCTTGGCGCTTGGCAAGGCATTGAGCGCATGCGCAGCTGTGTATATAAACGTCTCGGTGTTTGGGAAGACGAGCTATCTTATGCAGAATTTAATGCCGATGAAATAAGCCAAAGCCATCTTGGGCATATTATCGAAAACCGTGTTATTCAATTATCGTTGTGGCAACAAATGCTGCATAACGACAACATCACCGTATTGTGCCCAGAAACACTTATCAGCTACGAACAACACCAAGATGGCATTAGTGTTGAGCTTGAGAAATTGCGTTTTAACTGTTCATTACTGATAGCTGCCGATGGTGCAAATTCACAAGTTAGGCAATTAGCTGGTATCGGTATCACAGGTTGGGATTATCAGCAAAGTGCTATGTTGATCAATGTTGAAACCGAACTTGACCAACAAGATATTACCTGGCAAAAATTCGTGCCTAGCGGACCTCTGGCATTTTTGCCGATGCCTGGTAACAGCGCGTCATTAGTTTGGTATCAACAAAAAGATGAAATCAAGCGATTATCGACGTTGTCTAATGTCCAGCTTGAACAAGAAATTGCGCGACAGTTTCCTGACCGACTGGGCAAAGTGACAGTGATAGATAAGGGCGCATTTCCGCTCACTCGCCGTCATGCCAATCAATATGTCAAAGGTAATGTGGTGTTACTCGGTGACGCTGCCCACACGATTAACCCGTTAGCTGGCCAAGGGGTTAATTTGGGCTTTAAAGACGTTGCTGCACTGCAAATGGTTATAGCCAAGGCGATAGGTTCTGGTGAGAATTATCAAAGCCATCAAGTATTGCAACGATATGAAAAATCTCGTCGTGCTGACAACCTAATGATGATGTCTGGAATGGATGCCATTTATAGCACCTTTTCAAATCCATCCCTGCCCATAAAATTGCTTAGAAACCTTGGTTTGTTTGCAGCCCATAGAGCACCTTTGTTGAAATCTCGTGCCTTAAAATATGCTTGTGGTCTGGCATAAATAACTCCCCGCTTTGCGCTTTCGTGCGTTATTTTCTAAATTTTAAATAGGCAAGGTTCACTTTTACTGCGCAAAACAACTAGAAAAGTAGTGGAAGTGTTTGTTTTATTTATATTATTTGTAACCTTTTGTTGAATACGCTTGTCTAGCTAAAAAAGCCCGCACTGTAATATTGCTGATAACGGCAATGTAATGAAATGCATTAGGAGATGAAGCATGAAAGCTGTTGTATACAATACAATGTTATTTTTAATCGTGAGTGCTATAGCGATGAGCAGCGATGCCCTTGCCAATAAACACTTTGTAAACATCCCAAACTGTGACAGCGAAGAATGCCTGCATTACTTTAAAGAATATAAACGTAAAACCCGAGAGGGTTATGCAGATGCCATGGAAACCTTAGCCAGTTTTTATCACGTTGGTTATGGCACTGAAGTAAATTTGGAGTTGGCGCTTAAATGGTATAAACGTGCGGCAAAATATTTCAGTGTTGTAGGTTCTTATAAAGCCGGCGTGTTTTTATTAACCGAGCCTGATTATTACGATTTTGAGCAAGGGGTTTCCTATCTGAAAAAAGCTGGTCGAGCAAAGTATGGTGACGCCAACTATCTCTTGACCGTAATCTATACCAGTGAGGAATTTATTGACGCTGATTATCAAAAGGCAGATAAGTGGCTAACATATGCTTTGCAGGGAAAGCATGACAAATCCATTGCCTATTGCAAATACATGCTTGCCAATAATGTGATGACCGAACAACGATTCTCGGCTGCTTATGAGTTGTGTCAAAAAGCGCAAATTAAACCAGTAACAAACACCACCGAAAAAATTGCTAACGCGCAGCAATCAGTACCTATAAATGAGAGTGATTCGAACACCTCAAGCGTAATCGCACAAGCCGATTCTGACGACGCGGCACCGAAAGGTGAGATGGAGGTGATTGAAGTAACGCCAATGTCATTGCCCGAAATGTTTGAAGCGGATCTCGCTTATCTGAAAAACGTTATCGCCGAAAAACGCCGGATGACCACTGGCTCTCGTATCTACCGCCGTCCATGCTCACTCACCCTGTCTTGTAGTGAAATGCAAATGGATGAATTTGCTCGAATTCGCAATACGTCTGGTGCCGGTATGCTAAATGGAAATTAGCATACTTTCTAAAATAACATTTTTGTTAGGTGTAACTCTTTGTCTGTATTTGCTGTCTAGCTAATTAACACCACAGTCGTGGCTGACAATGAAATCGGACAAGGAGTTAACGATGAAAAGTAAGTTACTAAGTGCATTAATGTTGTTATTGCTGGGCGCGTTGGTAATGGGCATGAGTGCACCTTCTTGTGCGCAATCAACGAGCAAGTTACCAACCATTCCGGCATGTGATACTGAGCGATGTATGTACTACTTTAGTGAGTATAAGCGTCGCACACGTGAAGGTTATGCTGATGCCATGGAAACCTTGGCGAGCTTTTATCATGTTGGTTATGGTACCGAGCGTAATCTAACGTTGGCGTTAAAGTGGTACAAACGAGCGGCAAAATATCATAGCGTGGTTGGTGCCTACAAAGCAGGCTTGTTTATGCTAACCGAACAAGACTACTTAGATACCGATCAGGCGATAAAATATTTAAAAAAAGCGGGTCGCAGACAATACCCTAACGCGAACTACATTTTGGCGTTAATCTACAGTCAAGGACAGTACATTGATACAGACTTTTCCCAAGCAGATCACTGGCTTTCGTATGCATTGTCGGCGAATCATCAACGCTCGATGGAATATTGCCAAACACTAATGATTGATAACGTATTAACCGAACAAAACTTTCCTGACTCATTTGCATTGTGCCCTAGCAATGCAATATCTCGAGTACAGCCCACCAGTAGCTATGCCAGTAAACAGTCAACAGAGCCACAAACCATATCGATAAATTTAACTTCAAACAATCAACAGACTCAATCGAGTCCCTATCAAGCGCCTAGCAATCACAGCGATATGGAAGTGATTGAGGTGAATCCTGGTTCGTTGCCTGAGCTGTTTGATCAAGACTTAGCGTCAATGAAATTTTATGTCGCCGAAAAACGTCGTCAGCAAACTGGGCATCACATTTTGCGAAGACCGTGTTCATTAACTCTATCTTGTTATGAGATGTCGAAAGAAGAGTTGATTCGCCTACGAGGTATGCAAGGGGCGGGTATGTTAGGTAATCGAGGGACACAAGTGCCACGATTACCCGCAGGCGTTGGTAATTGATATTTTATAACGTGCTGATATTTCAAGATTTAAGTGTAATATAAAGAGAGGTGGGTAAATATTGACAAAAATAACCAGTCAATGTGTAACCCTTTTCTTTAAGTCACCGTCTAGTTAAGTATCAGGAAAGAAAAAGAAGACATGGCAAGAGTGGGTGGATTTTCAGATTGCATTGAAATACAGGTAATTGAAAAAGCCAAAGCAGGTGATGTATCGGCCTTTGAGGTCATATATCGGCAATATTCACAAGCCTGTTTTCAGCTTGCCTTACGTATGTGTGCAAATAGGGCACTAGCTCAAGATATTACTCAGGAAGTTTTTGTTAAAGTGTTTCGAAAATTATCCACCTATCACGGTAATGGTTCTTTTGCCGGCTGGCTTAGACAAATAGCGGTTCGAGAAAGTTTGAACCGCTTGCGAGTTAAAAAGGACGAGTCTCCACTTGAAGAAGAATCAATTCGCAGTGATGACTTATTCAACAGTGAATGGGTCTTAGCTCAACGTGATCTCACCTCGTTACTTTCTAACCTTCCGGGTAATTATCGCAGTGTTCTTATTTTGCACGAAGTAGAAGGGTTTACCCATCAGGAAATTGCTGAAATGTTAGATAAATCAGTGAGCTTTTCAAAAGTAACCTTGCTTAGAGCCTATAAAAAGTTACAAGCCATGGTCGTCAATGAGGAGGCTAAATAATGCATTTAAGTGATGATCAAATTATTGAACCGAATGCGCTGGAGTTGCGTCATTTAGAACATTGTGATGTTTGTCTGCAAAGGCAGCAACATTTGCGAGGTATTCGCCAATCATTGGCGACAAGCTTTGACCAAGACGCATTGCCTGAGCCGATATGGCAAAACATTAAACAGGCAATTGAGCAGCCACAACAGTCAGCATCGACAGAGCAACAACCTAACAATAAAGTCACAAACGGTTGGCGTAATTTAGCTTTAGCATTAGCGGCCAGTTTAGTACTGGTTGTTATGGTGCCACAAGTAATGGACTCGACACCGCAGCAAGATCCAGTTGAACTTACCCTTACTCAGTTGATTGAGCAAAACCAGTTGTTGCAAAGCCAATTGCAATTGGCTGTGGAAGAGAAAAGTCTGTCTGATGTGCAATTACAAATGCTCTATTTCAAACTCGATGAAATCGACAGAAGCTTACAGTTTTTATATTCTCAACAAGGTGCGAAAGATGAAAAAACCGCCTTGTGGGAAAAGCGCAAACAGTTAATTAACAAAACGTTATCCAGTAAAAAGGAAAACAAAGTTGGAAAAATATAAAGTAGGAGCTGAGCATGCTTAGCAGTGCAAAAATAATAGTCGCGAGTATGGTTGCCTTGGTCTGTTCTTCGAACGTCTTGGCATCAGATAACTACCCTGTGAGCACAGAATCTAAAGTTTTGCTTGAGCAACTTGCAACCGACATACAAGCAACATTGAGATTAGTGGCTGAGAAGGAAAAAGCGGCAGGTAATAACGTTGAAGAATTTCAATACGTGATCACTAAACCGAGACAAGAATTTACTAACCTTGGTTTAACCGTTGATTTAAGTAATGCCGACAAAGGTTTTCGAGTGCTGTCGGTAACCCCGGGCAGTGCCGCGCAGTCTTTGGCCATCAAAAGTAATGACCACCTGCTTGCAATAAACGGGCAGCCTGTGAATAGTGCTAATCATCAACAGGCGATGAGCGAATTTTTATCGGTAAAGCCAGGACAAACCTTGGCACTAGACATTGTTAGCGGTAATGAGCGTAAAACCGTGTCGACCAAGTTATCTGGTCAGTATGTACCAGAATTTACTCTGGCGTTAGGGCCAAACGTTTTAGCGGCACAACTCGCAGAGCCAGCTCAACTTGTAAACAGTAATCAATGTGGTTTCGTATCGGTATTTTTTAAGCCACCTAGCAGTAAAGAATATCATCCTGCAATTTTTACTAAGGTCGATGGCGATCATCGTATACGCGATCGAACCAGTGTAAAGCTAGCGGTTGGCCGCCATGAAATTTATGTACTCGAAGCAATTGATATCAATAGCTTTAATGTGCGTTCGACACCAAACAAAAAACCTAAAAAAATCATTATCGATGTCAAAGCAAATACGGTTTATCATCTTGGGGCAGAGTTCTTTAGGGATAAAAAGTACAAGGTTAGCAGTAATGAATACTGGCAGCCGGTGATTTGGAAGCAGTCTGAGAAAGAGTGTGAATTGGATTAGGTGCGAAGGGCTAAGGGTTAAGAGCCAAGGACTAAGGGCTAAGGTTCTAGGGACTAGGGGCTAGAATTTAGGGAAGTTTAGCCACGCTGTTTTTCAGACATAAAAAAAGCTTTAAAGGATATTTCTAATGAAACACGCTTTAAAGCTTTCGATACATCGCCATTAATTAAAATGGTGCGCGTGAGGTTTTGCAGAGACTTGAAAGTTCAAGTCTATCTGCGCTGTTTTTCAGACATAAAAAAACTTTAAAGGATATTTCTAATGAAACACGCTTTAAAGCTTTCTATACATCGCCATTAATTAAAATGCTGCGCGTGAGGTTTTGCAGAGACTTGAAAGTTCAAGTCTAT
>NZ_JABBXG010000012.1:0-112219 GCF_012932945.1 Thalassotalea sp. Y01
AATAGTGGCGGACACGGCAGGAGTCGAACCTGCGACCGCCTGGTTCGTAGCCAGGTACTCTATCCAGCTGAGCTACGTGTCCGCGGTCGGTAGATTAAAGTGATACCTCACTCTCATTTATTTAACCACTTTGAGAAAAGTGGCGGACACGGCAGGAGTCGAACCTGCGACCGCCTGGTTCGTAGCCAGGTACTCTATCCAGCTGAGCTACGTGTCCGCAATCTATTATCGAATGGCGGTGAGGGAGGGATTCGAACCCTCGATACAGCTACAAACTGTATACTCCCTTAGCAGGGGAGCGCCTTCAGCCTCTCGGCCACCTCACCGTTTCGATGGCGTGCATATTAATGGATTGGAAAAATATGTCAACGGATTTTTTCGTCTTTTTTACTGATTGCTGATATTTCAAACAGACAGCATATTTTTCGAGCCCAAATGCATGAAAGGGTTACAACGCATTAACGTAATGTAACGTGACGCCCTTTGCTATTGAGAAAGATTATTGGTTGCCTACAGAATCCGGATCGCCCTTTTCGGCTTGGATTCTCATGTAGATTTCCTCACGATGTACAGAAACTTCTTTCGGCGCATTGACACCAATGCGAACTTGGTTCCCTTTGACCCCTAAAACGGTGACAGTTACGTCATCACCTACCATAAGAGTTTCACCAACTCTACGTGTTAAAATAAGCATCCTACTGCTCCCTTTTCATTTTGTCAGAAATCAAGCGGTATATTAACAAGAATCAGTAGCCGATGAACAGCACTGATTTATTTTCCCTACCACTAAGAGTAAATTTAGCAAAAATATCCTAAAAGCCTAATAAAACTAGTCATTTAAATTAAACTTTTTAGTTAATGAGCTAATCGCAAGCCGCGCATCGCATTGTTTCATCAGTACCGACAATTTTATTTCTGCGGTAGAGACTAAAAACACATCGATGGCCTGTTGCTGCAAAGTCGCGAACACACCTGCCGCTACGCCACAATGAGAACGCATCCCATTACCTATCACAGATACCTTGCTCAATTGTTTAAGACAGTGGTAAGCACTAATAAGTTTCACGCTGACGAATTCTTTACAGATATCCTCTGCGGCTACCAAGTCCTTACGTGCGATAGTAAAATTAAGATCCTTTGATTGCGCACTAGCTTGATGAGAAATCATATCAATTTCGACATCAGCTTCGGCCAACTCGGCGAACAAACGTGTTCTGAGCTCGCTAAGTGGCAGCATTGATTTAACCGAGAACAGTATTTCATCGTCTTGACATGCAATCGCTGTGACCGGATGTTGACGATCAACTTCTGGCTCATAACAAATCTGCGTGCCATCGCTATCACCATCGGTAAAACTCGACAGCACCCGCAACGGCATTTTATTTTGTCCGGCAAATTCTACGGATCTAGGTTGCAGTACTTTTGCACCACAACTGGCCATTTCCAGCATCTCTTCAAAACTGACATGATCGAGTTTTTTCGCGCTGGCCTCGATTCTAGGATCTGTGGTGTAGACGCCATCAACATCGGTAAATATTTGGCACTCTTTAGCATGTAATGCACTGGCAATTGCTACCGCCGTTGTATCTGAACCGCCTCGCCCCAACGTGGTGACATTGCCTTCACTGTCCATGCCTTGAAAACCAGCAACGACCACCACATGGCCTTGCTGAAGTTCGATTAACATGCGCCGAGTATCGATGTCTTTAATGCGCGCTTTATTGAATCGGTTATTGGTATGAATCCCAGCCTGATGTGCTAGCAACGAGATAGCTGAATAACCTCGCTTAATAAGCGCCATCGACAACAGCGAAATAGACACTTGCTCACCTGCAGCAAGTAACATATCTAATTCTCGAGGAGATGGGTTTTGGTCGACTTGAGACGCTAAATCAACTAGGCGATTGGTATCTCCAGCCATAGCAGAAACGACCACGACCACAGAGTGCCCTTGATTTTTCGTGGCAATGATTTGCTCTGCCACTTTCTCTATACGAGAAGGGGAACCTACAGAGGTTCCCCCATATTTTTGTACAACGATTGCCATTAAGCAGTTACGTCCATTACAACTTGTCTGCTAGCCAAGACTCAACACTGGCAAGCGCTGGCGCTATATTCTCAGGTTGACTACCGCCGGCTTGAGCCATATCAGGACGTCCACCGCCTTTACCACCAACTTGCTCGGCAACCATTTTCACTAAATCACCGGCTTTAACTTTGCCGATTAGATCTTTGGTAACACCCGCAATAAGGTTCACTTTGCCGTTATTGGCCAGTGCCAACATAACAACGCCAGATCCCATTTTATTTTTCAGATCGTCAACCATATCTCGTAATGCTTTTGGATCACTGCCTTCAACATCGGCAATCAATGCTTTAACACCATTGATATCAATAGCTTGCGATAGCAAATCAGTGCCTGCTGCAGCGGCTAGTTTTTGCTTCAAAGTGGTGATGTCTTTTTCCAGCTGTTTTGATTTACCAATAACCTGCTCGACTTTTGTCAAGGTGTTCGCGGCATCTGACTTAACCATGCCCGCAATCGCGGCTAATTTGTCAGCTTGAGCATCAATAAAATCAAGAGCCACATCCGCGGTTACCGCTTCAATACGACGAATACCGGCGGCGATACCACCTTCCGATACGATTTTAAAGACACCAATATCACCGGTACGCTCAACATGCACACCACCACAAAGCTCAGTAGAGGTGCAGCCTAAGGTGACAACTCGTACTTCATCTTCATACTTTTCACCAAATAAAGCCATCGCGCCCTTTTCTTTGGCGGTATCGATATGCATATTTTCAGCGTGTTGCGGATGATTGTTACGAATTTCTTCATTAACCATACGTTCGGCTTGACGCAATTCTTTAGCGGTTACACCTTCAAAATGTGAGAAGTCAAAACGTAACTTTTGATCATCAACCAAAGACCCTTTTTGCGTCACGTGATCACCCAATACGGTACGTAATGCTGAGTGTAATAAATGTGTCGCTGAGTGATTTTTGATGATGTTATTGCGACGCTCAGAGTCAATGATGGCTTCAGCAGCAGCGTTAAGCTGAATATCCGCTTGCGCTTGACCGTGATGAGCAATAGCATTGCCTAACTTTTGCGTATCGCTAACAACAAATACACCAGCATCGGTCGTGATGGTACCCGTATCGCCAACCTGACCACCAGATTCTGCGTAGAACGGCGTGTTATCTAGAACCACGACACCTTTCTCACCGGCTTTAAGTGTATTTACCACGCCATCACTGTTGAACACTTCAACAATCGTGGCGTTATAACGGTGCTTGTCGTATCCCTCAAAATGCGAGGTTTTATCTGACTTTAACGACTCATTGTAATCTGAACCAAAGTTACTGGCTTTTTGCGCACGTTCGCGCTGTGCCTGCATTTCTTTGTCGAAACCTGATTGGTCGATTTCAATGTTGTTTTCACGGGCGATATCGGCGGTTAAATCCGCTGGGAAACCATAGGTGTCGTAAAGTTTGAAGACATCTTTGCCATCAATGGTTTTGCCTTTCAGGTTGGCAATGACATCGCTTAATAAATTCATACCACGGTCAAGGGTTCTGCGAAATTGCTCTTCTTCCACCTTAAGGATTTTTTCTAGCACACTGCGTTGCTGAACAAGCTCAGGGTATGCGTCAGCCATTTGCTCGATAAGAGCAGCAACTAATTTATAGAAGAACACATCTTTGGCACCCATGATGTGACCATGACGAATTGCACGACGAATAATACGGCGCAATACATAGCCGCGACCTTCGTTCGATGGCATCACACCATCAGCAATTAAAAAGCTACATGAACGAATGTGATCGGCAATAACGCGCAATGATTTGTTATCTAAATCATCGACATTTAGCAACTCGGCGGTGGCTTTAATCAAGCCTTGAAAAATATCAATTTCATAGTTGGAGTGAACACCTTGCATAATGGCAGCAATACGCTCAAGCCCCATACCAGTATCAACTGACGGCTTTGGCAGTGGTTCCATGGTGCCATCAGCATGGCGATTAAACTGCATAAATACCAAGTTCCAGATTTCGATGAAACGGTCACCGTCTTCTTCAGGCGTACCTGGAGGACCACCCCAGATATGTTCACCGTGATCATAGAAAATTTCTGTACAAGGACCACATGGACCAGTATCACCCATCGACCAGAAGTTATCCGATTCGAACTTCTTACCACCTTGCTTATCACCAATGCGTATGATCCTGTCCGCTGGCACGCCAATGTCTTCGTTCCAAAGAGCAAACGCTTCATCATCGGTGTCATAAATGGTGACCAATAGTTTATCCACTGGCAACTGCAAGGTTTCCGTTAAGAATGACCAAGCAAAACGAATCGCATCATGCTTGAAATAATCACCAAAACTAAAGTTACCTAACATTTCAAAAAAGGTATGGTGACGAGCGGTATACCCGACGTTTTCTAGGTCATTATGTTTACCGCCGGCGCGAACACAGCGTTGCGACGATGTTGCGCGAGTATAACTGCGCTGTTCCGCACCCAGAAAGGCATCTTTAAATTGCACCATTCCAGCGTTGGTAAACAACAAGGTCGCGTCATTACCCGGCACCAGTGAGCTGCTTGCTACGACTTGGTGTTGCTCTTTAGCAAAATGGTCTAAAAATGCCTGTCTTATTTGGGCACTGGATTTAATCATTTTCATCGTCCAATTTAGTCTAGTGTCATCGTGGCACTGATTTGTTCAAAATCAAAACCACGATATTGCAAAAATCTTACTCGTTTGGCTTTATCTTTTTGATCACGAATTGGCACATCGCCAAAACGCTTATGATAAACCTGTTGTGCCAATTCAAACCAGTCTACTGGTTCGCTGGCAAAGGCCTGACTTGAGATATCTGAAGCAAGCCCTTTTTGTTTTAATTCGTTACTGATATAGGTACGACCGTAGCCTTTTGCAAGGCGTTGCCTGATAACACATTGTGCATATCGAAGATCGCTTTGAATATCATGTTCAATCAGTTTTTCTAAAACAAGGTTAATATCATCCAATTCAAAATCTTTCTGTTTGAGCTTTTGCCTAAGCTCATGACATGAATGTTCTCGCCTTGCCAAATAGTTATACGCGGCTTTTTTGACTTCCTTGTTAATAACTGGCGCTAAATCGTCTGACACGAGTATCCTGTTTTTATGATTGAAAACTGGCCTATTTTACCTACATAAAAATAAAAAAACAGGTAGCGCCGCCATGCTTTTGCTACTTGGCAGAGAAAAAATGTAAAAAACCTTTAATTTTTGACAAATTAACAACTTTACAAGCTACAATCGGGTCAATAAAAATTCACAATTATAATCAGCGCTAAGCGCTCAAAATAACAAGAGATCGTTTTTAAGGGATATTATGAAATTGAAAAAATCAATCGCCCTATGTTTGATGGCATTCGCCTCAGCCACTACCGCAGCCGACAATAAGCTTGGCTATTTCAGCGCGCCGAGCATCCATGATAATTCTGTCGTTTTTACTGCCGAAGGTGATTTATGGCACACCTATACCAATGTAGGAACAGCCAAACGTTTAACCACTCACGAAAGTGAAGAGACCATGGCCAGTATTTCCCCTGATGGCCAGTCTATTGCATACATTGCCAATTACCAAGGAACGTTTGAAGCCTACACAATGCCAATCAATGGCGGTCAACCAAAACGACTGACCTTTGAAAATGCGCGCGTTCGTGTTCAAGGCTGGAGTCATGAAGGCGAAGTAATTTATGCCACCACATCTGGTTTTGGCCCAGCCAATTATTGGACGCTTAAAACCGTTAATCCAAACACTTTGAAAACCACCGAACTGCCATTATCTGACGCCATCGAGGGTGCGGTGAGCAGCGATGGTAAATATCTATTTTTTACCCGTTTTGGTTTGCAAGTAACTGGCGACAACTCGCGAGTTTACCGAGGTGGTGCACAAGGTCAAATCTGGCGTTGGGCATTAAACTCGAAACAAGAAGCCACACCGTTGACCAAAGGTCATATGGCATCAGTACGCGAGCCTATGGTGTATAAAGACAAAGTTATCTTTATCTCCGACATCAGTGGCAGTGATAATTTGTGGTCAATGGACTTTGATGGCAATAACAAACAACAACTGACCAAACATCAAGATTGGGAAATTCGCCTTGCCTCAAATCAAGGCAACCAAGTTGTCTATCAATTAGGTGCGGATATCCATCAGTTTAATCTGGATAACAACACTGACAAAACATTAGATATTTCTCTTGTATCAGACTTTGCCGAGCGCCAAGAGCGCTGGGAAAACAAGCCGATGAAGTACTTTAATAACGCCGCCATCGCAGGCAAGGCTAAAAAAGTCGTTATCACCGCTCGTGGCAAACTGGCGGTGGCTGGCTTAAATAATACTCGTTTGGTTGAAATCGATACGCCAGCACAAAGTCGCACGCGTTCTGCAGTTTTATCCATTGATGGCAAATATGTTTACGCCATTAATGATGCCAGTGGCGAAAACGAAATCTGGCGCTTTGCCGCTGATGGATCAGGCCAAGGCAAACAATTAACCAAAGACGGTGGTAGCTTTCGTTGGAATCTTTACCCATCACCAAATGGTAACTATTTAGCCCATGATGACCGTGATGGTAACTTGTGGTTGCTTAACCTAAAAACACAAAAGAACCAAAAAATAGCAGAAAATGGCGGCGGTTTTAGCGCCTTTGATTCGGTCACTTGGTCTGCAGATAGCAAGCTAATTGCCTTTGCTGGCAGCCATGTTGATCGTCAACGCTCTAGCATACGCTTGTATTCACTGGCGGGCGATAAAGAGCAATTTCTTACTTCCGATAAATACGAAGCTTTCTCGCCGACCTTCTCAGCTGATGGTAAATGGTTGTACTTTATTTCCAACAGACACTTTAGCTCTAATCCACGTTCACCATGGGGTGATCGTAATATGGGACCAGCGTTTGATAAGCGCGGACAAATATTCGCCTACGCCTTAACCAAGGATGACAAATTCCCGTTTAGCAAACCAACGGAATTAGACAAGGTTAATGGCAGCAAAAGCAAAGATGCTAAAGACGACAACAAAGACAGCAAAAAACAAAGCAAGAGTGTCAGCATCAACTGGGAGGGCATAACTGATAAGTTGTATCAAGTGCCTGTATCGAATAATAATTACTCGTCACTTGCGGCAAGTAAAAAAGGCTTGTATGTATTAGAGAACGCCGGTTCGGCGAAAAATATTAAGTACATTAAGTTTGACAACATCGAGCCGAAGCCTGAAACCTTTGCTGGCGGTGTACTTGGATATCAACTGGCTGCTAATGGTGAACAAATCTTGTTTGCCAAGCGCGCAAAAGATGTGGTGGAAACATACATCGTTGATGCCAATGCCAAAGCCCCAAAAGATCTGAAAAAATCGAAAATAAACTCGAATCACTGGCAAATGGCGTTCTCCCCAGCGGATGAGTGGCAACAAATGTTCCAAGATGCATGGCTAATGCACCGAGAATTTTTGTTTGATGCCAATATGCGCGGTCTAGACTGGGCAGCAACCAAGAAAAAGTACCAACCATTAGTTGACCGCATTACCGCACGTAGCGAATTAAATGATATTTTTGCGCAAATGATGGGCGAGTTAAACGCTTTGCACTCACAAGTGCGTGGCGGCGATGTGCCAATCGATAAAGACTCCGCCAAAGGCAGTACCTTAGGTGCTCGTTTTAGTGAAGTGAAAAACGGTGTATTGATTGACGACATTTACGATGGCGATAAAGACTTACCAGCCTTTGCGGCACCGCTTGCCAAGGCTGAAGTAAATGCCGCTGAAGGGGATGTCATTACCCACATCAACAATAAAAAAGTGAATAGCTTGGTTGAGATGCACCAAGCGTTGCGTAACCAAGCGAAAAAACAAGTGCTATTGACACTAGCGCGCAACGGTAAGACGCACAAAACAGTCGTGGTGCCAACTTCGGCGCGCACGGACGCCGCCCTGCGTTATCTTGATTGGGTTGATCACAATCGCAATAAAGTTGCTAGCAGCAACAGTGATATTGGTTACCTACATATGAATGCGATGACCGCCAATGATATCAACAGTTTTGCTCGTGAGTTTTATGCTAATTTTGATAAAGACGCCTTGATCATTGATGTACGACGTAATCGAGGTGGTAACATTGACAGTTGGATTATTGAAAAGCTACTACGTCAAGCGTGGATGTTTTGGCAAGAGCGCAATAGTGCTCCTTACACAAATATGCAGCAAACATTCCGCGGTCACCTTGTCGTGCTAACCGATCAGTTAACCTACTCTGACGGTGAAACCTTTTCAGCGGGCATTAAATCACTTGGGCTTGCACCGCTTATTGGTAAACAAACCTCTGGTGCAGGTGTATGGCTAACCGGTCGCAACCGTTTAACCGACAATGGAATGGCTCGTGTTGCCGAACTGCCACAATACTCACTGCAAGGTGAATGGGTTGTTGAAGGAACGGGTGTCTCACCTGATATCGAAGTAGAGAACCTGCCGTATGCAACGTTTATGGGCAGTGACGCGCAGCTAGATGCTGGTATCGAGTACTTATTGAACAAGCTTAAAAGCCAACCAATTAAGCCTCTTAATGCCAAGCCTATGGCAAAACAAGGTCCAGCAGCGGATATCAATAAAATTAACTAGTCACAGTGGAAGAGTAAGACAACAAAAAGGGCATCATTCGATGCCCTTTTTTACTGTGTGATTGGTTGATTTTGCTTTCAAGGGGTCAGATCACTTGAACATATGACATTGTTAATATTTATCAAGTGATCTGACCCCTTGAAAAATAATGTTACTGCTCGTAATCCAAGTTAGGCGCTAGCCACTTTTCTGCATCGGCTAAGGTCATACCTTTTCGCTGCGCATAACTTTGCGCTTGTTGCTTATCGATTTTCGCGACAGCAAAATATTTACTGTCTGGGTGGGCAAAGTACCAACCGCTCACCGCAGCACCTGGCCACATGGCAAAACTAGAGGTCAGCTCCATACCGATATTGGTCTCAACATCGAGCAACTCCCATAAGGTACGTTTTTCGGTATGTTCTGGACAAGCAGGATAGCCAGGCGCAGGGCGTATGCCTTGATAAGATTCGCGAATAAGCGCTTCGTTATCAAAGTTTTCATCGCTGGCATAACCCCAAAACTCTTTGCGCACACGTTCGTGCAAATATTCGGCTGACGCTTCAGCTAAACGATCTGCCACTGCTTTTAATAAAATGGAATTGTACGTATCGTGCTTAGCATCATATTCAGCCACCAGCTCATCCGCACCAAAGCCAGAAGACACCGCAAAGGCACCAATGTAGTCGTCAATAGCGCTGTCTTTACTGGCAATATAATCACCTAAACAACGGTTATATTGCCCTGCTTTCTTTTTCGTTTGTTGACGAAGGTTGCGCAATGTTGTCAATCGATGGCTTTTGTCATCAGCACTATATACTTCTATATCTTCACCGATACTGGCTGCTGGAAACAAACCAATAACCGCCTTGGCTTGCAGCTTCTTATCGGCGATAACCCGATCTATCATCGCATTTGCATCGGCGAACAGCTTTCTTGCTTCTTCGCCTATAAGCTCATGTTCAAGAATTTTCGGATACTTGCCGGACAATTGCCAGGTTAAGAAAAACGGTGTCCAGTCGATGTACTTTCTAACTTCATTTAAATCCAGATTATCTAATACCGTGACACCGGTTTTGTTTGGTTTACGTGGTGTGTACTGGTCGAAAGATAAGGAAAATTTATTGGCTTTCGCCTCATCAAAGGTCGACAAATCGCTGCGTGGCCCCTTTTTATTGTGGCGTGCACGCACGGTTTCGTATTCTTTGTCGATTTTAGCAACGAGATCGCCTTTCAACTCTGGTGTCAGCAATGAGTTAACCACGGATACTGAGCGCGATGCATTTGGCACATAGACCACAGGATGTTGATATTGCTGCTCTATTTTAACGGCGGTATGGGCTTTAGATGTCGTTGCGCCACCGATCAATAAAGGTAAGTCAAAGTCGAGACGCTGCATCTCTTTAGCAACGTGAACCATTTCATCTAAGCTTGGTGTGATCAAGCCAGACAGACCGATTATATCGACGTTTTCATCTCTTGCTACCTGCAATATCTTATCGCAGGACACCATCACTCCTAAGTCGATAACCTGATAATTATTGCATTGCAACACCACACCGACGATGTTTTTACCAATATCGTGCACATCGCCTTTAACGGTTGCTAACAGCACTTTACCATTGGTTGAGGCTTCGGTTTTTTCGGCTTCAATATACGGTTGTAAGTGGGCGACAGCTTGTTTCATAACACGAGCGGATTTTACCACCTGCGGTAGGAACATTTGCCCTTCACCAAATAAATCGCCTACTACGTTCATGCCATCCATCAATGGCCCTTCGATAACGTCCAATGGTCTGCTCGCTTCAACACGAGCTTGTTCGGTATCTTCGACGATAAATTCATTAATGCCTTTGACTAAGGCATGCTGCAAACGTTCTTTTACGGGCAATTCACGCCACGCTAAATCAACCGTATTGGTTTTGCTACCAGCTTGACCGCGAAACTCCTCGGCGACATCAAGCAAGCGCTCGGTTGCGCCGTCATCACTGTTTTGTACGACGTCTTCAACCGCCTTTAATAGGTTTTCAGGAATGTCTTGATATATGGCTAATTGGCCAGCGTTAACAATCCCCATGTCCATACCGTTTTTAATGGCGTGATATAAAAACGACGCATGAATCGCCTCTCGCACTGGGTTATTACCACGAAACGAGAAAGACACATTAGATACACCACCAGACACCATGGCATAAGGCAAGGTGTCTTTGATAACTTTGGTTGCTTCAATGAAGTCGACAGCGTAGTTATTATGCTCTTCAATACCTGTGGCAATGGCGAAAATATTTGGATCGAAAATAATATCTTCCGGTGGAAAGTTCAGTTCATTAACCAAAATATTGTAGGCTCGAGTACAAATTTCCACTTTGCGTTGTTTCGTATCCGCTTGCCCTACTTCATCAAAAGCCATGATGATAACCGCCGCACCGTAACGACGAATAAGCTCCGCCTGGTGGCGGAATATTTGCTCGCCTTCTTTTAATGAAATGGAATTAACGATGCCTTTACCTTGAATACACTGCAACCCGGCTTCAATGATTTCCCATTTAGACGAATCCAACATGATAGGTACTTTAGCTATATCAGGCTCACCGGCAATTAAGTTCAAAAACTTAACCATGGCGCCCTGACTATCAAGCATGCCTTCATCCATATTGATATCGATGATTTGTGCGCCATTCTCAACTTGTTGTAAAGCTACAGAAATCGCTTCATCATACTTTTCTTCGGTAATAAGGCGTCTAAAAATCGCCGAGCCGGTGACGTTGGTGCGCTCACCTACGTTTACGAACAAACTGTCTTGACTAATGGTTAATGCTTCTAAACCTGATAATCGACACGCCGTTTTACGAGGCGCAATAGGTCGTGGTTTTATATTTGCTACGGTGTCCGCGATGCCTTTAATGTGTTCAGGCGTTGTACCACAACAGCCACCTACAATATTTAAAAAGCCAGACTCGGCCCATTCTTTGATGTGCGCATTCATGTCCTCAACGGTGAAGTCATATTCACCGAAAGCATTAGGCAAACCGGCATTTGGGTGAGCACTGACCGCGTAATCAGAGATATTGCTTAGCTCTTCAACATATTGACGCAGCTCAACGGGACCGAGTGCACAGTTAAGACCAAATGATATCGGATTGGCATGACGCATAGAGTTGTAAAATGCTTCGGTCGTTTGTCCCGACAGGGTACGACCCGATGCGTCAGTTATGGTTCCTGATACCATTATTGGTAGTCGCTCACCACGTTTGGCAAACACCTCTTCAATGGCAAAAATGGCCGCCTTGGCATTAAGGGTATCAAAGATGGTTTCTATCATGATGATATCGGCGCCACCCTCAATCAATGCTTCGGTCGACTCAACATACGCCTCGGCCAACTCATTGAATGAGACGTTCCGAAATGCCGGATTGTTGACATCAGGTGAAATTGAACAGGTACGGTTAGTGGGCCCTAACACACCTGCAACAAAGCGAGGTTTATGAGGCTGCTGCGCTGTCACTTCATCCGCTACACGTCTTGCTATCTGTGCTGATACCAAGTTAATCTCACGACTTAACGACTCCATGTCGTAATCTGCCATTGCGATGGTGGTTGAGTTAAAGCTATTGGTCTCTATAATATCGGCACCGGCCAATAAATACTGGCGATGAATATCAGCAATGACTTCAGGTTGGCTAAGTACCAATAAATCGTTATTACCTTTTACGTCACAGTGCCAATCGGCAAAACGCTCACCGCGATAATCACTTTCTTCAAACTTATGCTGTTGGATCATCGTGCCCATGGCACCGTCCAAAACTAAGATACGCTGAGCTAATTGTTGCTCTAATAAAATGCTGGTTGCTGATTTCACTGTTACTTCCGAAAAGCAGGTAAAAGGCTGCGCCTTGAGTTAATTATTAAGTTCGTATGGGGTAATTTGGTATACATAGTAGTTTAGCCAGTTACTAAACAATAAACAGCCATGGCTGCGCCAACTATTGCTTGGCTTTTGCTCGAGATCATTATTGATAAAATAGTTAACTGGAATAAAGGCATCGATACCCGCGCTGATGTCTCGTTGATATTCATCCTTTAAGGTACTTGCATCATACTCCGGGTGGCCTGTAACAAATACATGTTTTTTATCATGACTGGCGGATAAATAGACACCGGCTTGGTTCGATTCGGCAAGCACGTTTAAACCGTCAATAGAATGATAATCAACTATTGGCACTTCACCATATCGTGAATGTGGCACTTTAAATTCTTCATCAAAGCCGCGTGTTAGCGGCTCTAAATCGTCAAGCGTTTGATGTAAATACACTCCGGATAATTTCTGCTCTCTCAACTCACGTTGCAAGCCATAATGGTAATACAACGCCGCATGAGCCGCCCAGCATGAATACATAGTCGACGTCACATTGGCATCCGCCCACGCAAATACCTCTTCGACTTTGGGCCAATACGTCACTTGTTGATAATCGAGCTGACCAAGTGGTGCCCCAGTGACAATTAAACCATCATATTTTTTGTGTTTAATGTCTTCAAACAATACATAAAACGCGTCCATGTGTGCCTTAGGGGTATTCTTTGACTCGTTTAAATGCAACCGCACTAAATCAACATTGATCTGTAGCGGTGTATTGGAAAGCATGCGCAATATTTGCACTTCGGTTTCTATCTTGTTTGGCATCAAATTGATAATAGCAACTTGCATCGGGCGAATATCTTGGTTTATCGCTCGGTTCTCCGACATCACAAAAATGTTTTCATTCGCCAGTACCGCTAGCGCTGGCAACTGATCCGGTATCTTTATTGGCATCGACTATTTCCCATATTGCATTGTGCTTAATACTACTTAACCATCTGGAAATGTCAACATCTAAACGTTTAGACGTCCATCAAAATAAATGCATCGTCAATTTGTAAAGAAATGTTAAATGTGTGTAAAATTGAAACACTTTCTTGAAGATTTCAAGAATACAATCACATTCCAAAATAATAAAAAGGGAAGTTATGAAGAAGTTTATTACCCTATTCTTGTTTATGTTCATAGGAGCGCAAGCATCGGCTGCCGATCTAACGGAGCTAGCTAAGTATGCCAAAAAGCCTATGTACACCTCAGCAAAAATTTCTCCAGATGGAAAACATCTGGCCGTTAGAACCTATCATGAAGGCGAATATGTATTGGCATTTATGGAGACAGAATCCAAAAAGCTAGTATTTACCTTAATCATGGGAGGTAAAGAAAGTGTCGGTAATTACCACTGGGTGAATAACGAACGTGTCGTAGTCTCGCTATTGACTGAGACCGGTGCGTTAGGCGTAGAGGCACTGACCGGTCGTTTATTTGCCATAAACTACGATGGTAGTAGACGCGAGCCTATCTTCTCAAATAATCATAACGGTGATGTTAGCTCAACATCAAAGCGTAAAACCTTCAGTGGTTACGGCACGGTCGTTGATACCCTAGATGGCGACGACGATAACATCTTAATTATGGTTCGCCCTTGGCTAAGAGCAAGTCATCAAGAACAACGTGCACCAGAGTTAGTTCGTCTTAACGTTTATACCGGTGCGCAAAAACGCATTATAAAATCACCAGGTCGTGGTAATAGATTCTGGCTTGATCACAATAATGAAGTACGTTTTGCAAAAGGCACGGTCGGATATGACGATATTTTGCTATATTACCGTGAACCTGGCGGTGAATGGGGCGATTTCCCATTTGATATCGATGTGAATTTTGCCGAAGACAAAGTCGACGTCTACGGTTTTAGCGCAGACAATAACAAACTTTACTACACCCACTTTGATGATGGCGACAACGGTACCCTGTACTCGTATAACTTTAAAAAGAAAAAATCTAGTAAGGTTTTTAAAAGTGAGACCGCCGTTATAAGCCGTATGCTTTATGACAGAGACCGCGTACCTTACGGCATTAAAATTGATGAAGATTATTCAAATTACCTAATGTTTACTAAAAAAGTACCATTAGCCAACGTTCATCAAATTCTTTATAAGTCTTTTAAAGGTGACTCTGTTGATATCACAAGTACCACACAAGACGGTTCAACCGTGGTTGTTTTAACACACGGTGATAGAAATCCTGGTACCTTCTATTTATACGATACGGTTGAAAACAAAGCGAAATTTTTGTTCAAGAGCTATGAGTGGTTAGAGTCAAAAGAACTATCGGCAATGGAGCCGTTTAGGTTTAAAGCAAGAGATGGTGTTGAATTATTAGGCTATATTAGCTTACCGAATAATACTGACGGCAAGAACTTACCATTGGTCGTTATGCCACACGGTGGCCCAAGAGCACGAGACTATTGGGGCTATGATTCTCACGTACAAACCTTAACTTCTAATGGTTTTGCCGTATTACAAGTTAACTTTAGAGGCTCAGACGGTTTCGGTGAAAAATTCATGCACATGGGTGATAAAAAATGGGGCACCGAGATTCAATATGACATCATTGATGCCACAAAATGGGCTGTAAATAGCGGTATCGCAGATGCCAACAAACTATGTATCTACGGTTGGAGTTTTGGCGCTTACTCGGCACTACAAAGCTCTATAGTGGAACCAGACTTGTATAAGTGTTCTATTGCAGCAGCTGGTATATTTGAACTAGAAGCGGCTTACGATCGCGGTGACATTCCAGACTCAGCCTATGGTGCCGACTATCTAAATGAAGCGATCAGTGATGATGAAAAAACATTGCGTAGCCAATCGCCATATTACAATTTAGACAAACTGAAAACACCGGTGCTATTAATTCATGGCTCTGAGGACGATCGCACACCAATCGAGCATGCTGAAGATTTAGCCAGTCGATTAGAAGATATGGATCGTAAGGTGGAAACCTTGTTTGTGGATGATGAATACCATGGTTTTAGAATCGAATCTAATCGTGTTAAAGCAAACAAAAAAGTCATCGACTTTCTTAATCAACACATTGGTGGTTAATCACTACACCACTATATAATAAGACAAAAAAACCGCTCAAAAGAGCGGTTTTTTTATCTTTAAGATTAAGCGTGAATGTTATTCAACTTCAACGGCTTCTTCTTCGCTGTCCTTAACTGTCGTTAACAACATCGCTCGTAGTTTGGCATCAAGATCTTTTGCCATTGCGGTGTTTTCTTTCAAAAATTTACATGCATTGGCTTTACCTTGACCAATACGCTCACCATTACAGCTATACCAAGCACCGGCTTTTTCAACCAGCTTATGTTGTACGCCTAAGTCAATCAACTCACCAATGTTGTTGATACCTTCACCGTACATGATTTGGAACTCAGCTTGTTTGAATGGTGGTGCAATTTTATTTTTAACAACCTTAACACGCGTTTCATTACCGGTAATTTGGTCACCCTCTTTTACCGCACCAATACGACGAATATCTAAACGTACTGACGCGTAGAATTTAAGTGCGTTACCACCGGTCGTAGTTTCTGGATTACCGAACATCACACCAATTTTCATACGGATTTGGTTAATGAAAATCATCATGGTGTTTGATTGTTTCAAGTTACCGGTAAGTTTACGCATAGCTTGTGACAACATACGAGCTTGTAAACCCATGTGGCTATCACCCATATCACCTTCGATTTCTGCTTTTGGTGTTAACGCCGCTACCGAGTCAACTACGATAACGTCAACCGCGCCTGAACGAGTCAGCATGTCACATATCTCTAGCGCTTGTTCACCCGTATCTGGTTGCGAAACAAGTAAGTTATCGATATTAACACCAAGCTTTTCAGCGTAAATAGGGTCTAGTGCGTGCTCAGCATCAACAAACGCACAGACTTTGCCGTTGCGCTGTGCTTCAGCAATAACTTCTAACGTTAATGTGGTTTTACCACTTGATTCTGGACCGTAGATTTCAATGATACGACCCATAGGTAAACCGCCAGCGCCTAATGCGACGTCTAACGATAATGAACCAGTCGATACTGTTTCAACGTCCATGCTGCGGTTCTCACCTAATTTCATGATTGAACCTTTACCGAATTGACGTTCGATTTGGCCTAATGCTGCGGCTAACGCCTTTTCTTTATTCGCATCCATTGTTGTCTCCAGTAATTTTTATAATTTATCCAGTAGTTGAGAAATAGTATACTGTATAATCGTACAGTATCAACACCTTTTTCTTTAAATCGTTCAATATACAGCCTAAAACATTGAAATATAATGATAAAAAATACACTCTAGTTTCGCAAAAAGTACTAAAAGACGATTTGAAACAGTGTTTACAACAGTGGGATTCAGTATTTATACAGTAGTTTTACTTGGCAAAGCTTATGCGTTGTAGAGCAAAACAACTTTGCGCTTTACTGTAGATTATTTTAACATCTTTAGATTACCAATTTCACTAGATATTTCTCGGCCCCGTAGCACGATTCCTAAGCCTTTGCCGGCATTAACAATTTAGGGCCAAGCCAATAAAAATAAGCTAATAAATGACAGACGATCTCTTAAAAAATACCAATCCGACGCCGATGATGCGGCAGTATTTGACCATAAAATCTGAATTTAAACATATTCTGCTATTTTATCGTATGGGTGACTTCTACGAGTTATTTTATGATGACGCTAAAAAAGCCGCAGACTTACTTGATATCTCGCTGACCGCACGTGGTAAATCCGGCGGCAATGCCATCCCCATGGCCGGTGTCCCTTATCATGCGGTAGAAGGTTATTTAGCGAAATTAGTGCAATTGGGCGAGTCCGTTGCTATCTGTGAGCAAATAGGCGATCCAGCAACCAGCAAAGGCCCGGTCGAACGTAAAGTCGTGCGCATTATCACCCCTGGTACTATTTCAGATGAGGCTTTGCTTGAAGACAAGCATGATAATCTATTGGTCTCGGTATTTGAGCATAAAGATAGCTTTGGTGTTGCTTACTTGGATATGAGCTCAGGTCGCTTTGTTATCTGTGAACCCAATACAGAAGAACAATTACAGGCGGAATTGCAGCGATTGAACCCAGCCGAGTTGCTGTATCCAGAATCATTTAGTCAACAAGCACTCATTGAACAAATCAAAGGCAGTCGACGCCGACCAGATTGGGAATACGATTTAGCAACGGCTAAAAAAGTGCTAAATGAGCAGTTTTCAACAACGGCATTATCAGGCTATGGTGTTGACGATTACCCGCTTGGGTTGTGTGCTGCAGGCTGTTTATTACAGTACGTTAAAGATACTCAACGTTCAGCGCTGCCACATATTCGCAGTATCAAAGCCGAAGCCTATTCACAAGGCGTTATTCTTGACGCAGCAACTCGTAAAAACCTTGAATTAACCGTCAACCTATCAGGTACGGTCGATAACACTTTGGCATCGGTACTTGATAAAAGCGCCTCGGCTATGGGCTCGCGTCTACTAAAACGCTGGCTCCATTTTCCATTACGCGATATCGATACCTTAGCGCAACGTCAAGACGCCATTAGTAGCATCCTAGATAACGATGTCCAAGAAGACTTATTTGATGTCATTAAGGGTATGGGCGATATCGAACGTATTGTCTCACGCATCGCCTTGCGCAGTGCACGCCCACGAGACTTTGCTCGATTGCGCAATGCACTGACCTTATTACCCGAGCTCAATGAATTGAGCGGCCTTTGCCAATCTACATTGATGCAGCGATTATCAGAGCAAGTCACACCGATAGACTATGTTCAGCAATTGTTGAGCGAAGCGATTATCGATAACCCACCGGTATTAATACGAGACGGCGGGGTGATTGCCGAAGGTTATCACAGCGAGTTAGACGAATTACGCGGTTTAAGCAAAGGCGCTAGCGAGTTTCTTGAGCAATTAGAAGCCAAAGAGCGAGAGCAAACCGGTATCTCTACCTTGAAGGTTGGCTACAATAAAGTTCATGGTTTTTATATTGAGATCAGCCGCAACCAATCACAAGATGTGCCCGATCATTATATTCGCCGGCAAACCTTAAAGAATAACGAACGCTTTATTACCCAAGAGTTAAAATCGCACGAAGAGAAGGTTTTAACCGCGCAAAGTCGTTATTTGGCCTTAGAAAAGCGCCTCTATGATGAGTTGTTTGATCTTATCGCAGATCATATCGAACAATTGCAGACATGTGCGCAATCGGTCGCCACACTCGATGTGCTAAATACCTTTGCTGAACGGTCGCAAACATTAAATTATCAAAAGCCAACATTGACCAATGAATCCGGCATACACATTAATGCTGGCCGTCATCCAGTGGTTGAGCAAGTCAGTAAAGACGCCTTTATCGCCAATCCTGTGGAGTTAAATAACGAGCGTCGAATGTTGATCATTACCGGTCCAAATATGGGCGGTAAATCAACCTATATGCGACAAACCGCATTGATCACCCTGCTAGCTCATGTTGGCTGCTTTGTCCCTGCCGACAGCGCGACCATAGGCATAGTAGATCGCATCTTTACCCGTATTGGCGCCTCAGATGATCTGGCAAGTGGCCGTTCAACCTTTATGGTCGAAATGACCGAGACAGCCAATATTTTGAATAATGCATCGGATAAGTCATTGGTACTGCTCGATGAGATAGGCCGTGGTACATCCACCTACGATGGCTTATCGTTAGCCTGGGCTTGTGCCGAATATCTGGCTTTAAACTCAAAAGCGTTTACCTTATTTGCCAGTCATTATTTTGAATTAACCGAATTGGCCGAGCAAATGGATAATCTTGCTAATGTGCATTTAGATGCCATTGAGCACGGCGACTCTATTGTCTTTATGCATGCAGTGCAAGAAGGGGCAGCGTCGAAAAGTTTTGGTTTGCAAGTTGCGCAATTGGCCGGTGTACCTAAAGTCGTCATAACTCGCGCGAAGCAGCGTTTAGGTGAGCTAGAAAGCCAGGCAAAACCAACAATATTGTCACAAGCGCCAAGCGATGCGATGCAGGCCGATATGTTTAATGAGGCACATCCCATCATTGAGCAGCTAGACAGCCTAGATATCGATAATTTGAGCCCCAGACAAGCACTTGATTTACTGTATCAATTAAAAAAATCGTTATAGCCAGATAGCGACTATAAGCTGCAAAAGAAAGAGCCGCCAGTTCAATAAACTGGCGGCTCTTTTTTGTTCAATCTAGTGTGCTTGAGCTTACTGCTGAAACAATGACTCGATAGACAAGTTTTGCGCAGATAAGATATCACGTAAGCGTTTTAATGCTTCTACCTGAATTTGACGAACGCGTTCACGGGTTAGGCCAATCTCATGACCAACATCTTCTAATGTTGCCGGCTCATAGCCAAGTAAACCGAAACGACGAGCTAATACTTCACGTTGCTTAGAATTTAGTTCATTCAACCAATGTACAATATTTTGACGAATATCTGAGTCTTGCAAATCAGATTCAGGGCCTTGGCTCTTCTCGTCGGCAATAACATCTAACAATGCTTTGTCTGATTCGCCACCAAACGGTGTATCAACTGACGTGATACGCTCATTTAGCTTGAGCATCTTGCTGACATCAGCAACAGGTACTTCTAATTTACTGGCAATTTCTTCGGCGGTTGGCTCATGATCTAACTGTTGCACCAATTCGCGGGCAGCACGTAAATATACGTTTAGCTCTTTAACCACATGGATAGGTAAGCGAATGGTTCGGGTTTGATTCATAATGGCCCGTTCAATGGTTTGACGGATCCACCAGGTTGCGTAGGTAGAGAAACGGAAGCCGCGCTCTGGGTCGAATTTTTCGACTGCGCGAATAAGGCCCAAGTTTCCTTCTTCGATTAAGTCTAATAATGGTAAACCGCGATTGTTATATCGTCGTGCAATTTTTACGACTAGTCGGAGATTACTTTCAATCATTCGAGCTCGGGATGCTTCACAGCCTTTAAGTGCTTTTCTGGAGAAGAAAACCTCTTCTTCTGCACTTAGTAGCGGAGAAAAACCTATCTCGCTCAAATACATCTGAGTTGCATCTAAATTTGATGCTGTGTCTTCGCTGCTGATTTTCTTTTCAGTAGTCTTAGTTGCTTCTGCAACTGCAGCGCCTGTAGTACTTCTTGCATTATCCATCGACATCTCCCAATATCCTCGGAATTATTATTAAACGTTCACTCGTGCCTCTTTTTTTATTAACTTATTAACGATTATTTCGGTAAATAACGCATTGGATTTACCGATTTGCCCCTAAATCTAATTTCGAAGTGCAACATAGTACGATCTGTACCAGTATTGCCCATTCTCGCGATCACACTTCCTGCTTTTACTGTTTCTTGTTCTTTTACCAGTAACTCATCATTGTGAGCGTAAGCACTGAGATAGTCATCATTATGTTTGATGATTATCAGGTTGCCATAACCGCGTAACGCACTGCCAGAATAGACTATCAAACCATCGGCTGCAGCTTTGACGGGTTGCCCCTTCTTACCTGCTATATCGATGCCTTGATTTCCTTTTTCGGCACTTGAAAAGTTTGAAATTACAGGCCCTTTAACAGGCCATATCCAACGATTCACTTTTTGCTTTAATGATGGAACTTTCACCGCAGTGAATTTCCCACCCTTAACCTCACCATACTCCTCGGCCTTATCATTTGCAACAGTTTTCTTGCTGTTTTTTTGCACAGTTTTAACGATTGATTTACTGGCGTTTGTCGAGCCGTTATTTATACTGGCTTGCGCTATCAAATGTAAAGTTTGATTTGGATAGATTTGATATGGCGGCTTAAGGTTATTATATTGCGCCAAAGTGCGCACATCGGTCCCCGCGCGAAAGGCGATAGAATATAAGGTTTCGCCTTTTTTAACCTTGTATGTCTTATCTTGGATCGGAGTTTGAGCCTGGCGTGAACTGCTGTTTGTTTCTAGGTTTACGACTGGTGCTGGGCGTGTTCTTTCCGCGCACGCCGATAACGCCATGATCACGGTTATCATCACTGCAACAGTGTAAGAGTTGTTTTTTCGTTCCCGCCAATTCATAAAAATATTTATTTTTATTCAGTTAGTTAACAGTTTTTATTGGTAATTATCTCAGTATAAAATATAACGCTATTGCTGCAAAGACCACAGCCCAACCGATAATATCGACGCTGTTTCTAAGTTTCGCTTCCATTTTTTCACCGCCTGCTTTAATCAGTCCTGCGACCAAATAAAAGCGCATTCCTCGGCCTATCGCCGACGCAAGAAGAAAGGGTAAAAACATCATTTGTAAAAAGCCAGCACTTAACGTGAACACCTTATAAGGTATTGGTGAAAAGCCCGCTAAGAACACCACCCAGACCCCATAGTCTTCGAACCAATCCATGGCGTGTTGGAATTTATCCATGTAATTAAACTCTATCAATAATGGTTTAATTACCGGTTCATATAGCCAAAAACCAAGCAAGTATCCGAGTACGCCACCAACCACAGACGCTAAGGTGGTGATCATTGCTAAACGCCAAGCATTTTCAGGTTTCGATAACACCATAGGCGCCAGTAATACATCCGGTGGTATTGGGAAAAATACCGACTCTGCAAACGACAATACTGCCAACACTTTAGGAGCGGCAGTATGGGTAGCCCATCGCATCGTCCATTGATACAAAGGCGAGAATATCTTCACAGCAATTCTCCAGGTACCAAAGGCACAAATCGCACCGCCTCAATTTGGCTAACATTAAACGTATCACCTTGGCGCTGGATAAGTTTAAGTACTTGCGCATCTTGGCCCACTGGAATGATTAACTTACCCCCATCGGCCAGTTGCTCTAGTAATTTTTGCGGCACTTCAGTGGCGGCTGCGGTTACGATAATTGCTTTAAAAGGAGCTTTGCTCGCCCAGCCTTTCCAGCCATCGCCATGCTTCATTTGTACATTATGTTGATCAATGCTTTGCAAACGACGTTTGGCCTGAAATTGCAACGACTTGATGCGCTCAACCGAATACACTTTACCAAAAAGTTGCGCCAAAATGGATGTCTGATAGCCTGAGCCGGTGCCTATCTCTAAGACATTTTCAGCGTCATTGCCTGCCAATAACAATTCCGTCATCTTAGCGACAATGTATGGTTGCGAAATGGTTTGCCCTTGCCCGATTGGCAATGCCGTGTTGTCATAAGCCTTATGCGCTAAAATTTCCGGAACGAAAATATGACGAGGGCTACTGGCGATGGCGTGTAAGACTCGCTCATTGCTTATGCCCTGGCTGTGTAATTGCCGTGCTAATAATTCGCCACTGCGCAATGATTTGCCACTTATACTTCGAGTTGCATTCATATGTCTAATTCACTTATCCAGTCTTTTATTTCGCTCATGCTGTTATAGGCTGTCATATCAACGGTTAATGGTGTCACAGATGCATAGTTATTGGCAACCGCATGAAAATCTGTACCAGGTCCAGCATCCAGCTCTGATCCAAGCGTACCGTACCAATAAATATCACGTTGCCATGGATCTTGGCTACGTTTCATCGTTTCGGCTTTATGGCGATGGCCCAAACGCGTCACGCTGATACCTTTTAACTGCTCAAGAGGGACATCAGGGACATTAATATTGATGATTTGATCACTTTGCAGTGGGTGTTGCTTTAATCGAGCAATAAAGCGACATACTACCACGGCTGCGGTATCAAAGTGTTTATACTCTTTACCTACCAAAGATACCGCAATGGCCGGTAAGCCCATATGACGGCCTTCGGTTGCCGCAGCTACTGTGCCTGAATACAACACATCATCGCCAAGGTTGGCACCGTGGTTGATACCCGCAACAACCAAGTCTGGCTCTTGCTCATACAACTGACTGATGCCCAGGTGCACGCAGTCCGTCGGCGTACCGTTTACGCTAATAAAACCATTATCAAGGGTTTCTGTACGTAGCGGATTTAACAAGGTAAGTGAGTTACTGGCACCGCTGCAGTTGCGATCAGGTGCCACGACCTTGGTATTGGCAACCTGACTTAAATGCTGATGTAAAACCTTAATGCCTTTGGCGCTAACGCCATCATCGTTACTTATCAGAATGTTCATTTTCACGCTCTTTTACGCTGATGTCGGTATAATCGAGTAATTCTCTTAACACAGTTGTCGCGAAACAGCCTGACGGTAAGACAAAGCTTACGGTGGCATTGTCACCATCAACCGTCATTTTTGCCGCTTGTACATATAGACTTATCGCTCGACGCTCTTGTTTTAAGGCAAACTTCTCAAGGCCGTCGCAGTAATCGCTTAGTTGTTCAGCAATGGCCAATTCAAACTGTTTGGCTTGATCACTGCTCATTAGCTCGCCCTCGCCCCACAATGGTAAGGTCGCGGCAATATCTTGCTCAGCTAGGCGCTGGATAATCTGATCATCTATCTTATCGCAGTGAAACACACTGCGACTGCCACTTAGCATAAACACATCACCATCAATGGGGTTGCTAAAATGGCCGTTTTTAATACGCGCATCGAGCATTTGGTTGAACACATGAGAACGCGCGGCTGATAAATAAAAGCCACGTTTGTTTCTATCATGAATACGTTTACCGGCAAATAGTTGCTTGGCGCCATTTAGGTTGTTGCCATCAATACCAAATCGTTGCTCGCCAAAATAGTTGGCAACACCGGTTGCGGTAATCTTTTGCCATCTTTGTTGTATTGCCTCGATGTCGGTGACATTGCGTAAGGTGATTTCAAAATGGTTGCCCAGTAAAGCGCCGGTTTTAAGCTTCTTATTATGTCGCTGCCACGACAAAACCTCGACACCTTCACAATCAAAGTCACTTAAATCATATTGTTTTTTACCCGGTACATGAACGCCAAAAAATTGCTCGGTAACGGCATTTCGATCTTTGAGACCAGCGTAGGTAACCATGTGCGGTTTCACTTTAAAGTACTTGGCTAATTGCTTGGCTACATACACCGTATTGGCACCGGTCTTTCGAAGATTAACCAGTAAGTGCTCACCTTCGCCACTGGCGGAAAAGGGTAATAGCTCAGTTACTTTAAAATCTTCAGGGCGACTGCGTAAGTCGCCGGTGCTTAGCGGCTTGCCATAGACATAAGCAAGGTCATCGAGGTTATGCATCTTTTAATAGTGCTACCGCATGAACGGCAACCCCTTCTTTGCGGCCAACAAAACCAAGTTTTTCGGTTGTTGTAGCTTTGACGTTGACATTATCAATGTCGGTTTGTAAATCGCTGGCGATAATTTCGCGCATCGCGAGTAAATGTGGCGCTATTTTAGGCGCTTGGGCAACGATAGTTATATCAACATTACCAACTTGATAATGCTTATTTGTCATTAACGACACCACATGGCGTAATAAAATACGTGAGTCGATGTTTTCATAATCGCTGTCAGTATCAGGAAAGTGATTACCAATATCGCCTAACGCCAAGGCACCTAATATGGCGTCGCACAAAGCATGAATCGCGACATCACCATCGGAGTGAGCAACAAAGCCTGCACTGTAATCTATTTGCACACCCGCGAGAGTAACCGGGCCTTGTCCACCAAATTTATGAACGTCATAACCATGACCTATTCGCATGATGACTCCTGTTGGCTAAGAATAAACGCCGCCAAGGGTAAATCCGCTGGCCGAGTTATTTTAATATTATCTTCGCGCCCTGAGACTAAGTGGGCCGATTGACCGGCATACTCTAGTGCAGACGCTTCATCGGTTATCGCTGCATTCTCTGCCAAGCCATTGGCTAATGCGTCAATAAGCAGACGATGAGGGAACATTTGTGGTGTTAATGCGTGCCACATATTTTCACGCTCTTCGGTATAGGCGATTTGGCCGCTGCTATTGGCACGTTTCATGGTATCACGCACCGGTGTTGCCAAAATGGCGCCTTCTTGGCTTTGTTCACAAAATTCAATGAGGCGTTCAATATCGTCATGGCTGACACAAGGTCTTGCGGCATCATGCACTAATACCCAATCTTGCTCTGACATTGCTTGCAAGCCTGCCAACACCGAGTCGGCACGCTCTTTACCACCAACGGCGGTGTGCACGTTCGGGTGGCTTGCGATGGCTAATTTACTAAACTGTTGGTCATTTTTACTTAAGACGACAATCACTTGGCTTATTTTATCGCAGCTTAGTAAGCGATTTAAGGTGTGCTCAATGATGCTACTGCCGTTGATTTGTAGATATTGCTTGGCAAGGGGTTGTTGCATACGAGAACCAACACCGGCGGCCGGCACAACAACGGTATACCCAAGCGGAGTAGATGTTAAAGTCAAAATTATTTCTCTTGCGGAATTACGCGGATGAAGGTTTCGCCATCCTTTATCATACCTAGCTCATTGCGAGCTCTTTCTTCAACAGCTTCTAAACCATGACGTAGGTCTTTAATATCAGCCCAAACCAGTTGATTTCGCTGACTTAATTTTTCATTGACTTGCTGTTGTGTCTCAATGCGTTCCACCTGTTGCCAATAATCAGGCACACTGTTTTTGCCAAACCATAAACGGTATTGCAGCAAAATGAAAAACAGAACCAAAATGGCGGTGATTATACGCATGCCTTGCACTAATTTATTATAGGTATTAACCACATTATAAAATGCGATTAACACAAGTCCATCATTAAAATCGTTTAATGTGAATTTAATGGAGAAGTTGACGCATTAGCGATCGAAGATGGGCTATTTTAGTGAAAAAAAGCCTGATTTTAAAGATGCCGTGGCACGCATATTTTGCCAATTAATCTGGCAAGACAATAATAACTCGCGTAACGACAAAGGGTGAGGCTGCGTTCTTGCTACGTCGCGCCATTGATGGCCACTGCAAGCCGCAGCAAATGCTTTTTTACATGGCTTAAGCAGAGTAAAACGCGAGTCTTTATTTACAGGGACAGGCTCGAGCTCAAACCAACCACTGTAGTTCAATCGGATTCGCTGCTGTTCGGTGTCGACGCGGTCAATGCAATCGATGGCGATTCGCTGCACGCCATCCTCATTCAACAAAACAGGCACCACTAAGCCCAAAGGTAACGCTGCCTTTCGGTACCATTGGCTAACTTGTTGTTCGCTTTGGCCTGTTAACGGCAGTTTATGTGATTGCTTTTCACTCCAACTGGCATTTTGCAAGTCGAGTCCCAGTGGCGTTTCACTGGCCAACATAGAGCCGGCGGTTTGTTTGATATAGTGAGGTAGACTTTTAAGTCGCGCTTGAATGCTTTGCGCAAAATCTTTTGGCTGATTGGCAAGTAATTGAATTTCCCGCTCATACAAAGCACTGCACAGTTCTGAGAACTGTGACGAGTGTTCAAGCGCGTCCGACAACAAATCTTGCATGTTAGTATATCCTATTCAAAATCACGGACTTGAATTAGGCCTTTATATCTAATAAATATAACGAGTGAATAATAAACTAAATTTGATTATTTAAAAAGCACCGATTTCTCAGGCTTACTATTCTGGTATAGCACATTTTTGCCAGCGCATCTGAATGACAGCGAATTAGTCCGCAGATAAATGCTTTGCCATTACGCAGCGGCACATACAAAAATGCCGATGACCTTAGCAATTTCTAGTGTCATCGGCATCATTATGCTTGCTCAATCAAAGGGGTAAAATTACTGACCTTTAATTTCACTGCGGCCGTTAAAAACCGCTTTGTCACCTAGGAACTCTTCAATACGAAGCAATTGATTATACTTGGCGACACGGTCTGAACGACACAATGAACCGGTCTTGATTTGACCTGCTGCTGTACCAACCGCTAAATCAGCAATTGTTGCATCTTCGGTCTCACCACTACGGTGTGAAATAACCGCAGTAAAGCCAGCGTCTTTAGCCATTTTGATCGCGTTCAAGGTTTCCGTTAAAGAACCAATTTGGTTGAACTTGATAAGAATTGAATTACCAATACCTTGCTCGATACCACGGGCTAAGATTTTGGTGTTGGTCACAAACAAGTCATCACCAACTAGCTGTACTTTCTCACCAATTTTGTCGGTAAGAACTTTCCAACCATCCCAATCACTTTCATCCAAACCATCTTCAATTGAGATGATAGGATAGCGAGCCGCAAGATCGGCTAGATAATCAGCAAAACCTTCAGAGTCGTACTTCTTACCTTCACCAGATAGGTCATAAACACCATCTTTATAAAACTCAGACGCGGCACAATCTAGTGCCAAGGTAACGTCAACGTTCATTTTATAACCGGCATTACCAACAGCTGTCTCGATAATCGACAAGGCTTCTTCGTTAGAAGCAAGGTTAGGTGCGAATCCACCTTCGTCACCAACCGCAGTATTTAAGCCTTTCGCGCCCAATTCTTTCTTCAATTGATGAAAGATTTCAGCCCCCATACGTAACGCTTCTCTAAAAGAAGGAGCGCCGACAGGTTGTACCATGAATTCTTGAATATCAACGTTGTTATCGGCGTGTTCGCCACCGTTAAGAATATTCATCATAGGGACAGGCATTGAATATTGACCAGGTGTGCCATTTAGATCAGCAATGTGTTCATATAACTCGACACCTTTGCTATTTGCAGCAGCTTTGGCAACCGCTAGAGACACGGCAAGAATGGCGTTAGCACCAAAGCTTTCCTTGTTCTCAGTACCATCGAGATCGATCATAAGCTGATCAACTTCAGCTTGGTTTTCAGCGTTTTTACCAAGTATAGCAGGAGCGATTTTATCGTTAACTGCAGCAACGGCTTTTAATACACCTTTACCCAAGTAACGTGACTTGTCTCCGTCACGTAGCTCAAGAGCTTCACGTGAACCAGTCGATGCACCAGATGGTGCGCAAGCACGACCAAATGCACCTGAAGCCAAACGAACATCCGCTTCGACTGTAGGGTTACCACGAGAATCCATCACTTCACGGGCAATAACTTTAACTATTTCCGACATGTTTACCTCTACGTTATAAATATAAAAATTGACGCTATTTCGAGTCTCCCCGAAAAAAAAGCCGTAACTTGTGTGGCAAATTACGGCTTAGTTTGGTTATTTATTGTCGCTTTGTTGATGCGTAAACGCTGCAGCAATAAAGCTTTCGAACAACGGGTGACCATCACGCGGTGTCGACGTGAACTCTGGGTGGAACTGACCTGCGACAAACCAAGGGTGAGTTGGTATTTCGATCATTTCAACTAGCTTCTTGTCTTGTGATAAGCCCGAGAATACTAGACCAGCTTGCTCTAGTTGGTCGCGGTAATGATTGTTTACTTCATAACGGTGACGGTGACGTTCATAAACGCTCTTGTCGCCGTAAATGCTTTCCGCTTTAGTGCCTGCAATCAGATGACACTGTTGTGAACCAAGACGCATGGTACCGCCAAGATCAGAGTTTTCACTGCGCGTCTCAACATTGCCTTCTTCGTCTAACCATTCTTCGATTAAACCGACCACAGGATATTGTGTGGCTTTGTTAAACTCGGTCGAATGTGCTTGCTCAAGACCAGCAACGTTGCGTGCAAACTCAATCAGTGCGACTTGCATACCAAGACAAATACCAAAATATGGAATGTTATTTTCACGAGCGTATTGTGCAGTAAGGATTTTCCCCTCAACACCACGTTCTCCAAAACCGCCAGGTACCAGAATCGCGTCCAAGCCTTGTAACTCTTCAGCACCTTTTGCTTCGACATTTTGCGAATCAACGTATTTAATATTGACCGTTAATTGATTTTTTAAACCCGCATGCTTAAGTGCTTCATTGACCGATTTGTAGGCATCAGGCAGTTCAATATATTTACCAACCATACCTATGGTCACTTCACCTTTAGGGTTCGCTTCTTGGAACAATACTTGTTCCCATTCGTGCAAATCAGCTTCTGGTGCTTCAATACCAAAGCGTTGACAAACTAAATTATCAGTGCCTTGTGATTTCAGTAACGCTGGAATTTTATAAATACTGTCTACATCGCGCATCGACACAACAGCTTTTTCTTCGACATTACAGAATAATGCGATCTTAGCTCGCTCATTTGCTGGAATCGCGCCTTCGCTGCGACAAACCAGAATGTCTGGGAAGATACCAATAGAGCGCAACTCTTTTACTGAGTGTTGCGTTGGCTTGGTTTTGATTTCGCCACTGGCTTTTAGGTAAGGAACTAAAGTCAAATGCATGAACATCGCACGTTCACGGCCTAATTCAACACCTAGCTGACGAATTGCTTCTAAGAATGGTTGTGATTCAATATCACCAACCGTACCACCAATCTCAACCATAGCAACATCATAACCTTCAGCGCCTTCTATAACGCGACGTTTGATGTCATTGGTGATATGTGGAATAACTTGAATAGTTGCACCTAAGAACTCACCACGACGCTCGCGAGCTAGAATGTCTTGGTAAATACGGCCCGTTGTGAAATTGTTCTTTTTGGTCATCTTGGTGCGAATAAATCGCTCATAGTGACCTAAGTCAAGATCAGTTTCAGCACCATCGTCAGTAACAAATACTTCACCGTGCTGAATAGGGCTCATGGTTCCCGGGTCAACATTAATGTAAGGGTCCAGTTTAAGCATGGTCACTTTCAGACCTCGCGCTTCAAGAATCGCTGCCATAGAGGCCGCAGCAATACCTTTACCAAGGGATGATACCACCCCACCTGTTACAAAAATATATCTCGTTGTCATGTGAAACCCGGAATTAAGGAATTAACAGAAATCGTGTGTCTATAACTAGCGTTAATACAGAAAATCAAATGCTTAGTTACAGTTAGCTACCCAAGTAGCAGGACGGGGCGCTATTGTAACAAAAGCCGACTTAGACAACAATATGCTTTTTACATATCTGGCCATGTAATTCTTACAACGTTATTTTATCTGTATTGGTTTGCCGTTTGTACACGTTTGCGTCAAACCAACAATGTAATCGTTAAGATCAGTGCAAACACATTAAATTACTGTTTGTTTCAACAAAATTAGTCATCGAAAGATAAACATGTCCTAGCATAATAGTAGACCGAACCGCTCGTGTAAAAGTTAAACAAGGAATTTAGAATCTATGTGGCAACAAAATATCATTCAACTTTCGGCCATGGGTCGTGGTTTTCATTTGATTACCAATCAGGTGATACAACAATGTCCACAAATACATAACCTTGATGTGGGCTTATTGCATTTATTTTTGCAGCATACTTCGGCGTCAATCACCGTCAATGAAAATGCCGACCCAACCGTGCGTCATGATTTAGAGCAACATTTTAATCGTTTTGTACCCGAAGATGCGCCCTATTATCAACACGACTATGAAGGCAGTGACGACATGCCTGCTCACATCAAATCAACGACCATAGGTTGTGAGTTAACACTACCCATTCGCGATGGTCAATTGGCACTAGGCACTTGGCAAGGAATCTATTTATGCGAACATCGCAATCATGGCGGTGGCCGACGCCTAATCGCCACCTTGCAAGGTCAATAATTACCGCTGATAAGACAATGTCACACACTCGGAAAAACATAAAGACAGGGCCAACTAGCCCTGTCGTTACTGCCTCAATTTTCGATTAGTTTTTATTCGCTTTACTTGGAATTGAGTACATTAAATGCTGATGAAAGCGTAACACGATGCTGTCTTTGACCTGACTGTAATTTAATTCATTTGCCAGTTGACGTACCGCTTCACTCAGATGGTTAACAAAACGACCATAACCATATTTGTTGATATCATTTTGCGATGCGATAAACACCAAACGTATACTATCAACCAAATTTTTACTATCCCACTGACTTACATACAACCCTTCTGAACCAACAGGTTTAAAACCAAGGTTCAATAACTCGCCTTTCGGTAATACATAGTTTTCATTATCACGGCGAATAATTGGAATTTTGCCATTGGCGATAATCGCTAATTGGTTGAGATTATATTGCTTGGCGATTTTGACAAATTTGTCACTGACAAAGGTATACAGTGGATTGTATGGATCCGGCGCCGCTTCATCTATCTCACAAAACTGCAACAATTGTCGATGAATCGGCAAATTTACCACCGCAAAGGTCATATCGTTGTTGTCAGCAGGCAATAACAATGATTGTTGCTGATAGCGTTTGGTGATCGGGCGGAAACTGTGTGTTATCGACTTATCACAGCCCTTCTTTCTAGCAAACACGTCGTAGGTCAGATGCTGGTGATCGCGTACTTTGAAGCTACCCACATCGACTTTCAATAAATTGGCAAACTCTTCGATTAATGCCGTAACACCGGCGTGGAATTGCGGGGCATTAAATCGTAACTCATCACCTGTGGCTAAAAATAACAGCTGAATTTTATCAGCCAAAACATCAGCATTAAAAAAGGTAGTCAAGCCGGTATGCATACTCGGGTCATACATAAACAGGATTTGTTGGTCCGTCTCCAACACCTGCTGTTCTTGAGCATACATAACCCGCACTAATTTATTTTTACCAATAAAGCTGACATTTTCGAAACCATGGCGTTCACACAGATTGAAAAAGCTATGTGATAGGTTGCGATAAAAATCGGTAAAATATACGCCATGGCCGTGACTGCCGGCAATCAACTCCAGTAGCGCTAGATTTGGCTTAAATTCGACTAGTATGTATTGGTTTTCTCTAACGTTGGCTGGCACCAACACCTTATGTTGCGCGCTGCGTTTGCGGATTAGCCCAATTCTCGATTGACTTTGTAGCATAACCTTAGCTCCTTGTGTCTTAGATACGAGCTAAGGTTAATTGTCTAAAATGTCAGCAAGGTGACAGAATCAAGATCGTTTTATGACAGCCTTTTCGCCTGCAGCCAAAGTGATTCAAGGTATTGCAAACTGGATTGACGAATATCCATATTATTATCAATATGATGTTGTTCAATAAATTGAAAACGGCGGGTAAATTTTTTGTTTGCCTGGCGCAACAACTGTTCAGGATCAAATTTACCATGACGCGCTAAGTTCACCACAGCAAACAATAGATCACCAATTTCTTCAGCCAATGCGTCATTGTTGATATCACGATGGTTCAGTTCTTGCTCTACTTCACCAACTTCTTCTTTAACTTTTGACAATACCTCACGGATGTCATGCCAATCAAAACCAATGTGGGCGCAACGTTTCTGAATTTTTGCCGCCTGCATTAACGCAGGTAATGCCTTGGGGATATCATCAAGTAACGATTGTTGCTGATTTTTATTGGCTCGCTCTTTGATTTTTTCGTTTTCCCAATTGGCTTTTATGTCTTGCTCATTGGCAAATTGTTGATCAGTAAAGACATGGGGATGACGGCGGATCAGCTTTTCGCAGATGCTAGACACCACATCGGCAAAATCAAAACGCTGCTCTTCTTCGGCGATACGCGAATAAAACACCACCTGAAACAGCAAGTCTCCGAGCTCTTTTTCCAGCTCGGGGTAATCTTTATTTTCGATAGCCTCGGCTACTTCAAAAGCTTCTTCTAAGGTATATGGTACGATACTCTGGTAACTTTGTTTGAGATCCCATGGACAGCCGCCATCAGGGTCTCGTAATTTACTCATTATCCACACCAATTTATTAATGCTGTCAGGTTGGTTAAGCATATACTTCAGGTTACTTTGAGTCATTAATTGCGCATCCGTTTAACACTGATAATATCGTCAAGTTGATCCAGTTTATTGAGCAAACGAGACAATACATCTGAATTTGCCACTTGCAATTTAAACATCATTTCATTGCAGCTTAACTTGGTGTCGTTGCGGGAAGACATGTCTAAAACATTCACTTTTTCATTGGCTATGATTGTGGTTACATCGCGCAACAAGCCCTGTCGCTCACCAGTAATAATTTTGATCGCGACTTGATAGCTCTGCTCTGAGGTTTTACCCCACTGAACTTCAACCTGACGCTCAGGGGATTGTTCCAAGGCATGTTTTAACTGTTCACAATCATTGCGATGGACACTGATACCACGCCCTTGTGTAATAAAACCAAGAATGTCATCACCAGGCACTGGCTGACAGCATTTGGCCATATGCGTTAATAAGTTACCCACACCAGACACCGTAATGCCATTTTTGTCGACCCGCGACTTTTCATTGCTTTGACGAATCTGCAATTTAGGATCGACTTCATCTTTACCTTTTTTGCGATTAACGATGGCATTTAGCAGGTTAATAACTTGAATGGTTTTAACATGACCCGAACCAACTGCGGCTTGCAAATCCGCTAAAGCTTTAACATTAAATTTCTTAAATGCCGGTTTTAGGTCAGCATCTTGCAGGTTGTTTTTAAGTAACTCTTGCTCTAATTGCTCTTTACCAATTTGTTGATGTTTCTCGCGATCTTGTGATTTAAAGAAACTTTGTACTTTTGAGCGAGCTCTCGCGGTATGGATATAACCCAAAGATGGGTTCACCCAATCGGGGCTCGGATTTGGCTTTTTACTGGTTAATATCTCTAGCTGCTCACCGGTGTGGAGTTTGTAGGTAAATGGTACGATACGACCATCGACTTTGGCGCCAATACAGCAATGTCCTACATTTGAATGAATGTAATAAGCAAAATCTAATGGTGTTGAGCCGTTTGGTAAATCAATGACATCACCATTTGGGGTGAATACATATATGCGATCCTCAAACACTTCATTGCGGATCTCATCCACTAATTCATCGGAGTTTTGTACATCTTCTTGCCATTGCAACAGTTTGCGTAGCCAATTAATTTTTTCGTCAAAACCGCCGGCTTTACCTGACGCAGAGCCTTCTTTGTAACGCCAATGCGCTGCGACACCTAGTTCTGCATCATCATGCATTTGCTGGGTTCGTATTTGCACTTCAACTGGTTTACCCGCTGGGCCCAACACCACGGTATGTATTGACTGATAGCCGTTCGCTTTTGGCGTCGCTACATAATCATCAAACTCACTTGGCAAATGTTTCCATGAGGTATGTATCGCGCCTAGTGCACCGTAGCAATCTTGTAGCTGGTCGACGATGACGCGAATCGCTCTGACATCAAACAGTTGATCAAAGTCGAGCGATTTTTTTTGCATTTTTTTCCAAATGCTATAAATATGTTTTGGTCGACCATAGACGGTGCCTTTGATCGAAAGATTGTCCAGTTGTTGCTGTACGCCGGCCACAAAGTCAATCATATATTGCTCGCGATCAAGACGCTTTTCATCGAGTAATTTGGCGATGGTTTTATAGGTATCAGGATGCAAATAGCGGAACGAGATATCTTCCAATTCCCACTTGATTTGGCCAATACCCAAGCGGTTGGCTAACGGTGCATAGATATTAGCGGTTTCTTTGGCGGTAAGTACCTTAACGTCTTCCTCAGAATTTTTAACATCTTTAAGGTTACATACTCGTTCAGCGAGCTTGATCACCACCGCTCTGACATCTTCAACCATAGACAATAACATCTTACGAATATTATCTATTTGTCCACTAGCAAAGCGCGTACCTAAGGGTTGCTGTAAACTGCGAATGGCGTCCATTTGATGCACGCCGCTTGCTAAGGTATGAATGTTGTTACCAAACTGCTCTTGCACCCACTCGAGGTTTATTACCTGATGCTCCAACAAGGGAACCAACATGGCAGCGACTAATGAATCACTATCCATATTTAGGCCTGCGAGGATCTCCACCATTTCCAGAGCTTTGCTTTGGCAGGTTAGATGCTCAGCAAATAATGGCTTGAGCTTACTAAAAGCCGATTCCAAACTGGTCGCCTTGTCCTTCGCTAGGGCTAAATCAGACAAGTAACTTTCAAAATTTTCGGCTGATAGCTGATGAGATTTACGAACAGATACCATTGGAGTTCCTATTTATTCTTTACAAATAACGCCATGGTTTCCACATGACGGGTTTGCGCAAACATATCCATAAGCGCAATTTTCTCGAGTCGATAACCATTGTTAAGTAACTCGGCGCTGTCACGACTCATGGTCGCGGCATCGCAAGAAACATAAACAATCACCTCAGGCGCCATGCTGACGATTCGTTTTATTGCACCAGATGCACCGGCTCGCGCGGGATCAAGTAACAATTTATTAAAATGCCCGACTGGGTATTGGTCAAGCCACGGCCAAGGCACGTTTTCATCGTTAAGATCTGCTTGAAAAAAGTCACAATGGCGCAAATCATTGGCCTCAGCATTTTTTTGAGCGCGTTCAACCATGCTATCGACACCTTCAACGCCCACTAATTGCTGGCATTGTTTTGCCATCGGCACACTGAAATTACCAAATCCACAGAACAAATCAACCACCCGATCGTCTTGTTCAAGTGCTAACCAACTCATAGCTTGCTGCACCATTGTCGCATTTAGTTCGCCATGCACCTGTAAAAAATCGTTATGCGAAAAAGACAATTGGCAACCGTGCATTTGAAACCACAAATCAGCCACTTCTTCGCCATCGAGTGTGCTGATGCCTTGCTCATCTTGCAAAATAATTTGCAGCTGCTGCTGTTGGCCGAATGCCGATAACAAGGCGATGGATTTCGCTGACAATTTTTTTAATGTACGCAATACCAAGACATGACGATCGGCAGCGATAAACTCACAATGACCAATGGCTTTGGATGGGCTTAGTTTTTGCAATACCTGTTGCAACGGCACAAATACATCACTGACGTCTTGTGGCAATACCAAACACTGCTTGATTGGCGTTAATACATTCGATTGTTTTTTGCGAAAGCCTAAGGTTACTTGGCCTTGTCGGTCATATTGCACACCAATTCGCGCTTTGCGGCGATAATGCCAAGGCTTGGCAACTAAGGGCGCTTGCCAAGGCAATTGCTCAAGCTTGGTATTACGACGAAATAGCTCGCTTACTTTTTGCTGTTTAAAATCAAGCTGCGCTTGGTACTCGAGATGTTGCAAATTACAGCCTCCACATTGATAAAAGTGGCGACATTCAGGGCTAACCCGCTGTGCATTTGAGGTGAGTATTTTTTTACTGTCAGCTCTGAGGTATTTTGATTTTTGCTCAATAACCTTCGCCTCAACCACTTCTGAGGGCAAAGCATTACTGACGAATACAGGCTTTCCCTGATGACGGGCAACACCATCACCATTGATATCAAGCCGCTCGATTGTCAGCTGCAGAGTTTGCTTATCAAGGGCCTTGGCTTTTTTCGGTTTATAAATTTTAACCATTTAATTTTACAGAGTATTTTTGCTATGACTTTGCTGCAAAAACTGTCATTATAGACTCGCAGCTAAAAGTATCAGTTTAACACGTATAGAGTAAAATTATTATGAAAATAACGCTCAGGGATTGGGTTATCCTGTTTACCGTTATTCCTTTGCTTTTTGTCGGCTCCGGGCTTAGTTTATTTTACGCTTGGGACCGTTATGTCACCGTTGATGAACATATCGAAGACAAAGCCGGAGCCTTGGTTGATGTACTGACCATGCAGACCCGTTTGATCATAGAATCAGGCAAGCTGGAAAATTTGCATCCGATCTACCAATACGTGTTATCTCGTCACAGCGGCATCCTTAAAAACTTGGCGATTATCGCCGATGACGACACCGTATTATACAATGCAACACCGACGTTTCACCCTGAAGAACACCTTATGGTGCGTGCCTTTGGCGAACCAGAACCTGGTAATTATCAGAACAGCCGCGTTTATCAAACCCCAAACAGTTATCTCTACTACGTACCTATGGTTAAAGAAGGTTTAGGTGAAGGCCGACTCGACTTTCGCTATAACTACTTGGGCTACGTGGTCTTTGAAGTCAGTAAATTACCATATCAGGCGGAAATGCGAGCCGCCTTTGCATTTTCGTTTGCCGCATTCGTTGTTACCGTACTTATCTCAATTGCCTTTGGGCATAATATCGTTCGCTTTGTATCAAGACCGGTGGAAGAGCTAAACAAAGCCATTCTCAATATTCGCCATGGTGAGGCCGGAACAAAAATTTCCGGCAAGTTCGAGGGGGAAGTCGATCTATTAAGGTTAGGTCTTAATAACCTGTCGCAAACCATGGGTGACTTCCAACGGGACATGGAAATGAACATCGAGTCGTCTACTCGTGAAATGCGACAAAACTTATCGCAATTCGAAACACAAAACGTTCAGCTTGAACTTGCTAAACGTCGCGCGGTTGAAGCGAGCCAAGTAAAGTCTGAGTTTCTTGCCAATATGTCACACGAACTGCGTACCCCATTAAATGGTGTTATTGGTTTCACCAGACAGTTGTATAAAACGCCGCTCGATACCAACCAGCAAGAATTCTTATATACCATTGAAAATTCAGCCAACAACCTATTATCGATCATTAACGATATTCTCGACTTTTCAAAACTCGACTCTGGCAAAATGGCGCTGGAAAAAGTGCCATTTAGTTTTCGTGAAGCCATTGATGAAGCCACGGCATTGTTAGCAGAGTCAGCCAATAACAAGGGCTTAGAATTTTCGATTAATATCAACCCAACCATGCCCAACTCATTGATTGGTGATGCGCTGCGTATTAAGCAGGTACTTATCAACCTGATCAGTAACGCCATCAAGTTTACTGAGCAAGGCCATGTCGCTGTCGATATTGATTATGAGTTGCTTGACGAAGAAGACATTTTTATTACCGCCGACATTCGCGATACCGGTATTGGTATATCTGACAAGCAAGCCGAAACGTTATTTGAGGCGTTTAACCAAGCCGATAAGAGTATCACTCGCCTATATGGTGGTACCGGTTTAGGCTTGGTCATTGCCAAACGGTTGGCCAATGAAATGGACGGTGATATTAACTACATCAGTAAAATTCACCAAGGGTCTACCTTTAAGTTCAGTTTCCACAGTAGCATTAACCAATTGCCGGTTGATGCCATTATCGAGCCGTTTGAGCTTGAGCAAAAACGCATTCTCTTTTACGAGCCGCAGCACAATACCCGCTCAGCGATCAGCCGCCAACTCAAGCATTGGCATATGGATGTTGTTGAAGTCAGTGAAATGTCTCGTTTAGTGGAAATACTGCACGCTCATAAATACGATTATGCTTTGATTGGCACCCAAGTGTCGCCGGTCAATATCGGTGATATTAAGGCGCTAACAGAATCCATTGCCAGCGTTATACCGCGTACCACGTTAGCGATTAACTCTTCATCACTTAAAATGAAAGAGACCTTTATCAAAGCCGGCGCTCGCGACGTGATCAGTAAACCAATAACCTATAAAAACTTACGACGTGCCTTGCTTGGCGTCCCAGACACGGATGTAGAAGCCATCGCCTTAGGTGATAACAACAGCGAAGATTTAACCAATATGAAGGTATTGGCGGTTGATGATAACGAAGCCAACCTTAAACTGTTAATGAGCTTACTTAAACAAAAAGTCAGTGACTTAGATACCGCCACTGATGGCCGTGCGGCACTGGAGCTATGTCGTTTCCATAAATACGACCTGATCCTAATGGATGTACAAATGCCGATTATGGACGGCAGCATGGCGATGGAAAAAATCCGTGATAACACGCTTAATGTGGATACGCCAATCATCGCTGTTACCGCGCACGCCCTGCCTGGTGAAAAAGAAAAATTCATTAAAGATGGCTTTGATAGCTATTTAGCAAAACCCATCGATGAAGGCTTACTCGAACACATCATTTTTGAATACGCACCGACGTTTGCTGCGCCACGTATGGAAAGAACCATGGTTGAGCATGAGCAAGGTATGGTCGATGTTGGGCCAACTTCACCGGTGTTTGATTGGCCATTAGCATTGCAACGCAGTGGTACCAATCCACAATTGGCGCTGGAGATGTTTAAGATGTTGCTCGATTCATTAGAGCAGACCACGGTTGAGTTACGCCACTATATCGACGTCGACGATTTGACCAGTATTGCCAGCTTGATTCACAAGCTAAATGGCGCCTGTTGCTATGTAGGTATTCCGCGACTTGAAAAGGTTGTCAATGATATTGAAACGCAAATTAAGAAAGGGGCGATATTAGCGGATCTAGAGCCGGAGTTTTTTGAGTTGTTTGATCAAATCGAATCGGTCATGACCCATCAACAAGACTTTTTACAAAAAGTCGAAAAGAGTATCGAGTCGCATAAACACAAACCATAACCGCTAAGGTCATAATTTGTGTTGCTTTAGGCTGTATTGGTTTTTATTAGCGTATTCTGCTGCTTAACGGGAAAGTACCACAAACGCCATGGCGTAGTGTTTTTCATCGGACAAACTAATGTGCACTGACGCAACACCCATCTGCATTGCAATTTGCTCAGCGCGACCGGTTAAGTGCAGTGTTGGTTGCCCCGAGTCAAGACTGACAATATCAAAATGCTGAAAGGAAACACCATCGGCAATGCCACGACCAAGGGCTTTCGCCGCCGCTTCTTTACCTGCCCAGCGTTTGGCTAAATAAGGAGCCTTAAAATTAAGAGACAGGTAGCGCTGATATTCACGCTCGGTGAGCACGCGTTTGGCCAGTCGCTCTTGCGCCGCCTCACTCATCGATGCAATGCGTTCAATTTCAACAATGTCATTGCCTATGCCCAGTACTGACACCTGCGTCTCCTTAATTATAGGTTTTGGCTACGAGCTTCAACCATCAAACGTTTCATATCGCGTACCGCTTTGTCCATGCCGTCAATGGCGGCACGGGCAATAATCGCATGACCAATATTTAGCTCAATAATATCTTTTATGGCAGCAATCGGCTTAACGTTAAAGTAATGCAAACCATGTCCTGCATTGACCTTTAAACCCAACGACACGGCGTAATCCACACCTTGCTCAATTTTCGCCAGTTCTGCCATTTGCTCAGCTTCCGTTTCTGCATCTGCATAATGACCGGTGTGAATTTCAATAAAAGGTGCACCACTTTGCTGACAGGCATCAAGTTGCGCGGTATCCGCATCAACAAACAAACTGACGGTAATACCTGCATCCGCTAAACGTTTAACCGCGGCGCTGACTTTATCCAGTTGCCCTGCGACATCTAAGCCACCTTCGGTGGTTAACTCTTCACGTTTTTCTGGTACTAGGCAAACAAACGCAGGTTTAATGCGACAGGCAATGTCGAGCATCTCGTCGGTTACCGCCATTTCCAAGTTCATGCGCGTTTGAATGGTATGCGCCATCACGTCAACATCACGATCACAGATATGACGTCGGTCTTCTCTAAGGTGAATGGTGATACCGTCAGCGCCCGCATGCTCAGCAACAGCCGCGGCATGTGCCGGATCAGGATAGGTTGTACCGCGCGCCTGACGCAAGGTTGCAATATGATCTACATTAACACCTAATAAAATATCGTTCATTTTTTGCCTTTGTTTAAATGACTGGCGAACAAACTGCGACTGTGCAGTGGTTTATCGCCCAATTGTTGATTTAATACTTGTCGCATCAAACGCTTACACGTCAATAATACGTCTGGTTGGGATAAATTACCAAGCCCAATTTGTTGCAAATGTGAGCTGGCATAGCGGGCTTCTTTGCTGTTATCCGCAACCACAAAACCACTTTGTGAGCGGTAATGATAAAATAATTCATTGCCTGATGAATAGCCGGCATCAGGCTGGGCAACATGCCCCTCTGTCGGCACGTCCAGAGCCTCTGCCATCTGCTGTAACTCAGAGAAATCGATGCCCTGCCCTAACTCTTGCAACAAGGTCATTTCAAAACGACGCAATAATGGTTCCATCGCCTGACCATCAGCAAGGGCATTTAGGGTTTGCGCGTAAAGATAGAAAAGTTCGTTAGCGGCTATATTTTCAGGAAGTAAGCGAACCAAAAGCTCATTCAAATAAAAGCCGCTGTATAAATACTCTTGCTGCAGCATTAGGCTTTTTTCAGCGCGCTCTACTTTGGATAAGGTTTTTAGCGATGCATCGCCTTTGAGCTCAAGCTCGAGCGCTGCAAAGGGTTGCAGCTGCCCTGCTTTGGCATTCTTGCCACTGGATGAGGTATAGGCGATGACGCCGATATGGCCATCATTTTCGGTAAACAGATTGAGTAAGCGACTGTTATCGCGATATGGTCTGGAATGCAGCAAATAAGCTCGCTGCAATTGCACTGGCTTACTCCTCATCTAAATTAACCGGAGTAATCGTCCCCGTAGCCCAAGCTACGTAGCGCACGCTCGTCATCAGCCCAACCGGATTTCACTTTAACCCAAGTTTCTAAATAGACTTTTCGCTCGAATAGCTCTTCCATGTCACGGCGTGCTTCACGACCAATAACTTTCATCTTTTCGCCTTTGTTACCGATGACCATACGCTTTTGTGAATTGCGCTCAACCAAAACTAGGGCGTTGATATGCAATATGCCTTTTTCATCGGAACGAAACTGCTCTATTTCAACGGTGGTTGAATACGGTAATTCATCACCGGTAAATCGCATCAGCTTTTCACGCAGAATTTCTGACGCCATAAAACGAGACGAACGATCGGTAATGTAATCTTCTGGGAACCAAAAATCACTTTGCGGTAAGCTTTCCAGACAAATCTCGCGAATGCGACCAACTTTATCACCTTTGGTGGCACTGATTGGTACAATTTCTTGAAAGTCATAGCGAGCTGCGAGCTGTTGCAGATGAGGTAATAACTCTTCCTTATCCTGAACATTATCGACTTTATTTACGGCAAGAATGGTCGGGCGCTTTGACTGCTGAATTTTGCCCAGCACCATTTCATCGTCATCAGTCCAATTCGTGCCTTCGACCATAAAGATGATCAATTCAACTTCGGCAATTGAACTTGATGCCGCACGATTCATTAAGCGGTTAATGGCGCGCTTTTCTTCTTGGTGTAAACCTGGGGTGTCTACCAATACCGCCTGACGATTGCCTTCGGTAAGGATACCTAGAATGCGATGACGGGTAGTTTGCGGTTTACGCGAGGTAATACTCACTTTCTGCCCTAACATGGCATTAAGTAGTGTTGATTTACCTACATTTGGTCGGCCGACAATTGCCACCAGACCACAGTAATTTTCATTATTTGACATTCAACTGCTCCAGCGCCTGCTCTGCGGCGGCCTGTTCAGCCTTACGGCGAGATGTGCCTTTGGTAATAATAGCATTTTTGATCGACTCGACCTGACAACTGACCGTGAACTGCTGATTATGAGCTTGACCACTGGTGTCGATAACGTCGTATTTAGGCAACGCCAACTTTCGTCCTTGTAGGTATTCTTGCAAGCGTGTTTTCGGATCTTTTTGCGATTGTCCCGGACTAATTTGTGCCAGCCTTGGTGTAAACCAACTGAGCACTAAATCGCGGCAAGTGTCCATATCAGAATCAAGGAACACTGCGCCGATAATGGCTTCTATGGCGTCCTCGAGTATCGAGTCACGGCGAAAACCACCGCTTTTTAGCTCGCCTGGACCAAGCACCAAACTTTCACCTAACTCAAAGTCACGGCCAAGTTCTGCCAAGGTTACGCCTCGCACTAACGTTGAGCGCATACGAGTCAATTCACCTTCCGATGCTTGCGGAAATTGATCGAATAATGCTCTGGCGATGATATAGCCTAAAATAGAGTCACCAAGAAATTCCAGACGTTCATTGTTGTCGCCTTTGGCGCTGCGATGCGTCAGGGCCGTGACCAGTAACTTTTGGTCATTAAACTGGTAACCTAGTTTTTTCTGCAGTTGCTGCATTAACAATGATTTGCTCAAGTTATTCAATACCGCCAATTCGAGAAAAACGAACGCCAGTTGGGATCCATGTCGGCAAGAAATCACTTTCATTGCGTTCAAAGTCAAAGCTCATCCAGATTGCTACCGCTTCACCTACCAGGTTTTCTTCAGGCACAAAGCCCCAGAAACGACCGTCAAGAGAGTTATCGCGATTATCCCCCATAACAAAGTACTCGCCTTCTGGTACCAGCCATTCACCTTTATTGCGGCCCGGCTGATTGAAAAAGCGCATGGTTTGCGCCGGCGTGTTGTTGTTGATCAAAATCTCATGGGTTTTCTCACCCATGCGCGACTCATAACGAGTCAGTGCCATACCGTTGTGGAAGTATTCACCGGTTTGTTTAAAGTCAGTTAAAACCTGCGTCATTTTCGGGCATGGTTGGCTTTTATCAACACACTTTGGCTGAATATATAGCGATTTGTTTTTGTAAATGATGCGGTCGCCTGGCAAACCGATAACACGCTTGATGTAATCTATTTGTGGCTGCATTGGGTATTTGAATACCACAACGTCTCCGCGCTCTGGTGCGCCCATTTCGACGAATTTATTTCTGGCGATTGGATCACGCAAACCATACGTGTGCTTATTAACCAGAATAAAGTCGCCATCCAATAACGTTGGCATCATCGAACCCGATGGAATTTGGAACGGTTCCCACAGGAACGAACGCAAAACCAAAACAAAAGCAATAACCGGAAATACCTGTACTGAGGTATCTATCCAAGCATTGGGCGTTAAAATTTTATCAACGGCAGCCTGATCTAAAGGCTGTGCGCACTGCTGCTGTGTCGCTTTGAGATTTTCTTTGCGTTTAGGTGCATATAGCATTTTGTCCAACACGTAGACAAAACCGGTGATCATTGTCACCAGCACCAACAAAATTGAAAAATAGGCTGCCATATTGTTTTATTTCCCTAATTTTAATACTGCCAGAAACGCTTCTTGAGGTACTTCAACGTTACCTACTTGCTTCATGCGCTTCTTACCTTCTTTTTGCTTTTGCAACAATTTCTTCTTACGAGAAACGTCACCACCGTAACATTTTGCAATAACGTTTTTACGCAGTTGCTTGACCGTAGTTCTGGCAATAACGTTGTTACCAATTGCTGCTTGAATTGCGATATCAAACATTTGACGGTGAATCAGCTCTTTCAACTTGTCCACCAACTCACGACCTCGTGATACCGAATTGGTACGGTGAGTAATCATAGCTAATGCGTCAACGCGATCGCCATTGATTAGAATATCGCAACGCACCATGTCTGATGCTTGGAAGCGAACAAAGCTGTAATCCAACGATGCGTAACCACGACTGGTAGACTTCAATTTGTCGAAAAAGTCCATAACCACTTCGGCCATTGGCAATTCGTATTTAACGGAAACCTGATTGCCATGATAAGTCAGGTTCTTTTGCACACCACGCTTCTCAACACACAAGGTAATAACATTACCAAGGTGCTCCTGTGGTACCAAAATATTGGCCTCAACAATTGGCTCACGAATTTCATCGATGTTATTAACCGCAGGTAAATCACCAGGGTTATCTATGGTCAATACCTGACCATCTGTGGTCAAAATCTCATAGTTTACCGTTGGTGCTGTGGTGATAAGGTCAAGGTCGTATTCACGCGCCAAGCGTTCTTGAATAATTTCCATGTGCAACATGCCAAGGAAACCACAACGGAAACCAAAACCAAGGGCACCTGAACTTTCTGGTTCAAAGAATAATGACGCATCATTCAGACTTAACTTGTTTAACGCATCACGAAAATTTTCAAAATCATCAGAACTTATCGGGAAAATACCGGCGTATACTTGCGGCTTAACGGTTTGGAAACCCGGTAGTTGTTGCTCTGCCGGATGACGCGTTAAAGTCAAGGTATCACCAACCGGTGCGCCATGAATCTCTTTAATACCCGCGATAATAAAACCAACTTCACCGGTTTTTAAAATGCCAGTATCGGTTTGCTTTGGTGTGAAAATTCCGACTTTATCAATGATGTGACTTTGACCCGTCGACATAACGGTCATCTTGTCACCTTTTTTAATTTCACCATTAACAACACGAACCAAGGACACAACGCCTTGATAGTTGTCAAACCAAGAATCGATGATCAGCGCTTGCAGATTGTCTTCGGTCTCGCCAACTGGTGGGGGAATATTGGCAACAATGCTTTCTAGAACTTCTTCAATACCAATACCGGTTTTTGCTGAACATTGCACCGCGCCGGTGGCATCAATACCGATGATATCTTCGATTTCTTCACTGACACGATCAGGATCGGCTTGTGGCAAGTCAATCTTGTTTAGAATCGGAACAACTTCCAAGTCCATTTCGATGGCGGTGTAACAATTGGCAAGAGTTTGCGCTTCGACACCTTGACCCGCATCAACAACCAACAGTGCGCCTTCACAGGCTGCTAATGAACGCGATACTTCGTATGAGAAGTCAACGTGCCCCGGTGTGTCGATAAAGTTAAGTTGATAAGTTTCGCCATCTTTGGCTTTGTAGTCTAAGGTGACACTTTGCGCTTTGATGGTAATTCCACGTTCACGTTCGATATCCATGGAATCAAGAACCTGAGCTTCCATTTCACGATCCGCTAGGCCACCACAAAATTGAATCAAACGATCGGATAACGTTGATTTACCATGGTCAATGTGGGCAATAATTGAAAAGTTGCGTATATGCTTCATTTACATTAATTTTTTCATATTAGCTTTTAAGACCATAATATTTTTAAAGCGTTCGATTTAATCGACAAAAACCATTCCAGAGGTAAGATTTTGTCTCGCTATCGTCTTAAAATAGGTTAATAAATATTCTTAGCGCGAATTTTACATTAATTATCAACAGGGCGCTAATTAAAAGTTTGTAAGTATTTATTGATAAGCAACGCTGGCGAGGCGTTAATTAGATTGATTTATCGCTGTTGGCGGGTTCAATTTTGACCTTTGTGATCAACTTGTCATGACAACGACGCAGTATTTTGGGTTGTAAGTTTTGCTGATTTAATTTGCCACGCTGCTGTCGCCTAGCTAAAGACCAGCCCATATAGGCGCAGCTTAACGCCATCAATAATGCCCATGGCTCAGCCATACCAAGTTGCTCTACCAAATACAGTTGCGCCACGGCAGCACCCAATATCAACGCCATTAAAGGCCATAAGTAGACCACCGCAGCACTGCTGATTAATGATTTTTCATCAAGGGCGATAACCACTTCATCACCGACCTGAAGATCGTTGATATTATGTTCAACGGTAAGCGTCATACGGCGATGAGGAAACGCTTTAGCCACCTGGCCGCTGCCACAATTATCTTGTTGCTGACAGCCATGACAACTCGATTTCACCTGACTTTCAACGTCAGCACGAGCGCCATCAATACGGGTGACAAATGCGGTTTCTTCAATCATTAAGGTTTGTTTAGCCAGTTCGCGTAGTCTTGCAGATGCGCTAGTTTAACATAAAATCCGTGGTTTAATTAAAAACCACCGACTCTGCAATATGCGCTGCTGTTTTCGCAGGGATTTTACCAATCACGGTTATTTCATGGCCTTCGCGTAACAAAGACAATAATACCGTCGCGCCAGTTTGATTTACCGTCGCCGCTCTTGGTTGTTCCGCACTTGGTGTAACGTACACTGAAACATCGACTAAGCCGTCGTTAAACATCATCGCTTGTACGCGCTCACCAATTTTGGCGATGTATCTAATTTGTGAACTGACCTGCTCAAAGCCTTTGGGTAGATAGGTTACCGTCCACGGCAGACTCACATCGGCGCTATTGTCGTTAACCAATTTAGGTAAGCTGATTTCCTGCATTTGCGCGAACAGCTCAGTGGCATCGTCTTTTAGTTGCAAATGGGTAAACTGAATCTGCTCTAAAATCTCAGCATCCTTAGAGACGACCGCAATTTTCAACATTAATCCTGTTTCGGCGTCGAGCCACAGCCAGTAACCAAAGCGATTTTTATCTTTGCTTTCAAGGCGAATTAATTGCGCCTGACGTCCTAGAATGCGACTTTTGCCCACTAAGATAAATCGATAAGTCTGTTGCAATAGGCTGTAATCGGTATACAAAGACGCAGGTATCGGCCCACGAATCGTATTGCTTTGCACCGAATAGGGAACACGATCAGGTTCAAAGTAACTCACCGTTGAGTTATAACGGATTGCCTCTTGTCGAGCACCATTGAGTAAGGTGATCAACTCCAATTGCTCCCCTTCTTTGATGCCGTGCAGCCAACGGTATGGCTCAGCTCGGTTGTTCCGGACAACAACAAATGAGGTATCAAAATTGAGTGTGCGCATCGCTTGATTTAAGCGTTCCATCCACTGCTGAGCAGTGGCTTTGCTTTCTTCGCTAGCGTCGTTATTGGCTTCGTTTTCTGATTCTGAGGTTGCAGGTTGTGGAAGAGAAGGCGCCTGCTCGGCATGCGCGTTGGCGGCCAGTAGCGCCGCCATCAGGAAAATATAAAGTTTTTTCATTAATTAATGGCCAGCGCCTTGCGGATTAACGGTTTGTTGCTGCTCCGCAGTTTCGCTGTTTTGAATTTTTATTTGCAGTTGATGATCATTTAGCAATGACTGCAGCTTTTTGTGATGATCGGCTGCTTGCTGGCGTTGTTGACCAATGCTTGGTTGTGGGTAGTTATAACTCACCGGGTCAGCGACACCACCAATAGGTAATGGTTGCCATACCTGAGTTGGAGTAAGTGGCTTATCATCGCTGGTATTGGCCTGTTGCACACCTAGCACCATCAAACCGGCTGCTGATGCGGCAATAGCCATTTGGCCGACAGGTTTGGCCAATTGAACAACCTTAGCTTTCGCCCACTGTTGTAGGCTTGAGGATTTTTTAGGAGCCAACACTGTAGGCTCGGCAGCAATTGCCATAGCAATGTCATCGGCCAATTCATTGTCGATAAAATCAGCGCTTTCATTGCGCATGATATCACCATACAGCTGATAACGACCGTAGGTCTGCGCCAGTCTATCATCGTGTTTTAATTGATCGAGTGTATCTGTATCGACACTCTGCTCATCAAGTAACGATGATACTGTTTCAAACTTATTATCACTCATACCTATACTCACATATATAGTTGCTTAAATCTTACTGCGTTTTCATTGAAAAGTTAACCAGCAGTTTAGCAACCGTTACCTTTATTGTTATCTGCAAAGGCTATTTTGTCACCTTTGCACGCTAAATTTACACTCATTCGCTAGCTATCTTTGCATTAACGGACGAACTTTCTTATCAATTGCATCTCGAGCTCTGAAGATTCGTGAACGAACCGTGCCCACTGGGCAATCCATAACTTCGGCTATCTCTTCATAGCTCAGACCATCCATTTCCCTTAGATTAATTGCAATGCGCAATTCTTCAGGTAATTGCTCTATGGTCTTAAAAATCATTGATCTGATTTCTTCCGTTAAAAGCAAGCGCTCTGGTGATGCATTTTCTCTTAGGGCATCTCCGCTATCGTAAAATTCGGCTTCCTCTACTTCAACATCGCTGCCTGGTGGTTTGCGACTGCTTGCCATTAAATGGTTTTTAGCCGTATTCACCGCAATGCGATATAACCAAGTATAGAATGCACTGTCGCCCCGGAAGTTTGCTAAGGCACGATAGGCCTTTATAAATGCTTCCTGAGTTACATCAGCCACATCGGCCTGATTCTTTACATAACGCGACACCAGATTCATCACTTTCTGCTGGTATTTTCGAACTAACAGGTTGTAAGCGTTCTTATCACCCTGTTGAACCTGCTCTACCAACATCTGGTCGACATTCTGTTTGCTCATCCGAGCCGTTTCTCCTTACTTCTGACTGGCCAAGCCGTGCAACCTGTTACCCATTATTATTTGCTAACGTTCTGGGTGTGGCCACGGTACTACTTTGCTACTGGCTTTTATCAACTTAGCTTGTTGGCTCATCACAAACACATTGGTTAGGACTGGGCATTTTTGAAAAAGTTCGCTAAAGCTGAAATTTTTTTATTTTCGATGACCTATACTGTGTGTTTTTGCCTTTAGCGCTTAAAGTAAGTTAAAATTGCCTCGATCACAAGTAACGATAATAAAACCGTATGAAACAGCAACATAACTGCGATGTTCTGATAATTGGAAGTGGCGCTGCCGGAATGACTTTGGCATTGAAACTGGCTGCCAGCGCCGATGTCATTTTATTAAGTAAAGGGCCTATTAATGAAGGCTCTACTTTTTATGCCCAAGGCGGTATTGCCGCTGTTTTTGATGAAAACGACTCGATTGAATCCCATGTCGAAGACACTTTGATTGCCGGTAACGGTATTTGTGATCGTGATATCGTCTCTTTTACCGCACAAAATGCTAAGTCGGCAATGGAATGGCTGATTGATCAAGGTGTCGACTTTGATCAACAAACCGATGAGCTAGGACAGGCGCAATATCACCTAACGCGTGAAGGCGGCCATAGCCACCGTCGCATTCTTCATGCGGCAGATGCAACCGGCAAGACAGTACAACTGACACTGGCTGAGCGAGTAAGTAAGCATTCACGTATCCGTGTGTTTGAGCGTTTTAATGCCGTTGATTTGATTCAAAAAACAATTCAGGGCGATCGCCAGTGCATTGGCGCTTATGTGTGGAACCGTAACGCTGAAAAAGTAGAAGCGGTGCATGCGCAAAAGACCATCTTAGCGACAGGTGGTGCGTCTAAGGTGTATCAATACACATCCAATCCAGACATTGCCAGTGGCGATGGTATCGCTATGGCATGGCGTGCAGGATGTCGAGTCGCCAATATGGAATTTAATCAATTCCACCCAACGTGCTTGTTCCATCCACAAGCCGGTACCTATTTACTTACCGAAGCCTTACGTGGCGAAGGCGCTATTTTACGCCGCCCAGACGGCTCTCGTTTTATGCCCGAATTTGATGAGCGTGCCGAACTTGCGCCTCGTGATGTGGTTGCGCGAGCGATTGATTATGAAATGAAACGTCTTGGTGCAGACTGCATGTACCTCGACATCAGTCATAAAGATGAAGACTTTATTAAGTCGCACTTTCCAACCATATATAAACGCACCGAAAAACTTGGCTTTGATATGACCAAACAGCCACTGCCGGTGGTGCCTGCGGCGCATTATACCTGTGGTGGTGTGATGACCGACCGATTTGGCCAAACCGATGTCAGCAATTTATATGCAATTGGTGAAGTCTCATATACCGGTTTGCATGGTGCGAACCGCATGGCCAGTAATTCATTGCTTGAATGTGTGGTATTTGCACGCTCTGCCGCTGAACAAATAAAAAACCAATTGAACGTCAAAGCCAAAATTCACAAAATAAAAGCCTGGGATGAAAGCCGTGTTGCCAACTCTGATGAAGAGGTTGTCATTCAACATAACTGGCACGAACTGCGATTATTTATGTGGGATTATGTCGGCATTGTTCGCACCACAAAACGCTTAGAACGAGCGCTAAATCGAGTCAATTTATTACAAACGGAGATTCACGAATATTATAAGAATTTCCGAGTCAGTAATAATTTGTTAGAGCTGCGTAACTTAGTGCAAGTGGCTGAGCTGATCATCTTAAGCGCGATGGAACGCAAAGAATCGAGAGGTTTGCATTATACCCTCGATTACCCTGAGCAGTGTAGCAAGTCCGGACCAACCATTTTAGCCAGCAGTAATGGTGACATCGCCCAGCCAGCAAAAGTAGACGACGCCAGTAGTTAACGACAATTGCTGTTATTTTACTTGTCTAGTTTGTTTGCAGCTCTCCCTGCGCCAATCACTAAACGACATAAATGCCGATATTCAGCCAGAGATAAAGCATCGCTAAATACATAATAGCGATGCATGGCATGCCCCTTCGACTCGCCAAGAGACGAGGTAGAGGTTATCTGTTGCAACAAAAGTAAGCAGCCATAAGGTAATACTCGACTACCAGGGGCAATGCTAAACTGTTGCTCTAGTTTATGATCTAGTGCGCGTAAATTACCTGAATCATCTGCATAAAAAACACCTTTGAGGCTAGAGCTAGAGACGATATAAAAGCACATGGCGGCGCTGGTTATTGCCACAATAAACGCCATGGCAAATGTGATAGAGAAAGATTGTAACGGCTGACTGGTAGCTAATAAGGCAAAGGTGGTGATAAAAAATCCGCTCATCACCACCGCTATATATCGTCTCGAATTGACCGATTTTTGGAAATTAAGCTTATACTTTAACTCGCTTGAGAATGTGTTGTACCATGGCATTGAGTGCTTCATCCTTGCATTCCTCATGTCCCATAAACCAAGCAAATAACTCAGGATCGTCACATTCAAGTAAACGGTCGAAATCCACTTTTTGCTGGTCGTTTAAATTATCCCAGGCTTCGTCTACAAAAGGTAAAAACAGCACGTCTAGTTCCAACATGCCACGACGACAAGCCCAACGTAATCTTGCTTTGTTATGTGATAAAGACATTGTGCCCCCACTGCGAAGAGAAAAATTGGCGCTATTGTAGCCCTTGCTATGCTTTATGACTACAAATATCACCAACATCCTTGATTTTTATGACTATCGCCCCTATTAATAGCCACAGTAGTTAAACAAAGATAACCAAAGCAAGTTATCATAACCTTAGTATATGCCTATGAATCTTCAATCTCAGCACCCAGCGCTAGAGCAGTTACCCGAAAGTTTCGCCATCGTTGCCGATAATATCTCAGCGATTCGCGTCAGTGGTGATGATGCCAACAGCTATTTGCAAGGCCAACTTACCTGTGACCTTAGTCAGCTTGTTGAAAAACAGCTATTAATCGGTGGTCATTGTGATGCCAAAGGCAAAATGTTTTCAGCATTTAGGCTTATCACCCATAATCAGGATCGTTTAATGATCCAAAGTAAAGGCTGTTTACCAAGCTCATTAACGCAATTGCAAAAGTACGGCGTGTTTGCCAAAGTAGACATTAATGAAGCTGATGATTTAGCGTTTCTGGCACTGGTTGGCCAACAAGGCGTGGCTTTTTTAGAGCAACAGTTTGGCAAAGTACCTGACTCTTTTAACCCAGTCGTTGCTGAGCAAGGCACCAGTATTATCTATATTCCCGGCAGCCTTGACCGCTACCTAATGGTCAGCGATAAAGCGCAACTGAACGATATTGCTAAGCAATGTCAGTTACCGATTTATGATCATACATTGTGGACGGCGATAGAAATTCAGTCTGGTTTTGTCCACTTAAATGAGCTAGCAGCAGGTGACTATGTACCGCAAATGGTCAATCTGCAATTGGTTAATGGCATCAGCTTTTCTAAAGGTTGTTATATGGGCCAAGAAACAGTGGCACGTATGAAATATTTAGGTAAAAATAAACGTGCATTATTTGCTTTGCAAGGCCATATCGACCAAGTTGTAACTATTGCAGATGACGCGATGCTAGAGCTACAAATGGGTGAAAATTGGCGCCGTGGTGGCAATGTTATCAGTCATTATCAAGCAGACAGCGGTGAACTATATATACAAGCGGTACTCGCTAGTGATACCGAGCCAGACGCGGTATTTCGCTTAAAAGAACACACGGATGTCACCTTTAAGCTGATGTCTTTACCTTATTCATTAGCCGAGTAACCGGCATAATTAACATTGGATCTAATATGAAAATTGCAAATAACAAAGTTGTCAACATGCACTACGCGGTTATGGATAAAGATGAAAACCTAATCGATAGCTCGTACGATCACAAACCATTGGCGTTTATCCATGGTTCAGGTTTCCTTATTCCAGGTCTTGAAGGTGCACTAGAAGGCAAGCAAGTTGGTGACAGCTTTATCGTCGATATTGCCGCTGAAGACGCATACGGTGAGCGCCACGACGGTTTAGTACAAACAGTACCTAAAGCGCTATTTGCAAGCATTGACGATCTTGATGTTGGTATGCAATTGCGTGCCCAAACGGACCAAGGCGAACAGACGGTTATCGTTATTGGTATGGACGAAGAAGAAATCACCGTTGATGGTAACCATCCTTTAGCCGGTATGGACTTGAAATTTGATGTTGAAATCATCGAAGTACGTGATGCCAGCGAAGACGAATTAGCGCACGGCCATGTTCATGGTGAAGGCGGTTGTGGCCACTAACGCCATTACTTAGGGCATTGCTTACGTCATCAATGACACCAGATAAACAGCTGAGCGCAGAATAAGTAAAAGGGTTGGTTCATCCGCCACGTTTACAGCGTTACAAAGCGGTTCACATACTAAAAAATCCCGTACAGAGTTACTGTACGGGATTTTTTCATGGGCTATTAATGCATCAGCGGTTAAGCATGGCCGACATCAGTCGATAAATGGCCTAAATCGATACCCAGTTTTTCTGCCGCTTTTTGCCAGCGCAGTTCAACCGGTGTATCAAATAAAATTTCTTTATCTGCCGGTGTAATCAACCAAGAATTGTCTTTAATTTCCTGCTCTAATTGACCAGCGCCCCACCCTGCATAACCTAAGGTCACCAAAAATTGATCCGGTGCACTTTCTGTCCCTAAGGCTTCAAGAATGTCTTTTGAGGTGGTGATCATAATATCTGAGCTCAGTTCCATTGAGCTATTCCAACCGCCTTGACTATTGTGCAATACAAATCCACGATCAGGTGCAACAGGACCACCGGCAAGAACCCGCTGCGTTAATCGGCCAGCGGTGACTTTTTCAGCGTCTATTTGTTTTAACAATTCACTAAGGGTTATGCGCACAGGCACGTTAATAACCAAGCCCATAGCGCCTTGGTCATTGTGTTCACAGATGTAGGTTACTGTCTTGTGAAAATAAGGGTCTTGCATGTTTGGCATGGCAATCAATAGATGGTTTTCCAAACTATCCATGTCCCCTCCTTAAATGCTAGGCATTGTGTTTTGAAATTATCTTATAGAGAGTATGACCGGCTAATATCGATAACAATTCTCTCTGCCTATTAATAAACATGGCGCTAAAAACAGATTTTTTCAAGCTGCCTGTTTTAAGGCAAAACAGGCAAAAAAACACAAACCCTATACGTTACTTGGCGTTAGCGACTATTTCTTCGATTGCATCAAATAATTTACCACTAATATTTATTGGATAGGCCTTTTCAATTTCGCGAATACAGGTTGGGCTGGTGACATTAATTTCAGTGATTTTATCGCCAATAACATCAAGGCCAACAAAATATAAGCCGCGCTTTTTCAATTCTGGGCCTATGGTCTCGGCAATTAATTTATCCGACGCCGACAAAGGTCGAGCTTCGCCACGACCACCCGCGGCAAGATTGCCTCGGGTTTCGCCTTGTGCAGGAATACGCGCTAAACAATACGGCATAGGCTCACCATTAACGATAAGAATACGCTTATCACCATCGACAATCTCTGGCATGTATTCTTGCACCATGGCATACATAGAGCCATGCGCGGTTAAGGTTTCGATAATGACCCCGACATTGGCTTCGCCGTCTTTCATGCGAAAGATTGATGAGCCACCCATGCCATCTAGCGGCTTGATGATCACATCTTTGTGTTGCGCGTGAAAATCGCGAATACGCGTTGCATTGCGAGTGACCAAGGTTTTAGGTGTGAATTCTGCGAACCAAGCAGTAAACAGTTTTTCATTACAGTCGCGCAGACTCTGTGGCTTATTAACGATTAATGTGCCTTGCTCTTCTGCTCGCTCAAGCATATATGTTGCGTAAATAAATTCGGTATCAAATGGCGGATCTTTGCGCATTAAAATCGCGTCCATATCGGCCAGAGCGACATCATCTGTCGACTCAATATCATACCAATGCTTAGCGTCATCAAAGACGGTCACTTTGCTAACACTTGCGCGAGCTTCGCCGTGCAACATATACAAATCCTGCATTTGCATGTAGTACAACTCATGGCCGCGACTTTGTGCTTCCAACATCATCGCCAGACTTGAGTCTTTCGCGACATTAATGTTTTCAATCGGGTCCATAACCACGCCAATTTTTAACGTCATAATAATTCCTAACTAGGGTTGGCTTGTCTTTATAAATCGCCAAACTTGCATTGTAATGCGGTAATCGCGGTAAGAGCCGCGGTTTCCGTTCTTAATACTCTAGGGCCAAGCAAAACATCGGTGAATCCGGCATGTCCTGCGTCACTGATTTCATCATTTGAAAGACCACCTTCCGGACCGATAAGTAACCTTACCGCATCCGCTTGCATAGGTAGTGTCGAGATAGAGTATTGTGCTTTGGGGTGTAGATTTAGTTTCAATTCATCGGTGTTCTCGTTCAGCCATTGTGATAACGGTTGCGCCGGCATCACTTCTGGCACTTGAGCACGACCACTTTGTTCACAAGCACTGATGACAATCTTTTGCCATTGTTGACGCTTTTTCTCAAGGCGTTCGCCACTGAGTTTGACACCACAACGCTCGGTAAACAATGGGGTAATTTGATTGACCCCCAGTTCAACAGACTTTTGTAAGGTAAAGTCCATTCGATCGCCACGAGAAATGCCCTGACCTAAATGAATGCGCAATGGTGACTCATTATCCACGGCAACCGAGTTTTCTATACGGGCAAAAGCCTGCTTTTTACTGACTTGGGTCAGCTTCGCTTGGTAGTCATGACCATCGCCATTAAACAGATAAATAATATCGTCGGTTTTTAAGCGCAGTACCCTGATCACATGGCCAAAAACATCATCGCTAAGGGCGACTTCGCTGCCGGTTGTTAATGCTCCAGGTTGGTAGAATCGATTGTTGCTCACTGAATTGACACTTATTGCTGCTATCTGCCTTACAAGATAGGGGCGATGGATGCAAAAAACAAGAGATAGAGAGGCAAATATATGATTAGATTAAAGACAAAAAAATAAGCCAGATATGAATCTGGCTTATTTAAAACAATGATATATTTTAACGGCTTACTTTAAGCCGGATGCGTCGCGTAATGCATCTGCCTTATCGGTTTTTTCCCAACTAAAGGCGGTGAAGCTGTCATCACCCACCGTCATTTCAAATGGTTCGCGACCAAAATGGCCGTACGCTGCTGTCATTTGATACATCGGATGCAGTAAGTCCAACATTTTGGTAATGCCGTATGGACGCAAGTCAAAATTCTCTCGTACCAATTTAATCAATGTATCTTCATCAACCTTACCTGTGCCGAAGGTTTCAATAGAAATAGAGGTCGGCTCTGCAACACCAATCGCATAAGACACTTGAATCTCACAACGCTCAGCAAGGCCTGATGCAACAATGTTTTTAGCAACATAGCGACCAGCGTAGGCGGCACTGCGATCAACTTTAGATGGATCTTTACCTGAGAAAGCACCACCACCATGACGAGCCATACCACCGTATGTATCAACAATGATTTTACGACCGGTTAAACCACAATCACCTACCGGACCACCAATAACAAAACGTCCTGTTGGGTTGATGAAGTATTTGGTTTGCTTGGTTAATAGCTCAGCTGGTAACACATGCTTAATGATGTTTTCCATTACCGCTTCATACAAATCTTCTTGGCTGATATCAGGGTTATGTTGGGTTGATAATACAACCGCATCAATGGCCACTGGCTTGTTATCTTCATAAACGAACGTTACTTGCGATTTTGCATCTGGGCGCAACCAAGGCAGCACGCCAGATTTGCGCATTTCAGCCTGACGCTCTACCAAACGATGTGAATAATAAAGCGGAGCTGGCATAAGTGATGGCGTTTCGCTGGTTGCATATCCAAACATTAAACCCTGATCACCTGCACCTTGTTGTTCTGGCTTAGCACGATCGACACCTTGCGCAATCTCAGGTGATTGCTGGCCAATCAAGTTCATGATGCCACAGGTTTCACCGTCAAAACCAACATCTGATGAGGTATAACCGATATCGGTAATCACTTTACGGGTGATAGATTCCAAATCAACCCACGCTTCTGTGGTGACTTCGCCAGAAATGATTGCCACACCTGTCTTAACCATGGTCTCACATGCAACGCGAGCGTGCTTATCCTGGGCGATAATCGCATCAAGTACTGCATCAGAAATCTGATCAGCAATTTTATCAGGGTGACCTTCAGATACAGACTCAGAAGTAAAATAATGTTTAGCCATGACGCCTCTTTTTAAAAACTATACTCTCAGCAGGGATAACGTCGTTACGTTTGCCTACTGATAAATGCCTAAATAATAGACAAGGAATTCGAAATTGAGAGAATTTTACCTTGCTTTCTTTCATAAATCTACACTTTTACGTCTAGACGTCTAAACTTTTTCAAGGGGTCAGAACACTTGTTCTCTTTTTCAAGTGTTCTGCCCCCTTGAAATAAGCAAAAGAGCACCCTAAGGTGCTCTGTTAATTACTATATAAAGACCAGTATGGATCAGTGTTTATTCAACGCCGTCCAGTGTTGCGCCTTTTAAGCCACCAATACCAGTTTGATCGTTACTGCGAAGTTTGATCATTAAGCGTAGATCGTTTGGTGAATCGGCGTGATGCAATGCATCGGTGTAACTGATATCACCGGATTCATACAAATCAAACAGCGCCTGATCGAAAGTTTGCATGCCCAATTCACGAGATTTAGTCATTACCTCTTTGATCTGACCGACATCGCCTTTTTTGATTAACTCAGCGATATAAGGTGAGTTCAATAGAATCTCGATAGCAGCGCGGCGACCATGACCGTCACGGGTCGGTACCAACTGCTGGGCGACAATACCGCGTAAATTCAAGGCTAAATCAAACTGTAATTTTTGATGTTGCTCGGCGGGTACCAAGTGCATGATTCGGTCAATTGCTTGGTTGGCATTGTTAGCATGCAGTGTAGCAATACATAAATGGCCGGTTTCAGCAAAGCTTAGTGCATGCTCCATGATTTCTTGCGAGCGAATCTCACCAATCAGAATAACATCTGGCGCTTGACGCAATGAGCTCTTCAAAGCAGCATCAAAGGATTCAGTATCCATGCCGACTTCGCGTTGAGTGATCATTGAACGGGCATGATCATGAACAAATTCCACCGGATCTTCGATGGTTAATATGTGACCACGCGCATTACGGTTACGATAACCAATTAACGACGCCATTGACGTTGACTTACCCGTACCGGTACCACCGACAAACAATACCAAGCCACGTTTTGACATCACCAAGTCTTTCAATACCTGTGGCAAGCCTAGCTTGTCGACATCCGGTATATCGGTAACGATGCGACGAATAACCATGCCCGGCATTTCGCGTTGCCAAAACGCTGAAATACGAAAACGGCCAATGCCATCTACGGCGATAGCGTAGTTACATTCTTTGGTCGCTTCATATTCAGCTTTGTTCTTGTCATTCATCGAGCTTAAGACAAGATCAAGTGCCTCATCATAACTGAGAACCTTTTCATCAATGGCGACTAGCTCGCCATTGATTTTGGCACTGGCAGCAAGGTTTACGGTGATAAATAAATCCGATGCATCTTGGCTGACCATATTGCTTAACAGTTCGTGTAAATACATCTCTCAACCTTAGTAAACTTTAAACTGATTCTTATCAGCTGCTTTTGCCATCGCGTCTTCACGGGTGATCAGGCCACGACTCAATAAGCCTTGTAAACATTGATCCATGGTTTGCATACCATGTGACATGCCGGTTTGAATTGCCGAGTACATTTGCGCAATCTTATCTTCACGAATCAGGTTACGAATCGCTGGGATACCGACCATGATTTCGTGTGCAGCAACACGGCCACCACCGACTTTCTTAATCAGTGTTTGCGAGATTACCGCACGCAATGATTCAGACAACATAGAGCGAACCATGTCTTTTTCTTCACCAGGGAATACATCAACAATACGGTCAATGGTTTTCGGTGCAGAGGTGGTATGCAAGGTACCAAATACTAAGTGACCGGTTTCTGCCGCGGTCATCGCAAGACGAATGGTTTCAAGGTCACGCATCTCACCAACCAGAATAACATCGGGATCTTCACGTAGCGCACTACGCAAAGCGTTGCTAAAGCTTAACGTATCACGGTGCACTTCACGTTGGTTAATTAGACATTGTTTGTTGTCGTGAACGAATTCGATTGGGTCTTCGATTGTTAGAATGTGATCGCGCTTAGATTCGTTGATGTAATCCACCATCGCTGCCAAGGTTGTTGATTTACCCGAACCCGTAGGACCGGTTACCAATACTAAACCACGAGGGTTTTCAGAGATTTGGCGGAAAATATCTGGGCAACCCAACTCATCCAATGATAAAATTTTACTTGGGATGGTACGAAATACAGCAGCAGGGCCTCGGTTCTGATTGAACGCATTTACCCTAAAACGAGCTAGGTTTGGCACTTCAAAGGAGAAATCCACTTCAAGGTTTTCTTCGTATTCTTTGCGCTGACGATCGGTCATGATGTCATACACTAGAGCATTTACATCTTTGTCTTCTAGCGGTGGAATGTTAATCTTACGTACATCGCCATCAACACGAATAGCGGGTGGCATACCGGTGGAAAGGTGTAAATCTGATGCGTTGTGTTCAACACTAAACGCTAAAAGTTCGGTAATATCCATAATATTCCTAATTAATTATTGTTATCCAGAATAAAAACTATGAGTCTAATCGCTGATAATCTGCGCAAGGTTTTGACATCTATTGAGCAGTCATGCTGCCAGTCTAACCGCCAGGTTAATTCTGTAAATTTGTTGGCAGTAAGTAAAACCAAACCTGCTGAAAGCATCGCCGCGGCTTATTATGCGGGGCAACGCCATTTCGGCGAAAACTACGTTCAGGAGCTTGCGAGTAAAGCCGATGAGTTATCCGATTTGGATATCATCTGGCATTTTATCGGTCCTATTCAGAGTAATAAAACTCGTTTGATAGCAGAGCATGCCGATTGGGTGCACTCTATTGACCGAGAAAAAACGGCAAAACGCCTTAACGAACAACGTGATATTAACATTACCCCGCTGCAAGTTTGTTTACAAGTGAATATTAGTGCAGAGGACAGCAAATCGGGTGCAAGTGTCGAACAATTAAACGCCCTTGCCGCTTTTGTCGATTCTTGCCCTAATTTAGTATTGCGCGGCTTAATGTGCATCCCAGCAAAAGGCGATGTTGAGCAAACCAAACAAAGCTTTTTAAAAATGGCTGAGTTATTTGCGCAATTAAAACAAACATATAGCAGTGTCGATACATTATCTATGGGCATGAGCGGTGATATGGATATTGCTGTAGAATGTGGTTCAACTATGGTGCGAGTCGGTACCGCGATATTTGGAAGTAGAGATTAAATAATGAAAAAAGTAGCTTTTATTGGTGCTGGTAACATGAACCGCTGCATATTAATTGGTATGGTTAAAGCGGGTTTTGATGCGGCATTAATCACCGTAACCAACCCAAGTCCAGAAAAGCGTGTTGCGTTGGCAAATGACTATGGTGTCAATCAAAGTGCCGACAATATTGAGGCTGCCAAGCAAGCAGATATCATCATTCTTGGCGTGAAGCCGCATTTAATCAAAACCGTGTGCCAACAACTGGCCGATGCGATGGATATCAGCGACAAATGTTTTGTTTCTGTCGCTGCTGGGGTGTCTATGGCGCAAATGCGCAGTGTACTTGGTGAGCAAGCAGGTCTTGTCCGCTGCATGCCAAACACACCTTCGCAACTTGGTGTCGGTATGGCAGGCTTATTCGCTGACGACAGTGTAAGTGATGAGAGCAAAGCTTTTATCGATGCCATGTTTGTCGCGGTAGGTAAGACATTATGGCTTGCCAATGAAGCAGAGATTGATAATCTGATTACGGTATCGGGATCAGGTCCAGCTTACTTTTTTGCCTTTATGGAAGCCATGCAAAAACAAGCGATGGCGTTTGGTTTTGATCAACAAACCGCACGTGAGATGGTACAACAAACCGCATTAGGTGCGGCTCAAATGGTCATCGAAAATCCTGAATCTATCGCCACCTTGCGCGAAAATGTCACCTCCAAGGGCGGCACCACGCAAGCGGCACTAAACACATTTTTTGACGGTGGTTTAACAGATTTAGTCGCTAAGGCGATGATTAACTGTAAAAAACGTGCAGAAGAAATGACAGAAAGTAACAACTAATTTTGCCGCCATGGTATAAGATTAAAAAATAAGCTTTTTAACAATAGCTTTTAACAAAAACTAAAAAACAATGCATTTGCACATGGAGTAATAATGGAAGCATTGCTGATTTTACTGAACTTTTTATTTGACGCCTTTTTTATGGTGTTAATTTTACGAGTTTGGTTGCAAGCGGTTCGCGCTGATTTTTATAACCCGTTAAGTCAATTTGTGGTCAAGGTAAGTAACCCGGTTGTGGTGCCTTTTAGGCGCTTTATTCCAGGTTTTGCTGGTGTTGATGTGGCCACCATTTTGGTCGCTTATATAGTCGGTACGCTGAAGCTGTATACCATGTCTAGCCTACAAGGCGGCATTATTGAATTCGGCTTATTGTTGTATCTTGGCTTATTGTATCTGATCAAAGAAAGCGGCTACTTGCTGTTTATGGTGATGTTGATCATGGCGCTGATGAGTTGGGTCGTACAACATCCAACCCCAATTCGTTTAGTGTTTCACCAACTGACGGAACCATTTTTACGCCCTATTCGACGTATATTGCCTGATCTAGGTGGTATTGATTTATCGGTCGTCATCGCGTTTTTGGCGCTGAGCATGCTCAATGCGTTTTTAAATACCACAGTGCCTTATTGGTCTGTGTTACGCATGTTCTAACGCGCAAGCAATCATCGTTACCGACAACAAACGTCTATACTTAGTATCACTTGTACATCAATGTACAAAATAGAGAGGCAATTATGCTTAAACGAATAACCCAAGTTGTTGCAACAGTTCTGTGTTTTTGTTTAATGAGCGTTGCTGTCCACGCCGAACAAATGAAGAAGCTTGGTGATTTAGAAGTACACTATATTGGCTTATCAACGTCAATTTTACAGCCTGAAATCGCCAAGAGTTATGGTATTGAACGCAGCCGTTACAAAGGTTTTGTTAATATTTCTGTGCTCGATGGCAGTGCCGACGGTAAGCCGGCAAAAGCGGTTGGTATTTCCGGTAAAGCAATCAACTTAGTTGGCCAGTCAATGAACCTTGAATTTCAGCAAATTAAAGAAGGTGATGCAATTTATTATATTGCTATCGTTGATTATCCCAATGACGAAACCTATAAGTTCGACATTTTAATTAATGACAATGGTCAGCAACACAACTTAAAATTCACTCAAAAGTTTTATGTAGAACAGTAGAGTTTGAATTCTATAACTAGGTAACAAAAGTGCGCTTAGTCGCACTTTTTCATTTAATTAACCCGAAAGATTATTGATAAATCCCTATGCAAAAAATCGTTTTAGCTACCGGTAATAAAGGTAAAGTAAAAGAGTTGGCCGAGTTATTAGCCAAACAACATATTGAGGTATTACCACAAAGTGATTTTAACGTCGCTGATGTTGCTGAAACCGGCACCACGTTTATTGAAAACGCTATCATCAAAGCACGTCATGCGGCAAAAATAACTGGCCTGCCGGCAATCGCTGACGACTCAGGTTTAGAAGTCGACTATTTACAGGGCGCACCTGGCATCTACTCTGCCCGCTATGCTGGCGAAGGCGCTAATGACCAAGACAACAATGCCAAGTTACTGCAGGCATTACATGGCGTGCCTAGCGAACAAAGAACAGCACGTTTTCAATGCGTTTTGGTGTTTATGCGCCATGGCGATGATCCGACACCAATAATTTGCCAAGGCACTTGGGAAGGTGAAATCACCAGCGAAGCACACGGCGAGCAAGGTTTTGGTTACGACCCACTATTTTGGGTTGCGCAACACCAACAAACCTCAGCGCAATTACCGCGCGAGATAAAAAATACGTTGAGCCACCGCGCTAAAGCGTTACAACAATTGGTCAAAGCCTTACAGGCGTAGAGAAAACTCGTGTTAAAAACGCCCCCATTATCGTTATATGTGCATATCCCATGGTGTGTACAAAAGTGCCCTTATTGTGACTTTAATTCGCACGCGCTAAAGGCCGACATAGATGAAGTTGCGTATGTGCAACATTTGTTGGCCGACTTAGATAGCGATATGCAACGCTTTGCTATTGATCGCCCACTGTATTCGATTTTCATTGGTGGTGGCACACCAAGTTTGTTCTCAAGTGAGGCAATTGACAGCTTATTGCGCGGCATAAAACAACGCTTTCGTCACGGTGATGATATGGAAGTTACCATGGAGGCGAATCCTGGTACCGTTGAAGCAAAAAAATTTGCGGGCTTTGCTGAAGCAGGCGTAAATCGTTTGTCGATTGGTGTGCAAAGCTTTGCCTCGGATAAATTGCTAAAGCTTGGCCGTATTCATGACAGCCAACAAGCTATCCGTGCCGCCAAAATTGCCAAGCAATGCGGTATCAACAGCTTTAATCTGGACTTAATGCACGGCCTAGAACAACAAAGTGTCGCCGGTGCGCTCGATGATTTAAAACAAGCCATCGCTTTATCACCGGATCATTTATCTTGGTACCAATTAACCATTGAGCCTAATACGTCGTTCTATTCAAAACCACCCACCTTGCCTGAAGATGACGTGCTTTGGGATATACAAGAGCAAGGTTTTGCCTTGTTGCAAGCGGCGGGTTATCAGCAATATGAAGTGTCAGCCTTTGCCAAACATGAGCAAGTTCGCTGTCGTCACAACTTAAATTATTGGCAAAATGGTGATTACCTTGGTATTGGCTGTGGTGCGCACGGCAAAATAACCCATGGTGAAAGCGACCGTATTACCCGCACCGTTAAAGTCAAACACCCGAAAGGATACATGCAAGAGGGACGCGACTATCTTGACCAGATACATCACGTTGCGCAAAGTGAGCGGTCGTTTGAATATATGATGAATCGCTTACGCTTATTTAGTGCCTTTAGCCAAGCCGACTTTGAAGCAGCCACTGGCCTGCCCATCTCTCATATTGACGGCGCACTAGCAACTGCCGTTAACAAGCGGTTATTGCAGCAACAGGATGATGGCTGGCAAATAACCGACTTAGGTCGACGTTACCTCAATGACTTGTTGACCCTGTTTTTATAGGGTCACAGCGTATGTTCGAGGCCAATAAAACGCCTATAGAGACAGGCTATAGGTCGTCTATTTCTTGCTTTAAGTCATAGCCTTTATCGGTAACAATTTTTTCCAGTACCACCAATCGCTGTTTAATATTGGTCAGCTCGCTTTCTAAGTCACCGGTCACTTTTTCATGTTTAATGCGTTCTTGCTGAAACTTTTGACGTTGTTTTAAATACTCAAAAATGCCATAGACCACAGTAATAACAATAATAAATTCAAATACCCGCACTATTTACTTCCTCTCACGCTTAGCTATCATTAACTTTTTATATCACCTAACCTAAATTAAGCAAGTTACAGACCATATAATAAAGGCAAAGATTTTCAATAACTTGTATAATTGCATCTATTAAGCACTGATTTTTTTTGACGATTTATTAGTAAAATTCACAATTTATTATGAGCCAAGATAGCCAATCACAAGCCGAGTTAGATCAATGGTACATGCAACATGCTTTGCAGTTAGCCGATAAGGCCGAGCAGCAAGGTGAAATCCCTGTTGGTGCGGTCATTGTGCGTGATGGACAAATCATTGGCGAAGGTTGGAATCAATCCATTCAGCTCAATGACCCGTCAGCGCATGCTGAAATGCAGGCGGTGCGTCAAGCTGGGCCAAATATTGCTAACTATCGCATGTTAGATACGACCTTGTATGTGACCTTAGAGCCTTGCCCAATGTGCGCGGGCTTGCTCGTTCACAGTCGTGTAAATAGAGTGGTATTTGGTGCGAATGATTTAAAAACTGGGGCGTGTGGTAGCCTATTTAATTTAGTTCAGGATGAACGCTTAAACCACCAACTAGAGGTAGTTTCTGGGGTACTTGAAGCGCAATGTGCGAGCAAGCTGTCGAACTTTTTTAAACGACGTCGTGCCGAAAAAAAAGCCTTGAAGAAAGCCTTAAAAGAAGCTCAGCAACACGCTTTACAGAATGACGATAACGACAGTTAATCGTCTTTGTTAGATAAGACCACGCGATAATATACGCGATAACGACCATTTACCTTACGCTGATTGACACGCATCATACGGCGACGTTGATTGTTTTTACAGGTTCGAGTTCTCATTTTTGCCATTGATTAATACAGTTTGCCATAGCTTAAAGTGTGTTTATGACACTTTAATGACACTGTCCTCGTTATTTTTATTATTATTATCAATACAGCAACACCGGCTAAGAGCTTACTCTGCGTCGGCGTTAACAATCACTTTTTTTTCGTCCATAAACACCAGGGTATCGAAATACGCGCGAATATTTTCGACGTATCGAACCGGCTCATCGCCTCTGGCATATCCGTATTTAGTATTTTTATAATACTTCTGTTGTTTTAGCAACGGCAGGCGCTGTTTGACATCAACCCAGCGATCCGGATCGCCGCCTTGTTTTTGGGTCAATACCCGCGCATCTTCCATATGACCCCAACCGATATTGTATGCGGCTAACGCAAACCAACGACGATCAGGATTAGGAATGCGCGCTGGAATGCGCTCGATTAACTGATTTAAATACTTGGCGCCACCACGAATACTTTGCTCAGCGTCAAGGCGGCTTTCAATACCCATTTGTTTGGCGGTAGGCAAAGTCAGCATCATCATGCCTCGCACACCGGTATATGAGCGTGCATGAGGTTCCCAATGTGATTCTTGGTAGCTTACTGCGGCAAGAAAACGCCAATCTAATGTTTTGCCATAACGTTGGAACAAGTGCTGATATTTCGGCAGTTTTTCGTCGATGGCCTGAATAAAGGTACGCGTATTGACATAATTGAACTCTTGGATATGACCATAGTATTTGTCATCAAGGGTTAATATGGTGCCGTCGGTGTGAGTATTACCAAAAAACTCAACCAAAGACGCTAACAATGAATCATGACTTTGCTTGCTTACCATCCACGCTATTGGCTGTGGCTCTTCGACGGTAAAGGCCACTGAAATATCCGGATAATAACGACGATTTAAAGCCAAGGTATTACTGTCAGCAACGGTAAAATCGAGACGCCCTTCGACCACTTCTAAGAGCAATTCATCGGCATCCATTGCTTCAGTTACCGTCCAAGTTAAATCGGCATGTTGTTGCTTTAAGCGGATTAAGTTTTCTTCATGGCTGGAATTTTTAATGACTTGCAAACTGCCTTGCACATCTTCTATTTTGCGAGGCCATTCACGCCCCTGTTTGAACACCATTTTTTGGCTGATGTTTTTGTAGCTTGGTGCAAAACGGTAATTTTGCAGTCGCTCTTCAGTGACCGATAAGCCAGCGGCAAGAAAGTCTACTTCACCGAACTCAAGTTTGAGAAATAGTTCATCTAAAGAATAAGTTGGCACGATATGAAGTGATACGCCTATGCTGTCGGCATACGCCTTAGCCAGCTCGTATTCGAAGCCTTTTGCGCCTTCGGCACCAAGGTAATAACTGTTCGGGCCAAACAGGGTACCAACATTGACCTGTTCACGTTCGATTATTTGCTGCAAGCTTACCTGTTGTTGATCTTGTTGGCAGCCGGATATAAGGCTCAACATGACAATAAAAAACAGGCGCGACAATGTAAATAAGTTCTGATTTTTGTTAATTATTCTTATCATAACGATTTCATTGTGAATGCATTTATACAAATTTTACAGCTTTTTTTTTCAATAAGTATGTAATCCATCTGTTTTGCTCTTACTAAATGGCGCGTTTTCTTTTATAATGCGCGCGAAAAAACAGCACCTTTACACGAATATTTCGCCTTTAGCATGATAAGTATTTATTCCATTGCGATTTACCGAAAATTGCAATCGAATTGGTATTTAATTAATAACTATGGTGAGACAAACTATGGAAATCTTACGTGGCGCTCCTGCGCTTTCCGATTTCAGAATTAACAAGCTGTTGAAGCAGTGCGCCCAGCTAGATCTGCCTGTGACTGACATCTACGCAGAATTCATGCACTTTAGCCATCAAACAGCAGCGCTTTCTGCTGATGAGTTAAGCAAGCTTGAAAAGCTACTGACTTACGGCCCAACCATTGAAGAGCACACTCCTGCTGGCACATTTTTGCTAGTAACTCCACGTCCAGGCACTATCTCACCTTGGTCATCTAAAGCGACTGACATCGCTCACAACTGTGGCCTAGATAAAATCATTCGCCTTGAACGTGGTTTAGCATTCTACGTGCAATCATCGGCTGAATTAAGCGAACAGCAAAGTGCTCAACTTGCTGCATTGATTCACGACCGCATGATGGAAACCATCTTCACCGACACCAACGACGTTGACGTGTTATTTGCAACAGCAGAACCAGGTGAATTGAAATCTGTTGACGTTTTAGCCGGTGGCCGTGACGCCCTAGTTAAAGCAAACCTTGATTTGGGTCTGGCGCTTGCTGAAGATGAAATTGACTACTTAGTCGAGAATTTCAACGCCCTTGGCCGCAACCCACACGACATTGAGTTATACATGTTTGCTCAAGCAAACTCAGAACATTGTCGTCACAAGATTTTTAACGCCGATTGGACAATCGATGGTCAAAAACAGCCTAAGTCGCTGTTCAAAATGATCAAGAACACTTTTGAAACCAACCCAGACAATGTATTAAGCGCTTATAAAGATAACGCCGCGGTTATGGTGGGTTCTGAAGCCGGTCGTTTCTTCCCAGACCCTGACAGCAAAGAATACGCTTACAATGTTGAAGACATCAACATTCTAATGAAGGTTGAAACTCACAACCACCCTACCGCGATTTCGCCATTCCCAGGTGCTGCTACCGGTTCTGGTGGTGAGATTCGTGACGAAGGTGCCACCGGTATTGGTTCAAAACCAAAAGCAGGTTTGGTTGGTTTCTCTGTATCTAACCTTCGCATCCCAGGTTTCGAACAACCATGGGAAACTAATTTTGGTAAGCCAAGCCGTATCGTTACTGCCTTAGACATTATGATGGAAGGCCCATTAGGTGGCGCTGCGTTTAACAACGAATTTGGTCGTCCAAACATTCTTGGTTACTTCCGTACCTACGAAGAGCAAGTTAACTCGTTCAACGGTGAAGAAGTACGTGGTTACCACAAGCCAATCATGCTTGCCGGTGGTTTAGGTAACATTCGCAGCGAGCACGTTGAAAAAGGTGAAATCGTTGTAGGCGCAGCCCTTATCGCGCTAGGTGGTCCAGCAATGAACATCGGTCTTGGTGGTGGTGCTGCCTCATCAATGGCATCTGGTCAGTCTGACGAAGACCTAGACTTTGCCTCGGTACAACGTGACAACCCAGAAATGGAACGTCGTTGTCAGGAAGTCATCGACCGTTGTTGGCAAATGGGTGACGACAACCCAATCCTATTCATTCACGATGTGGGTGCTGGTGGTTTGTCTAACGCCTTCCCTGAGCTTGTATCTGACGGTGGCCGTGGTGGTAACTTTGAGCTTCGCAACGTACCAAACGACGAGCGTAGCATGTCACCACTAGAAATCTGGTGTAACGAATCTCAAGAACGTTACGTTCTTGCCGTAGCACCAGAGCGTGTTGAAGAATTCCGTGCTCTATGTGAGCGTGAGCGTGCACCATTTGCGGTTGTTGGTTATGCCACAGAAGAAGAGCACCTAACACTGACTGATAGCCACTTCGCTGACAACGAAGAGTTAGCAAAACCTATCGATTTACCATTGGATGTACTTTTAGGTAAAGCTCCTAAAATGCACCGTGACGTTGTGTCAAAACGTGACACCGGTAAAGAACTTGAGTTGGCCGACGTTGATTTAGCAGACGCTGCTGATCGTTTATTACGTCTACCAACTATCGCTGAAAAAACTTTCCTTATCACCATTGGTGACCGTACGGTAACCGGTATGGTTGCGCGTGACCAAATGGTTGGTCCTTGGCAGGTACCAGTAGCAGATTGTGCGGTAACAACGGCAGCACTAGACAGCTACCACGGTGAAGCGATGTCTATGGGTGAGCGCACACCAGTTGCACTACTTAACTACGGTGCATCTGCTCGTCTAGCGGTAGCTGAATCACTAACCAACATAGCAAGTGCTGACATTGGTGATTTGAACAACATCAAGCTATCAGCAAACTGGATGGCCGCAGCAGGTCACCCAGGTGAAGACGCTGGTCTTTACGAAGCGGTTAAAGCCGTTGGTGAAGAGCTATGTCCTACTCTAGGTTTGACTATCCCAGTTGGTAAAGACTCAATGAGTATGAAGACCAAGTGGGAAGACGACGGTGTTGAGAAATCAGTAACCGCGCCTCTATCTCTAGTAATTACTGCATTTGGTCGTGTTGAAGACGTACGTAAGACTGTTACGCCACAGCTTCGCACTGACAAAGGCGACAGCCGCATCGTTGCTATCGACCTGTCAAAAGGTAAGAACCGTTTAGGTGGTTCGTGTATCGCTCAGGTTTACAAGCAACTTGGTAAAGAAACGCCAGATGTTGATAGTAGCGATGATCTGAAGAACTTCTTCAACCTAATTCAACACCTTGTACGTGACGAAAAACTTCTTGCTTACCATGACCGTTCAGACGGTGGTTTATTCACAACCGTTGCTGAAATGGCATTCGCTGGTCACACCGGTGTTGATATCGACATCAGCAAGCTTGAAGGCGACAACCTAAGCGTTCTATTTAGTGAAGAGCTAGGTGCGGTTGTGCAAATCCGTGAAGAAGACGTTGACGCTGTTCACGCCATCATCGAACAATACGGTTTGATGGAATGCTTCACTGATATTGGTCGCATCAACAACGAAGACATGATCCGCTTTAGCCGTGACGGTGAAGAAGTACTAGCAAACACCCGTACTTACTTCCGCACTGTTTGGGCAGAAACTACCTTCAAGATGCAATCAATGCGTGACAACCCAGAGTGTGCTGAACAAGAACACACCCTGAAGTTTGATACTGAAGATCCAGGTCTAAACGCTGAACTTACCTTCGACATCAACGAAGACATCGTTGCTGACCTAATCGCCAACGACGCACAAGAAGAAACCAACCCACGTGTTGCTATCTTGCGTGAGCAAGGTGTTAACTCACATGTTGAAATGGCCGCGGCATTTGATCGTGCTGGTTTCATCACTGTTGACGTTCACATGTCTGACGTACTTGGTGGTCGCGTAGACCTAGCTGACTTTAACGGTCTGGTTGCTTGTGGTGGCTTCTCGTACGGTGACGTACTAGGCGCTGGTGAAGGTTGGGCAAAATCAATCTTGTTTAACGACAAAGCACGTGAAATGTTCAAAACTTTCTTCCACCGCGAAGACACCTTCTCACTAGGTGTGTGTAACGGGTGTCAGATGCTATCGAACCTGAAAGAAATCATTCCAGGCACCGAGAACTGGCCACACTTCGTTCAAAACCGCTCAGAGCGTTTTGAAGCCCGTTTCTCATTGGTTGAGATCCAAGAATCGCCGTCTATCTTCTTCAAAGGTATGGAAGGCAGCCGTATGCCAATCGCTGTATCTCACGGTGAAGGTCGCGCTGAATTCAAATCGGAAGATGCCATTGCTGCAGCGAACGATTCAGGCACCGTTTCAATGCGTTACGTAGACAACTACGGTCAGGTTACTGAAACATACCCATCGAACCCGAACGGTTCTCCAGACGGTATCACCTCACTAACCACCACCGACGGTCGCGTAACCATCATGATGCCTCACCCAGAGCGTGTATTTAGAACCGTCGCTAACTCATGGCACCCTGACAGCTGGTCAGAAGACTCACCATGGGTTCGCATGTTCCGCAACGCCCGTAAGTTTATTGGCTAAGCCTTAAACGAACAAAAATTTGAGAAAGCGCCGCAAGGCGCTTTTTTTTATAACAAAAACAACAGAACACTAATCAACAGGGCTATTCACGCCAGACGAATGCTGACCAATAACATGTGTATATATTTGTGTTGTTTTTAAATCAGAATGGCCAAGTAACTCTTGTACCGTGCGAATATCAACACCATTGAGTAATAATTGCGTAGCAAAGCTATGGCGAAACGTATGGGCGGTAACATGTTTCATTATTCCTACTTCCCTGACAGCAGCGCGAAGTACTTTTGATAACGCCGTCCAATGCAAATGATGACGACAATAATATCCATCGGTAGGGTGCTTACAACGAACTGACGCTGGAAATAAATATTGCCATTTGAAGTCGGTAATCGCATACGGGTATTTTCTCGCTAAACCGGACGGCAAACTGGTTTTCCCCTCCCCATCAGCCAAGTCTTTGTCGTGTACTTGTTTTACTTTCTCTATTTGGTGTTTAACATCATCAACGACCGATCTTGGTAGCACGGTGATCCTGTCTTTGCGGCCCTTACCACGAAACACGTAAATTGAATGAGCAGCAAAATCGATATCTTTAATACGCAATCGGAGCAGCTCTGCTTTGCGCATCCCAGAGCCAAATAAAAGGCGAAACATTAAATCGTAAGGAGATTTCATTTTATCAATAATTAAGGTTGCTTCTTCTTTTGACAAAACCGTTGGCACCCTTTTCGGTGGCTTTGCGCGCACCGTATCATCAAGCAACGTGAGCTCACGGTTAAAAGCATGTTTATACATAAACACAATGGCACACAACGCCAAATTTTGAGTAGAAGACGTGACTCTTCTCTCCACGGCTAAATGTGTTAAGAAAAGGCTGACTTCTTGCTCTCCCATATCTTTTGGGTGACGTTTATTGTTAAACAAAATAAAGCGTTTTATCCATACTAAATAGGACTTTTCAGTCTGAATACTGTAATGCTTTGTCCTAAGGATTAAACGGATTGATTCTAAAAATGGGGATTTTGCCATAGACACCTCAACTGTATAAATAAACAGTATAAGCAAAATTAATAAATAGCCAAAAGCAGAACTTACTGAGCCGGCTCAGTAAATCCCCTCAAAAAAAGAAAAACAATAATAAGTGACTGATAGTTAATAGATTTAAGAAAAATGTGCCAAAGGAGATTACTGAGCCGGCATAGTAATTCCATAAAGGATCACAAAAACAGTGTAAGAGCTCTTCCTAAGCCCTTGAATTTGTGTGATATTAACGACATAAATTTAAACGAACTGTAGCCGACATTACTGAGCTGGCTACATAATATACTGTTAGCGGTACCCATGAAATATCACCTATCACACGCATACATAGCTAAAAGGAAGAGGGGGATGATTATTGCCTCTCTGATGTACCTTACTGTAAGTATTGTCTTGGCTGTAATCGGGGTTTTCACTGAAAACTACGGGATGTTCATTGGTTTAATGTTTTTGTATATGGCTTGGCATTCATACAAAGGGATTTCTGGCTGGGTAAGCCATGCTTCAAGCCTTACATTTAGCGTTGAAGACGACAAATTGGTATTCTCTGGTAGTGCCTTCGAGAACAAGGTTTCATTGTCATCCATTAAAAAAATGGTCGTACAAACCAAAAAGGGTGAGGCCTTGTCGGTGCTTCTATTTCCTGACTCCGGGGGACTTGAGAAGCTAGAGGGTATAGATGGAGTGAAGGACTTTGCTGATGAAATTGAATCTATTATAGGCGCTGACAAAGTAAAGTATGCTCGTTTCTTTCACCGCTAACAAACACAATCAGCGGAACGGTTTTAAGCTGCTTCCGCTTCGCTCCATCAACTTAAAACACGTCCGCTGTTGTGGGCGTTATGTTTTATCTCATTTATAAATTGAATCAAATTAATAGAAAAAGGAAATGATATGTTTGGACTGTTCGGAGGATTCAAAACAATTAAAAAAATTGCGGTTGAAATAGGAGTGGATCATAGAATATTTGGGACTGCGTTAACCGAAAGAAAGGTAAACTATGGTTTTGTTAAGGCGCAAAAAAATATACTAACAAAAACACATGGTGAGCATGATACATATCGTTTCCTAGCCATTACCCTAATACCAACTGCAATTGAAGGGTTAGATATTCTACAACAAAAGTTTGGATATCAAGAGAAAATTATCATTGCACAAGAAGCTCTAGTAAAATTCTTTGATAGCAATCAAGACGTACTAGAAAAATTTCATGATGAAAACAACGCTAATTAGATCTACCCAAAAAACATAACAAGCCAATCAAGCGGGACTAAAAACAGTTTGCTCGGTTTCGCTTCGCTACACATTTTAGCAAACAATTTTTAGCCCCTTATTGGGGCGTTAGGTATCTATGCAGAATAACTTACACCGTAGAGATTGGTTCGGAATTGCAATTGGTATTATTATCGGGATTTTTCAGACTTTTACTCTTATTGGTAAAGAATTTGATTTTCCAGTTCAAGCAGAATCATTATTTCCAATTGCTATATTTGGTTTAGGTGGTCCACCACTACTAGCGATCGTTAATAAGTTATTTAAAACCGCTCACCTATCTATACAGGTACCTAGAAATATTATCTTTATGATTATAGCTATGGGCTTAAGTACAGGTGCTGTTGGTCTTGTATATCACTTTGCAGTTGGTTTACCAGTAAACTCTATGATGCCTATTGTGTTTTTGGGATCTGCTGGTTTCGGTTTTATATTCGCTTATTTCATATATCCAGATTTAGGGTATAGGGAAGGCAATACCTAACAAGGCAATTAAGCAGAACAAAAAACAGTTAGCTTTTGTTCGTGCCTCACTATTTTAGCTAACTATTTTTAGCCTCTTATTGGGGCGTTATATGCAACGGAAATTATGCGTAAGAATCTAATTAAGTCGATCATTTCAGGTTCAATTTTAGGAATAGCAATTGGGCTATCAAGTATTAATACTTCAATTGTTGGATTAATTTTTTCTCTTTTTCTTTGTGCCTTATTTGGCTTATTTACTGTTCTTCAATTTACTAATAAAGCTAATCTTTATTCCTTGGTAGTCACTGTGACATCCAGTTTTTATATCTGCTTTAGTTACGGTATCAATGACGGTTTAATTTATACAGCAGGTGTTGCTGTAATTTATGGCATTATTTCTGTGCAGTTAATTCAAGCTGGTATAAACGCATCTGATAATTTAAAGTACTTGGTAAGTAAACTACTTAATAAAGAGTAAGTTGCATATAACAAGCTGTTCAAGCGGGACAAATAACAGTTGGCTGGTTCCGCTCCGCTTCACATTTTAGCCAACTACAATTTGCCCCTTAACAGGGCGTTATAGTGCAATATTAATTCCTTGTCATTCAATTAGATAATTAAAGGAAGAAAGATGAAGCAACCGAGTCATCAAGTATGGATAAAATTTATAATATTATTATTAATTTTATTATCATATTTTGTGTATTTAACTTATCGGTATGACTTTTTGACAGGAGGGATAGCATCCTTAATAACGTGGAGTTTTTTTGTACTTTGTACTCCCATTGCAGATGCTGGCTTTATACTAGACTTTCCGCTTCGAGTCTTATTTGGTATTCGTATGGTACTTTCAGAAATAGTAGTTTGGCTTATTGCGATAATAATTAATATATTTTCATTAGGGTACTTCCCCGAGTTTTATGAAACAACATTCGTCACACAAACGATGAAAATAATATTAACTACACCGTTTCCATATTGGTTCGTTATTTTATTGTCTGGAATAGGCACATTTCTTTCTATTCGCTTTGGTGATGAATTGATGGATGTATTAAGCCATAAAGATCGTTTGTTTTATTTTCGTCATCATTTTAAACATGAAATGATATTATTTGTTTTTTTTCTTCTTGTACTTTTTGGATATTACGAAATAATTTCAACCTTGGGCATCAGGTTTTAGTAATAGTAAATTATTAAACCTATACGTAGGGCACTATAACAAGCCAATTAAGACGGGACTGCTAACAGCTTGCTCGGTTCCGCTTCGCTACACATTTTAGCAAGCTATTATCAGCCCCTTATTGGGGCGTTAGTTGCCGTCGGCTTTTTTGAGGACTTTTTATGTTCAAAGCTACATTAAGTTTTTTGTTACTTTTCCCTTTTTATGTTTACTCCATGGACATAACGGAATCGGCGATTTCTGGGAAGTGGAATGTAACAGCAATTGTTATGGGCTCTCTTGGGGAGCTGCCTGCAGGGAAAAATGACTATTTCAAGTTTGAAAACGGCATTTTATTGTCTTCCGCTCAAGGTGAGGAGTCGGAAGCTGCGTATACGCTGGAAGAAAATAAGATTGTTGTTACTTATCCGAATAAGAAGGAAGTTCTTACGGTTACAAAGTTTACGGAGAATGAAATGACATTTTTTGTAAATGTATTCGTTAATGGAAAAGAATTGAGCGCAGGTAATATTAGTTTCAAACTGCTTAGGCCAAAGAGCGGCAACTAACAAGCTGTTAAACAAGGACAAAATACAGTTGGCTTTTTGTTCACTTCGTTCACTAATCATAGCCAACTATATTATTGCCCCGTTAACAGGGCGTTATATGCAATTCGGGCTTTAGAGTAATCTTCAGAAGATAATATGGAAAATTTAGTTGTAATTAGAGAAGCTCAAGAAATGGATCATCCATTTATTTTTGCATTGTCACCGTACTTGGCAGAAGTTGCTCAGTTAGAGTGGCACACAAATGATGCCATTCAAAAAATGCAAGATGATTATATTTCTGAAATGCTCGCTGAAACATCGAAACCGAGTATTACCTTGATTGCCGAAAGCAATAATGTTCCATTGGGCTTTATTCATGTGCGTACGCATAATGATAGTATCTCAGACGAAACTTGTGGAACTATACCACTCCTTGCAGTATCACCTAAGTCACAAGGCTTGGGCTTAGGTAAGTTGTTAATTGAACACGCTGAAAAGTGGGCTAAAAATCTAGGCTGTAGGTTGCTACACCTAGAAGTCTTCGCTAATAATGAAAAAGCAGAGGGCTTCTATCAAAATATGGGCTTTAAACCTGAAACGGTTCATATGATTAAACCCATATAGAATCATTTGCATATAACAAGAATTTCAAGAGGGACAAAATACAGTTGGCTTTTTGTTCACTCCGTTCACCTATTTTAGCCAACTGAATTTTGCCCCTTAAATGGGCGTTATGTTCCTTTCGAAACTTTGGAGTCAATTAAATGGAATTTCCCTTAGAAGCACTTTTAGCAGCTTTAGCCATTGCTGTTTTTATTCTTGCTACTTTTTTAATTAAATCTCGCGCTAAGTTAAAAAAAATCGAAGATAAGTATTCTGCAATTATCGATGTAGATGCAGAAGTCGAAAAATCAAAAAAACAAAAAACTGATCTTGATATCGAAATAGCAGAACTTCGTGAGAGCTACAAAGAAAAGAGAGTAGTATTTGATAAGCTAGTACAAGAAGCAGCAATATATGATGAAGAAATACAACTTGCTGAATTAGGTTTTTATAAGCCTCATTTTGATTTCGATACTTCTGAAAAATATAAAGAAGAAATTTACAGAGTTAAAAAAGAACAAAAGGAAATGGTTTCTTCTAAAGAAGCTATTTATTGTACTACCGAATGGACAGTTGAAGGCAGTAAAGCTAAAGGCAGAACCATGACTAATCGAGGTATAAAATTAACAGCAAGAGCATTTAATAATGAATGTGATGCTGCTATTTCTAATACTCGTTGGAATAATGTTGAACGCATGGCGCAACGCCTAGAAAAAGCATTCGATGCAATTAACAAAATGAACCAATCTAACGCAATATTCATATCTAATGACTATTTTAACCTAAAACTTAAAGAGCTTAGGCTCGCATATGAATATGCGGATAAAAAGCAACAAGAAAAAGAAGAACAACAAGAAATAAAAATGCAAATGAGAGAAGAAGCTAAGCTTCAACAAGAATTGGATAAAGCAGAAAAAGATGAAGATAAATTCAAAAAGCTTCTTGAAAAAGCTCAACTTGAAGCAGAAAAGTCAGCAGGGTCTAAATTAGAGGCACTGAATGAAAAAATAGCGTCACTCAGCCAAGAGTTACAAGAGGCTCATGAAAAAAGTGAAAGAGCAAAATCAATGGCTCAACAAACAAAAATTGGTCATGTTTATGTTATTTCCAATGTTGGGTCATTTGGTGAGGATGTATATAAAATAGGAATGACTAGGCGCTTGGAACCTTTAGATAGGGTAAAAGAGTTAGGTGATGCAAGTGTACCTTTTATTTTTGATGTTCATGCAATGATACACTCTGAAAATGCTCCTGCGTTGGAAAGTGCACTTCATAAAAAGTTTGACCTCAAAAGGTTAAACCTTGTTAATAGTAGAAAAGAATTCTTTCGTGTTAATTTAAGTGAAATAGAAGAAGAGGTTCTTAATATTTCACCTGATGCTGAATTTATTGAAACAGCAGAGGCTAGAGATTACAGAGAGTCACAAAGTATTCTTGCCCAGCAGAGTGAATTAAAATCTAAACAAGAAAATTTAGATGAACTACCACTAGCTATATAACCGGAACATAACAAGAATTTAAAGCGGGACTGTGCTAAAGTTTGGCTCGGTTTCGCTTCACTACACAAGTTTAGCCAAGCATTATCAGCCCCTTAGTTAAAGGCTTGATTGAAGTAAAGGGCTAGCGTCTTTGGCTAGCCCTTTTGCTAAGTATTGTTATGTTTGGCTATGTATTGCTTCTTTGTATAAGGCATTAGCCGGTAAATGCGGGGATCACGATGCTGGAAATTTGCGCCATAATTTTGTCTTCTCTGTCGTGCCCGGTAATGGCAATCACCAATTCAAGCTCTTCAACCACGATTAGGCGCTGGCCACCGCCGCCCCACGCGAAGCTGACGTTATAGGTTTTATCGTTAACTTTAACGGGTGCGTTATACCAATAGTAACCATAGCGGTATTCTTCAGGGATCCAATCTTCAACCGGGTCGGTGATGCTGCTTGTTGCTTTGCTAAGGTAATCGGCAGAAACAAATTGCTCGCCTTGCCACTTACCATCATTAACCACGATATTGCCAAGTTTGAGCATGTCGCGTGACGTTAAATTAACACCATAACCTGCTTGCGGTAAGCCGCTTGGATGAGTGTCCCACTTATAATTGGCAATGTTCAACTTATCTAAGATTTCAGACTTAATGAATTCTTTGGCACCGCCTGGTACAACGGCATCAATGACTGACATAACCAATATCGGGTTGAAGTTACCATAGTTATAAGTCTGCGTTTTGGCACTAATGGTTGCGCTATTTTCCAGCAAGGTCTGCACTAATTTTTGCCCATGAATTTTCTCAGGCGACTTTTCAATTTCTAGCCACTTTTCACGATTAATCGTTAGACCACCATGCATGGTCAGCGCCTTGTGCAGCGTTATTTTTTCAGCGCCTTTGGCGAGTTTACGGGTATCGATTTTCTTTAAAAAATGAATGACGGGTTTATCGAGATCAGCCATAGATAAATACCCCAACTGAATAGCACGACCCACAATTAGGCTGGTGTAGCCCTTGGTTGCTGACGCTTGTCCATGGGCAAGATCATATCGACCGCGTTGATGATAGCTTTCAAACACAAGCTTATTGTTCTTGGCAATTAGTAAGCTGTCGTAGTGGCCGTGCTCACCTTGCCCTATTTCTTCAGCCAATTTGATGATTGCATCGGTCTTGTCTTTCGCTAAAGACAGTTCGTCAGCAGATAAGCTTTTGTCATCAGACGTTGGTGAGGTATCGGTAAACGCTTTGTCGAGCAAAGGGATATCTCGAAACGAACCTGACGCTTGATAGGCAGTGCCCTTCGGTGCTTTATTCGCCATAAACGCTTTAATATGAGCCGGCTTTAACTGCTCTATGACCTTGGCATCGACCCAAAACGTATCCACGTTGCGATCTTCACCGTTGCGATTAAAAAATAGGTACTTGCCATCAGGTGATAATTGCGCAGCAAAGTCATTGTCTGGGGTGTTGATGTTGTCACCAAATTTGATCGCCTCGCCCCAACTACCATCGGGCTCTTTAAAGCTGATAAACAAATCGGAATTATCCGCGTTTTCGCCACGGTGCCCATCCCAAATCACATAACTTTCATCTGGCGCAATAAATGGATGCGCATTCCAGGTACCTGTATTTATTTGCTTTGGAAAAGGCTTAGGCGTTGTTCGCTTACCGTTTTTAAGTGTTGAATAGCGCAATACGCCTTTGCCTTCACTGATCGCTTCATCAAATGCAATGGTGCCGTTGAATGAAGACGTAACTCTCATGATTCTGTATTGCTCAAAGTCTTTACCGAGTCTTTTCATCTCGGACCAACCGTCTTTAGTGCGCTCTTTGTAGCCTCGGCCAAAAAACATAATTTTGTTGTCAGGTGACAGGGTTGGTGTACCCACACGTTTTGAGATCACCCGCTCGTTCCAGCTTTCGTCGTTTAGCTCATAAACGACAAACTCTTGTTCTGATTCAGTGTCGGCATTGACTTCTCTAACCATATACATTTCTTTCATGCTTGGTGCAAAAACCACCCCGTATTCCCACCCCGAGGTTGACACAATATCTGGTGCAAATACTTCGGCGGTTAGGCCTGGTTCTGGTTGTCCTAAATATGGACCTTTTAATTTTGTTTCCTTGTTTGTTTGTGAAACCACTGCGCCACTAAAACCGGCTAACACGACAAACGTAATTAAACTTTTAACATGTAATTTCATTGCTTCTCTCTCTTTCCCATTATCTGTTGGTCAATTTAGGCGGTTTCTATCTTTTTTGGTGGAAGCCTAAAAATCATAGGTATAACTTGCCCTTAGATGAGCTGACGTGCATGAAAAAAACCTGACGTTTAGCTGATTTTTTCTTTTTTTCTTTATTTTGAGGTTGTGAGCGAGTTAAGATTTGCCTACAGCGAATAAGGACGATGTTATCTCATATGACCAAAACGTTTTGGGTTAATAACTATTACATTGATGTGTCTCGTAACCAAATCGAGCATCAACAACAAGCAACGCCAATACCACCAAAGGCACTTAAAGTGTTAGAGGTTTTGGCTTCGCGTGCGGGTGATGTCGTCAGCCATGATGAATTGATGGATATCGTTTGGGCAAATAGTGTGGTTGGCCCTAATACACTGCAACGCGCCATCGCACAGCTGCGAAAAGCCTTTGGCGATGACAGCAAACAACAAGCGTTTATTAAAACACATGCTAAAAAAGGTTATAGCCTAGAGGCCAATGTTCGTTGGGAAAATAACGACACAAGGCCAATAACACAGCATAAAACAGCGCCAATAAAGCAATCTAATTACCTGTATGTATTCGCCGCTGTGGCGCTAGCCGTGCTACTCGCTTTTTTTATATGGCCATCAAAACCGATTATTTTTAATCAATTCACGCCGTTAACGGCCAGTGACGAACAAGAGTACAATGCCGCTTATTCACCCGATGGTAGGTATTTGGTGTTTAATCGTTTTGTTGGTCAGTGTGAAAGTCATTTATGGGCGAAAGATTTAAATAACAATCAAGAACAGCGCTTAAGCACCGAGCCCGGTCATTACAGTCAATTAAGTTGGTCAGCAGACGGCTCACAATTGGCCTTTATCTTACAATCTGATTGCTCTGAAGACCCCAAACAGGTTCAACGCTGCTGGCAATTACAAACACTGGATTTTGCTGAAGCTTGGAATGGTAATGCGCAAAACAAGCTTCGTTATGACTGCGCTGACATTAAAACAACGCACCCAACCTGGTTAAATGACGGCAGAATTGCTCTGATTCAATACCCAGAGTCAGACAGCAATCCGCCTAAACTGATGATATATGATGCGGTCACAGACCAAACGGTCGAAGTACCTCACGACTATTCTGGCCATATACATGCGTTGGATTATTCTCGTAAAACAGGATTACTAGCGACGGTAACATTAACTCCTGGTGAGCAAACTGTGCTGAGAACCTTGACCTTATCTGGTGAGGTGAAAACAGAAGCGGTGATCATTCCCCACCAAAGCCATTCTTTGTACGAGCGGTTTTCAATAAACTTTGCTCCCGATGGCAATCATTTCCTTACCGATATTGAAGGAAAAATTTATCGACTCGATTTAGATGGTCAGTTAACACTGATCCACCCTGCAAGTTATACCGGCTTATGGACGCCTAGCTATCATCCTGAACAAAACAGGTTTGCGGTAACCTACGGAACCAAAGACTTTGATGTTGGTTACCTGACACTGCAAAACGAGTCGGCCAATTTTGATGTATTTTCACGCTCAACCGTCCCCGATGTGAATGCCAAATTTCAACCGAATGGCGACTTGATTGCGTTTGTTTCTTTTCGTTCTGGAAATCGTCAAATATGGCTTAAAGATGGCAATAAAACGTATCAGCTGACTAAGTTTGAACAAGGCCTTAAAAGTACTCGATTCGACTGGGCACCTGATGGAAAACGCTTGGTCGTTAATGCCAATAATCAAGTGACTCTGGTTAATTTAGATGGCACGCATCAAACGCTCGAATCCCCTATTTCGGTTTATTTGCTGATGCCATGGACGGTTGCAGACAAATTACTGTTCGTTGGCAATCAGGCCAATCAATACCGCTTGTTTGGCCTAGATTTAAATAACGGTGAGACAACAGATTTGAATATCCTGGATGTCGCATGGGCGACGTATGACGGCTCTAATCAAGTAGTCTATGCCGACCAACAAGGTAGCTTTTGGTTGCATACAAACCAAGGCACTCAGGCGATTGATGCATTAAGCAAAAAACTCGATGGTGACTATGTGGTAGTCAAAGACGACATGCTCTATGGAATGGACTCACAAGCCAAGCTTTGGCGTTATGATTTAAGCCAAAATGATTTACAAACCGTTGCCACCTTAGATAAAGACACCACGTATATCAGTGACATAAAAGGTGAGCAAATTCTTGCGACTAAATTTATCGGCGGTAGAAGAGAGCTTGTTGAATTTAGTCAGCATTAATTTGGTTTCTAAAACTCAAACGATTAAACGACCATAAAATAAGATCAGGAAAATCAATGCCCCATTTTGTTATGGACTGCTCTGATGACGTCCTAAATTTACATGATGAAGAATTTATCATTGAGCAAATTCACCTAGCTGCGAATGCGAGTGGCTTGTTCGATGAGAGTGATATTAAGGTGCGTTTAAACCCTTTTAAAATATACGCTGTAGGCAATAAACGAGAAAGCTTCATTCACGTTTTTGCTCATATCATGCAAGGGCGCACAACAGAGCACAGAGCAAACCTGTCACGCTTGTTAGTATCAAGACTTACTACTTTGTTTCCAGACACCCCAAACATTGCTATGAACATAAGTGAATTTGAAAAGCCGACTTATTGTAACCGTGCAATGCTTTAAATGTATGGCACACAACTTATATAATGTGGCCACGATGTCTTGGCTCATAATGATTGTAAGCCCTGCACTTATGCGCACTTTAGGAAGTATGTAAGTCATGCGTAAATCTGATAAGAAAATGGATAATCAACTGCGGTTGGTTTTAACCGACGTTTGTGCAAACGCTTTGAAACAAATCGATGGATTTCAATGGTTAACACATTTGGTGAATTATTCAGACTTTCCAAAAAGCTTAAAAGTTGTGTGCGTATTCGATACCAATGATAGCCTCGATAATTATCTTAAGTCTGATCGCAATAATCATTTACAGTCAATAATAAAAGCCGAGCTAAATAACTTAGGCATTAAGCTTAAAAATGTTGTGAACCATGTATTGTTTGATACCGAAGAAAATTGCGAACAACAGCATAATGGTAATTGGGCTAAAAGACTTGGCTAACCGTCACCTTCAAACCGATAAGTGCCCTAACATAGAGTTTGTGGGCATTCGCATTCCTTAATCAATTCGGGCGCCAAATTAGGACTCCAAATGAATAAAAAATTAGATAATCTTGCTGAAGTTGTAGCAAAAGCTAATGACTTGTTTTACAGCAAACATGAAAACGTTGATACCTTGATGGGTATTATGAACCAAACATTGCGAGCGCAAGGCATGCAAGCTGATGCCATTACCATTGACTGCGTCGCGGTTGATAAAAAGATTGTATTTCTGCTGCACGATGCAAAACCAGATATGGTCGACATTGCTTTAGGTAACAAGAATGGCGATATTCTCTCATCGTCTGAATACGTCATTGAAGAAGTATCAGAGGCCGTTATCGTTGGCATTATGGAAATGAACTTTGTTTCTGCTTCAGAATAGGTAACTATAACTAGGATATTAAACAAAAGGATTTGAGCATTGTTCCATTTAATTAAAAGCCTTCTGGCTTTTCCGTTTGTCGTTTTTATTTATATTCTGGCACTCGGCATATACATAAGCCTTTATTTACAAATCGTATTAGCTCCACCTATTTTGATGAGCATCTTTTCTGTTGTTATTTTTAAAGACCTACCATTAGATGAAGCATTAGATTATATCTATATCATTGCGGGAGTTGGCACTTTGGCTGGCTTCGTATGGGCAGAAATGGTTCGTAGAAAATACTCTATTCTTGGGTTCCATGGTTACTTGCTTAATCACCCAGAAATAGATGGAAAACAACAACCAAGTAAAGGTATTGTGTTTAGAAAAGGTAACCTAACAAACCAATAGGAGCACTAATGCGACTCATCTACGTTATGGACCCAATGTGTAGCTGGTGCTTTGCCTTCCAACCAGAATTGGAAGCGTTTTTAGCTACGTATTCTTCCGCTAACGTTGATTGGATCATGGGTGGTCTAGCACCAGATAACAATCAACCAATGGATGACGGCTTAAAGCAAACCATTTCCTCGTATTGGCACCAGATAGAACAGAAGACGCAAGTTAGCTTTAATCACGATTTCTGGAAGTTAAACACGCCCTATCGTTCTACATACCCTGCTTGTCGTGCAGTTATTGCAGCAGAGGCGTTGCAGGAAAACAGTACTGGGGCGATGGTAAAGGCGATTCAAGCGGGCTATTACCAGCAGGCTAAGAATCCGTCGTTAGTGGAAACCTTGGTTGATTGCGCCAGCGCCATAGGATTAGATGAAAATACGTTTGCCGAGGTGTTAAAGTCAGCGGAAACCGAACAGCGCTTGCAACAGCATTTAGCCATCAGTCGTCAGTTACAGGTCACCGGCTTTCCAGCCTTGTTTTATATTGATGATGACAATCGCGCTTATCCTTTAACGCTTGGTTATTGCCAAGCCGCGACCTTAGAGCAGCGAATGAATCAGTTACAAGCAAAATAGATTCATCAGTTGTTACAAAAGAAAATCCCCTGCTTAGCTTTTGACTATTGATATCAGTGTTATTATTTTCACTATCAAGTTATTGATAAAGTTAATTAACTTACTGATTAAAAGGATGAACCATGAAGCGCATCGGTATTTCAATTGCTCTGCTTGCTATGCTCTCAGCTGTCTCAGCTACAAGTTTGGCTAAAGACGAGTTTCCTGTTTTACAAGGCCCATATTTTGGCCAAAAAACACCGGGTTTGACGCCTGAAGTGTTCGCTCCTGGTCTTGTGTCTATCGAAGGTCGATATGAGTTTGGTATGGCCTTTTCGCCAGATTTAAAGGAAATGTATTTTTCTGGCAATAAAGAAGGTGATATTGCCGATATGTATTATTCCAAAGTAGATGGCGATACATGGACACCGATTGAGAAACTGTCATTTACAAAAGGAAAAGCCGATGCGGAAATGGAGCCTTTTGTTACTTATGACAATAAGAGAATTTATTTTACCGGTTATAAGTCAGACTACACCAACACCAATATTTGGTACGTTGACCGCACCGATACTGGTTGGAGCGATGCTGTAATCATTGACTCACCTTTGAATAAAGATGAAGTCATGTATTCAACATTAGCCAAAAACGGCGACCTTTTTTATACCAATATTCTAAAATCGAAAACCTACGTTGCACCTATAGTAGACGGTAAATACCCTGAAGCTATGGAAGCTAACATAGACTTTGGCGTGCACGCCTTTATCTCACCTGACCAAGACTATTTATTGGTGGATGATAAAAACCAAGAAGATGAAAATAGAAAAGATAGAGACATTTATGTGTATTTCAAAAACAAGGATGGTTCTTGGTCTAAGCCGATTAACTTAGGTGAGCCGGTAAATTCAGAATATGGTGAAACGGTACCTTATGTTACCCCTGATGGTAAGTATTTATTTTTTGGTCGTTACAATGAACAAGGTGGCATATCTAATTTCTATTGGGTAAGCACTGAGGTTATTGAAAACGTCAGACCGAAAACCTAATCCGCGAATATAGAGAGTTGTAGTATGTATCAAGGTTCATGTTTATGTGGTGCTGTAAAAGTTGAGATCTCAGGCGCTATCAGCGACATCATCCATTGTCATTGCTCACTGTGTCGCAAAAATAGCGGCACCGCCTATGCAACCAATGGGTTTATCAATATGGATGAATTTAAAGTGATAGATCCAGACCGTAAATTGAATTTTTTTGAGTTTAAACCAGGCAGAAAACGACATTTTTGTCGTGTCTGCGCCTCACCAATTTACAGCTCAAACGCCGATAAACCAAGTAAACTGCGAATTCGTCTCGGCCTACTCGATTCCGATATTGTCGAACGACCAATATCTCATAACTTTGTTTCTTCGAAAGCCAATTGGGATGATTTAGATGCAAATCTGCCAAGGTATGATAAGTTTGAACCTGCGAGACAAAAAAACTAATTAGTTTTGCTCTCTAAACGACGCATTAAAAGACTTGAGTAGATTATACTGAGTTAATGGGAACAGGCTTCGACATGTCAGATATCACAGAATTTACCCGAGTATATTTAGCGGTATTCTTTTCGCTGGTCGCTGCGTTTTATACCGTTAGAATCATTCTGATGAAGCGTACAACATCCGAGGAGCTTGTTTTCCCAGGCGAGCGCTTTTGTGCGACTTGGTGGAATCATATCGCCTTTCGCTTTTTTCGCGCTACCATTTGGATGGTGTGTCTATTTCGCTTACTCTTTCCTGAAGTCGATAACTATTTAGGAATGTTTTCCAGCTTTGATCACCCTCTCATTATTTTTTCTGGCTTAATACTTCTGACCTTAGGGTTTGTCTCAACCGCAACCATTCATTACCGCCTTGGTGAACAATGGCGTTCAGGCATAGATCCCAGTGGCCCTGCAAAGATCATAACCAGCGGCATCTACCGATACACACGCAATCCCATGTTTTGTTTTGTAGCGTTAGCGCAACTTGGCTTTTTCTTAGCTCTGCCGTCATTCTTTTCGTTAACCTGCTTCGCAATTGGCCTGTACACACTAAACAGCCAAGCCGAAGCGGAAGAAAAACATTTATTAGAGCTATTTCCTAACCAGTACCCTCAATATACAAATCAGGTAAGACGCTGGATTTAATTCATTCCTTTTTCATTATTAAAATCATCTACAGAGACTAACGTGACAAACGTGACAAACAGCAAGTACCCTATCAATATTCATGATAAGTATCACGCGCATGTATACTTTGACGAAACCTCATTAGATTTAGCATCCGATCTACATAAACAAGTTGCAGAGAACTTTGCCCTGCCCGTTGGCCGAATTCATCAAAAACCGGTGGGCCCTCATACCAAATGGAGCTTTCAAATCTTGTTCGGCCAAAATGACTTTGATGAGGTTGTTCCATGGCTCGACGCACATCGAGGTGATTTGAGCGTATTGGTTCATGCCGATACAGGAAATGATGCGATCGATCATACCGAATACGCATATTGGCTAGGTGAAGCAGTCAAAATCAATCTAAACGGCTTTTGAGCTGAGCGAATATATTACTAGGGGGAAACAATGCATATTACTCTAGCGCAGCAATCACATAGCAGTGCACTGGCGAATATCGTTAAATCTACGTTTCATCTTGCCTGCCCTGAAGACTCAGATCCTGCCTTGCAGAGTATGTATATCAGCAAACACTTAAGCGAGAGTGATTTTCTAAAGTTTATAAACTCTGATGATTGCATTGTGTTGGTCGCTACTAAAGACACCGTAGTCGCTGGTTTGGCGGTAATAGAAACGGAATGCCAAGAGATAGCGATGCTTTCAAAGCTCTATATTCTTCCGCAGTTTCACGGACAAGGGCTTGCACCTAAACTCGTCGATGAAGCGATAAATCAGAGCAAAACAAAAGGCTTTAAACAGCTTAATCTGTCGGTGTTTTCAGAAAATTTAAAAGCGAAAGCGTTTTACGAAAAGTACGGTTTTAAACACGTTGGTGAATGTGATTTTCATATGGAAAGCGAGATACATAAAGACCATTTATACGAGTTAACGCTGTAATCTCCTATAATTATATTATTTGCTATGGCCGTGTTCGCTCATGAAACTCGTCAGGATAATCATTATTGCTATCGCCGCACTCATGTATGCTTATATCAAGGCGCGATATATGTCATGCCCAGCATTACCATCGTCAATAATAGTGGTTCCGTCATTTCCGGAGCAAAAGTCTATTTGGCCGATAACCGCTTGGACTTCGGTGAAATAGATGTCGCACGTAGCAACACCCTGCAATATTCACTAGAACAAAAAGATGGTGTATATCGCTATATTTTTACCATAGCTGATGGTGACACGCTCAGTGGCGAATGTGGTTATGTCACCAATAACGAATATGGCAAACGGGTGATTATTACCGTTAATACAAATGATATTGTTTGCCAGTAAAGACAAACCCTTGGCTCTAAGGTATGCTGCTTTCAATTAATAAACAAAAGGTTAGAACGGAATATGAAAAGCCTCTACAGATGGTTAATTCTTTTAGTATTAATTTTTACAGCAATTAGTTTTTATAGTTACGGCAATGCCACAGGTGCATTTATCTTCATAATCTTGGGCTTTTTATTTGAAGGTGCTTTCTGGTTTAAATTATTTGATAGAAAACGAAAATCAGAAAGTAAGTAAACCCTTCTATTCCAAAAAATGTGATGTATACAAGGAAGTCTCATGCCTAAATTTCCAACATTAGAAACCCCAAGGCTTATCCTCAATGAACAAACCATTGAGGACAGTGAGTCGGTATTTTCGATGTTCTCTGACGAGGCTGTCACTGAATTTTATGATTTATATTTCACCAGTAAAGATGAGGCCATAGCCCTCATTGAAAAGGATGCAGAGCGATTTATAAAAAGCAAAACCGTGCGTTGGGCAATTCGTGAAAAAGACACCTCGGAATTTGTTGGCAGCTGTGGTATCAACCGTTTTGAAGAAAGTAATGATGTCGCCGTAATTGGCTATGAATTTCATAAAAACTCATGGGGCAAAGGTTTTGCTACAGAAGCTGTTAGCAAAGTTGTTGACTACTGTTTTTCAGAGCAATGTCCGAAGTATGTAAATAAAATTGAAGCTTATGTCATGCTTGGCAACCGAGCATCGGAAGTGGTACTGGAAAAACTAGGCTTTCAATGTGACGGTATATTAAGGCAGCACGGTAAATGGAAAGGTGCATATCATGACCTTAAGGTATTTACCTTGTTGCGTTCAGATAGATAACAGCATTCTTTTGCCAACGGCAGGCATGTATATTCGAAAAAGCCAAAAGGTTTCATCACCTTACCAGTCGCATTTACTTGTCAAACACTGATGGTAATCAAAGTTGACACTGATAGTGTGTCATTAACCGCTTTATCACAAGACATTCACTTGAAAATGGGTATAATGCGCGGCTGATTTTCCCCTAAGATGTAATACCGTGATCGCAGAATACCTTACCTATGCCAGCATGTCTGCCCTTGTTGCAGCACTTCCAGGCCCTTCAAATTTTATTGCTGCCGAAAATGGCGCAATGGCTGGTTTACGTAAATCAGGTGTCGCCATAACCGGTCACTTGACGGCGCTATTGGTTTTAGCCGTAATGTCGGCGATGGGATTAACCAGTCTACTGATTGCCTCACCGTTGGCGTTTAATGCGGTAAAATTGATGGGCTGTGGCTATCTTTGTTATTTGGGCATAAACATCATTCGTTCAGCCAATACAAATGCGGTAGGTCGTGACATACAACCGCGCTCGGCTCGCCGCCGCCATATGTGGCGAAAACACTTTACGGTAGCCATTACTAACCCAAAAGCGTTATTGTTTTTTAGCGCACTGTTACCACAATTTGTCGATGCTAATCAGCCCATTGGTGAGCAGTTTTTGCCTTTGATGATGATCAGTATGTGCTCTGCATTCACTTTTCCAATGCTGTACGCCTTGATAGGTAAGAAATCGACACAACTGCCATTTAATGAACGTCACAAACAATTTATCAAACGACTGTTTGGCGCTAGTTTTATCATCTTTTCAATATCATTGTTGATATCGTAACAGTTACCTAACCGACGCTGGTAATTGGTAACCAATTTTATCAACAAACTGGCTGGCAATAAGCGAGCACGCGGCGAGGCCGGCACCGGCGAAAAACACCAACGATGGGTTGTATAACCAAATCAAACCAAATAAGGCTGGGATCACCACCGCAGCAATATGGTTAATGGTAAAGCTGACACCTGCGGTAGAAGCAATGTCCTTCGGATCGGCAATTTTCTGGAAGTAAGTTTTAATGGCAATTGCCATGGCGAAAAATACGTGGTCAATCACATACAAGGCGGCGGCAAAGTAGCCGTTTTCAACCAGAGCATAACCACTGAACACCAAAATAAGACCTATGTACTCCATAGTCAGGGCTTTACGCTCGCCGATTTGCCCTATCCATTCACCAATTTTTGGCGCCAGATAAATATTTAAAAGATGATTAACCATATACAGTAAAGTGATATCAGCAACCGAGTAGCCGAATTTTTCGACCATCATAAACCCAGCAAATACCACAAAAATCTGTCGTCGAGCGCCACTTAAAAAGGTCAACAGGTAATAGAGCCAATAGCGTTTACGCAATATCAGGTTTTTATGCTGAACCACCTTTTGTTCAAATTGCGGCATCACTAGCCACATCCACACGGTGATCATAAAGCCAAGCCCACCAAGAATCAGGTAGGCTGTGGAAAACTGCATCGAATAAACACTAAACGCTAACCAAATAAAACCATAAACAACCAATGCTGCAATGGACTTTATTGATAATAATCGACCTAATTGTTTTGGTGCTTCATCTTTGGAAAACCATTGCAGCGATAACGATTGATTGACCGTTTCAAAATAGTGAAAACCTGTCGACATCAATACTGTGGTTGCATACAAGCCCAACTCGAATGGAAACAAGCCGGTAATAGCGACGCCAATGGTCAATAGACATAATGACACCAAAGCAAAGGTCTGCTCTTTTAACACCAGAAGCACAAACACCGCGGTAAACGCCAAAAAGCCAGGCACTTCACGTAATGACTGCAAAATACCTATTTCACGCCCAGTAAAATTAGCCGCTTCTATGGTGAAATTATTTAATAACGCCATCCATCCAGAAAACGCCAAGGTCATCACAACCGAAGACATAGCTAGAAAAACAAATGGGGATTTAAAAGAACTCGTAGGCGCGGACATAAAGGATTTAATACATCAAAGATAGATACCTTTAAGATTAACAAAATTTTTACTTGAGCGATATTAGAGTTTAGTATGGCTAATATTCGAAATATTAGAATTACAACGAGATAGAAAAATGCAACAACATGATTGTTCCCCTTTAGACGATTTTATCGAATACCCACCAGAAGAAATGCTGCAGCGTTCAAGACAGTTCTTAGCCGATATCAAACGCCGTCATTCGATTCGCAAGTTCAGCGATCGCGAAGTCGAAAAAGAAATCATTGAAAACTGCATTAAAGCCGCAGGTCGAGCGCCAAGTGGCGCAAACCATCAGCCTTGGCATTTTGTCGCGATTCACTCGAGTGATGTGAAAAAACAAATTCGAGAACAAGCAGAGCTGCACGAGCGCGGTTTTTATGATGGCCGTGCCGGTGACGAATGGCTTGATGCATTAAAACCATTAGGCACCGATGCAGATAAACCTTATCTAGAGACTGCACCTTGGTTAATTGCCATTTTCAGTCAAAAGAAAGGCGGTTTAGATGTTGAAGATCGCAATACCAATTATTACGTGCATGAGTCTGTCGGCATTGCCACAGGCTTTTTAATCACCGCACTGCATAACGCGGGGTTGGCAACCTTAACGCATACGCCAAAACCTATGTCGTTCTTAAACAAGGTCTGCAACCGAGGTGACAATGACCGGGCTTATATGTTGTTGATTGCCGGTTATCCTGCCGATGACGCCACGATTCCAGCACATGCGCAAACCAAAAAGAACATAGATGACATCGCCACGTTTTTATAAAGCAGCTCCGATTAGATAGCAAAAAGGCGGGGTATCCCGCCTTTTTTGTGTGCTATTGGTGAGTGAGCAATTATTTGCTTTTCACCTTGATGCTTGCTTTTAAAATCTCAAGCTTCTCTGTTGGTGCACCGCGTCGAGTTCCGCTTTGCTCTATCGCGCTCAGCGTTTCCAAACCTTCAATCACTTTACCAAATACCGTATGACGACCATCTAAAAAGCGAGTTTCTTTAAAGGTAATAAAAAACTGAGCACCATCTGTACCTGGGCCAGAATTTGCCATCGACAAAATGCCAGCTTGATCATGGCTGGCATCTTCATGGAATTCGCCATCATAACGGTAACCAGGATTGCCGCGGCCAGTACCTGTTGGATCACCGCCTTGCGCCATAAAACCAGGAATGACGCGATGGAAAATCAAACCATCATAAAACCCTAGCTTAGTTAAATACATAGTGCTTGAGACATGCATCGGCGCGTATTCTGGCCACAACTCAATACTGATAGGACCTTTACTGGTGACCATTTCCCAAATGTATTGTTTGCTTTCGGCAAAAGGCGCTTGCGTTGGTTTGGGTAATTTTTGTTTCCAGCCGGCATCGCTTTTGTCTATTTTTTGTTCAGCGATAAAGCGCTCGATATGATGCAACGCTGGATCATCATCGGCGAGAAAGCCAATAACCAATGCGGTAATGCAGACAACGTATACAGTGATAATTTTCTTGATAAAAGAATTCATTAATTCTTCCTATGATTGGCGCCAGAATATTTTCTGATTTTTAACTTATATGCGCGCCAGTATATAGAATAGTAAAAAGCACCACAATCATGCTAGCTTATTGCAAATCAGAAACTTGCCATATAATTGCTTCACCTTTCTACTGTTCTTGATTTTGCTGATTAACATGGCGACATAGCTCGGGAAAAAATGCCAAAAAGTTATGCTCGAACTGTTGATAGTGCCGCTCAACTTCTTCAATTGCGCCAGCCAAGGTGTTTTTAAAGCGGATGCGTTTTGACATTGAATCAATCGCCCTGCCGGTAAGCACCATATCATGATAACCGCCAAGCCAATCATCATTGATCATTGATCTGACCACGTGCGGCATACGACCCGGTAAAGGGTGCGGATAATTGCGCAGATGCAAATACACTTGCTGACAAAACTGCTCTAGGCTCAAATGATGAAATCGTTGCCAATGCTTGGCAAGAAAATGATCGAACGCCACATCACTGATAAGGCCGGAAAAACGGCGTCGTTTGTCGCTAAGTAAGGGTTTTAACTGTCTGACTAAGTGATGGTTATCGGTGAACTTATCAATCATACGGTGGGTGTGAATACCATTGGCAGTAGCCTTTGGCAGGCTGACAATATTGACCCCTTTCATAAAATCGCCCATTAAATTGCCAACCACAGAGTGGCTGTTATCTTTGGCAAAATATAAATGGGCAAGATAATTCATCGCGTACCGGTTAACCGTCAGCCTATATCAAGCTCAATATCAGTACAGCCTGTTTTACAACGAACACGAGCGGCAGAATTTGCGGTTTTCGCCACAAACTGAATCTCTTTTCGACAGGATTTGCATTGTATAGGACGACCAAGAAGCACCTTTTTTATCAGTGCTTTTTGGTCATTATAAGATTTGGCGGTAAGCTTGCTAAAGCTTTTCAGCCTAGATGTATCGATATCGGACATACTACTTTCCCGACAGAAAAATTAAAGTTAACCTTGCGGAGGACAATACCAACCATCGTAAATGCCATCAAACTTTCGGGCATGTGTTTCTAATAATGTTTGATAAGCAACGACATTGTCATAACTGGCGGCCATTTCTGGGTAGGCTGTTATTTCCCAAGGGTGTTCAGGGTTTTCTAAATAAGGACAAAATGACAATTTTTGATTATTTGCTAGCAACACATTACCAAATTTTATTGCTTGCTCTTGTGAAGGGAAGATAACCGAAAATTGTATTTCTCTCGGTCTGTTTAAGTCGTCCCCTTCTAGCGCCATATGCCACAGCATATTACCATTGGCATCGCTAGGAAACTTGGCTAAATCTCTGTTTTGTTCGAAAATTTTTGTCGTTTGTTCCATTGGGGGCACCTAACTGATTGGCCTTAAGTTACTAACAAATAAGATATTAATGTTAAGTTTAGCATGTATTTAAAATTCTACTCAATCGCCCTGCACCCTAGATAGGGTAAAGCTTTCGCCTGTAATCACATGTTGATAAGTGAATTCATCATCCGTTAATTTAACAATTTTATAAGCCTGGTAATTGTCTTCGTCTTCAAGGTTTGCAGGGTATTCATTGTTGCCAATAATTTCAGCTTTGGTAATGGTAAAATGGATATTACCCACCACGCCCCAGTCGCCACGCTCAGTCATTTCTTCAATTAACGTGCCGTCAGCTTTGTATGTATAGAAAGTAAAAGAAAAGCTACCGTCAGCAAACATTTGTGCAAACTCGCTGTAATTCTCGTCGCTATCTTTATCGCTACGATGCCAATTTCCGATAAGTTGTTGTCGGTGAAACATGTCAGTAACCGTTGAACAGTGATATTTGCCGCTACGATAACCTATTTGTCGCCAAAATTCTGCAACTTAGCTTGAAATTAGTTGATTTAGATGTGCTGACAGGGATAATCAATATCAACATCAGGAAAACAATAAAGACTATGAAAACATTACCCCTTAATAAATGGTCAAAAATGGCTTTAGCCATTTCCCTGACATTCAGCACTCAAGCGTTCGCTGCTGAACAACGTCCGTTACAAGTAACGGATGTGATGAAGTTTAAAGAAATCAAAAAACCAACACTAACCGACAATGGTGAGTGGTTATCCTATACCGCACAAATGGATCGCGGCGATAGCAGCTTTCACGTCATCAATACCGATGGTAAGACTCGCTTTGATGTCGAGCTAGGCAATGGTGGTCAAGTTTCAGCTGATGGCAAATACGCTGCGGTATTAGTAAAGCCGTCACTACTGAGTAATGAACAAGCGAGTAAAAAAGAGAAAAAGGACCTTAAAAGTAACCTAACGGTTATTAATCTCAGTACCGGTGCCGAGCAAGTATTTGAAGCTGTCGAAGATTATCAGCTGAGTGATACCGGCGGGTTTGTTGCATTCAGTCAAAAACAAGAAGATAAAACTGAAGATGCTGATGCAGCAAAAGACAAAGCGGATGACAGCAAGGCTGAAGCCAAAAATGATGAGAACGACGTCGCTTTGCACAATAAAAAGCGCATCAAATACAACCTAACGGTAGTCAACCTACAAGACAGCAGCAGCCAGATTATTGAAGACGTCGACAACTTTAGCTTTTCGGGCAAACGTGCGGTTTTGGTATACAGCGTCAGTGTTGAAGATGGCAGCAATAATAGCCTTAAAGCGATCAATCTAAATGGCAATAAGTCATTCACTATTGTCAATCAAGGCAGCAGCAGTTTTGATCATCTAAGTTGGAGCCACAACGGCGACAAGCTAGCATTTATTGAAGGCGACTTTAGTAAAAAAGATGATTCTCGTCGTCATAAATTAAAAATATGGAACAGCGATAAGAACTCGATTAAAACCGTAAAAACTTCGACTGAGCAACAACAAAAATGGTTTATCTCCAGTACCAATAAGCTGACTTGGTCAGCGGATGATGAGCGTCTATTCTTTGGATTCAAGCCGGTTATCGCCAAACCTGAAGAAATTGATAGCAAACCTGAAGATCAAGCGGACTTGTATAACGTTGACAAAATCGTTGCAAAACGCAACCTCCAAATCTGGCATGGTAACGATCCGCTGATCAAAACCAATGAAAAATTCCAGTACAACCGCGACAAAAAAGCGTTTTACACCGCGGTCTACCATGTTGATGACAACGAGCTTGTTCGCCTAGCAAACAAAGACATTTTTAATGTTGTCGCTAGCAATAATAAAAACGCGGTATTAGGTCAAACGGATTTAAACTATCGTCGCATTCGCACATGGGAAGGTTTCTTCTCTGACTTTTACATTGTTGACCTTGAAGATGGTGAAAAGCACCTTGTTGTAGAAAAACTCAGCTCATACACACCGGTTAAACTCAGTGAGTCGGGTCGTTACGCTGCGTATTATCAAGACGGTCATTACTGGGCGTATGACAGCGATAAAAAACGTCGTGTTAACTTAACAAAGAACATTGATGTCAGCTTTGCTAATGAAGATCACGATTACCCATCAGCAGCACCAGGATACGGCATTGCCGGTTGGTTAGCAGACGATGAAGGTGTGTTGGTATATGACAAATTCGATATCTGGTTATTAGCCGCCGATGGCGATGACAGCCAATGTTTAACCTGTAGCCTTGGTCGTCCTAATAACCTGCAATTTCGCATAAATGATCTTGATAAAGATAATGACATTATCGATGAAGACACGACGTTATTGCTGACCAGCTATAACGATGATAAGAAAAACTTTGGTTTTTATCAGCTTTCCCTTGGTCAAGACAAAGCACCTGTAAAGCTTGTTGAAGACAATAAAAAATATAAGTTTATTGGCAAAGCTAAAGATGCCGACAAGATTATATTTAGTCGTGAAGATTTCCAAGAGTTTCCGGATTTATGGGTGTCGGATTTAAACCCTGCCAACGGCAAGAAATTGACCGATGTAAACCCACAAGTTGATGACTTTTTATGGGGTCAACCTGAACTGGTTGATTGGCGTTCGAGCAATGGTGAAAGACACCAAGGCATTCTGATCAAGCCAGCAAATTATGTTGAAGGCGTGCAATACCCCGTTGTTGTTTACTATTACCGTTTGTTCTCACAACGCATGTATGAGTTCAACCAAATGAAAGTAAACCACAGACCGAACTTCCCTCTGTACAGCTCAAATGGTTACGCCATATTCTTACCTGACGTACACTTTGACGTTGGCACACCAGGTCACTCAACCAACAAATCGATCTTGCCAGGTTTGCAAAAGATCATTGATATGGGTGTTGCCGATCCAAACGCCATTGGTTTGCATGGACATAGCTGGAGTGGTTATCAAACTCTGCATTCTATCACCGAAACCAATATGTTCGCCGCTGCTGTCTCAGGTGCACCCGTTGCCAATATGACCAGCGCTTACTCAGGTATTCGTCTAGGCACTGGTTTAGCGCGTCAATTCCAATATGAAATGGGCCAAAGCCGCATTGGTGCCTCGATGTTTGAGCGCCGTGATTTGTATATTGAGAACTCACCGGTATTTTTTGCTGACCGAATCACCACACCATTGTTAATGCAGTTTGGTGATATTGACGATGCGGTACCGTGGCAACAAGGTGTCGAAATGTACTTGGCGATGCGTCGCCTTGATAAAGAGGTTATCTTACTGCAATACGAAGGGGAACCACATCACTTGAAGAAATACCCTAATAAGGTCGATTACACCATAAAAATGATGCAATACTTTGATCATTATCTAAAAGGTAAACCGGCAGCTGAGTGGATGACGCAAGGCGAAGCCTATCGTGACAAAAAAGCAGACTAAGCAGTCGAATTATTAGCGCGATAAAAAGCGATATTCAACCAGCAAAAAGCACGACTAAGGCCGTGCTTTTTTATGTAAAGCTGCGCTTAGTTATTGCTGCAGATGGACTGTCGTGCCATTTTGCACCACTCGGTGAATCGATTGAGTATGCTTGATATCGAGCAATGGATTTTTATCAAGAACGATAAAATCAGCAATGTAACCGGTTTTTAATACACCGAATTTCGCGTTTTTATCTATTACATAAGCGCCATTACGCGTCGCCATTTGCAATACCGTTTGCTCACTAATGCCCGCCTCGACCATAAGTGCCATTTCTTGATGTAAGCTAATGCCCGGAATGGTCCATGGGTTGCCCACATCCGTGCCTATAGTTAATGTCACGCCTGCTTGATCAAGCATTTTAACAAACTCAAGTACTTTTGGCCAAACCGCCTGAGCACGTTTAAAGTCTGCATCCGTCCAACCTAGGTTAAAGGTGAAAAATGTTTGCCAGTTGGTTAACAAACTGGGATGTACCTCACTCAAGGCTGGGTGCTTGGTTACCGAGTCCTGATCGCCAAAAAAGGCGTTATAAAACACAATCAAGGTGGGATCTACGCTGACATTGTGCTCGCGTAAACTGTTGATCATTTGCGCGACTTCCGCGCTTTTTAGATCAACTAATTCGTACCATTCAAAAAAGCGAAAGCTGCCCGGCCGAGCGCTTTTGTCAAAGCTTTGCTTGTGTGGTTCAGTTAGCAGCTCGGCTGATAAAGGCATGGCGTGGACGATATGATCAATGCCTAATTGTGCGCCAGTTTGCCAATTTACTTTTTCAAGGTGAGCGATAACTTGCAGATCATAACTGTCGGCATGGCGCACTGCGCTTTTTAATTGATGCTCTGTTAAGCCGGTATACAACTTTACGTAATCAACGCCTAACTTGCTTTGCTGTTCAATGCTATTGGCAATAGAGAGCTCATCGTCAACCACAGTAACCAAACCGGCAAAGGCTAAATCATTAAGTAAATGACCCGCAACAAAGGCTTTAGGCCCTTTGACTTGACCTTGCGCCTGACTCTGCTTGTAGTTCACATTGGCCTGACTATCCCCCCCAGGATTGCGAATGGTGGTAATGCCCCAACGCAACATGCTATCGGCGTTAACGGCCGCTATGTCGGCACCGTTATAAGCACTTAAATGAACTTGTTTATCGCGAACGGTGGCGCTCACTGCCCCTAATGACATATGGGCATGACTGTCAATCAACCCCGGTATAACGAAACGATGCTCTAGGTCGATAACTTGTGTGTCTTGGTTTCGCTTTGGCTTGTCCGAGCCAATATAGGCAATGTGTTGGCCTTCAACCAATATGTATTGCTTGCCGTGCTGCTGCCCTGTGTCGACATCAAGCACCGTCGCATTGCTAAATAAACTGCTCTTTGCCCACAACATTGGACTGCCAAGCAAGCATACAGTGAAGGTTATTATCATTCGCCATTTCGACATGGTTGTCTCCTATAAAAATGTCGTTGCGTTACTTGTCAGTCAGCGGTGAGGTGAAATTCTTACAAAAGTTTTTATCAAATATGTATTTAAAGGTGGGATGCTGCGATATTTGCGTAGCAGAAAAAAAACGCCTCACTAAATAGCGAGGCGTTTTTGATCGATACAAGCGAATAAATTTAGATCGTTGAGCGTTTGTATTGACGATACTCAGGCATCCAGAAGTTACTTTCAATATTAGCCAGCAATTGCTCATCGCTTAGCTCTAATGCCAAACCTTGTTGCATTGCCAATTTACCAATTTTAAAGGCGATTTTTTTACTGATATCTGAAATTTGCGTCAATGGCGGTAACAAACCACCTTTACCGGTATTCGCTAATGGTGACTCAGCCGCTAAGGTTTCACTGGCGATCATTAGCATTTCATCACTGATGAATTTGATGTTCGCAGCAACAACACCCAAACCTATACCTGGGAAGATATACGAGTTATTGCATTGCGCTATGTGATAAGACTCGTCTTTATATTCAATCGGGTCAAATGGGCTACCAGTGGCGATCACCACGTCACCATCAGTCCATTCAATAACTTGTTGTGGGTGTGCCTCAACCTGTTTTGATGGGTTTGACAGTGGGAAAACAATTGGTGTTTTTGTCCCTGCGTGCATGGCTTTAATGACTTGTTCAGTAAACAGCCCTGCTTGGCCAGAAACACCGATAAGAATATCAGGTTTTGCACAGTGCATAACGTCAAGTAACGAGGCAAATTCACCAGAGAACGTCCACTCTTTAAGTGATAATTTTTGTTGTACCAGCTTTTGTTGAAAATCACGCAGATCTTCCATACCTTCAGTCAGTAAACCGAAACGGTCAATCATATAAACGTGCTGGCGAGCTTGTTCATCACTTAACCCTTCGCTGATCATTTGCGCGATGATTTGCTCGGCGATACCACAACCGGCGGAACCAGCACCAACAAAGGCGACGTTCATTTCTGATAACTTCTTGCCTTTAATACGACATGCGGCCAACAACGTACCGACGGTTACCGATGCTGTGCCTTGAATATCATCATTAAAACAACAGATCTCATTGCGGTAACGCTCCAATAACGGCATTGCGTTTGGTTGAGCGAAATCTTCCCATTGCAATAAAACGCCCGGCCAACGACGATTTACGGCTTGAATAAACAATTCAACAAACTCGTCATATTCTTCCTGGCTAATACGTTTATGACGAGCCCCCATGTACATAGGATCGTTTAACAACGCTTCGTTATTGGTACCAACATCAAGCATAATAGGCATAGTGTAAGCTGGACTAATACCACCACATGCGGTGTATAAAGATAACTTACCAATAGGAATACCCATACCACCGATACCTTGGTCACCTAAGCCAAGAATACGCTCACCATCGGTCACAACAATAACTTTAACTTTGTGCTTGGTGGCATTTTGCAGAATGTCGTCGATTTGATGACGCTCGGAGTAAGAGATAAACAGACCACGATTTGAACGATAAATGTCAGAGAATTTTTCACAGGCATCACCGACCGTTGGGGTGTAAATAATCGGCATCATTTCTTCAAGATGTGCCTGTACTAAGGCATGAAACAAGGTTTCATTTTTATCTTGAATATTGCGTAAATAAATATGCTTGTTCAGACCACTGCGAAAACATGAGTATTGCATGTAGGCACGCTCAACTTGTTCTTCAATGGTTTCAAAACGCGGTGGGATCAAACCGGTTAAGTTAAAATTAACACGTTCTTGAGCACTAAAAGCACTGCCTTTATTCAACAAAGGGGTTTCCAATAATGTTGGCCCTGCATAGGGAATATATAAAGGTCGTTTTCTGCTTTCGTTGCTCATTTTTTGTTGTCCGAAAATAATAAAATGGCGCGTATTGTATAGTCTTTTTAGACACTTGGCTAATGTCAGTTACAGCTGATGACAAAATAGATCATAATCGGTGCGCGAAATTAATCCGCCTCATCAATCCAAGCTAATTGAATCGCTTCGAGAATGCGCTCGCCGCAATGATCGGCATCATCATCAAATCGCTCAAGCGCTAAAACCCACTGCATCAAATCGGTAAACCGTATTGTTTTGGGATCAACATCGGGATGCTGCTCGATTAAGTCCAACGCAATTTCCAGAGAATCAGTCCATTTCAATGACATGTCACACTACCCAGTTAACCTTTTGTACAGCTAAATATAGATGATTTTTAGACACTAAGGCGTTAAAAACAAAAGGCTGAGATACAAAAAAGCCCTACGGCTATAACCAACAGGGCTTTAACATTACTTTTTAGCAACAGGCGATTAGTTCATCAAAGCAAAGCCACCTGGCACATGGTATACGTTTTCAAAGTGCATACGTTTTAACGTTTTCGCAGCAGCATCAGAGCGATTTCCACTACGGCAAACACAAATAAAGGCTTGCTGCTCTTTATCTTTGACGTGGTTATGAACAAAGTTAGTGAGCTGAGTTAGAGGGACATTGACCAATTTTTGTTGACGTAAATACTCTTCACGGAACGCTTCAAATTCTTGTGGTTCACGCACATCAATCACCATTACGTTAGGGTGCTTGGTGATAAAGTCATTTAGCTGATCGGGATGAACATCAATGCTTGGCTCTATATTTTGTCTGATATTACCGCAGTAGTTAGGTTCACAGTCCTCACCAATGGTGTTATCAAGTTCGGCTTTAGCTATAACAAACGCCGCTTTAGTCACCGTATTTTTGCACACCTCAGCCAACAATGTGTTATTGCTTTGTTCAAGAGCCAAGGTGGTTGTGAACAACTGCTTGTAGTCGTGTGCCGGACAAAGCAAGGTCTCTTTATTTATCAAAGCATTCAAGTGTTGAATAGAATCGTACAAGTTCTCAGCATTACTGTTATTGAAATCAGAACGACCAATACCACCAATTTGAATGGTATCGCCTGCGAATACGTAATCGATATCATCCGCTGCCAATTTACCCGCTTTGGCGTCCCCCAATAAATAGGTCACACTATTATTAGTATGCCCTGGTGTCGCAACCTTGACCAAAACCTTGTCACCCAAGGTAATACAGCTAGCCAGTGATTCGTCGTTTAGCTCAACGGTTTGTGCAATCTCGGTTGGCCAGCCATTTTCATCAACGGCCGTTGATGCCATATTGTCACGTACAATTTCGCGCAACATGCCGGCACAGCTTTCTTTTTCGCTATGATCGTGGGTAGTCAAAATGGCACGTATTTCGTAATCACGGCAACGAATAAATGTTTCAAACTTTTCCGATAGCTCTGCGACTGGATCAATTAAAATCACTTGTTTAGCCTGTTTATCAACATAGCACCAGGTGCACTGCGAGTCGTAAACCCATTGCTGTAAGCCATCAAATTTACTGTCGATATCTTCCTGAGTATCGGATATCACTAGGCAACTGTTACGCATCGCCGACGCAGCTTTTAATATAGCGGCACAAGCATTGTCAATTTCTTGCTGTGTGGTTGCCGGACCAAATGACATGCGAATCGCACCTTCACTTTGCCAAGTTGGTTTACCCATAGCATCAAGGACAAAACTACCGGTGACTTTCGAGCTACAAGCAGAACCCGCACTTACGCGAATCTTACCGGCATCAAACACATCCATGATGTCTTTGCTGCTTAAGCCTTTAACCGCAAAATTTAATGTGGTTGGTAATGAATAATCAAAGTCATGGTTATAAACGATTGCCGGGAATGCGATTTTTAACGTACTCGCCAATTGTGCGCGGTATGACTCTAATACTTGGTGTGACTTAAAGGTGTCATCATTGTCGTCACTCAATAGGTTGAAAATCGCGTTAAGAGCAGCAATGCCAGGTAGGTTTTCGGTACCTGAACGCAAGCCGCTTTCTTGACCACCGCCAGCAATAAATGGTGTGTAAGGCGCACCATGACGGACGTACAAAACGCCGATACCTTTAGGACCATATAATTTATGACCACTAAATGGTGCGTAATCAATGGTTGTTTTTGACAGCTCTAAGTCAATCTTACCTAGCGCCTGTACACAGTCGACCATCCACAACACATCGGGGTTATTATCACGGATAACTTTTTCGAGCGCGGCTAAATTTTGAAACACACCGGTTTCGTTATTCGCAGCCATGGTACAAATCATTAGCGCATTGCTGGCATGTTCGGCGATAAATTCAAAATCAAGAATGCCGTTTTCATCAACAGGAATCGCCACAACGTCTGCGCCAACCCCCAACATTTTGTTCCAATGTTTTAATGTTTCGGGTACCGCTTTGTGTTCGGTTGCGCCATAGAGCAGCACCGAATTTGCCGAATGAATGCCCTTTTCTTTGACCGCGTTTAACGCAGAAATAATTGATGTTTGAATACCTTCTGTCGCCCCAGAGGTAAAAATAATTTCACCATCCGTTGCACCGGTCACCTGACGAGTCAAAGTACGGGTTGATTCAAGAATATACTTTGCCTTGATCCCGGTTGAATGCGATGAGCTCGGATTACCGTAACACATGTTCATGGTATGAATCGCAGCTTCGGCTGCTTGCGGCAATACTGGCGTTGTTGCGTTGTTATCTAGATAGATCTCATTTTGAGTTACCTGGATATCTGTTAAGTTCAACATATTCGACTTCTTCTCTGATGACCCTGAATATGCTCTATATTCTAACCAAATATATCTTGTAGCTCTAGGTTATAAGGGCGTAAAAATTTGTTAATTGCATAAAATAGTGCTTTTTTTCGACAATAAATGTTTACGCCCCCTGCTTAGCCATTGATTTAAGTTAATATTTCGTTAATTAACAAGAAAAAATAAGATCTTTGCATATACTTGATTATTAATAACCATAAAAAATAGACTCATTGAAGAGGAGTTCAGGTATGAAAACAAAGCTGTCCTTAGCGGTTGCTGCACTCGCGTGCGCCCTTTCTTCTACAACACAAGCCATTGAAATTTATAAAGATGACAAAACATCAGTGGCAACTCGTGGTTACTTACGATTAACCTTTGAAAGCAATAACAGTAGCGATGAAATTACCGATGGTGGTTCTCGGTGGGGGTTGGATTTTACCCGCAAGATACAAGGTGGATGGACAGCCGGTATCACGACCGAATGGGCGATGAACTTTGAAAGTAACACCGATTTTTCAGTTCGATTCACGGGTAATGATTCGAACGTCGCTGCTGGTGATTCAGGTGATACCCTGTCTTCCCGTCTTGGTTATATACATATGACTCACGATACGTGGGGTAGCTTTGGATTCGGCAAGCAATGGAGCGTCTATTATGACGTTGCAGGCGTTACCGATTTACTCGACTATTACGGTGGTAGTGCGTTAGGCGTCTATAACTTCGCTGGCGATGGTGGTTTGTCTGGTACAGGTCGTGCTGAGCAAGCTATTACTTGGCGTAAATCATTTGGTAACTTAAATGTCGGTATACAATATCAAGCACAAGATGAAGATATCACTTTAGATATTCCAAATTGTGAAAGTATAACGGATTCGGATGAAGAGTTTGATTTATGTGAATCAATCAATGGCGTCAGTTTAGGTACCATCGGCGATGGATATGGTGCGTCGCTTTCGTATCGTTTCGGTAAATTTTGGGCTGGTGTGGCGCACAACGTAACTGAAATTGAAGGTAGCACTACAGCGGATGCGATTGGTTTGGGCAACACAGAAGATGACACGATATCAGTATTGGCAGCAACTTACGGCACCCTATTAGATGGTTTATATGTTGCCTTGGGTGCTGCGACATCAGAATTTCATGAACTGGATAACCAAGGCGACTTTGTAGACACCATTGGTTATGAAGCGTTAGTCAGATATAACTTTGATGCTGGTTTTGGTTTGTATGGTGGTATGAACCAATTAGAGTCTGACGAAGACGATAATGATTATGAGGTTAGCTACCCATTTCTTGGTGCCGATTACGTATTTATAGATGATATTGGTTTTGTCTTTGCCGAAGTGAGAATGAATGACAATGTTAATGCAGATGGCAGCGATGGTAATGATAATACCGATGTCGCGGTTGGCATTCGTGTCAATCTCTAGGCGATACTTTAGACAAAACTTAGTGTTGATATAGAATAAAAGGTCGGCTTAGTGCCGACCTTTTTAATTTCTGTTTAGGTTGATGGGGTTATAACATAAGCGAAAAATTTTTTGCTTGACCGCAATTACCTCGGATCCGTGGTCATTACATCCTCGCGCTGTTGATGCTGTTGATGAAACGCTGATAAAGACTGAAATATGCTGACATCAAATAATTCTCGAAAGCTTATCCAATCGAGTAGGCAATATAAACAGATACTTGGATAGTGCCAGTCGGTAAACTGCCCTGCCTTGCAATGCGCTTCTAAACTGTGCATCGCTTTATCTATGCGTTGTTTTTGCAAATTAAAGAACAACGCGTCTTGGTCGGTATCAATATCACTGCGACATAATAAAAACATACTCACTAGCGAGTCATTAATTGAATCGATCAAAGTTAGCAAATTTTCTTGCGGCCATGAAATCGGAGTAAGTTCAAACTTTTGAGTTAAATAACGGAAAATAACTCGAGAGTCAAAAATACATTGTTCATCGTCAACTAAGAATGGAATTTTTAAGGTTGGATTTTTAGCGATCAGCATGTTGCGGTCATCGTCGCTAAAAATGTCCATGGCGATAAACTCGAGGGGAATACTATGGGCAAAAATACGAATACGCCGTGCATAGGGCGATGTGGTTGAACCGTAGAGTTTCATTAATTTATCCAAATATGAGACAAGCTTTGTAGTGTCTTGTATTCTTGTTGTGATTACCCATTGGCGATTAAGCCTTCCAGACCTTTACGAGCAAAGTTTGGTAAGCTAAACGCCGCTTTATGTACCGCACAATTATAGTAATCGAACTCAAGGCCCGAATTATGCACGCGAGAACGATTGAAATCCTGTAACGGGTGATATTTTTTCGATGCAAACGTAAAGCTCCACAAGCCACCTGGATAGGTTAGATTGCTAAAGTTATACAAAAAGCATTGTGGAAAGACACTGTTTAGTACATGCAGCAATGATTGCTGAATATCCATTGCATACCACGATGATTCCCCTTGTGATACCACCACACCATCATCTGCCATACAATTAAATACATCTTGGTAAAACTCAGGACCAAATAGTGGCGCTGCAGGGCCAATGGGATCAGTACTATCGATGATCACAACATCAAACTTTTCATTTGTTTCTTTGACAAATTTAACGCCATCGGCAATGAGTAGATTAAGACGCGGGTTATCAAATTCACATGATGTTTGTGGAATATGCTCTCGACACGCCTTAACAACCATCGCATCGATTTCAACCATGGTGCATTTCTCGACACCACTGTGACGCAATACTTCACGCGCGGTTCCACCATCACCGCCACCAATAATCAATACGTTTTTAGGATTTGGGTGTACAAATAGCGGCACATGGGCAATCATGTCGTGATAGGCAAACTCATCACGTTCCGTCACCATGATCAACCCATCATTTAGTAACATTTTGCCGTGCCCTCGAGTTTCCACAACATCCACCGTTTGAAAGTCACTTTTTCCAGAAAAGAGTACTTTTTCGACTTTAATTTTTAAGCTTAAAAAATCCTGAAACTTCTCTTCTATCCATAACTCAGAGTGCATGGTTTTCTCCTGTTGCATCAAGCACCGCAGGCTTGGTAAATTGTTGTTTTGGGGCAATATAGTTTACAAAACTTAGTTGATAACCGTTTGACATGGTTTCTGCCACTTTCGATTGGCAGACATAATGTTGCGGAATGTATTGGGTAATCAGTTGTTGTAGGTCAGGTTCATTAAAGGTCAGCAAATCAAATGAGGCTGGCTCTAATACGGTTAAAATGCTTGGTGCTAAACGGATCAAGTTTAAATTAGACTCAAAACTTACGTAGCTAATGCCTGCTTGAGGAGTGATGTGAATAGTAAAGTAATCGCTGCCCTTAATCGCATTGACTGAGTAGCCATAAGGGTCAAACACATAATCATCAAATTCAAACCCGGGCAATAATTGCTCTAATTGCAAATAATTGCGAATTTGTTCAGCTCTCAGGCCTGGTAACGTTAACATCGATGAGGCTTTATCACTGATTTGATAAGCCAATAATTCATAGGTTTTGTCTTCATTCTCAGCCTTATAATCACTGGTTTGATGAAACACATAATTATGGTGGCCGTCGAGTTCACCAAAACGATAAGCTTTACCAGGCATATAGTCTGACAATAAGCTAATATCGTCACCAAAAGAGCTAAATTGTGCCTGCGCGAAATATTCGTTTTTGCGTTGATAGAACACGTGTTGAATATTATCCATACCAAATTGTTGGATGAAATACTCGACCGATTTAACCAAACGGGTAACACCACAGGTTAAAATCAAAATACGATCCTCCCATACAAACAGGCTAGATTCTGACAATAAAAAGGCAGTGCATTCACCATTGCTCACGTGTGACAAAATTTGAGCTTCACAACGACTTACCATCTCAGCCCAAAAATCATCGCTTACATCATTAAGCAAGGAGATATTATCACTGACAATGACTTCTGCTTTTTTTTCTGAACCTTCGAAAAACAATAGAGGACCCTCAAAGACTTTACTTTATGATTTTCTTGTAATGAAACCCAAAGTATTTATTCAACTTAAACAATTGCGCTGTATTGTACGAACAAATGACTATTAAAAAAATATCATTTAGCAAAAAGGTAACTTTAAATTAGTCACTTAAGCTGTTTTACCTTTCACACCAAGCGACTTGATGTATAACTAAGCTTTCCCCTTTTACTATACCAACAACGGCTGTTTGTTTATAAGTAGTATAGATGAAAAAAAACACTATACTTTATGACAAAATTAAGCATAATTGCGGCAATTTTTTTGGCTATTAATGACCATCATGAACAACAAAATCGCTGATATTCGTGTTGATTTAAACACGCCTGACTATTTGTACGACTTTGCTAAGCCGGCAACCGGTATATATGAAAACAGTATTCATATTATTGGTTTTGGTTTTGACGGCACCGCCTGCTTTCGTAAAGGCACGAAAGACGGCCCAAACGCCTTGCGCGCCGCCTCTGACGGCATAGAGTCATTTTCTCCATATTTGAATGCCGATATCCAAGATATTCAGTTTAATGACCTAGGTAATTTGCGATTGCCCGGCGCGATTGATTATGACGATCAAAGACACACACACCAGCAGTGGCAATCAGCCACCGATGATTTTGAGAAACAATTTTCAGATATTGACCTGAAAAAGCACCAAGTCAAAATATTGACCTTGGGTGGCGAGCACTCCATATCTTATGCGCCAATCAAAACTTATTTACATCAATTTGACGATTTACTGCTTATTCATCTTGATGCTCATGCTGACTTGCGTGACGGCTATGAAGGTTATCACTATTCACATGCCTCGATCATTCGTCGCTGCCTTGACCACTTTGCAAAAGGGCATCAGTTATTACAATACGGTATTCGGTCAGGCACCAAAGAAGAATATCAATACATGCGTGAGCAAAAAACTCTAGCGACATCACGCCAGCAGTTTTTGGATAGGGTGGAAGCGATTGGTAATGACCGCCCTATCTACTTGACCCTTGACTTAGATTACTTCGATCCAAGCTTTTTTCCAGGTACAGGCACCCCAGAGCCCGGTGGGGAAGACTTTCACTCGTTTGTCAGTCTTTGTAAAATTTTACGCAATAAAAACTTAGTGGGTTGCGATGTTGTTGAGTTATCACCAAACATAGATAGTACAGGTAATAGCGACGTATTTGCTGCCAAAGTAGTACGTGAATTATTACTCTGTATGACAGGAAGTTAAGTTGTGCCTAAAGAACAACGACAAACGTCATTTTGGTCAATCGATGATGCCGAGCGCACATACCGTGTTAAGCGCTGGGGTAATGGTTACTTTGAAGTAGGCGAATCCGGTAACTTGATGGTTAAGCCACGTTACGACCAGCCAGATTTAAAAATAAATATGCAAGAAGTCATTAATGAGATTCAGCAAAAAGGCATCGAATTCCCTGCTGTTGTGCGTTTTCATGACATTTTGCGTTCTCAAGTTGAACAACTAAATAAAACCTTTCGCTATACCATTGAAGACGCCAATTACGAGGGGCACTATCAAGGCGTATTTCCGGTAAAAGTGAATCAAATGCGAGAGGTCATCGAAGAAATTATTTGTGCCGGAAAACGATTCAATTATGGCCTCGAAGCTGGTAGCAAGCCAGAGCTTATCGCAGCCCTTGCATACAACACCAACAAAAATGCCCTAACCATTCTTAATGGCTACAAAGATGAAGAGTATTTACGTTTGGCATTATTAGGCAGTCAAATTGGCCGCAAGATTATTATCGTTATCGAAAAGTACTCAGAATTACTGACCTTAGTAAAGCTATCGAAGCAGCTTAATGTTGTACCGATGGTAGGATTTCGCGCCAAGATGATGGTTAAAGGCCGCGGCAAATGGGAGAGTTCCAGTGGCGAACGCGCAAAATTTGGATTGAGCTTGAGTGAAATGCTTAACGCCAAAAAACTGTTAGAAGACGAAGACATGTTGCACATGGTTAATCTGCTGCATTTTCACATTGGCAGTCAATTAACTGATATTCGCGCAATCAAAGAAGCGGTACAGGAAGCCTCATTAATATACAGTCGTCTCTACCAAATGGGCGTGCCACTTGAGTATGTGGATGTTGGCGGTGGTCTAGCGGTTGACTATGATGGAACTCAATCAACCAATGATTCGTCCTGTAATTATGGCATTAGCGAATATGTATCGGACATTGTTTATGGTTTTAAACAAACCTGTGATTTACAATCGGTACCGCATCCTAATTTAGTAAGCGAAAGTGGCCGTTCGATTACCGCCCACCACTCTTGCGTAGTGACCAAAATCATCGGTGAAATTACTCCAGGTGGTAATGGTTATAATACCCGCAAAGCCACCGGCGAACATATTATAGTAACCAATATGCGTGACTATCAGCAAGGTCTGGATAAAGATAACGCTCAGGAAACCTATAATGATATCAGCCAGTTAAAAGAGCAAGCTCAGCAAGCCTTTAAACTTGGTGTGTTAACCCTAGAAGAGATGGCAAAGGTTGAGACGCTTTACTGGAAAACATTAGAAAACATTAATGACTTTGTTGTTGAACAAGAATTTATCTCAGAAGAATTAAAAGAAATTGAAGAGACGCTATCGTCGCAGTATTTAGCGAACTTTTCGGTATTTCAATCTGCGGCGGATTCATGGGCCATTGATCAAGTATTACCTATTGTTCCGATTTCACGCCTTAATGAGCGGCCAAACAAACGGTGTACTTTTGTCGATATCACCTGTGACAGCGATGGCAAAATTGAACAGTTTATCGGTGATGAAGTGACCGCCAACCATGTGCCAATGCATCAACTGAACAAAGATGAAGATTACTTTATCGGTATTTTCCTTACCGGTGCCTATCAAGACGTGATGGGCGATATGCATAACTTGTTTGGTCGTTTAAATGAAGTGCATATTGTCAGCTATGATGATGACCCCAAAGACTTTTACATTGAAGAGGTGGTAAAAGGCAACTCAGTTGAGGGGGTTTTGTCGACCATGCAATATACGCCTGAAATTTTGGCGCAAGCAGTAAAAAAAGAAATAGATAATGAAATAGCGCGCGGTAAAATAAAGCCACGTCAAGGGGTGCAGCTTATCGACTTCTATGAAGAATGTTTAGCTGGCTACACCTATTTAAAAATTTAAATAATAGAGACTCTAAAAATGACAGATGAGAAAGATTTTCAAGAAAACCCAGAATTAGAAAAACAAGAACAATTAGCACGAGAGCGTGTTGGTGATGACAAAGTTGACGAACGCATGGAGCAACTGGCGAATATGAGCATCGAAGACACTATGGCTTTGAAGGACAAAGCCGAATCAGTGATGAGCAAAATCAGCGATTGTCAGACGCTTGCAATAGACTCAGAAGACATGCAATTAATTGTTAGAGAGTACCTTATGTACAGTAACTTCGCCTTGACCAAGTTGCAGAGAAAGTCAGTGTTGATTAATAAAGAGCGCTTCTTAAAAATGGCTGATTCAATTGCCAACGACGAACACCAAAAAGCGGCGTTTGAACAGCATGGTGCCGGGACCGCTGAACACTTCGCTAACGCCATCAAAGTTTACGCTGAAGCCAACCTATAACCCGCCGCAATACAGGCCCTGAACACAACAGGGCTTGATGTACTTCAATTGTTTAGATACCTAAATCAACTCTACTTTTTAAGCACGACAACAGCACAGTCTGTCATGGATAATAAATTGACGTTAACCTATTGAAAACGTTATGGTCTTATATTGCATATGGGTTGAATAATTTCATTGGTCAGCCCAATCGATAACGTTTTATAGTTGTATGCTAGCGCCTTTGTTAGCTTGCGACTCAAATAAGACTGCACGACATTATCAAATAATAATTGGGCTAAGGGAGTTAATATGAATCTAAAACTGATAGGGATAGCAGCACTGTGTTCATTTTCTGCGATAGCGGAACCAGAGTTAAAAGGCAGCCCCAGTGAGCTAAAGAGTTTTTTTCATCCTGACGTTAAAACCATTTCAATTACACAAAGTGCTGAAGAAATAGCGTTTAAAGATGTGGCGGTAATAAGCATGCTGATCACAACCGAAGATAAAAAATTAGCCATGTCTTTACAAAAAAACACCAAGCTGAGGAATGACATTTCAGCCACTTTAACCGCTGATGGTATTCATTCTGATCAGATTAAAAACTCAAAGTTTTCAACGTCTCCAGATTACGGTTGGTTTGGTGATAAGCCTGATAACTATAAAGTGGCGAACACCGTCACTGTGCGTATTGACAATGAATTGGGCTTCCAAAGTATTGCCAAAATAGTCGACGCTTACGATGAAGTCACGTTAATAAATACTGATTATGAGCACTCTGAAAAAGACGTTTATATACAAAAAACCAAACAAAATGCCCTCAATAAAGTGTTAGCGCAAAAAGATTTTTACGTACAATCATTGGGGATCGATTTACAAGCTATATCGTTTAATGATCGTTCCTCTTATGAAGAAGATGATATTGAGAGAATAGAGGTTACCGGAAGCCGAATGAAACAAGTGAGCTTATCCGATTCATATCAGCAACAACCTGTAGGCTCGTCTTTTGAGAAGATCACCTACTCAGCAAAAGTAACCGTGACGTTCGTCGTACAATAGCGATGACTTGACTCCTACACATCTTAAAATGGAAAATTAATGCCACATTTTGTTATGGACTGCTCTGACAGCATCCTTAAATCTTACGATGAAGAATTTATTCTGCAACAACTGCATCGAGTCGCAAACTCTACAGGCTTATTTGACGAGAGCGATATCAAAGTAAGACTAACCACGTTTAAAACCTACTCGGTAGGTAATAAACGTGACGATTTTATTCATGTGTTTGCTCATATCATGCAAGGGCGTTCGACAGAGCAAAAAGCCAAGTTATCAAAAAACATGGTCGCTAAGCTTGTCACCTTGTTTCCTGATATTGCCAATATTGCGATGAATATTAGCGACTTTGAACAAGCAACATATTGCAATAAAGCAATGCTTAATAACTAAATAAGCACTGTTTCAAGTGTTCTGACCCCTTGATACACGTTGATGATTCGGTTAGATACCAAACCTAGGAAATCGTAAGGCAAATGTGCCCCCATTGGTGTGAGGCGGTCATGCTCATGACAGCCAATGGGC
>NZ_JABBXG010000013.1:0-79473 GCF_012932945.1 Thalassotalea sp. Y01
ACTCATCAAGTAAAGTCTTAAAAAGACTTAATGGTAAAACCATCTTATCTTGTGAGTGCTCACACAAATTGCATGATAACTAATTGTTAAAGAACGTTCTGATTAAAGAACTAAGCAGTAGTCTCATTCGCTAGTGCTTGTTGCTCCAGGCCTTGCCTGAAGCGAGATGCGCATTCTACGCAACTCAGTTTCGATGTCAACAATTAAATTCAAAAATCTTCAAATTAATTGTTGTCGTTTGTAACCTTTAATATAAGGGTTGCAAACCTAAAACCGACCTTCCAAGTTATCGAAGATAACCTTTTGGTAACTTCGGCTAGTACCGCTGTTCCCGTGGAAGTGGATGCGCATTTTAGGGATTTTTTCGGAAGCGTCAACACGTTTTTTCAATTTTTAAAAAAAAAACGTTTAACCGTTCAAATTATAGACAAGAATAACTAAAAACGCTCAATAAATGCGCACAAGTTCGCAACTTTTATTGCGTCGATATCGTCGTCTTGATGATAACGACTTGAAACCAGAACTCGAGATTCTATACCTGCACGCTGTGCAGCCACCATATCTGAGGTTTTATCACCTATAAATATGCTGTTTTGTAAATCAATATTATGTTGCTGTGCGGCTTTTAATATCATTCCAGGTTCAGGTTTTCGACATTGACACTGCTTTTTATACGGGGCGTTGCCTTTTACTGGGTGATGTGGGCAAAAATAGACATCTTTAATAATGACGTCATGCTCGGCAAAGCGCTCGCTCATCCAACGACTCAACTCAAAAAAATCTTGTTCGCTGTACAAACCTCTGGCGATACCGGACTGATTGGTTATCACAAATATGTCATAGCCTTTTTCGTTTGCCTTTTGGCAAAGCGTAAAGATACCGTCAACAAACTCAAAGTCTGCGGCTTTATATACATAGCCATGATCGACATTGATAATGCCATCTCGATCGAGAAATAAGGCTTTGTTCATTTAATATCTGCCCTTTAATGCGCTACTAGTGTGCTAAATAAAAAGAGCGAATCATCATTCGCTCTTTTATCAATATGACATATTACTATGTTGTCGATAGTAAACAACAATACTATGACATTGATAAACTACATTGATAAGCCACCGTCGATTTCGACGACGCGACCAGTGAAAAATTCATTTTCAAAAATATACTTAGCGGTATGCGCAATCTCTTCTGGACTACCCAAACGACCAACCGGTTTCATTTTCTCTAAACGCTCACGCATTTCAGGTTTCATTGCATCGGTCATTGCGGTTCGAATAACACCTGGGGCGATTGCACCAACGCGAATACCAAAACGACCCAGTTCACGTGCCCAAGTAACTGTCATCGCAACGACACCGGCTTTAGACGCAGAGTAGTTGGTTTGTCCCATATTACCCTGGCGAGCAATAGACGACATATTGATGATCACACCTTTGCGCTTGTACTTGATCATTTGGGCTGCCGCTTCACGACCACATAAGAATACGCCAGTTAAGTTGACATCAATAACCGACTGAAACTGCTCCAGTGACATCTTCTTAACGATTTCACCGTCTTTAACTTTAATAAACATACCGTCACGTAAGATACCGGCATTGTTTACCAAACCATCAATGCCATCAAAGTCGGCTGCGATTTTCTCGAAAGTTGACTCAACACTTTGCTCATCAGTAACGTTGGCAATATATACCTTCGCTTGACCATTAACCGCCTCAACTTCAGCTAACGTCGCAGCAAGAGCGTCTTCACCAAGATCAACCAAGGCAAGTTTAGCGCCTTGCTTTGCAAAATCCACCGCCATAGAACGACCTAAACCGCCACCAGCACCGGTTATAACGATTACTTTATTCATGATATCCATGTGATTACCTTTCAATTATTCTTTATCAAACATCTTAAAGATGCTGCTAAAATCTTTTTTACCGTTGCCTTGACCGGCATGAATCGCAAATAAGCTGCGCGCTAACGCCCCCATAGGGGTTGATGATTGACTGTTAACAGCGGTATCTAATGCCAGACCTAAGTCTTTCGCCATTAAGTCAACCATAAAGCCACCCTCATAGTTATTGCTTGATGGTACATTCTCAAGAACATCTGGACACGGGTTATAAAGTTCTAGGGTCCAGTTACGACCAGAGCTTTGCAACATGATCTCGGACAATTTCTTAGGATCCAAGCCATTGGCAATACCAAGTTGCAATGCTTCCGATGTACCCGCCATTAAAATACCTAACAGCATGTTGTTACATACCTTGGCGATTTGGCCTGCACCGTAAGAGCCGGCATGGAATATATTTTTACCCATATTATCGAGTAATGGTTTCGCTGTAGCGAAATCAGCGTCTTCACCACCAACCATAAAGGATAACGTACCGGCAATCGCACCACCAACACCACCGGACACCGGCGCATCAACAAAGTTAATGCCCTTTTCGGCTAAAGCCGATGCCACATTAACAACGGTTGGCTTATCAATTGTAGAAGAGTCAATAACCAACGCGCCGGGCTTAATATAATTAATTAGACCATCTTCACCTAAATATAAACCTTCAACATGCTTACCCGCTGGTAGCATGGAAACGATGAAGTCTGCACCGTCAACCAATTGCTGATTTGAGCTTGCGGTGGTTGCTCCTTGCTCAAGCAACTGTTGTACTGCCTGATCATACAAATCAAACACTTTGACACTATGACCGGCCTTTACTAAGTTGGCAGCCATTGGGCCACCCATGTTACCTAAACCAAAGAAAGCTACATTTGCCATGTAATACTCCTAATATAATTCTTGTTTCGTTATATCTCGTCAGTGAACACTTATAAGTGCCCTAGAGGATGTGCGCTTTCAATGTAGTCACTGGTAAAGAACCAATCGATAACGTCTTGCTCAACGCTTGCAACATCTGGGTATTTCCACTGCGGATTATTATCTTTTTCTATTAATAAGGCGCGGACACCTTCTTTGAACTCACCAAACTCGCCACATTTTTTCGAGATGGTCAGCTCCATACGAAAACACTCAGCTAACGACATGTTTTTTGATTTTTGTATTTGGTTGTAAGTTAACTGCACACTCAATGCACTGCCGTGGGCAAGCGATTTCTGTGCTCTGTTAAACCATTTGTCTTCGATGTCAGCATTTTTAATATTGGCAACGATTTGGCTAATATTATCGGCTGCGGTTAATTCATCAATCAGCAACTGATGACCTTTTATATTAGATACCGGCGCCATTGTTTTACTTTGCTGCTCAAACGCTAATAACACATCACTAAGCTTATCTTCATTAAGCGCTTTGGTGCCGCCCCAATTAACCTCCGCTAATGCATTAAGTACGTCTTGCTTATGAGTGTGAGCAATAAAGTGATCGGCTAGTGATACATATTTGGCATCGGTAGCATTTATGGCAGCACCCGTTAAGCCTAAAAATAAACCGGTATTGTTCGGCATCTTATTAAGAAAATAACTGCCGCCTACATCCGGGTATAAACCAATGCTAATCTCTGGCATGGCAATACGGGTATTCTCGGTAGCGACACGATGGCTAGCACCCGCCATTAAACCAAGACCGCCGCCCATAACAATGCCATTACCCCAAACAATAAATGGTTTATTGTAGGTATGAATCATATGATCAAGCTCATACTCATCTAAAAAGAATTGCTCAATTTTAGGTGCCGGGTCACCATTAACATCTGGCAAATTATTATATAAATAAACAATGTCACCGCCAGCACAAAACGCCTTATCACCGGCACCTTGTAAAAACACAGCAACAATGTCATCGCGCTCTTGCCATGCTTTTAACTTTGGTTTGATCTCATTGACCATTGCATGACTTAACGCGTTTAGCGACTTTTCAGAATTTAATGTGATTAGCGCCAATTTTTTGTCATTACGACATTCCAGCTCGTCAAATAATACGATATCAGACATAACTTACCTTACTCATTACGCCATTGCGGCTTACGTTTTTCTATAAAGGCATTGACGCCTTCCGCCTGGTCTTTGCTATCGAATAGATCAACAAAGGCATCGCGCTCTTGCGGTAATGCCTCGGTAATAGGCATTGAACGGTTTTTCTGGATAAGCTGTTTACATGCCGCCACCGCAACAGGTGATTGCTTAGCAACTCTCGCGGCTAATTCAATGGCTTTATTCAGGCCTTCACCTTTACTAACGACGTCTTCAACAAGACCAATACGCAATGCCGTTGGCGCGTCAACACGCTCACCGCATAAAATCATACGTTTTGTCCAACCTTCGCCAACTAATATATGTAAGTTTTGCGTACCACCGGCACATGGCAATAAACCAACCGATGCTTCAGGTAGAGCCATTACCGCATGTTCTTCGGCAATACGGATATCACACGCTAATGCGACTTCTAGACCACCACCCATGGACCAACCATTGATTGCCGCAATTGAGACACCACGAAATGCTGATAAGGTTTCAAATGCTTGACCAAATACTTCCGCCATTTGACGAGCAACGGATTTGTCACCATCGGCAAATACATTCAAATCAGCACCGGCGGAGAAAAACTTCTCACCGCCGCCGGTTAACACCAGCGCATAAACGTCTTTATCTTGATTTAACTGCAAGACTAAATCGCGCAAACCGGCCAAACTTTGCTGGGTCCAAGTGTGAGCTGGTGGATTATTAAAGGTAATAATCGCGGTATTACCTTGTTTTTCTAATTTCAATAAATCTGTCATTGTCATTCCTACAGCAACTCTGCCGCACCTTCTGTTAATAGGCGGCGAGCGATAATCAAACGCATGATCTCGTTAGTACCTTCAAGAATTTGATGAACACGGACATCTCTAAAATGACGCTCAAGTGGATACTCTTTGATGTAGCCGTAGCCACCATGAATTTGCAGCGCAGCGTCACATACTTCAAAACCTACGTCGGTTGCAAATTGTTTGGCCATCGCACAATAGGCGGTTTTTTCTGGGTGATTAGTGTCTAGTTTATAGGCTGCTAAGCGAACCATTTGACGTGCAGCGACAAGTTTGGTCGCCATATCAGACAATTTAAATTGCATACCTTGGAATGCCGCAATTGGTTTACCAAATTGCTCACGCTCTTGCATATAGACCATGGCGGTATTCAGTGCTTGTTGCGCAGTACCGATAGAACAAGTGGCGATATTAATACGACCACCGTCTAAGCCTTTCATGGCAATTTTAAAGCCTTCACCTTCCGCGCCCAATAAATTCTCACATGGGATACGCACATCTTCAAAGGTGATCAATCGTGTTGGTTGAGCATTCCAGCCTAACTTCTCTTCGGCTTTGCCGTAAATAACGCCTTTAGCGTCAGCAGGGATAACAACCGCAGAAATGCCTTTTGCCCCCTCACCGCCAGTGCGCACCATAGCGACCAGTACGTCGGTATCACCAGCGCCAGAAATAAACATTTTTGAGCCGTTGATAACATATTCATCACCGTCTTTTTTTGCTGACGTACGCAAAGATGCAGCGTCAGAACCAGCACCAGGTTCAGTTAAACAGTAAGACGCCAATCGCTGGCCTGATATCAAACCGTCACACCAAGTTTGTTTAACTGACTCAGTCCCCCAAGTCGCGATCATCCAGGTTGCCATATTATGGATGGTGATCATCGCCGTCGTCGCGGTACACCCCATAGACAACTGCTCAAAGATAATTGATGAGTCCAAGCGAGAAAGGCCTAGACCACCAGCATCTTCAGGGCTGTAAAGACCACAAAAGCCTAACTCTCCGGCTTTAGCGATAACATCTTTTGGGAAAATATGTTCTGCATCCCAACGCGCAGCGTTTGGCGCGAACTCAGCTTGAGCAAACTGATTGGCCATATCAGCAAACATTTGCTGATCTTCGGTTAAATCAAAATTCATGTTGTATGGTCCCCATCAACAATACCTATATGTCATTTTTTATTGGTAACGTTTATATTGGTATCGTTTAAAAAGCAAAACCGCAGCGATGCTGCGGCTTTTTGATTATTTTATTAAAGCATTTCAACGGCAATGGCAGTTGCTTCACCACCACCAATACACAGACTGGCGACACCTTTACTTAGCCCTTTATTTTTCAGGGCATGGATAAGCGTAACCATGATACGAGCACCACTGGCACCAATCGGATGACCCAGTGCACACGCACCACCATTGACGTTCACCTTGGCGTGATCAAGTTGCAGCTCTTTAACAGCCAACATGGTTACCATGGCAAACGCTTCGTTGATTTCATATAAATCAACGTCATCTTTACTCCATTCAACTTTATTGAACAGTTTTTCCATTGCGCCAACAGGAGCAACGGTAAAATCACTAGGTTGTTGTGCATGAGTTGCATGACCAACCACTTTACAAAGCGGTGTTAAACCGCGTTTTTCGGCTTCAGACATACGCATCATAACCATAGCCGCTGCACCATCAGAGATTGAGCTAGAGTTCGCTGCGGTGATTGTTCCGTCGCGTTTGAATGCAGCGCGTAGGCTAGGAATCTTTTCAGGTCGGGCGTTGCCTGGTTGCTCATCAATAGCAAATGTAACGTCGCCTTTGCGTGTTTTGAATGTTACTGGAACAACTTCATTGTTAAAGGCGCCAGATTCAATGGCTGCATTAGCACGTGAAAGTGAGGTTAATGCAAACTCATCCATTTGTTCACGGCTGAACTCAACATCATCGGCAGTATCTTGCGCGAAACAGCCCATCGCCATACCATCGTAAGCATTTTCAAGACCGTCCATCATCATGTGATCTTTGATTTCACCATGGCCCATGCGCATACCACCACGTGCTTTAGGTAAAATGTATGGTGCATTACTCATGCTTTCCATACCACCAGCAACGGCAACATCAATACTACCTGCCGCCAATGAATCATAAGCAAACATGGCCGCTTTCATACCTGAACCACACACTTTGTTGATCGTGGTACAAACCGTTGATAAAGCCAATTCAGCACCTAATGCTGCTTGACGAGCTGGGGCTTGCTTTAAGCCAGCAGGCAATACACAGCCCATAATTAATTCGTCTACCTGATCGTTACCAATACCGGCATGTTCGACAGCGGCTTTAACCGCGGCACTGCCAAGTTCGGTTGCGGCAACTGCACTTAAGCCGCCCATAAATCCGCCCATTGGCGTGCGCATTGCGCTAACAATTACGATAGGATCATTTAAAGACATAATTTATTCCTGAAATTAGTGTTGTAATAGAGTGATACCAACTTTATCAGACCATCTCTATATCGAGATGTTCATTGGCATGCTATTAGAGTGTCTCAAGACTACCGCAAAATTTTAGTTTACGCCAACGTAAAGCAATTTTAAACAGAGAAAATTGTAATCTTAAATTGCCACTTCTATTTAGACATCCGTGCTATCGCTTAACGCCAAAGCGCTACAGGCAGAACTAGGTTATTACTGAGCTGGTTAATCGTCAGTTTTTGTGTACAGATAGATTCAAGCTTAACATTGCCCTAAACACACCAGCTTTACCTTTACGTAAACTTCCACTAAAGTGGTAACATAAAATAATCCATGGTTGGACCGATCTAGCCTAAACAGCGCAACCTTCGAATAGGAAAATAATGGATCAAATACAACAGCAATTTAGCATTAGCGAATTGGCAAGAGAGTTTGCTATCACTACCCGTAGTATCCGATTTTATGAGGATCAAGGGTTGATCACGCCAAAACGTAAAGGCCAAACCCGCATCTACAGTCGCCGTGATCGTGTGCGCTTGAAGCTGATATTGCGTGGCAAACGCTTAGGCTTTTCTCTTGCTGAAACCGGCCGCTTATTTGAGCTATACGATGCAGATAAAACCAGTACCAGTCAGCTTGATACCATCATGCAATTAATCGCTGAAAAGCAAAGCGCCCTGCATCAACAACTTGAAGATATTAAAGTGGTGTTAACCGAGTTAACCACCCTTGAACAACGTTGTGCACAGGCTCGTGACGAGCTAACCCATGCACAACAAATAAACGAATAAACGAATAAACGAATAAACGAATAAACGAATAAACGAATAAACGAATAAACGAATAAACGAATAAACGACTCATTTAAAACAAATTTTAAAGCAAAGGTAATATTATGATTTCTCAATTTTCTTCACTGAACTTTAACCTTGGCGAAACCGTTGACATGATCCGCGATCAAGTAAACGCCTTCGCCCGTGATGAAATTGCGCCTCGCGCAGAGCAAATTGATATCGACAACGAATTCCCAAGTGATTTATGGCGCAAGTTCGGTGACATGGGTTTGCTAGGAATGACCGTAGATGAGCAATACGGTGGTAGCGGTTTAGGTTACCTAGAGCACATGATTGCCATGCAGGAAATCAGCCGTGCATCGGCGTCTGTTGGTTTAAGTTACGGCGCTATGTCGAACTTATGTCTAAACCAATTAAACAAAAACGGTACGCACGAGCAAAAAGCTAAATATTTACCAAAGCTTTGTACTGGTGAACATATCGGTGCTTTGGCAATGAGTGAGCCAAATGCGGGTTCTGATGTTGTAAGCATGAAATTACGCGCCGACAAACAAGGTGACAAATACATTCTTAATGGCAACAAAATGTGGATCACCAATGGTCCAGACGCCCATGTATACGTGATTTATGCAAAAACCGACACCAGTGCAGGTTCAAAAGGGATTACTGCCTTTATCGTTGAACGTGATTACCCAGGTTTCTCGCGTCACCAAAAACTCGACAAATTAGGGATGCGTGGTTCTAACACCTGTGAATTGGTATTTGAAAACTGTGAAGTACCTGCCGAAAACATTTTAGGTGAAGAAGGCAAAGGCGTGCGCGTTCTAATGTCTGGTTTAGATTACGAACGTTTGGTTCTGTCTGGTGGTCCTTTAGGTATTATGGATGCGTGTATGGACTTAGTTGTTCCTTATATCCATGACCGTAAGCAATTTGGCCAGTCAATCGGTGAGTTCCAATTGGTTCAAGGCAAGATTGCTGACATGTACACACAAATGAATGCTGCAAAATCATACGCTTACATGGCGGCACAGGCCAGTGACCGTGGTGAAACGACTCGTAAAGACGCCGCAGGTGTTATTTTGTACTCTGCCGAACTGGCAACAAAAATGGCATTAGATACCATCCAATTGTTAGGCGGTAACGGTTATATCAATGAGTTCCCAGCAGGTCGTTTATTGCGTGATGCAAAACTATATGAGATCGGTGCTGGTACATCAGAGATTCGTCGTATGTTGATTGGTCGTGAGTTATTTAACGAGTCAAACTAAGCCGACGTTAAGGGCAGTTTACTGCCCTATTGCTATTGCAAAAAATTACAACTCAATGAATAGAACAACGTAGCAAAAACTTAGCAAAATTGCACAAATAGAGGACATCTTGTGGCGGTTATTAACAGTAAAATAAATACGCGCAGTCAAGAATTCAGTGAAAACGCTGAACATATGCAAGCGCAAGTGGATGATCTGAATAAACTTGTAGAAGAAATTAAATTAGGTGGTGGCGAGAAATCAAGAGAGCGCCACTTATCTCGGGGCAAACTATTACCTCGTGATCGTGTATATCACTTACTTGATCCTGGCTCACCATTTTTAGAAATGTCGCAATTAGCGGCACACGATGTATATAAAGATCATGTTCCTAGTGCCGGCATCATTACCGGTATTGGTCGTGTTAGCGGTCAAGAATGTGTGATTATCGCTAACGATGCGACGGTTAAAGGTGGTACATATTATCCACTAACGGTAAAGAAACACATTCGTGCGCAAACCATTGCAGAAGAAAACAACTTGCCTTGTATTTCATTGGTTGATTCTGGCGGTGCAAACCTACCAAATCAAGATGAGGTATTCCCAGATCGGGAACATTTTGGTCGCATATTCTTTAATCAAGCCAACATGTCAGCGCAAAATATTCCGCAAATTGCCGCGGTTATGGGTTCATGTACCGCAGGCGGTGCGTATGTACCGGCGATGGCAGATGAGTCGATCATCGTTAAAGACCAAGGTACCATTTTCTTAGCCGGTCCGCCGTTGGTCAAAGCCGCCACAGGTGAAGAAGTATCTGCTGAAGAACTTGGTGGTGCAGATGTTCATTGTCGTACCTCAGGTGTTGCCGATCATTACGCGCAAAATGACCAACATGCGTTAAAATTGGTGCGAGACTCTGTTGCCAATCTTAACCGCTTAAAGCCTAAACAACTTGCAACCAAAGACGTTGTTGAACCTAAATACGACAGCAAAGACATTTATGGCATTGTGCCAAAAGATTCACGTCAACCATTTGACGTTCGTGAAATTATTGCCCGTATTGTTGATGGCAGCGAATTCGATGAATTTAAAGCCCTATATGGCACCACGCTTGTCTGTGGTTTCGCTCATATCTTTGGTTACCCGGTGGGTATTGTCGCCAATAATGGTATTTTATTTGCTGAATCTGCGCAAAAAGGAGCTCACTTTATTGAGCTGTGTGCACAGCGCAAAATCCCTCTAATTTTCTTACAAAACATCACCGGCTTTATGGTTGGTAAGCAATACGAAGCTGGCGGTATCGCCAAGCACGGTGCGAAGATGGTAACCGCCGTTGCGACAGTAAAAGTACCTAAATTCACAGTATTGATAGGCGGCAGCTTTGGTGCCGGTAACTATGGTATGTGTGGCCGAGCTTATGATCCGCGTTTCCTGTTTATGTGGCCAAATTCTCGTATCTCCGTTATGGGCGGTGAACAAGCCGCAGGCGTATTAGCGCAAGTAAAACGTGACCAGAAAGACAAACGTGGCGAGCAATGGAGCAGCGAAGAAGAGCAAGCATTCAAGCAACCAATTGTTGATGTTTACGAAAAGCAAGGTCATCCATACTACGCCTCAGCAAGATTATGGGATGACGGTGTCATCGATCCGGCGCAAACTCGAAATGTGCTAGGCATGGCGATTTCCGCATCACTTAACAAAGACATCGAAGACACCAAGTTCGGTGTGTTTAGAATGTAATGGGGGTGGAAAACATGACGATTGAAATTCCTTTATCTGAACGGTTTGTTGACCTCGCGATTGACGCGCGTGGTGTTGCTACGGTAACCCTAAACAACCCAGAAAAGCACAATGCCTTTGACGATGCGGTGATAGCTCGACTAACGCAAGTCTTTACTTACTTGCATGGCCATGACAATGTTCGCGCGATGATTCTTGCCGCCAATGGCAAAAGCTTCAGTGCCGGTGCCAACCTTGGCTGGATGAAACGCATGGCAGATTACAGCTTTGACGAAAATCTGCACGACGCCAACGCCCTTGCCAACATGCTAAAAGCCCTGAACTTTATCAATAAACCGACCATCGCCAAAGTACAAGGTGCAGCATTTGGTGGTGCGGTAGGCTTGGTGAGCTGCTGTGATATCGCTATTGCCAGTGACAAAGCCAGCTTTTGTTTATCCGAAGTAAAATTAGGCCTTATTCCAGCAACGATCAGCCCTTATGTGGTTCAAGCTATAGGCGTTAAAGCCGCCCGTCGTTATTTTCAAACTGCTGAGCGATTTTTTGCCAACAAAGCATTAAACATCGGCTTAATTGATGAAGTGGTTGCCATTGATGAGCTGGATAATGCCACAGAGGCGATGGTTGACACAATACTAGCCAATAGCCCAGCAGCGGTAGAACAAGCAAAACAGTTGGTGTTTGATGTTGCATTTAAAGATGTCGATGAGGCATTACTGCAAGATACCAGTGAGCGTATTGCCAGCATTAGGGTAAGCGCTGAAGGTCAGGAAGGATTGCGTTCATTTTTTGAAAAGCGCCAGCCAGCCTGGATCACCAAACAACAATAATTGCCAACACAGGAATACTCATGTTTAAAAAGATACTAATTGCCAACCGAGGTGAAATTGCTTGTAGAGTGATCCGCACGGCAAGAGAAATGGGCATTTTAACGGTTGCAGTATATTCGGACGCCGACCGTGACAGCCTACACGTAAATATGGCGGATGAAGCAGTTTACATTGGTAATGCGCCGTCACGTGAATCGTATTTGCAAGCGGACAAAGTTATTGCTGCAGCAAAACAAACCGGTGCACAAGCAATCCATCCCGGTTATGGGTTTTTGTCTGAAAACAGTGAATTTTGCCGTATGTGTGATGACAATAACATCACCTTTATCGGCCCACCGGTAGCGGCTATTGAAGCCATGGGCTCTAAGTCAGCGGCTAAGCAAATCATGGAGAAGGCAAACGTGCCTTTAGTGCCAGGATATCATGGTGACGATCAATCGGAAGCGATAATCAAAGCAGCGTCCGATGATATGGGCTACCCAGTATTACTTAAAGCGACCGCTGGTGGCGGTGGCAAAGGCATGCGCCAAGTCTGGTCAGAATCAGAGTTTAGTGAAGGGTTAGCAGCAGCAAAACGTGAAGCCATGTCATCGTTTGGTGACGACACTATGTTGGTAGAGAAATACCTAACACAACCAAGACACGTTGAAATCCAGGTGTTCTGTGACAATCACGATAACGCGGTATATTTGTTTGAACGTGATTGTTCAGTACAACGTCGCCATCAAAAAGTGATCGAAGAAGCGCCAGCCCCTGGTATGAGCGAAGAGTTGCGTGCGCAAATGGGTGACGCTGCGATTCAAGCGGCTAAAGCCATTGGCTACCAAGGTGCCGGTACGGTTGAGTTTCTACTTGATGTTGATCATTCATTCTATTTTATGGAGATGAATACACGTTTGCAGGTTGAACACCCAGTGACTGAAAAAATCACCGGGCAGGATTTGGTGGAATGGCAATTACGTGTTGCCGCCAATGAACAGCTGCCGCTTACTCAGCAACAACTGCGCATCAACGGTCATTCTTTTGAGGCTCGTATTTATGCCGAAGATGCTGATAACGACTTTTTACCAGCAACAGGTCACTTGAGTTTTTTGCAAACACCATTAGAAAGCGAATACGTGCGTGTTGATACCGGTGTACGTCAAGGTGACGACGTTAGCGTGTTTTATGACCCAATGATCGCTAAGCTAATCGTTTGGGATGAAAACCGTGATAAAGCTCTACAACGTTTGCAAAAAGCGTTGATGGAATACCGCATTAAAGGTGTGACCACTAATATTGATTTCTTGTATAACCTTGCGACATGTAAGCCGTTTGTAGAACAAGATTTAGATACTGGGTTTATCGACAAGCACAGTGAGCTAATTTTTCACAAAAGTGATAGAGCCATTGAAAGCGAACTGCCTGTTGCGGCGTTATTTTTGCAATTACAGCAGCAACAATTAAGTCAGCAAAACAACAACCAAGACGATCCGACCTCACCATGGAATAACAGTAATGGTTGGCGTCTCAATGAAGCCAACATCAATCGTTTCTCGTTAGAATTTAATGAACAAAGTTATCCGGTTACGGTCGATATTCGCGGAGAAGGTCATGCTACACACTATGTAATCAAGGTAGCAGATCAACAAGTTGACGCACAAGGTTATATCGATAGTGACAGCTTACAAGTGATCATTAATGGTCACCGACGTCGCTTTAGCATTGCTGAAAATGACTCTCAATTCAGTCTTTACTTCGACGCCGGCGTGATTCACTTTTCTCGCACCCCCGTTGATTATGGCGACGCTGGTGACGATCAAGGTCAAGGCGGTCTAACGGCGCCAATGAATGGCACCATTGTGACATTATTAGTCGAACCAGGTGCCACGGTGAACAAAGATCAACCGTTATTGATTATGGAAGCGATGAAAATGGAACACACCATTAAAGCGCCTAGCGATGGCGTTGTTAATGAGTTCTATTTTACCGCCGGTGAAATGGTCGATGGTGGCGCTGAATTATTAGCGTTTAGTGCGACAGAATAAGGAGTAAGCTTATGACACTGGTTGCTAACCTAGGTCACAGCGACTTGCCCAAAGCGGTTAAAATCGTTGAGGTCGGTCCAAGAGATGGGCTGCAAAATGAAAAGCAGTTTATTTCTGCTCAGGACAAAATAGCCTTGATCAATAAACTTGCCGAGGCCGGCACAGGTTATATTGAAAGTGGTAGTTTCGTCTCTGCCAAATGGGTGCCGCAAATGGCGACGTCAAGCGAGATATTTGCGCAATTACAGCGCAAACCTGGCGTCACTTACACAGCTTTAACGCCAAACATGAAAGGCTTTGAAGCTGCACTTGCCGTTAAAGCTGATGAAGTTGCCATCTTTGGCGCTGCGTCGGAAAGCTTTAGCCAAAAAAATATTAACTGCTCAATTGATGAATCATTAGCGCGATTTGCACCGGTTATTGAAGCGGCAAACGCCAATAATCTAAAGGTGCGTGGTTATGTTTCTTGCGTTGTAGGTTGCCCTTATGAAGGTGATATTGCACCAGAACAAGTCGCCAAGGTTGCCAAGAAGCTGCTCGACATGGGCTGCTATGAAATCTCGTTAGGCGATACCATAGGTGTGGGCACGCCGGAAAGCGTACGACGCATGCTAGCCGCTGTCAGTCAATACGTGCCAGTGGAAAAATTGGCGGTACATTTTCATGACACGTATGGCCAAGCACTGGCCAATATATACGCCGCCCTACAAATGGGCGTTGCGGTGATCGACAGTGCCGTAGCAGGCCTTGGTGGTTGCCCGTATGCAAAAGGTGCATCTGGTAATGTCGCCAGTGAAGATGTGGTTTATATGCTCAATGGCCTTGGTATTGAACACGGTATTGATCTTGATAAGTTACTGCAAGCAGGTTGGTTTATCAGTGATTTACTTGAACGAGAACCGATCTCTAAAGTATCCAATGCGTTTCGCAGTCAATGCCAATAAACGTTAACTAACCCCGTATTTAAAGATAAAAACAAAGGATTAGTGATAAAAAACACCCTGCAAATACAAATTTGTAGGGTGTTTTTGTTGGCGATTACTGTAATCGTTACTTGTATCGACTAACCGAGTACTACGAAGTTGGTAGGATATTGATCTCTACACGACGATTACATTGACGCCCTTGTTCATTGATATTGTCACATACCGGTTGGCTTTCCCCTAAACCGACAGCGATCAAGCGGTCACGCGCCACACCGTTTTGGAAAAAGTAATTTAATACCGACGAGGCACGATTTTCAGACAAGGTTTGGTTTGCATTGACACTACCAATGCTGTCGGTATGTCCTTCAATTCGAATTTTTGATTCTGGAAATTCTCGTAGTACCTCTACAACCCCGTTAAGAGTTGAGGTAATTTGTGGCTGCAAGTAATACGAGCCAGTATCAAAGCCAATACCATTGGTCATCACTAACTGTAATTGGTTTTCATTGATGCGTTTTACCTGGACACCTGATTGTTGCATTTTATCGCGCAATAAGGCTTCTTGTTTGTCTAGGTGATTACCCACACCCGCACCGATAACCGCACCACCTACTAGGCCTTGCAAAGCGCCTTTTTTGCGATCACTTTTACTTGATGTTGCCGCGCCAACAATAGCACCACCAATTGCACCAGTGATGGCACCTATCGTTGTTGAGTTGGTTTCAGCTTCACCGGTGTGAGCATTTTCACGTGTGGTTTGACAGCCGCTTAGGAGAATGGAGGCAACAACGAATGCTGATAGAGATTTATTCATGAATATCTTCCCTTATTATTTTTAGGAATGGAAAAGTCATCGCGCATAATAGCGTCACGATGACTAAAAGAAAATGGCGCAAGCAAATTAAACAATTGATTGCGATAAATTTAATCAAATTTAATCAAATTTATCGATAGTTGATACGAAACAACAATGAATACAATACCGGTACGGCAAGCAAAGTAAGCACAGTTGCAAACGCCAAACCGCCCATAATGGTGACGGACATATCGGCAAAGAAGGCATCACTTAACAACGGCGCCATACCCAATATGGTAGTGATCGCAGCCAATGATACCGGGCGTAAACGACTGATACTGGCTTCGACAATAGCAACTTGATCAGTTTTACCTTCTTGTCGTTGTAAGTCGATTTCTTCCAACAAAACGATAGCATTTTTGATCAACATACCAAATAGGCTTAAAAAGCCCAACAACGCCATAAAGCCAAATGGTAAACCGGTAAAATATAAGCCGGTGACAACACCAACGACCGCCATTGGCACAATTAACCAGATAATCAATGGCTGACGTGCACGACCAAACAACAACACTGAAATAATAAACATCGCTAAAAAGCCAGCGGGTAAGCCTTTGCCAAGTGCTTGTTGCGCATCTTGCGAGGCTTCAAATTCGCCCCCCCACTCTAGTTGGTAACCGGGCGGTAGTTCGAGGGCTTCTATTTGCGGTCGAATTCGCGCTAATGCCGCGCCTGCGGTTTCATTAAATCCAGGATCGGCGAATACCGTAATGGTACGTAAACGATCACGACGCTGAATTTGCACCTCTTCGCTGACTAATTCTAAGCCATTTGATACTTGTCTAAATGGCACATATTGGCGCTGCTGTGAAGACCAGACCATGGCATTTTCAATCGCTTCAATAGGGTCATTATTAATATCGGCCATTTTCGCCATGATGGCATATGAATAATCACCATCTTGCAAGCGCCCAAGTTCAAGACCTGAGCTGGCATATTGCACCGCGTCGTTAAAGTCACTACGTGAAATACCCGCAACACCGGCGTTAATTTTATCGTAGTGGCCGTTTAACGCTTTGCCTTTTTCACGCCAGTTATGACGAATATCACGCACCCTATTATCAGCATATAAGATGGCTTTGGCCTGCTCAGCTAAAGCACGTAATTGCTCGGTGTCAGGGCCAGAGAAGCGCGCCGCCAATTTGGCGCCATTACTTGGTCCAAACTGCATACGTTCAAAATACACATCGGCATTTAAATCTAAAGTCGATAAATCAGCCAATAAGGTCTTACCAAGAGTATCGATGGTCGATGCTTGCTCGGTGCGGATCATTAACAAACCGTAGCTCTCATTCGGAGCCTGTGGGTTGTAGGTTAAGGTGTAACGCGCCGCGCCCTGACCAACGTAACTGGTCACCGACTCCACACCGTCTAGCGCTAACGCTATCTGCTCCGCCTTTTTAATGGTGGCATTGGTACTGCGAATGTCTTGATCTTGAGGGCCCCAATAATGAATAAAGAAAATCGGCGTATTCGATGGTGGAAAGAACCCTTGTTTTAATTTTCCAAAACTACCATACGCAGTAAAAGTCACCACCACCAAAGCCAAAATGGTGATTAAGCGATTACGTAAAACCCAAGCCAGTGCAGCTTGGTAAACACGCAATAACACGCCTTTGCTCGGTTGCTGCTCAGCACTGCCCTGCTGATAAAAATAAGAGCCGAATAATGGCGTTACAATAACCGCTAACACCCAACTCAATAACAACGAAATCATAATCACCGCAAACAGTGAATATAAGAACTCGCCAGTAGCATCATCAGATAACCCAATTCCCGAGAATGCGGCAATACCAATAACCGTCGCACCGAGCAATGGCCACTGCGTACGCTTAACGATAAAGCTAGCTGCCTCAACGGCATTTTTACCTTGGCGCATGCGCAGCATCATGCCTTCAGCAACGACGATAGCGTTATCAACTAACATCCCCATAGCGATCACCATCGCGCCGAGTGAAATGCGCTGCAATTGCAATTCCATCAACCACATGATCAAAATAGTTCCCATAACCGTGATCAACAATATTGAGCCAACAACGATGCCTGAGCGCCAGCCCATAAATAGACACAGTGTTATCACAACCACTGCAACGGACATAAATAAATTATTGATAAAGCCGCCGACCGCTTCATCGACAACGGTGGCTTGGTTATATATTGGTTGTAATTCAATGCCTAAAGGTAACTCGGCAAGAATGGCATTTATTTTCTGCTCAACACGGCTGCCAACATTAACAATATTAACGTCATTGACTGCGGCAACAGCTAAAGTAATCGCATCACGTCCTTGATGACGAATAATACTATTTTGAATATCCACCGGCTCAACTGTAATATGAGCAATATCTTGCAACTTTATGGAATTATTGGTGCCCGGCACAACCAAGGATAACTGGTTAATTTCATCCAATTGATTGGTTGGTTCTTCTACCAAGATACGCACCTTTTTATCGGCAACGCGCAATCTTGCACCAGCAGCGGGTTGCAAGTTATTGGCCAATAGGTTGACGACATCAGGAAAGGACAAGCCTAATCCGGCAATATGATTGGGATCCATATAGGCGACGATTTGCTCTTGCATCACACCCGAGATATCAACTTTACCAACGTCATCGACGGTTAATAAGTCACGGCGAATAATACGAGCAAATTCACGCATTTCCCGCGGACTAAAATCCGGCGCGGTTAACGCATAGTACATACCATAGACGTCGCCAAAGTCATCATATACTTTTGGTGTGCCACTGCCTTTAGGTAAACTCGGTTTTAAATCAACCAGACGCTTGCGCAACTCATCCCATATCTGTGGTAATTCATTGGAGTCATAGTTGGGTTTGATTTCAACCAGCACTTCAGAAATACCGGGCTTTGAGATCGATGTTAAGCGACGTAATTGCGGCATTTGTTGCAACGCAATCTCGACAGGTTCGGTAATTTCCTGCTCCACTTGCTTTGCACTTGCGCCTTTAAATGGGGTGATAACTTTCACCTGTTTAATGGTAAATGCAGGGTCTTCCAACCGACCAATTTCATTAAGGCCAATCAAACCACCAAGCATGCAAATGATGATCACCAGCCATACATTGACCGGTGTTTTTATGGCGTATTGAGCAATATTCATTAACGCTCACCTTTGTAAGCGCGTACTTTCATGCCATGACTCAAACGATTCGCACCGGCGGCAACCACCTCATCATCAACCTGCAATGAAGAATGAATCAAGGCGAAACCGTTAACCACACGAACCACAGAGACAGGCAATCTTGCAACGGTGCCATTTGATTCGAATTTAAATACCGCAAAGCCTTGCTCTGCTCCGCCAACTAGCGCAGAAAACGGTACCATTAAATCACCGCTTTGCAATGTGCTAGAGAATTCGATATCGACATTAGCGCGCGCACCTGGGGTAATGCTTCGCCCTTCGATTGGCTGCATAGCAAACACGACTTTGTATGTCTGGGTGATAGGATCAACAGCGGTGGAATGTTCAACATACTCTATGTCATAAGACAGTTGTTGATTGAGTAAGGTGGCTTTGGCTGACACCACGGGATTACCTTTGTAGTTAGTTAACAGTCGCTCAGGTACATTGAAGGTAAAATACACCTGCGACATGTCTTGCAATGTGGCGATGGTTTGGCCCGCACTAACCAGGTTATTATTGTCGACCAGTCGTTCTGATACCTGCGCATCAAAAGGCGCATACAAACGGGTATAGCTTAAATCCTGCTCGGCTTTTAACAGTTCAATATCAGCCAATTCCAAATCGGTTTTGGCGTTATCGAGTACCGATTGTGCGGTCAAATTTTTAGCAAACAAGGCTTTGATGCGACTTAGCTCTCGAGCGGCTTTATCACGTTTTGCTTTTTGCTCATTGACACGACGTTGAAACGGCACGCTATCGATAGATGCTAGCAAGGTACCCTTTTCTATCTGACTACCGTTGAGTAACTTTGCACTGGTAAGGCGACCTGAAACTTCAAAGCTAAGCTCCAATGTTTTCACTGCACTGACTTCTGCGGGAAATGAGTAGCGAGTCTTGTTTGGCGTATTAACCACCTTGGCTAGCTGCACAACTTTCTCTACAGCCTCGATATTTGCACTGGCCTGTTCATTGTCTGGGGAGCATGCGCTAAGTATGAATGTGCATACAAGTAACAGGTAGGTTTGGTGACGGTACATAAGGTTCCCTTTTAATCCGGACGTTGACGTGACAGAACCCATTTGCTGACATTATAGGTTTGGTGCTGAATACGCCATGTTAACTAACGGAACGAATGTTAACACATTTACACAAACTGTAAACATTGATTAATCTAACAAATATCGATATGCTATCACTCAAAAGTAATAATCAGGCGCAAACATAGCGCTATACAGCACGTATTGACACCAATTGACCATGCCAAAAAGTCGACAAACTATTTTAAATGCAGCAAAAACGTGTTTCCTACAACATGGTTATCAGGCGACTAATGTCTCGATGATCAGTCGTTATGCGGATATCTCCAGAGTAACCATCCATAAACAATTTGGTTCAAAGGAAGACTTGTTTCGTGCGGTAATAGAAGAACACTGTCATATGGAAAATATGCTCAGTGATGAATTGTTAGCACAAGACAGCAGTTGCTGGCAAAAACTGGCTCAGTTATTAAAAGCCTGGGCAAACCCGTTATTTAACGATATCGAGCAAGAATTGATCCGTAATGAATTGTTGTTTGCGGGGCGTAAATACTGTGAAGACCTGATCATCAAGCATCGCAATGACAACATTGCGCAAATTAGCGCGCTATTGAATGACGCGGTGCAAGGTGATGAAATTCAACTGCAAAGTCTGCAAATGACGATAACCGAATTTGCCGAGCTGATTGAGATCAACTTTAAAGGCTTGTTCATGGCCCATAACCAAGCACCAATTGACCTGCTTATCGATAACAATATTCGTTTATACGCGCGGGCAACCAAGATTAACTAAACGCTAAATAGCTTATAGAGTAACTCACCATTGCAGGCGAATCTTGGTGCCATTTTGGTCAGAATCAATGCCAAGGTCGATATCTAGCTTTTCACATAAGCGTTTAACCAAAGACAAGCCAATACCAAATCCTTCGCTGCCACTGCCTTTAACACCTGATTGAAAAATTTTCGGCAGTAATTCACGGTCGATGCCTGGCCCTGAGTCGGCAATAATAAGGCAATTATTAGTAAAGTCGATATTGATACCACCTTGCTGACAATGATTAAACGCGTTGCCGATAAGGTTACTTATGATGATTTTTAGCGCCTGTTTGTTACTTTTCACCTGCGCCGCATCATTGACCTGTAATGATAATTCGATGTCCTTTTGCTCTAGCAATTGATGGTGCTCTACAACGCAGGACTCAATTAACGGCATCAAAGTTACCGGCTCTTCACTGAACTCAGTCTCTCTCGCTAATGCCAATAAGCCTTCAATGCATTGTTGCATTTGCTGTTGCGCATCACCGATACGACGGCTCAGCAGTTGTTGTTTTGCGCTTAACGGCGTGTCATTTAGTAAAGTTAATGCCCCTTGGCTAATGGCGATTGGGGTGCGCAATTCATGGGAAACATCACGAGTGAAATGTTGCTCTCGCTCAATAAATAGACGCACACGCTGCATAGCGCGCTCCAGCTCTCTAGCAAACACACCAATTTCATCTTTAGCAAAGGGTTTAGAAAAGTTTTCAGGTAATTCTTGGCCTTTAACAGAGCTAATGACCTGCATCAAATTATCTATCGGCTTTATCAGTCTTTTTGCCAAAGACCAGGACAAAAACGCAACGAACAATGAAATGATAAACATAAATATCAAGGTTGTTTTTGCCATGTTGCCCTTAATTTTACGGACAATCAGGTATTCACTTACTTCCGCCAACAAATAACCTTGTTCACTGCGTTTTAAGTGATAATGCTTACCATCCTCCGCATAAAATTCGTGTCGGTTAGGCTCTTCTGCTAGTGTGTCTTTTACTGATTTAGGTAGCTGTTCAGCATGTTGATAAAAACGCACAAATGATAAGTTAGTATCCGGTTGTTGGCCTTGCTCAATTTGCGCTTGCACTTGCGCCATTTCATCGTTGAGCAACTGCGAAAACATCGCATCCTCAATATAATAAGAAAACAGCAAACCTAATGCGGCAAACAACACGCTGATAAACAACGCCATGGCAATAAAGTACGCGACAATACGGGTGCGAATCTGACTAAATATCATAATATTCTTCTTATTTACGGATACGACATACGTTAAAGCGATAAGCTAAAACCAATACCGTGTATGGTTTTTATTATCGGCTCGGCAAACGGTTTATCGAGCACTTTTCTAAGCTGATAAAAATGTGAGCGCAAGGCATCTGATGAGGTCGGTTCGTCGCCCCAAATCTTCTCACAGAGCTCACTACGGGTCATAGCCCGTGGATACGCTTCCATCAGCAATTGTAAAATGGCAAAGGGAATCGGCTGTAAATGCACTTGCTGCTCATTTCGCAACACTTGTTTGCTGGTGATATCTAAACTCACCTGCTTTTCACCTTCGCCCATTGTTAGTACTTTCGGCTGATTCAAGGTATGACGCTGTGCCAAGGCAATACAGCGAGCATACAACTCCTCAAGAGCAAAGGGTTTGGTTAAGTAATCATCGGCGCCTTGAGAAAAACCAACCAGCTTGTCATCTAGCGTATCTCGAGCTGTGAGCATAATTATGGGGATATGACGTGACGCCTTTTGTCGCAATAGGTCACAGACCTGCAAGCCATCCATTTTAGGCATCGCGATATCAAGGACCACACAATCATAATATTCGCTTAGCGCTAATTCACAGGCTTGTACCCCATCATAAGCAAAATCTAAAATCGTCTGATGTTTTTCAAAGTAGCTGGCGATGTTTTGACTTATCGCCAGGTTATCTTCGACTATCAACAATTTTAATTTAGCTGACTTCACTCGTACCATCCTATCAGTTGGTTAAAATAGCCCTCAGGCAATATATGGCCACCATCAAGTTGAATATGCTTTTTCTGATTTGCCTTAATCAAATTAAACAAGGTTTCATTGTTTTCGACTGTGGCATACTCATCATCTTTGGCCGTTACTAACCATACTTTATCAACATTTAAGCGCTTAGCGACATTTTTTGGTGCCACCATCGCGGTTTTATCATCAAGATGAGGCGGTACGATTGATAACACGTTCTCAATTCGACCATCGATACCCGCCAATAATAAGGCGACTTGGCCGCCAAGGCTGTAGCCAGCGACAGAGATATTATCTTGGTCAAACTGCGATTGCTGTTCAATCCAATCAAGCAATACACGATAATCTTTTACGGTATCCGTGACCATGGCTTCATAAGGTTCGCGTTCACCCCATAAATGCAGATCGAGCATCATATCTCTGACCGAGTAATCAAGATCTTTGCGCTTACCATGATTACGACCATCGATAGCAATAACCGCATACCCTGCTGCTAATGCTTGCTTAGTGATTTCATCGGTTTGCTCTAATGTTGGGCGCTCTTTAAAGCTTTCCATCCACCAACGGTTTTCACTTCGTCCCATCGCATGCACACCAACCAAAACAGGCATACGCGTACTGGCGTTATCAATGGCGTCAATATCATCAGGGTAAGCTAAGCGCCCATTAACGGTAGCACCATCAAATGTTTGATAGGTAAACGCAAAGTTACGCCCAGTAACTTGCTCTATTTGCATATTCATCGCTGGCTTTTTATAGGCGTAATGGCTTTGCATCATATACTCATCAACCTGGTATGGCGTGAGTGAAAAAAACGCGTACCACAAGGCGGCTAAGCCTGCGACGACACCAGCTAAACTGATCATGATTTTCTTCCCATTTTTCTTTAATTTGCTTAATACACTCATTAGTCTGCCAACTTATTTAATAAACCACTGATTTGTTCATTTTCTGGAAATTTCAGCTGTGATGCTTTCAACAATGAAATGGCTTTGTCTTGCTCGTTTTGGACGATAAAGGTTTTTGCCATGGTGATATCCAACATGGGATGATTAATGATGTCTTGGGTTTGCTGCATCACTTTAAGCGCCACGTTTCGCTCTACTTCAGATTGCGCATGCTTAGCTTGATAAACGCCAATCATAGCCAGCAACATTGGGTTATATTGCTCCGGTTGTGCTTTAAATGTGGAGCTAGCGTTATCGATATCGGCATAAAATTGTTCCATCAATTTAATGGTGTTGTCGTCTTTAAATCGAGGTAAGTCTTTGCTATCTAAACCAAGTTTTTCAACTACGGCAACGGCGCTATCGGCGGTTGAAAAAGGGTTTTGACCGGTAATGATACGACCATCGATGCTGACCTGATTAAGCATTAACCCGTCTTGTTGGTAATTTGCGCCTTGGCCTTGTAATTTATCCTGCAAAGAAAAAGGTAGCTGCCACTTTTTGGTAAACACCGATTCTTCCAAGTTGGTAAAGGCAGAGATCCTTTTACCGTCGACTAAATAGCTGTTATCGGATAATTTCACGTCTAACAATGCCGCTGGTCCGTGGCAAACTGCAGCAACGATACCATTATCTTCGTATACATCTTTGATGATGGTTTTTACTTGTGGGTCAGTGGCCAAATCATACATAGGTCCCTTGCCGCCAACGATATATACCGCATCAAATTCATCGGCGTTAACATCGGTTAATTTAAGGCTTGATGACAAGGCTTTTACCGCACTTTCATCAGCTAAAAACTCGGCGTTATAGGCTTTTTTAGCGTCGTATTTATCAGTGACGAGTTCACCGCCTTTTGGTGAGGCAAAGGTAACGTGCGTGCCTGCCGCTTTAAACACCAAATAAGATTTACTCATCTCATCAAATTCATAGCCAGGTTTAACAAGTTCACCATCGCTATTTTTTTCGCCATAGCTACTTAACACCATAAGTATTTTGGGCGCATCGTTTGCTACTTGATTGGCGTTAGATATAAATGGTGTCGCCATAATAGCTAATATAGGTAACAGGCTGGTAATTGATTGTTTCATCGTCTTTCTCCTTGTGATTATGACCGCTACTTTATCAACGAGGTTGTGAAGAGGATGTGAAGACAATATGAGAAATTTTCACAAATTGGCTCGAGCGAGCATAAGATATTCACTTTTGCCGGTTTAAAGAGCTTAAATAGCGCTTTACAGCGCGCTAAAGATTGCACATAGTTAACCTATAAAGGACAAACCTACAGGGCGATATGGCGGGTAATAACAAGAAAAGTTACAAGGGGTATAAAACCGGGTTGCTACTAACCGGCGGCGGCGCGACCGCGGCTTATCAAGTTGGCGTATTAAAGGCCATTTCTAAGTTTATGCCGCGAAATCATGGTATTCCTTTTCCAATTATCAGTGGCTCCTCCGCTGGTGCCATCAACGCCACGACCATTGCATGTTATGCATCTTGTTATCATTTAGGAATTCGCAAGCTCGAATATGTTTGGAATAATCTGCATACCTCAAAGATTTACCATTCCAATGCCCGTAAAGTGTTTAGCCATATTATCAGTGGTATTGTCGGCTCCTACCGAGCTGGTTATGCACCGAAAAAAGCAATGAGTTTGCTCAACAATGAACCATTGCGACAATTGCTTAATCAAGTGGTCGACTTTCGCCGTATTGATGACAACATTGCTCGTGGCTATCTATCGTCTGTCGCGCTTACCGCGTCCAGTTACAGCACAGGCGATTCCATCAGCTTTTATCAGGCAGATAAATCTATTTCACCATGGATGCGAGCCAAGCGCCGCGGTGTACAAACGAACTTGCATACCGATCACTTGATGGCCTCAAGTGCGATTCCATTGATATTTCCATCGGTAAAAATTAAAAAGCAACACTATGGTGATGGTTCCATCAGTCAACTATCTCCATTAAGCACGCCTATTCACTTAGGTGCCGAACGCATTTTTATTGTTGGTGTTAGCCAGCCACAGCAAAACATTCATCAAGCAGTTGATTTTAATCAGCCACCAACCAGCGCTGAGATTGCCGGTCATTTGATGGATACCGTATTTACCGAAGCGCTAAATAGTGACCTTGAACGGTTGCAACGCATCAATCGTACCTTGTCTTTGATCGAGGAAAGTAAGCGCAGTTTGCAGTCACCGCTAAAGCATATTGATACCTTTATGCTCAGCCCAAGTAAAAACTTCCATGTCATTGCCAACGAGCATTACGAAGAACTGAAGTGGGCGTTACGGTTTATTTTGCGTCTGATGGGCAGTGGTAAAGATTCTGATTCGAGTTTGATGTCGTATATTCTATTCGAACAAAATTACTGTAAACGATTGATTCAGGTAGGTTATGAAGATGCCATGATGCAAGAGCAAAACATTCGAGAATTTTTGCAATTGTAACTTGCCGAGCATGCTGTTAATACGCTAGTTTTGAAGCCATAAACGTGTTTACGGCAAGGCTGATTATTGATTATCTACGCAAAGAGAGACCGCCTTATTACGGCGCAATAACCAACTGGCGGTTAATGCCGCAGCGACTTCAAGAATAAAATAAACATACATACTGATTGCAGCTTCAGGCATTAAGAGTCAACCGATAAGTCGTGTTGCAGCCATTGCCAGCATGAGAGTCAACACGGCAACTAAGGCAATAGGTAACAACTGTTACTTCGCAAGTAGCCAAAATAACAGTATCGCAATCGCCAAAAATAAACCGCCATAGGTAGCACGCAAATCAACAATCGCCGTCACACTATTTAATGTTTGCTCGGTTGTCAGCGTCAAGGCGTATTCAGGGGTAACGATAAACACAATAGCAAACAATAAGAATGCCAACGCCACTATCATAACAAACGCTTTATCTAACGCCATAGCCCCCTCATTGAATAAACGCCGCGCTCACTTTGGTGATAATTAAGGTAATGATTACTACGGCGTTTGCTATTTTATTTTTTATTATTTGTATATTACTTTTTACTGTTTATTATCGGTGCTTGTACTATTTAGCTGCGTCGTTATCTTGCTCCAACTGTGACACAATATCTATTGGATTAAAGCTGTGGGTATAATTGTACCAGCTAGACCAAATACCTATATCGTAGCCATAAGACATGGTAACTCGAATAACGTCTTTATCTCTCGACTCAGGGTATGATGCGACCAACGACTTAGCCAATTGTTGCGCAATATAATTATCTTCTACAATATTCTCAAACATGTATGCTTGACTATCAATGTAATGACTGGTTCTTTCGCCACTTTCTGATGAGGTAAACGTTGAACTGCCTGAAAAAACACTGGCGTAGCGTACATGTTTATTACTGTTTATGGCATTTTGAGCAACCGTCAAATTGTCAAACTCTTGCATATCAACCATGCTGGTCACCATCGCAGGCACGAGGAGACTTAATACGCCAATGCACAGTAGCGCATAATAGTGAGGTCGCCAAACAGTTTGCACTGATGCCTGTTGAACTTCACAATTTACCACGTAACTACCCACCACAAGGTCATGCAGAGTTTGCCGTGTACGACGATTAAATAGATATAAATAGACGATGGTAAACATGCCACCAATGACGATAAGTGACAATGGGTAAATAATGAAAGAGGAGGCATCATCCCCTCCTATTGGTAAACCATTTAAGTAGGCCGGTATGCCCAAAGGTAAATATCTTAACATGGCACGTGGTAACGATAAGGTTTGGTTGCTCTCGTCGACTACGCGAATATTCATCGCTTGCTTGCCTAATGTTTGTCCAGCAAAAAGACGTGAATTCATTACCGAAAAATAGCCAAACGAGACAACGAAACCGAGAAGCATTGCCCAACTTCCCCACTGCACAAATTGCTCTTTAAAAAACAAAGCTAATCCGGCACCGAATATGGCGAGAATGATGGCATCAATAAATAATGCCGCAATGCGGCGCCAGAACCCAGCTATCCATGGTTGTTGTGATGCTTGTTGCATAGGTTGTGGCGAAGATTGTTCAGGTGCTTGCTCTGCAGGCTGTTGTGAAGTTTGCAAAATAACTCCTTTGCGGCAACACCTGTGGCACAACAAGTCGTCATTGTTGATTTACACGGCCGGTATTGCTGTGATTTTTATTTTATTAAGTGACAATAAATTATTGCACAAATCAACAATAAAAATAAACGTAGTTTTACATTGTTACAGCGAGATTTTTACCGCATTACTGCTATAAGCCTTGTTGCAACAATCTTTCGAGTCGTTCAACGCGCCTCGGTTTACCTTGTAATATCAGGGTATCCTGCGCTTGCATAACAAACTCACAGTCAAAGTCGGTGATTTCGTCATTACCACGACGAATGGCAAGGATATCGACTCGACGCCTCGGCAAGTCCAGCTCAGCGACACATTTGCCATTGGCCCAGGCATCATCAAGCAATAACGTTGGGTGAACAAATTCAAGGCGCTCAATAGCGTCAGAGCTCATATTGGTATCGACACCAGGGTAAAATCCGTGCAAGCGATTGTAATGGTTTTTCCGTTCTGTGCGCACACTACGAACAATTCGAGTAAATGGCACACCAGATAAATTAAGGACTTGGGATACCAACATTAAACTGCCCTCAAGTGATTCAGGGACCACTTCATTCGCGCCTGCGTCTTTAAGCAAGGTTAGCGAATCATCATTGCGTGTTCTTACTAAAATTTGTACATCTTTTGCAATAGAGCGCACCTTGTGCACCACTTCAAGTGATTGGTCAACCGCACCATAAGAGACAACGACCAATCTAGCTTTATGAATACTGGCAGCTTCAAGTACCTCTGTTTGTCTGGCAGAGCCAAACAAAACATGCTCACCGGATTCCCTTGCCTCATTGACCCGCAAAGGATCGATATCAATGGCGATACACGGTATTTTTTCTTGCTTAAGAAATCTGCTTACGGTTTGACCAACACGGCCGAAACCACAAATAACAACATGATTAGCCATATCTTTGGCATGTTGCTTTTGTTGCTCATCCTGATCATCTTGTTTGCCATCATAAGCCAAAGCAACCGACCATTTACGAGCATTTTTGATCATATACGGCGTGATACCCATTGAGATAATACCAGCACCGAGTAAAATCGAAATTTGCTCTTGGCTCAATACGCCATGAGTTGCCGCCAAAGAAATCAACACAAAACCAAACTCGCCCATTTGCGCCAGCATAAACGCCGACGCCCACGCATCTTTTGTGGACTCGCCCGCTTTTGCCGCCAAATAACGAACAATAACGATTTTAACCGCCATAAAGCCAATCACCAGAAACAAAATGGTAAACGGTTGGGTGAGCAAAGTTATCGGATTGAGCTTCATACCAACGGTAACGAAAAATAAGCCCATTAATATGTCACGAAACGGCCTAATATCCGCCTCTAATTGGTATTTATACTGACTTTCACCAAGCATCATACCTGCCAAGAACGCTCCCAAGGCCATCGACAAGCCAAAGGCTTGAGTAAGACCTGCGGTAAATAAGGTGACGAATAAGGTGGTCAGTACAAACAATTCATCGGTACGCACCGACGCCACTTGATTGTAAACCCGTGGCAATATCCACTTACCAACAATCATCAATAAGCCGATGACAAATACGCCTTTTAATAAGGCAAACAGTAAAGCGACAATCATCGAGTTGCCACTTTGATCCGATAATAGAGGAATGATGATTAACAATGGAACGACGGCAATATCTTGGAATAGCAATACTGCGACGGATATTTGCCCAGACTTGCGCTTAATAGAGCCGGTTTCACTTAACTGACGGATAACGATTGCGGTAGACGATAAGGCGATAATGCCGCCAATGACCATCGCCGATTCAAAAGAAATGCCGAGCAACAAAGCAATCAGCATAAACACCAACAGCGATAAACCAACTTGCTTGGAACCAACGCCGATAACCAAATGCCGCATGGCCATAAGTTTTGGTAAGGAAAACTCCAAACCCAAGGTAAACAATAAAAAGACGATGCCTATTTCGGCGATGTGGTCGTAATCAATGCTGTTGCCTGTGGCGCCTATGACATGCTCCCCCACCAAGGTACCGGCAACAAGATAGGCAAGTATCGCCGGCAAGTTAAGGCGCCTGAATATCCAAACGCAAATCACCGCGGCGACTAAAATAGCTAAGATTTCAGACAAATGCCCCACATTAGTTCCTTTAACAACAGATTAACAAAGCAACTTTACCATTAATCGCTGGCAATTGCAGATCAAAGTTGGCTAGGGCTTATTGTTTACCAAAATATTGAGAGAGGCAATGAAGATGAAATAATTTCAATCACTTATAAATTGCAAATCACTAAGCAAATACCATAATTACTTAGTGCCAAACAAAAATTGCACGGATGAACTAAATAATTGTCTGACGAATTAACGCCATCTAATAAAACTAATACGCCCGAAACGTCTGCTGATGTGTCGCAGGATCCTGCGACCTTACAAAAGCTGCATCAAGGTTTTTGCTTGGGCAACGTTATTGTTGAGCCCGACTCAGGGGTCATTATCCGCGATGGCGCTCGCTACCATCTTGCACCTAAAGCGATGGAAATATTACTGTTTCTATCAAGCCAGCAGTGCCAAGTTGTAAGCCGTGAAGATATTCTCAACTTTGGCTGGGGTGAAGGCGGGACCACCAGTACCAATGTCACCCATGTGATCAGCGAAATTCGTCATGCCTTGGGTGATCATAAAGAATGCCCTACATTTATTCAGACTATTCCTCGTCGTGGTTATCGCATGATGTTACCGGCTGAGGATAAACCGTTAACCAGTCTATTTAACTTAACAGAAGATAATGAACCCGCAGCGCGCAAGCGCAAATGGAGCCTTACCTTTTCGATTCTAAAAAGTAGTCGGTTATTTAAAGCCAGTGTTGCTTACGTTATTTTTAGTTGGGTAATGCTACAGGTATTGTCTATTGTCTTACCTATCTTTCATGCCCCGCAGTGGGCATTAAAATTATCGACTCTGTTACTGATCATTTGTTTTCCGGTACTCATTAGCTTTCATTGGTTTAAAGAGCTGCGAAAACGGCGGCGCAGCGTTGCCGAACAACAACGGCGTACGCGTTTTTTCTATCAACAACTGGCGGTTGACTCATTGTTCGTTGCCATTGTTTTGGTGGTGATCTACTTTCTGTCGACCTATCTCATCGCCTATATCGACTTAGAGCAAGAGAATGAGTCGAAAAAATTAGCCGAGACCATCATAAGTAAACCGTTGACCAACAACGCCATCGCTGTGATGACGTTTCGTATGCCACCGACTGTTAATAGAGAACACGACTATTTGGTCAACCAAATACAAGATGAGATGATAAACATCATTGCCAACAAACCTGAATTTAAAGTTGCCTCTCTTAGAGCGACCATGGGCATTAAAACCAACGCCTCGATTAACGATATAAAAGATACGTTAGGAGTACGTTATATCGTTGAAGGCCGAGCGCAAATCATCAAACAGCAAATCGTTGTTGAAGCACAGTTAATTGATACGGTGTCGGGTTTTCAAGTGTGGGGGGCGAAAATAGAAGCGCAAGTTGATCAAGGTTTAGACTTGTATCAAAAATTGAGCCGAAAAGTGATCAACGCCCTACATTTATTACTGCCTAGTCATTATGAGCCGAGTCAGAGTACCAATATACCAACCAAAAATTTCGAAGCGTTTGACGCCTATTTACAAGGTAAGGATAAACTCAGTACCAGCAAAAGCATTGCGACTTTGGTTGAAGCCATAGCCTTTTTAAAGCAAGCGGTGAATGCCGATCCAAACTTTATCGAAGCCTCAGCATCTTTGTGCCAAGCGTATATGGAAGCTTACTTGCTGAGCAGTGAAATCAGTCATTATCAAAATGGCGTGCAAGTCTGTGAAATGACCGCCAACGTAGAGCGGACCAGTGTCAATTCGCATTGGTCATTAGGGAAACTTTATTTGACCGATGGTCGCCTGATGCAAGCCAAGCAAGAACTGCGTAAAGCATTGTCCATTAACCCTGAATCAGCGCCCGTTTTGATCACCTTAGCCGGCGTACTGGAACAGCAAAAGCACTTTACTCAAGCGGAAGTCGTCTACCAGCAAGCACTGGCATTGGAACCAACATTTTGGAAAAATTATTACGATTATGGTCGCTTTCTTTACAACCATGGTAAATACCAGCAAGCCATCGAACAATTCAAAAAGTCGGTGTTACTTAAGGATGACGTCGCTATTGTCCAAAATGCCCTGGGCGGTACCTATTATTTATTAATGGACTGGGAAAATGCCAGCGTCAGTTGGTCAAAAGCCATGGCAATTGAGCCAACGGGTATGTTGTATTCTAATTTGGCGACCAGTTTGTTTTTCAATAAACAATTTGATGATGCCGCAGAATTGTATCAGCAGAGCCTGAAGCTTTCGCCAGAGGACGATTTAATGTGGGCTAACCTTGGCGATGCCTATAAATACTCGCCAACCCAACATAATCGTGCCAAGCCGTCATTTGAGAAGGCTTTGTCACTGGCGAAAAAACAGGAAATCATCAACCCGAAAGACTTATCGTTGCAATCGCAAATTGGTCGTTATCATTCTGAACTTGGCGATTGTCAGGCAGCGAACTCATACCGGGTTAATATTCTTGAGGCGACAGTCTCTGACCCCTATATTTACTACTACTTAGCGCTGTTATCACTTAACTGTCGCGATATTATTTTAGCGGAGCAATATCTCATTAAATCAATAGAATTAGGCTACCCTAAACCGCTTATACTGGCGGATCCTCAATTTATAGCCTATAAAGAACAACTTAGCGAAGTTTTTAATTAACCCAAACTCTGCGGTATCGAGTTTTAATCCCGATAAACTGATACCCTCCACCAGGGAATGGCAACTGTGGCAGTTTATTAATAATAACCCTAGGAAACTGTTATGAGTCATTCATTCGCTGTAATCTTGCGTTTTATCGTCGTTATCATCAGCATTCTTGGTGCGTCATGGGCGCTGATCAATGTTGCCGATGCTGCCGATGCCAATCAAGCAGAGCAAATCGACAAAATGAAGAGCACAACCATCACCATAAATCTTGATGCCGACAATTGCGTCATCGAACCACTCGAGCCTGATGTTGACAATTGTGCATTGCAATTTGGTGCGGAAAATAGCCCGTGTAAGGGTAAGAAAGATTGCATCTGTTCTAAGCAAGAAAAACGCATAGTCTGGAAAACATCACCAGGTAAAGAGTTTGAAATACTGTTTACCGCATCAACCAATGACAAACATAAAAAACCATTTCACAACTGTGACCTAAAAGCCGGTGGTGATGATATTGTCGACTGTAAAGTCAAACATAAAGGTACTTATACTTATGATGTTGCGGTTAAGGATTGTGCGGGTTCAAACTACGATCCAGTGATCATCATTCAATAATTTAATCTTGCTGATTAGCGGTAAGTTTATTTAGCAGCTGCTGGCGCTCTTGTGGGGTAAAACCAACACAAGTTCGCGCCAGTCGTATCGCTTTGGCAAATTGCTCAGTACCGATAATGTTAAGCACAGCGAGAATAAACGGGTTATTCAGATCATAGGTCTTGGCGAAAAAATCAACCGCATGATAGATATCAGGATAAGTCACGCCATCAAATTGAAAGCTCATGCCTTGATAAATACTGTCGATTTGTTGTCCCGACACCACTAACGGCCAGGCTTTAAAATTAATTCTATCGCGAGCCACTTCAAACATAAACCACGCACTTTTGGCAAATCCGGCAAAGTTACCATCTTCAAAACCGGCGTCAGCTAACTCTTGCTTGGTCCAGTTTTGTCCTATCGCTAAATCTTTTTGATGGGCTTTTAATAACGCCTGTTTAACTTCTTGGCGCACGGAAAAAATAGTATGGCCTTTAGCTTTTTTGGCAAACTTGGCACATTCACTACAAGCGTTAACGTTCAAGTGTGGGTGCGGGCAATTAAGGTGCTCACTATGAGTTGGCGGAAAGGAAAATACTTGCGCATAAGGTTCGCCGCAAAACCAGCATAAATGCCGAAAATGAAACGGTACTTCGATATCTTGGTAGTCCATTGCCAACTTAAATCCGCTTATTTGCTTGAATAACGACTGCGTTTTTTCGGTTTAACCGCTTTTTTCGTGGTCTTTTTGCTTTGCTTTTGCGCAACAGAGCGATTTTTCAATTGCTGTGATTGATAGCGATTCTTGCTCGACTTTTCAGGGGCTTGCGTCTCGGTCTGATAATCCGTTGGATCGAAATCATAGCCAGGTAACTTAACCTGCACAATTTTTTGGTCTATGGTCTGTTCTATATTGGCAAGGAATTTATTGTCTTTTGGTGACAATAAAGAAATCGCCGTTCCTGTTTTACCGGCACGCCCTGTACGACCAATACGATGTACATAATCTTCTGGTAAAAATGGTAAGTGGTAGTTAACCACATACTGTAAATCAGCGATATCGATACCACGAGCAGCGACATCCGTAGCCACCATAACTCGCGCTCTACCTTCACTAAAGTCCAGCAATGCTTTATTGCGTGCACCTTGTGATTTTTCACCATGACACAGCACCGCTTTGATGCCATCTAACTTGAGCTCTTTGGCGATTTGATTGGCACTTTCTCGAGTCCCCGCAAACACCATCACTTGTTGCCAGTTGTTAACACCAATTAACTCCGCCAGCATTTCACTCTTACGCTTTTCTTCTACCGGATAAACAAAGTGTTTTATCTTGGCGTTCGTCGCATTTTGCTTGGCAGTTTCAACGATACGTGGGTTCTGCAAAATTTGCTTAGTCAGTGTTTTTACTTTATTTGAAAAGGTCGCTGAGAATAAGCAGGTTTGATACTGATGCTTAAGAGACGCTAATAACTTTTCAATATCAGCGAAAAAGCCCATATCCAACATACGATCGGCTTCATCGAGTACCACATGTTTAACTTGTGCCAAATTAACGTTGCGCATTTGCACATGCTCTAATAAGCGACCCGGTGTGGCGACCAAGATATCTGCGCCAGCCTTAAGTTTTTTCTCTTGCCCTGCAGAGCCAACGCCACCAAAAACCACCAAGGTTTTTAATTGCGTGTAACGACAATAACTTTCAATATTGTCGGCAACTTGCTGCGCAAGTTCTCGTGTCGGCGTTAAGATCAAGGCTTTAACCACTGGGGTTGACGATGTATTCGTTTGCAATAGTTGCTCAATGATAGGCAATGCAAAGGCCGCGGTTTTACCGGTACCGGTTTGGGCACTGGCTAACACATCCTGACCACTTCGCACCGCTGGGATCGCCCGTTGCTGCACTGCCGTCATGTTTTTATATCCGCATTCCTTTACCGCTTTTAATACGGGTTCAGGTAAGCCTATGGTATCAAAGCTCATTGAGATCCTTGTCTATCGTCAAATTTCGGGGCAAGCATAGCAAAAACCCCCAATATAATAAAACAATAAAGCCGGCTTCTTACCGGCTTTATTACGATTGTATAGCCTAGTACGTACCTTACTTAGGCAAACGGGTATTTTCTTCGCTCCAGATACCAGCCGTTAAGTTCATGTCTTTAACTTGCTCGTCACTGGCGACAAAGCGCGGTATATCGCCTTTATCAATATGTTCATTATAGTCTTTGGCTAAGGTAACTAAATGCTTACTCAAAAACATAATGGCGATAACGTTAATCACCGTCATCAAGGCCATAGCCAAATCAGCGAGACCAAGTACCTCGCCTAACGTGGCCACAGAGCCATAAAAAATCATGCCTAAAAACACCGCTAAAAAGATGGCTCGGCCAATCTTATTGTTCATTTTTAAGAACGGCAGCGAATTTTCTGCATAGGCGTAGTTGGCGACCATTGAAGTAAAGCCGAAAAAGAATATCGCTAAGGCAATAAAGTCACTCCCCCAAGAACCGACCTGATTTGCCAATGCTTGCTGGGTAAGCTGAATACCAAAGGTTTGGCCTAATTCAATACCGCTTAAAAGAATAATCATCGCCGTACAGGTACATAGTATGATGGTGTCAAAGAATACGCCTGACATTTGCACATAACCTTGCGATGCAGGGTGTGGTGGATACGGCGTTGCTGCAGCGGCAGCATGTGGTACCGAACCCATACCGGCTTCATTTGAATACAAGCCGCGTTTAATGCCTTGCATCATAGCGACACCAAGCATACCTGCACCGGCTTCTTGTAATCCAAACGCTGAGTATATGATTTGTTTAAAAACGCCAGGGATTTCAGGCAAACTGGTTAAGATCACCCACAGCGCAACAAGGAAATACGCTACCCCCATAAATGGCACAACCATTTCGGAGAAACGAGCGATTTTTTTCATCCCGCCCATAACAATGATACCCGCCAAAATGGTGATTATCACACCGGTAATATACGGGTCTACGCCATAGGAGTAGTCGAGAGCTTCAGCAATCGAAAATGCTTGCGGAGCTGAAAAGACCATGCCGTAACCGATAAACAAACAGACAGAGAATATCAACGCCATAGCGGGGCTTTTTAGACCTTTAAGCATGTAAAATGCCGGGCCACCACGGTAGTTACCGCTGCTATTTTCTTCTTTGTACAACTGACCTAAGGTGCTTTCCGCAAACGCGGTGGCCATGCCGACCAAGGCAATCATCCACATCCAGAATATTGCCCCTGGACCACCTAAGGAAATTGCCACTGCAACGCCCATCAAATTACCGGTACCAACACGTGCCGCTAAGGACGTACACAAAGCCTGAAAAGATGAGATACCATGGCCGTCAGTATTACGACTATGTCGCATAACACTAAACATGTGGCCAAAGTGGCGAAACTGAATTGCTTTTAAGCGGATGGTAAACCACACACCAGCGATCAATAGAAGTGGTACTAAAATCTGACCCCAAAGTAAGCCATTAAGAAAATTTACAACGTCAGTAAACAAAACCGAGCCCTTATAATTTAATGAGTGCCATAGGGCGTCATTTTGCTACCGACAACCACAGACAAAGCACCTGTCGCTACAGCTCAGGTGCAAGATTATGAGATTTAAACTTTGTTAATGATAGTGGTTGTTAATGTAAAATGATATAAATCAATTGTGCTTTTCTGTTATTAATTTTTGTAAGTCACTGATTTGGTTCTGTAACTGTTCTATTTGTGCACGAGAGGCAGGTTCTCCGCCATCGCCACTTTCGCCATGTGCGCGAGCCCTTTCTAACTCGTGCTCTTCTGCCATTACCTCTAGGATCGTCCCCACCATCATATTAAGAAAAATAAACGCAGTGAAAAAGATAAAGCTAATATAGAAAATCCAACTTAGTGGGTACACTTCCATTGTTTCGTACATAACGTCGGTCCAATCTTCAAAAGTGGCAACCCGAAACAAGGTAAGCAGTGCGATGCTAACGTCCCCCCACAGCACGTCATTAATGCTGGCAAACATGATGCTGCCAATCGCCGCATAAATATAAAAGATAACGAACATTAATAAGGCGATGTAGCCCATTTTGGGGATGGCTTTAAGCAGTGCGTTTATCAAGGACCTTAATTCAGGGATCATCGATACCAAGCGCAACACACGGAACACTCGAAGTAAACGCGCCAACAGCACACCAGAACCACCGGCGGGAATTAAACTGCCAATAACAATCAATGTATCGAAGATGTTCCAGCCATTCTTAAAAAACTCTTTATTTGAGTCCGTTGCTAAATAACGAATAACAATTTCGATAGCAAAGAATACCGTAATCGCCATATCCAGAATCAGTAAAAATGAAATGACTTGGCTTGGTAGATCATGAGTTTTGGCACCAATCAATAATGCAGACAACACAATGACAGAAATGACAATGCCTTGAAACAGCTTGCTCGAATCAATGCGTTTTAGTTTGGTTTGTAAAAGAGAAAGACTAATGACCATGAGTTAACTTTGTTTTTCGTTATTGAATTTAATTGATTGTGAATCTAATCATTTGTGAAAATAAATAATTCTCGGCGATGATATAGGTGCTTGAGGTGTTTTTTCAATAGGCAAAATGTAAATAATGTTGTGTACAGGCCTAATAAATCAAAATTGTTGCTTACAAACCTAACCTAGACTCTATAATATCCCCACCCTAACGTTTTATCCTTGGTCAATGCAGGTGTCACTTTATAGTGACGAGTGCTTGCCAATGATGACACCATAACATCACCATTACGACATTTTCATGACTCTCAATCAAACATTGCTGTTGATACTACTGGCCGCCATATGGGGCGCTTCCTTTATGTTTATGAGGGTTGCAACGCCTGAAATGGGCCCGATTGCATTGATTGGTTTTCGAGCACTGATCGGTTTTGCCACGTTATTACCCTTTTTATTGTTTCGGCGCGGTTTTGCCGATTTACGTCGGCATTGGCAAGGTATTTTTATTGTCGGTATGACCAATACTGCCATACCGTTTGTGTTATTGGCTTATGCCACGTTAACTTTATCCGCTGGCTTAACCTCAATTTTAAATGCCACCGCGCCTATATTTGCCGCTTTGGTCGGCTTTGTTTGGTTGCAACAACGACTGACCATCAACAAGACGACCGGTCTGATGTTGGGCTTTATTGGTATTTTGACCTTATTCGCTGGCAAAGGTGATTTTGCCATTGATGCCACCGCCATCGCTATTTTTGCCGGATTAGTCGCTGGCCTTAATTACGGTTTTGCTGCCTGTTATACCGGAAAATACCTTAGCAAGGTAAACTCTTTGTCGGTCGCCGTTGGCAGCCAGTTTTTTGCGGCATTGGTGTATTTACCTATTTTGCCATTTTTTATGCCTGAGCAGGCGGTTAGTGAACAAGCGATAATCGCCACCATTGTGCTTGGCGCGATTTGCACAGCCCTTGCCTATATCATCTATTTTTATTTGATCAAAGAAGTAGGTCCAGATAAAAGCATCTCGGTAGCCTACCTTATTCCGGTATTTGGTGTTTTCTGGGGAATGATTTTCCTAGATGAGCAATTGACCATGTCAATGCTTATCGGCGCGGTGTTGATTCTTGCCGGTGTCGGCATGACCACAGGCGTGCTTAAGCGAAAGTCGAAGAAAGTGCTTGATTAAGCACAGCGTTAACCGTCCTTGCGATACGGCAAATATTGTTTAGCGCGCTCGAGTGCCATTTGGATATGACGATTTTGTTGGCTTAGGTGCTCTGTTATTGCCGCAGCAAACGGCTGCTGTGTAAATAAATAATTGCCATAACTTAATTTAGGTTCGAAGCCGCGGATTAATTTATGTTCGCCTTGAACACCGGCATCGAAAAACGCTAGCTGGTGCTTAATGGCGTATTCAATGCCTTGGTAATAACAGACTTCAAAGTGCAGAAAATCATCCCCTGCCTCACCCCCCCAATAGCGCCCATACAAGGTATCATCACTGACAACAAATAAGGCCCCAGCGACGAACTCTCCGGTTTGATCTGCGACCATCAACAAACGCACATGTTGGCGTAACACGGTCGATAAGCTTTGAAAGAAAGGCAGATTTAAATAGCCATCGTGACCTGAGTGATAACGGTAGGTATTGACGTAAAACCTATAAAACTGCTGCCAAAGGTCATCATTTATCTGTGCCCCATATAACCATTGAAAGGTGAAATGTTGCTGAGCGATTTTGGCCCGTTCTTTTTTGATGTTTTTGCGTTTACGTGAAGTGAGCTGCGCTAGGAAGTCGTCAAAGTCCTGATAATTTCTATTATGCCAAAGGTAATGCAAATCAATACGTTGCGGGCAAGTCGTTGCCAATATGTCGGAGGTTGGCTTATCAATATACAACCACTGGCTATTGGATAGTTGCAATTTATCTTGCAGATATTGGCAGCCTTTAATAACCGCCGAAATGATTTGCTCGCTGTGCTGCTGATGACTTGCCGCAATGGCGATGCGACGGCTGCTGACTGGCGTAAACGGAATAGCACTGACGTACTTAGGGTAATAGTCTTGACCAGTTTGTTGATAAGCGTCAGCCCAGTTCCAATCAAACATGTATTCGCCATAGGAGTGCGTTTTGATGTAACCAGGCATGGCAGCTACTATGTCGCTACCATCAAAGACTAAGATATGTTGTGGATACCACCCGCTGCCTTGACCTAAACAATGTTGCTCAAGGGACAATAAGAACTCGCAGTGGCAGAACGGATTGTCCGCAAACAAAGCCTGCCACTGTTGTTTATCAACCTTACTTAGGCTGTCAACAAACTCGAGTTTAAAGGTTGTGTTTGAACACTTTGCCATCTTTCATCACAAAGCTAACACGTTGCAAAGCACTGATATCTTTTAGTGGGTTATCATCCATAGCAATGATATCGGCAAATTTACCTTGCTCTAACGTGCCCAGCTGGCTGCTTTTATCGATTAAGTCAGCGGCATTTATTGTCGCCGATTTCAAAATATCCATAGGCGCCATACCGGCGTTATACATAAGCACCGCTTCATAGGCATTATTGCCATGCGAGGACACGCCAGAATCGGTACCAAAAGCAATGTTTACGCCATTCTCATAAGCACGAGAAAAGTTGGCAATCATATCGGCGCCGACCCTACGGGCTTTGGCTCTAATGGCATCAGACATAAAGTCACTGGTCTCTGCCATTTTTAATACTGTGTCGCCCGCCAATAACGTAGGTACTAAATACGCCCCTGAGTATTTGAATAGTTGAATAGAGTCTTCGTCGGCATAGCTACCATGTTCAATTGAATCAACACCAGCACGCAACGCAGCATTGATACCAGCTGCGGCATGGGCATGGCTAGCAATTTTACGACCGAGTGCGTGAGCGGCATCAACAATTTCTTTGATTTCATCGTCAGCCATTTGTTGTCCGGTTCCGGTATTGGTATCAGACAAGACACCACCCGTTGAGGTAATCTTGATAACGTCAGCACCATACTTAATGGCATTGCGCGTTGCCCCTCGGCAATCGTACGGACCGTCACAGATGGTCTTGCTGGTGTATTTTTCTAACAAATCATGACGCATGCCATCGACATCACCATGACCACCGGTCACCGATACACCACCTGAGGCGACAATACGTGGGCCTTCTACCCAACCTTTGTTAATGCCATCGCGTAACGCATATAGCGGTTGTGGGTTAGCGCCAAGATCGCGTACCGTTGTGAACCCTGATTGCAATGTTTTCTCAGCAAAATAAACACTGCGCATAGCGACATCTTCGGCTGACAATTTCAAGGTTTCACTATCGTTATTTGGGCCTAATTCAAATTGAATATGCACGTGCATATCCATAAGCCCAGGCATAATAAACTTATCCTTTAAATCAATAACTTCGGCATCTTTATCGACTTCTGACTTGGTGATATATCCAGGCAGTATAGCTTCAATTTGATTGTCCTTTATGACAATCGATTGCTGACTTAACACCGTTTTCCCTGGCACAGGTAATACCTTACCAGCATGCAGTATCTTATAATCGGCGGCCATTGCTGATAATGGCATTAAAGCGAATAGCGCCAGCAGTTTTTTATTGTTAATTGGCATTGCAGGATTTCTCCAAAGTTGCAGGGGGAATAATTACTCTATTCCATCTTATTGAACTATTATTAACATAACAGCCTAACAAACTCAGTCGTCTAAGTTCAAGGATGCATAACAATGAAAACAGCCAGTGCCGTATTTCTCAAAGTTTTCGTATTTATAATGCTGATCTTTTTAAGCTTTCAAGCGCTTTCATCACAAGGCGACTGGTACTTAAAACCGAAAATAGGCATTACCTACATTGATGGCACCGATGCCGAGGGCGAGGCATCAATCGACTTAGAAGATAAAATTCCAATTGAACCAGACACAGGTTATGTTGCCGGTTTAGGTATTGGTTATTTTGTCTCTGATAATGTCTCTTTAGAACTTAGCTACAGCTACTTCGACAGCGATGCCGATGTCACCTTTGATGAATTCGACACCCTAGACGACCCTAAACTAGATGCTAACTTTAGTGTTTCTGTGATTTCGCTAAATGCCTATTGGCACGTGCAATTTAAAGGAAATATGCGTCCATACCTTGGCATTGGTATAGGTGCGACAACCGATACAGAACTGGAAATCGAAAACGACAATGACTCGATTACCTTAGAAAATGACTCTGACATTGCCTTTTCGATAATGGCGGGTATGGATTTTCGCATGAGCGAAAACTTATCGTTACTGGCTGAGCTAAAATATACCAATTTAGAACTCACCGATTTAGAGCAAAATTCTGCCTCTGTGCGTCTTGACACTATCGACTTTACCCCGGTCAGTGCCGAAATTGGGCTGCAATACAGCTTTTAAATAGGCTTTTAATTAGACTTTCAATCAGCCAATTAAGCTTAGCCGCATTACCAACCCTTTGTTTGTATGCTAGTGCTGATGACCGCCTATGCCATGAGCGTGGCCGTGAGATATTTCACTCTCATCTGCTGCTCTAACATCCAGCACGTCAATATCAAAACTCAACGATTGGCCAGCATACGGGTGGTTAGTGTCGACGGTAATCATAAAACGGCCTACTTTTAACACAGTTACTTGACGTTGACCTTGGTCTGTTTCGACCACAGCCACCATACCAGGTTTCCACTTCTTGGCACCTTGTAAATGTTTGGCTGGTACTCGTTGCTCAGCGCCGTCAATATACTCACCATAGGCATCTTCCGGCGCTACGGTGACACTAAAGCTTTCGCCAGCTTGCTTACCTAACAAGGCGTTTTCAACGCCTTTGATCATATTGCGGTGGCCCATCAAAATGGCAATCGCCTCACTTTGATTTGAGTTTTCAATTACCTCACCTTGTTCATTCTTAAGCACGTAGTGAAATTGTACGACGGTATTTTTGTCTATTTTCATAGCCTCTGTCCCTACCCCCAATTAGATCATTAATTGGTTAGATAATTAATTGTTTAACTTTAGTTGATTTATTTAATAGCCTTGAGAAAATCTGTTCGCCAAAGGCCGCATCGCCGCTGGTTAAGAACACATCTTCAAGCGAATGTGTTTGCGGCGCTAATCCGTCGACTTGTTGCAATCGACGTTGTAGCTGCCGTGCTACTGCCTGTGCGGTATCATAAATGTCGATGTGCTTTGGTAATATGTGGCGCAGTTGATGTTTGATAAATGGATAGTGAGTACACCCTAACACCAGAGCATCAATGTTATGTGATAATACCTGTGCGCTAAAATCGTTTAACAGTCGCTGAATGTGATTGTCATCATGTGGCATGGTTTCGATTGCTTCAACCAAACCGCGACAAGCTACGGTATGAAAACAAGCGAATTGGGTAAGGTCTGCCATCAATTGATTGAAGCTACGACTGGCTAATGTCGCCCGCGTAGCAAACACGCCAACGTGGCCGGTTTTACTGTGCAAAGCCGCAGGTTTTACCGCCGGCTCCACCCCGATAATGGGCAGACTAAATTGTGCTCGCAAACTGTCTATCACTGACACGGTTGCGGTATTACAGGCGACAACAATGGCTTTTACCCCTTGTCGTTGTAAATACTGGCAAATTTTATGGCAGCGCTGAAGAATAAACTCAGCGGACTTTTCCCCATAAGGAGAATGCGCCATGTCACCGACATACACCACTCGCTCATTGATAAGTAAATTTTTGACACCTTGATAAATGGATAAACCACCAACGCCAGAGTCAAAAATGCCAATACTGCCATTAAACTCAGTTTGCGATTGCGGTGATTGTGTAGCAGGTAATGTAGACAACAATATGCGACATGAATTAGCGATAAGTACAAGGATTATAAACTGGCAAGAGATAAAAACAATCCCCAACAGAATGAATCTGTTGGGGATTGTTTTATTGAAGACTCGCACCTACTAGAAGTGCGTAGCGACACATACTGCTACAGTGCTTTAGAAATTTTCTCGACACTGTCTTTGGCATCACCAAATAACATGTCGGTATTTTCTTTAAAGAACAGCGGATTTTGCACACCAGCATAGCCGGTATTCATCGAACGCTTAAAGACAATAACTTGCTTTGCGTGCCACACTTCACATACTGGCATACCTGCTATCGGACTGGTTGGGTCTTCCGCCGCCGCGGGGTTTACCGTATCGTTAGCACCAATAACCAATACCACGTCAGTGTCGGCGAAATCATCGTTAATTTCTTCCATACCCAAGACAATGTCGTAAGGTACTTTAGCCTCAGCTAACAGTACGTTCATATGCCCCGGTAAACGGCCAGCAACCGGATGAATCGCAAAGCGAACTTTAATGCCCTTTTGCTGCAGCGCTTGGGTAATTTCATATACAGGATACTGCGCTTGTGCCACAGCCATGCCATAACCCGGCGTTATGATCACAGATTTGGCCTGCGATAATAATTCAGCGGTTGCTTCAGCACTGATCTCTCTGTGCTCACCGTAATCAACATCGCTGCTGGTTTGAACATCGGTTCCGAAACCACCGGCAATCACGCTAATAAATGAGCGATTCATGGCTTTACACATGATGTAAGACAGAATAGCACCTGAGCTGCCCACTAATGCGCCGGTAATAATCAATAAGTCATTACCTAACATAAAGCCCGCCGATGCGGCGGCCCAACCCGAGTACGAATTAAGCATGGAGACGACAACCGGCATGTCCGCACCGCCAATAGATGCGACCAAATGATAACCAAATACAAAGGCGATTAACGTCATAACGATAAGTGGGAAGGCGATACCGCCGCCACCGACAAACTCGACCATTAGGTATATAGAAAATAACACCATGGCAAGATTTAACTTATGGCGATGCGGAAGCATTAACGCCGCGCTATTTACAAGACCACGCAATTTCGCAAACGCGACGACAGAGCCGGTAAAGGTTACCGCACCAATAAACACGCCTAAAAACACTTCAACATTATGAATGGTTAAACTTGCGCCTATCATCAACGGGTCATGCTCTAAAAAGCTATTAAAGCCAACAAATACCGCAGCCAGGCCAACAAAGCTGTGCAAAATGGCGACCAACTCTGGCATTTCGGTCATCTCGACCTTTTTGGCAAAGTGCAAACCGATAGCGCCACCTATCACCATACAGACAATGATAATGGCAACACCACTGACCTGCGGTGCAGCAATGGTCGCGACCAGAGCGATGGTCATACCGATGATACCGTACCAGTTACCTGCTTCGGCAGTTTCCTGCTTGCTTAAACCAGCAAGCGATAAAATAAACAACACAGCGGCAATGATATACGCTGCACTGATAATTCCTTCAGACATCGTCATTACCCCTCTTTACGAAACATTTTCAACATACGCTTGGTGACAAAAAATCCACCGGCTATATTGATGGTGGCTATTAACACCGCCACCCCAGCCAGTATTTGCACCAGTAGATTGTCACTGCTGACTTGCAATAATGCGCCGACAATAATAATGCCTGAAATGGCATTGGTGACACTCATTAATGGCGTATGGAGTGCATGGGTAACGTTCCAAACCAAGTGATAGCCGACCACACAAGCAAGAACAAATACCGTAAAGTGCGATAAAAACTCCGCCGGAGCGACGTTTGCGACCCAGGTAAAACCAACGGCACCTAGCAACATAGCGAGGTATTTGCCAACACCGGGTTTACTTGGTTGCTCAACAACCTCTTTTACCGGTTCGGGTTTTGCCACAGGCGGCGCGGCTGAAACTTGAATAGGCGGTGGTGGAAAGGTAACTTCGCCGTCTTTTACCACGGTCATATTACGTAACACCTGATCGTCAAAATCGATGTCGATAGTGCCGTCTTTGTCCTTACATAATAACTTCATCAAATTGACTAAGTTATTGGCGTACAATTGACTGGATTGATTCGGTAAGCGAGACACAAAGTCGGTATAACCAATGATTTTCACTTGGTTAATTTCTATCATTTCACCGGGTTTGGTCAATTCACAGTTACCGCCACCGGGTGCAGCTAAATCAACAATAATAGAACCAGGCTTCATCAAATACACCATGTCTTCAAGAATCAACTTAGGTGCAGGACGACCAGGGATCATTGCTGTTGTGATGATAATATCAACGTCTTTCGCTTGTTCACGAAACAATGCCATTTCAGCATCAATAAAGGCTTGGCTCATTTCTTTGGCATAGCCATCGCCTGCACCGGTGTCCTCTTCTTCCTCGTAATCGAGTTCAAGGAATTCGGCACCCATACTTTCTATTTGCTCTTTTACTTCAGGTCGAGTGTCAAAAGCACGAACAATCGCCCCTAAACTACCTGCCGTACCTATCGCTGCAAGACCTGCGACACCAGCGCCAATAATCATCACTTTCGCCGGTGGAATTTTACCGGCGGCGGTAATTTGGCCAGTAAGAAAACGACCAAAATGATTGGTTGCTTCGACTACCGCGCGGTAACCGGCAATATTTGCCATAGAGCTTAATGCATCCATGGATTGCGAGCGAGTCATCCTCGGCACCATTTCCATGGCCAGAGTATCAACCTGTTTATCTTTTAATTTGCTCAGTAATGCGTCGTTTTGTGCTGGCGCTATAAAACTAATTAAGGTGGTGCCATCTTTGAGCATATCGACTTCAGCATCGTTAGGTGGATTCACCTTCAATACTAAATCCGCTTGCCAAGCTAGGTTTGCATCAACAATGCCCGCTCCGGCTTCGCCATATACCGTATCATTGAAACTTGCTTTATCACCGGCTCCGCTTTCGACAACAACATCAAACCCTAACTTAGCCAGTGCTTGAATAGATGCGGGGGAAACAGCGACTCGGTTTTCACCCTCGAGTGACTCCTTTGGAATGCCAATTTGCATAGAATGAACCTTTATTATTGTTACCCTGAAAGTTCAGGTTTTGTTTACTCGTATGTCAGGCCGTAAGCCTATGTAAGTAAACAATTAAATGGACATAATTGTTGTTTTTCCTGCACAAAAAAACGCTTAAGCGCACAGAGTATCTTGCAGCACCCTAGATAATGCCAAGGTTTAAATCTGTAACCGCTTGAATTTATTAGTAACACTATTTTGTTGAAAAAAGAATCAAAGGCGTCAATTTTTTGTTAATTTAAGGGCATAAATTATGCAAATTTTAAATAAAACTGGCTTTTTAAATAAAAAGTACGTTATCTTTATTAATGTAAGCATATATTGATAACAAAAATATACATCCCTGATACCGGAGAAGTTAAGTAGCACTCGCCATACTGTGACTTGGGAAGTGAACATGGACATTCACTTTGTGCTAATGGATGCGTTTAATGAGCTAGGTATGAGAAAATTTGTTTTATTGCTTATGATAATGGTCAGTTATCCATCTCTAGCGTTTGCCTTAGATGAGTTAACCGAAGACAGTATTAATCATATAGCACAACAGTTTATAGATTTTCACCGCACTGAAGATGAAACCCTACTACAAAGCGTTATGTCTAATGACGTTCAAGTTACGGTTAATCAAGGTTCCAGCGGTTTTGGTTTCGTATTGCAATACGATCGTGGTGAGTATCTTGACTATCTTAAAAAAGGACATCGTAGTAAGACGCGAGTCGGTACCGATGTATCTTTCATTTCCTCTGAATTTTTAGGCAATAGAGAAGCCAAAATAATCATTCGTTACCGTTCTAAAAAGCTAAACAAATACGTTTGGATGGAAGGACTTATCGAATTGATTAATGGTGAACCTAGAGTTATTTCGGTCGACGAATATAACTAGAACACCAGGTGTTTTAGCCAAACGACAGAGGCAATAAAGATAGTTAGTAAGACCATTATCGATTTTATCGTTAATGGTCTTTGTCTGTTCTAGAATTTGTCGGTTCTCGTAAAGGTTAGCTTAGTATCAGCTGTGCTTAGTGTCAGTAAACCAATTCGACATAGACAACAGCAAGTAACTCACTGCCGCCGTTATCACAAACTGGCCAGCCATCAACAACACCAGTTTAAGCCCCATATCTAGCTCTTCTGTGAACAACTTCATAAACAAAATACCAGGTGATAGTGCGATTCGATAGCCCGGCATATTGTGGTCAAACACAAACCAACTGAGCGCAAAAAATAACGCGCCAATTAGCATCGCCACAGCGCCTATGACAAGCGCCAAATGCTTTTTACGATAATGATTCATAACAACAGATATGCGCCTTGTGTTGATGCCAATTAGACATTAAATACGTTCTCTACAAGCACAAAGAACTCGATTTGATCACTGTCACCGTCAAACGTCGATAGACGATAACTGTAATCAGACTGCTTGCCTATTTTGATCCAATGCCAACCTGCCGCCGGTATGTTTATATCATGCTCAAACTGGTCTCTACCAATCGTAAATTGCCCGCTTATATGTGCTGATTTTGAGAAATACACCAGCAACATAAAGTCACCGCTTGGTTTGTGAATAAAGCCACCGCCGCCAACGTTGTCTCGCATTGATGGAAATACATGAAACGTGCCCAAGCGCAGTACTTTAGTATCTGCCGGGGTGATCATTAAACCTCCCCCTGTCAACCTCGAGGCGAGCGCATCCATGTCATTGGGTAAGGTTAATTCAAAGGTTAAATCATTATTGACCGAGCTAATATGCACCAACTCTGGTGACGGCATACCAAAAATAGAGCCGGGTATCGCCGGAAACAATAGATTCAAATCAGCTTCTGCGGGGTAATTGTCAATTTTCTCATAGGTGTACGAATAGAAGCCGTAATCGAGTTGATAAGACTCGCTTTCCGGTTCGACAGAGTCTTTAGAGTTTGGTTGCACGGTGCAAGCCGAAACCAATACACACGCAATAAGCCACAACGTAAATCGCATCTTCTCTCCTGGCGCTTTAATAAAGCTTCTATGGTGCTAACGCGGTTAGCAGTCTTTGTTATGCTTGTTCGGCAGCAAACGTGTCGACATAAATACAAACTATCAATACCTTAATGAAAGCGCAAAGATTGCTGCAAGTAAATATAGCGACTATCAAAAAAGTGATAAACATAAAAAAGCGCCACATTGTCAATGACAACATGGCGCGATTACAGCGACTAAAGCTTACTTGCTTGTCTGCTCACCTTTGAGTTTTTCCCTAACGCTTTGCACAACAACATAACATACAGGAATGATCACCGTACCGACCACTAGGGCCATCGTCATACCACCAAAGATGGTAAAACCAAGGGATTTTTGGCTAAACATACCAGCACCTGTGGCGATAACAAGCGGTATGATACCAACAATGAAAGACACACCTGTCATACATACTGCACGGAATCGGAGAATACCCGCCTGATAACCGGCATTATGAATGGTCTCTCCTTCTTCACGCAGATTCTTCGCAAATTCAACGATCAAAATAGCATTCTTAGCCGCCATACCTATAAGCAATATTAAGCCCACTTGTGCAAACAAGTTTAATGGCAAGCCGACGGCATTGAGCGCCCCTATCGCACCAAGCAGCGCTAATGGTACAACCAAGATAATCGCAATAGGCACCGACCAACTTTCATATTGGCCGACCAAGAACAGGTAAATAAACACTAACGCTAACGCATAAGCGTAAATCGCCATGTTACCCGCTTCAATCTCTTGATAGGTCATGCCGGTCCATTCATATTGGAAGTTCTGTGGCAGAATATCTTTGGCAACCTGCTCCATCGCCGCGATGCCGTCACCAGAACTGTAACCAGGTGATGCTGAGGCGCGAATACTCAGTGAATTAAATAAGTTATAACGTTCACTGATGTCCGGTCCGTGAATATCTTCTACATCAGCAATGGTTGACATAGAGACCATCTCACCACGCTGGTTACGAACATACAGATTGCGAATATCGCTGATGTTTTGTCGACTATCCGTCTTGGCTTGCATAATGACTTTGTAGGTTTGTCCAAACTTATTAAAGTCATTGATATAAAATGAGCCAAGTTGCGATTGTAATGTCACAAACACTTCATCAAGATTAATACCTAAGGTTTTTGCTTTGGTACGATCAATATCCACCAAATATTGCGGCACATTAGCTCGATACGTACTGTAGACATTGGTTAATGCTGGATGCTGGTTCGCTTCAATAATAAACATATTAAGCACACGTGCCATTTCAGCATTTGACGCACCGAGTTTATCCTGAAGAATAAATTCAAGGCCACCAACGGCGCCCATTCCCGGTACAGCTGGAGGCGGAATAGCAAACACTTGCGCCTCAGGTATCTCTTTAAATGCGAGGAAGTTCACCTTCTGTGTTATAGCAAAGACGATATCGGATCGCTCAGGTCGTTCATCCCAATGTCTAAGAACAATAAACATAACACCAGCATTATTTTGCGCAGCACCTGATAAGATACTGTAGCCTGCGGCAGAAGTAATACTTTCTACCCGATCATCTTGTTGCAACTGTCCGGTGAGTTTATCTAATACCTTTTGCGTTCGAGCCAAAGAGCTGGCATCAGGCAACTGCACACTGACGATAAAAATACCTTTATCTTCTGGTGGTACAAACCCCGTCGGAGTCTTGGCAAACCCCCAGCCTAACAACGCTAACATTGCACCCAAGGCAATCACGACAATAATGCTCTTGCGGATAAAAAATGCGACACCCGCACCGTATTTATCGCGGATAAAGTCGAACACCTTATTAAACTTCTTAAACCAACCTGCCTGTTGCTCTTGTCGCTTCAACAACAATTTACACAAAGCTGGTGACAAGGTAAGTGCGTTAAGTGAACTAAACAAAACCGCCACACAAATGGTCAACGCAAATTGACGATACATAATCCCCGTTAAACCAGGCAACATGGCGACAGGAATAAACACCGCCAGCAATACCAAGGTTGTCGCAACGATAGGTCCGCTGACCTCTTCCATGGTTCGTGTCACCGCCATTTCAGGGGTGATGTTAGGATCTTCATCGAGATGCCGCTCGGTGTTTTCGACCACTAAGATCGCGTCATCGACAACCACCCCGATGGCGAGTATCAAACCAAATAAAGTTATGGTATTTATCGTCATGCCGGACAGCAGCATTACCGAAAACGTCGCGATTAATGAAACCGGTATCGCCACAGTCGGAACCATGGCTGCGCGTACACTGCCAAGGAAGACGTAGGTGATGATGATTACCAAACCAACCGCTTGCAACAAAGAAGAAACCACTTTGGCGATCGACGTAGCAACATATCGTGTCGTGTCATAACCTATCGAGTAAACCAACCCTTTTGGAAACGATGGCGCTGCTTGTGCCATCATTTCTTTGACTTTTCGCCCTGTCTCTAATGCGTTGGCACCAGGTAACAGATACAAGGCAACCATACTTGCTGGATTACCATCCACTTTAGTATCTATCGAGTAGTCTTCTTGGCCCAACTCAATTCTAGCGACGTCTTTTAACGTGACTAAAGAGCCATCGGAATCAGCTCTTAAAATAATGTCCTCAAACTCATCTACTTCAGTCAACTTACCCTTAACTTGTAAGGTGTAACTGGTTTGTACGTCTGAATCATAAGGTGGTGAGCCGACGGAACCAGCTGCTACCTGAATATTTTGTTCGCTTAATGCTGCCTTAATATCCGACGGCGTGACTTTTAAACCCGCCATTTTCAGAGGATCTAACCAAATACGCATCGAATAGGCGGCCTCGCCCATGATGGTTGCATCGGAAATACCATCAACCCGCTTTAATGCGCTGAGAATATTAATTTTTACATAATTGGAAATAAATGGTCGATCGAACTCGCCATTTTCAGAATAAACATTGACCAAAAACAACATATCAGGCGATTGTTTTTTCACTGAGATGCCGACCAGACGTACATCTTGCGGCAACTTTGGCTCGGCCATAGCAACCAAGTTTTGTACACGAACTTGCGCCATATCAGGATCGGTACCGGTCGCAAACGTCACCGTTAGCTGATAACTGCCGTCATTTGAGCTCTTTGACTGCATATAAATCATGCCTTCAACACCATTGACCTGATCTTCAATGGGTTGTGCTACGGTTTCTTTAACTACAGACGACGAAGCGCCGGTATAGTTAGCATTAACAACCACTTGCGGCGGTGCGACATTTGGATATTCAGACACAGGTAAGTTGATACCGGCAATGGTACCGCACAGGGTAAGTACGACCGCGATGACAAGCGCAAGCTTGGGGCGGTTAATAAACGTTTTACTAAACATTGAGCACCTTATGATTCAATAACAGATACAGAAGATGCGGCTTGTTCGATGTCATCCATGTGAATGGCCTTAACTTGCAGCCCATCCCTGACACGCTGCACACCACGAATAATCACTTGGTCGCCAATTTTAAGGCCCGTTTCAACAATCACTAAGGTATCGACACGACGGCCTAATTTCACGTTAACACGGTTAACAACACCTTTATTGTCAACCACCAAGACATAATCGCCTTGTTGATCAGACTGCACTGCCATTTGCGATATCATCGGCGTATCAACCGCGACAGGCACCTTAATATTGACAGTTACGTATTGCCCCGGCTTTAGAATGCCATCAGGATTTGGTACCGATGCTCTGACTTCCATAGAGCCGGTTTCTGGGTTAACACGGTTTGAGACAAAATTGATGGTGCCTTGATGTTCGTATATATCGTTTGCTGAAAAGGCGATTTCGACAATGGCTTTTTGCGCGCTTTTGCTTACTTCACCACGTTGCATTTTACGAACCATGCTCCAATACACTTTTTCGCTGACTTGAAACGGAATTTCCATAGTGTCTTCAGCAACAATGGAGGTTAATGAACCAACTTCAGGACCAACTAAGTCACCAGAAGTGAATTTAGAGCGGTCAATCTTACCGCCTATTGGCGCGTGAATTTCGGTATAATCGAGGTTTACCTGAGCATTTCGTAAACTTGCCTTAGTTGCCTCTAACTGTGCGTTTGTTTCGGAAACTTTTGATTCTAATTGATCCAATTCAGACCCTGATATATAGCCATCAGGTGCCAGTTCTAAACCACGGTTATAGTTCTTGCGAGCGATATCAAGCGCGGATGATGCTTTACCAACTTCCGCCTGTGCTTGGTCGTATTGAGCCTTCAACTCATCTTGATTCAAGGTGTAGAGTACTTCACCTTCGGTGACCATTGCCCCCTGCTTAAAATGTACTTTTTCGATCGGTGCTTTTACACGGGCAATAATTTCAACATCACTGACCGCTTCAAGTCGGCCAACAAACTCTTCCCCGCCTTGATATGGATAGGTTTTAACGTCTTGCACGACCACCTCAATCTGCTGTTGGGCCCGTTGTTTTTGATCACAAGCAGATAATGACAGCACGAGGGATGCAGAAATACATAACACAGAGATAGCTTTCTTCATTGTTATTCCTGATAACTATTGGATTACAAATAATTAGTATAGATGACAATGATACATTGACGAGAATCAAATTCACCTTTGTTTAGTGTAACGTTTTGTTATCAGAAGGAAAATATAATTCAGTAAAGTCGTTAAACAATTTTAATAGACATAAAAAAAGGACTTGGGACTAAGCGTTTTTACTTAGCCCAAGCCCTTTACGAGGGAGGAGGGGATGTTATTTAAGGGTTACCAGCTACGCTTTTTATGGCCTTTGACGGCGTAATAAAGGATAAACAGGTAACAAGGTAAACCTACCCAATAAGCAAATTGGGTACTGCCACCTTCAGCAACAAGGCCAAACAACAATGGTAATAATGCACCACCGGCGATACCCATAATCAACAACGCAGAGCCTTGAGCCGTGTATTTACCAAGACCTTCTAAAGCCAATGGCCAAATTGACGGCCATACCATGGCGTGCGCCAGTCCCATCAAGGCAACAAAGGTTACGGCATCAGGGATCACTGGAATACCACTCCAGCCCCATAACACATCTGCAATAGCGCTACTTTGAGTGGACGCGGTTGTGGCGCCAATAACACATAAAATACCAGCGATAGACGATACCACTAGGGCCTTTTCTTGAGAGGCATACTTTGGAATAGCGATGATACCTAAGATGTAGCCGATAACCATACAGACCATGGTATATGAGGTTAAGCTGGCAAAGTGTTCAACGCCAATACCAGAACCAAATAAGCCAATGGTGTCTGCGGCGATTACTTCAATACCCACGTATGCGAATAAAGCAAGGGCACCAAGAATGGCTTGTGGATATTGTAAAATGCCAGACTTGTCTTCTACGTCATTGTCACTTTCCTCAAATTCAATCTCAGGTAGTGATGAAAACTTAACTAGCGCAATCAGACCCGCCAAGACAATAGCCATATAAATGTAAGGTGTGATAAGACGATTTGATAGTGCCTCAATTTGGTCAGCACGGGTTTGTGCGTCGAGACTTGCCATGTACTCTTCAGAAAATTCACCCATGCCTGACAAGATCAATGCGGTGAATAAAATCGGCACGATAACACCAGCGCATTTATTGACAATGCCCATGATTGAAATACGCACTGCTGCGGTCTCTTTCGGGCCGATATGAACCAGATAAGGATTTGATGCGGTTTGCAGTATGGTTAAGCCAGTACCTAAAACGAACAAGGCCGTTAGGAAGATAAAATAATGACCTGTTTTTGCCGCAGGGATAAATAAAATGGCACCGACAGCCATAATCGCCAGACCAACGGCCATACCATTTTTATAACCGGTGCGACGCAATATACCGGACATAGGCAGCGCCATAACGGTATAGGCGATATAGAACGCAAAGGTGACAAATAATGCCTGAAATTCATTTAAATCACAGATGATTTTTAAAAATGGGATAAGTGAGCCGTTAAGCCAGGTAACAAAGCCGAAGATAAAAAACAGCACGCCAATGATTACCATCGGCAGCAAGCTGTTCGCCTGTTGTTGAGTCGCAACTTTTGAAGTCATAGATTCGCCTATTTAGTGTACCGGGATTTTCTGAGCCCTATGCCCTGTCCCTTTTTATTGTTATGAATATGTTTTATTTAAATTCTTTACACGCTAGTTTTGTTTGTATCCATGCTCAAGATTGAGCTGCACCGGTGAATATTTGCTCACCCGCAATATATGTTTCTAACACGTTTAAATTATCGTCGAGGATAACCAAGTCAGCTCGCATACCAACTTTCAAGCTGCCGTATTGCGCTGCCTTGCCTAAAAACTCTGCAGGATAACGTGACGCCATATTTAATGCCTCACCAAGCTCTATGCCGACGTTATTAACGGTATTTGCTACCGCTGATGCCATATCAAGACATGAGCCAGCCAATTCGCCAGTCGGCGCATTTAAGCGATCATCGGTACGAATAATATCAACACCGAAGAACGGAAAGCTTTGTTCGTCTGTGCCTACCACCGACATAGCATCGGTAACTAACATCATTTTACCTTGCGCTTTAGCACGGATAGCTATCGCTGCGGACTGATAATGCACATGATGTCCATCGACAATCAGACCGCACCAGGTCGAGTCATTTAGTAATGCAGCGCCAACCATACCCGGTTGACGAGAAGTAAATGCGGACATGGCATTAAACAAATGGGTGAAGCCAGTCGCTCCTGCATCAATGGCTGCTTGCACGGTGTTAAAGTCAGCGTTAGAGTGACCAAGACAGACTTTAACGCCTGCCTTCACCAGAGTTTCGATATCACTGGTTGCAACATTTTCAGGTGCAAGGGTAACAATAACCTGCCCCAAATCCTGACGAGTAAAAATGGCCATTTCTTGCTCGCTAATAGGACGGATAAATTCGGGGCTATGCACCCCTTTTTTAGCAACCGATAAGTGCGGCCCTTCAAAGTGAACGCCCAACACACCTGCCGCTTGAGTGGCGATCGCTTCGGCTATTGCATCAGCAGCATCCGCCATAATAGTTACATCGTCAGTAATTAAGGTCGGTAAGAAGCCCGTGGTACCATATTGGGCATGGGCTTTGCCTATGGTGATGATGCTGTTAACATCGGTGCTGCTATTAAATAATGCGCCACCGCCACCATTGACTTGCACATCAATAAAACCAGCCACCATAGTGCCACTCTTAAGCGCTTCGGATTCATTAGCGGCTTCAACAGTGACAATTTGGCCATTTTCGATAACGACAACAACGTCTTGATGAAATTGTTCACCGTCGTAGAATTTTTCAATGGCAATACGCTGCATGATGGCTATATCCTTATTTGCGTTACAGAGTTTGGGTAACTTTTTTCAAGCCTTTCGGCTCATCAGGATTAAAACCTTTGCTCACGGCAACGTGCTCTACATCCAAATAAAAACGTTGTAATACTAACAATGGTGCCAGTCTTGGGTGCATATCGGCAACAATCTGGTTTAAGTGAATAACATCGGCCCCACGACTTTTCACTTCAGCAACTTGCTGTTGATGCGCGTCTTTTGATTCATCATTTACCAAACAATCAACAATGGTTAGTTGCTGCTCAACTAAGGTAACTGGACCGTGTAAAAACTCCGCACTTGAGAAAGCTTCGGCATGAATCGAACAAACTTCTTTTAATTTCAGCGCAATCTCTTTAGATACCGCATAACCTAAACCACGCCCTAGCACGACTAAGTTACGAGTGTTTTGCAAAGACTCGGAGGTCAATTGTACTTGGCTATCAACCGCTGCTTGCAAACCTGTTGGTAATTGCTCTAAAGCGTCGACTAAAGACGTATTATCAGTCCAGTGCGCCGTCAGTTGCAATAATGCCGATAAAGTTGCTAAGTAACTTTTCGTGGCCGCGACAGATTTTTCAGGACCGGCTCTAAGCGGTAAAACATCGTCGACCAACTCCGCCAATGGTGAGCTTTCATCATTAACCAAAGCGACAACATAAGCGCCAGCGTCTTTGGCCATTTGTGCTTGTGAAAGGATGTCTGGGCTGCGACCGGATTGAGAGATAACGATGACAAAGGCGTTGGCAAGCTGTAACGTTTTGCCATAAACAGAGGCAACCGATGGCGCAGCTGCAAATGTTGGAATACCGGCTTCAATTTCAATCAAGTACTTGGCGAATACACCTGCATGATCTGACGAGCCACGACCAATGATCATCACCATCTTTGGCGCAAACTCAGTTAATTTGGCGCCTATTTTTGCAGCGATAGGTGCGTTTTCTTGAATTTGTTGCTTTATAACGTCTGGTGCTTGTTTTGCTTCTTGTTGCATTAAAGAGATCATAGTGTCTTCCATAAAGTAATGAAATTGATTAGCTGTTAACTTGTTTAATCGCAAACAAAACGGCGCCGTATTCCGGAGGATTGACCGGTTCTATAACTTGTTCGTGAATTCGGCTTGGTAAATACGGCATTAGGCGAGTTTTGATTCCACCTATTAAGGCTACTTTGCCTTGTTGGAATGCAATGAGTCGATTGAATACCTGGCAGAAATAAGCGGCGCCTTGTTCAATGATTTGCAGTGCTATGGCGTCACCCGCTTCAGCACAATCAAATACATCGATAGCAAACTGACCATAAAAGGTCGCACCTTGACCAGCAATCGCTTCAATTAACGTATTCGCGTCCTTCACCGCCAGCTTTTTGAACAACTTATCGGTTAATAATGTGTCTTCAACTAGCTTATCGTCACTTAGTAACACTTGCTCAACAGCACGAAAACCTAACCATGCACCAGAGCAAATATCGCCATGTGGGAAGCCATGACCACCAATAACCAGAGATTCAACACCACTTGTAACATAACCTACCGAGCCCGTACCATTGATCATGATTGCGCCTTTCGCTTCACCATGAGCACCTAGGCAGGCAATATGCAGATCTGTTGCCAAATGCATTTGCTTAAATGGATGTTGCCATTCTTGCATTAACTGAAAGTATTTCGGCAGATTAACACCTGCTAAGCCGACACCTGCAATTAGCGTGTGCATAGCGCTGCGTTCTAAACCAGCATCAGATAATGCCAATACACAGGCATCGATTATCGACTGTTGGGCACGCTCTAAATTATGAAACGGGTTTGCTGCCCCTGCGATCCCCTCGCCTAGAATCTGCATATCGGTATTCATGATCACAGCTTTACACTTGCTGCCACCACCATCGATACCCAAATATAATTGTTGATTCTTGCTATCCATTCTTGCCTCATTCTACAAAGTGCCAAACCATCTGTGATCAGCAGTTTGCGATTTTGTTATTAGAATATTAACGGTAAATGACAGCGCTGTCATTTACTTTTTTTATTTTTTTAAAATTAATTACTAAACCATTGACTAAACTAGCTTTTAGGCACTTTCACAAACAATTTGCGTCCGGCTCTATCGCCATTTATCGACAACAACCTAACTTCTACATCAGAATCTATCGCAACCGGTGCTGTCCATTGTTGCCATTGATCATTATAACGATATTGCATGGTTAACCCTGGGTAAGGACTGTTCATATGCAATTTTCCATCTACCACTTTGGCTCCTGGCGTCGGTAGTCGATAAAAAATGTCCGCTAGCTCCAATTTAGCAAGCTCTTTATTGGCAATCGTATCGGCAAAGTTTGCCCATAGTTGATCTCGTTGTTGGCGCTTTTCAGCGCTAAAACGGCCACTGTTCTGATCAAAAGTAGCGCCATTGTAATCGTAAGCTACCGCCCATTCAGGGCTGTGCCATGCGCGTTCTGCTAAAGCAAATAGGCGCGGAAATATTTTGTATTCGGCTAAATCGTCGTTACGGGTATTCTCGCTCCACAATTGACCTTGAATACCTGCAAAGCGAACACCTGCATTTAATGGACCAGAGACTACCTTGCCCTGCTCATCTTTTTGCAATGTGTCATCGGTTTGGTACGGTAAATCTTGACGGTCTAGCCAAAACTCGGCGTGAACCGGTAGATTATCTGGCATAAATTGAAACAGTTTTTCGGTGTTGCTGTGGCGTGACGCCCAATAATAGCCGTGCTCCTTAGGATCCGCCTCATACGGAAAATCGAAGTAAGTCACATCAGGGCTCGACACCACAAGATCCCAGCCATTGTTGGCTAGCTTATGGGCAACTTGATGGCCTTGCCAGTAGGTCAACCCCCAACTATTGGCTTGAGCAAAGTTAGGCATTTTTTCAAAGCGAGTATGGCTCATGCCATCACTCCAACCAGCTGTTTCGATGTCTCGTTCAGATAATATCTTGGCAACGCGCTCAACAAAGTAACCACCCAATTGTTCGGCTTTGGTGATGCCTTCATCATTATTGGCAAGAAATGCCTGACAAATTGGCGACTCGACCCAAGCACCGGCGGTTTCATCGGCACCAATATGATAGCGTGTTAATGGCTGGCCCGCTTCTGCGTGTAGCGCTTTGACTTCATCCATGACTTTAGCGACAAACGCATACGATGATTCCATACAGGCGTTAATGGTATTGTCGTTGTAATACTGAATTGAAGAGTACACCGTGGTATCGTTTTCATCGTGCAATAAGTATTGTTTTGCCGCTTGCTCATCCCCTTCTGCCATAAGGCGCTTATAGCGAGCTTTCATCGCTACAATAGATGAACGAGAGTGCCCGGGCATATCCAGTGATGGAATCACTTGTATCTGATGTTGATCGGCATATTGCAATATCTCTATGTAATCTTCGCGGCTATAATAACCGTTAACAGCTGCCGTTGGGTCTACGCCCGCACCTAATTGTGGCAATAAGCAACGTTGTTCGGTCAAATCAAAACATCGTTTTGAGCCGATATCGGTTAGCTCAGGTAAATCGTTAATTTCTAAGCGCCAACCTTCGTCATCACCAAGGTGAAGGTGCAATTTATTTAACTTATAAGCAGCCATTTGCTCAATTAAATCAAGCACAAACTGTTTCGAATGGAAGTTTCGAGCAACATCCACCATCATGCCACGAAAGCCATAGTGTGGCGCATCATCAATATTGACATGCGGTATGGTCAATTTCGTCACATCAACAAGCCCGGCGATTGATTGCACACCATAAAATAGGCCGCCGATTGAACTTGCTGCAATGGCAATGCCCTGCTCTGAGCTTGCTAATTGATAGCCTTCATTGGCGATGGCTAATGACGCATCAAGTGTTAGGTTAAGTTCAACACCTGAATCGCCTTCGCTAATGCCCAATTGCTGCAAGCGCTTAATTGCCATGGCTAATTGCGTTTTATCAACGCCAGTAACGTTCAGCTTAATGCCTTGTTGCAAGTCAATACTGCCGGTAGAGACGATAACTTGCGATGGTGTCGGAATGAGTGCCGTGGCCAATTGGTGATCACTGGCGTTTAATTTTGCGTTACGTTGATACAGATGTTCTGCAGTGGCCCATTGTGTGGCATCGTCTTTGGTGCGTTTAAACTGGGTCGTTTCATCGGCAAAACTTTTTACGAACGGGTATTGCTCCAGGCCTGTTTCCACATCGATTTGCGTTTGTGTACTGACAATGACACGCGCCTCGGTACCATCAAGATGGGCAATGTAATTTGGTAGAGCATCGGTTTCAGACAAAGTCCAAAAATCAACCCAGTAATCTACGGTGTAGGTTTCTCCCGCTTGCAAGCCGTTAAAATCAGCCTTTGTATGCAAACGATGCAAGTCGCCATTGATGTGTTCAATAGAAAAGTGCTCTGATGCAACACTTTGCACAGGGTTTATTTGGGAAAAGTAAATATGTAAGTCATCGGCGGCGTAATCCGCGGCCGGAGTTATATGTAATCGACCATGAAAACAATTGCCATCGGTGCGTGCCGAGTCACATTTATCGTTTGGGACATTGCTTACCAATTCGAATTCGATCTTGGCGCTATCAGCAAATTTGTCGACTTCAGCTTGTTTGTCTATTTTGACATTGCTAACCGGCTCAGAGCAGCCAAACAGCAAAGACGAAGCAAGCAAACTCAGTGCAAAAGCGTTTTTCATCATGGTATCTCTTTTGTTGTCGTTATTTTGTGAAAAGGCTAGCTAGTGAGCCTTCGAGGTTATCGGGTCTGCAACCCGAATTTATTTATTTTATTCAGCAACTCTGCATGATCAGGCATCTGCGTTGTTAATGTGTTGCCATGCTCAGCAACACGGGCAAAAAAGGCTTGTGCCTGCGCCTTATTTTGCTCTAGGTCAGAATTGTTAGGTACTTGGCTGTCGAATTCCATGCCATACAGTACATACAAGTAATTTTCTAGATTGAATATCTCGAATCGACTGGCAAAGTCGTAGGCGCTAGGTGCTTGATGACGCCACAATACTAATCTGTCTTGTAGTGATTGTGGGCAGCTGCTAGGGTCTCGATTGGCTCGCCAAAATTCACTGTCGTCGCGGCGACTTAAGCAGTAATGTAACTTGATAAAATCGATGACTCTTAACCAGCTTTCGTTTACTCGGCTATTAAACTGTTTAGCGACAATATCCATATGGCTGCGATTGGCTGGAAATTGACTCGCCAATAATTTTGCGGTGGCATCAAATACCAGTAGCCCGGTCGCTTCAAGTGGCTCCACAAAGCCTTGAGATAAACCTATCGCCGCACAATTACGTGACCAAAATTTTTCTCGATAGCCTATTTTCATATCTATTGTGCGTAGCTTAATCTCGGTTTGCGCGTCATGAACACCGGCATTTATATAATCAATTAAAGTCGCCTTGGCCTCTTGTTCGCTGCAATAGCGCGAGCTGTAGACATGGCCGACACCGCGACGTGATTGCAAACCGATATCCCATATCCAGCCATGTTTTTGTGCCGTAGATAAGGTGTAAGATGGTATGTCTTGGTGCCCTTCAGGGTAAGCAATTTGCGCAACAACGGCTTTATCAACAAACAACACATCGCTTTTATCAATAAAGTCGACGCCAAGCGCTTGCCCTAATAATAATGAACGAAAGCCACTGCAATCGACAAAAAATTGCGCTGAGATAACACCTGCACAATCGGTTTCAAGTGCCTCAATATCACCGCTTTTAGCCAGTTTGACGTCAGTCACATTGGCTTTAACATGATGCACACCTTGTTTAATGGCATGCTCTTTTAATAGTTCGGAAAATTTCCCGGCATCCAGGTGATAGGCGTAATGCAATTGGCCCTGATATTCTGGCGTGGTAATGTCTTTTGGCGCACGATGTTGATCACAAACCTTACCTTGGAACGCAACCGCATCAACAAAACTGGTTTGCTTTGGTGCATGCCCTGATAGGTAATGCTCGGTTAAATCGCTAAATTCATGGATTAACGGGTAATCAAAAATATGGTGATAATAAGGTTTGTCAGCATTGGCTAGACTGTCATCAGGGTTATCCAACCAGTCGATGAACTTAATGCCTTGTTTAAAGGTGACGTCACATCGTTGAATAAATTCGGTTTCACGAATTCCTAATTCTTGCAGGGTTTGGCGCATCATCGGCACCGTGCCTTCACCAACACCTACCGTGGCTATGTCAGGCGATTCGATTAGCGTAATGCGTATATTGCGCTTACCAAGTTGCTTTAGCAAATGATTGGCGCTCAGCCAGCCTGCGGTGCCACCACCAACAACAACTATATGTTCGATGGCGCCATCAGCACCATGATTTGCTTTCTTGTTTTCCACAATCGTCCCTTGTTGACCGTTAGTTTGCACTAACGGTGTGCTCACCATGCATCATCTGTAACCAGTCGCAGTTGGAATACACTACGGACTGAGCTCGTGTTGCCATCATCTGCAACTTGGCAAACATTTGCTGGCACTCTTGCTCATCAAACGGCATGTGCAATTGTGGTAAATAGTCCATTCCATATAAAATAAAACGATAGTTTTCGTCGGTAAACGTCGTTGCAAAACCACCACTTAAGTCCATAAACTCACAGGTTTTATGGCGCCAAATCTGCAATTGACGTTGCAGCTCTTCACTGTATTGCGCGGTAGTTTGTGCATAACGCCAAAATTCGCTGTCATCACGATCCGTCAAACAATAATGCAAGACGATAAAGCGTTTGAGATCATCATAAACACCATTCATCAATCGGTTATATGAATCACGAGTCGATTGTTGAGTGTGTTTTTCATTAAGATGGGTCGCCAATAATTTAGCACCGATATTGATGATATGCAGGCCGGTTGACTCTAATGGCTCAATAAAGCCGCCAGATAAGCCGATACTAATGCAATTGCCAACCCAAAACTCTTTACGACAGCCTACTTTCATATCAAGGTGTAGGGTTTTCATCACTTCAATATCACCGCTTTGCTGCAAAAACTGTTTCAGTTCCTGCTCAGCTTGTTCAGCACTTATTCGGTCGCCATCATAGACATAACCGGTGCCACGGCGATTATTAAGATCGATTTCCCATACCCAACCATTGGTCAATGCCGTGGCCGTGGTATAGCTGCGTGGAATTTGCTTGTCGGCAAACTTAAGTTGCATCGCCACGGCTTTAGTGCACGGTAATTCTTTTTTGAAGCTCTGCCAGTTATTATCTTTTAAACGCTCAATCAACAAGCCCTTAAAACCACTGCAATCAATGAACAGATCTGCTGAAAATTCACCCTGCTCAGTGATAACACGCTCGATATTGTCACCAGCAGTTATCACATCGGTTACCGTCGCTTCAATGTGTTCCACGCCACGTTGCTTGGCTTTATCACGTAGAAAGCGTGCCATCAAAGTGGCATCTAGATGGTACCCGTAAGGGACAACGCCTTGATAAGGTTTAGATTGCGCCATTTTTGGCGTCAGGTTATTTTTCATCAAATGCGCTGACACACTAACGCCTTGATCATAGCGTTCAAATAGTTGTCGCGAACTCAAGATCCACGCAGACGATATATCGGTAATGCTACCAAGAGCTTGATGCTCAAAAGGATGGAAATATTCGTGGGTATTGCCTTGTTTTGGCTTCATCCAGTTACGAAACATAATGCCCGTTTTAAGCGTGGCATTTGTTGCTTGGATTAACTCATTTTCATCGATGCCCATAGCGGCAAAGAAGAATCGAATTGAATGAACCGTGGCTTCACCAACACCGAGGATACCAATGTCTTTGGACTCGATAACGCGAATTGCTACGCGTTGTTGTTTGTGATTATAAAGCTGGTTTAAATAAAGGGCTGTCATCCAGCCCGATGAACCACCACCTACTATGGTGATAGATTGCACGGATTCGTTCATAAAGCATCCCTGGAAAGGAGTCAGTTTTTAAGCCTGACTCCTATGTCAGTTAACTGCTTAATGACACTTTCTTTTTAACCAGACGATGTATTTGGTTAACAGAGTTCAGGTGTGCGTAGATTGGGCCAATCATGCCGCGTTTACGCAACGTCAGAAACTCTTCATCTGAAAGTTCATTAAGTTTCTTTTCATCGACGATGTACAAACCGTTAATTTGAATCTTCTCGCCATTTGCTTGGATATCCAAGTTTTGCGGGATAAGCAACTCACGATCAACCAATTCTTTGGTGAAAGCTTTGGTAATATGAGAGTTTTCAAAAAACTTACCAAGTGCTTGCTTACGACGAGCTAGATATTCGGTTTCTTCGCCATTGTCTTGGAACAGGGCATTACCCTCGTCCTCATTTACAACACTGTTTTCAGTAGCAATAACTACCATAAACTTGTCAGATTCCTGGCTTTCAGGAACCAAAGCCAGAGGAAAATGGGTCAATGCTGCTGGTACATAGGTACCTTGCCAGTTTTCTTCGGCGGTATATAAGTTTTCACCGGGCTTAACACCAAATAGTGCTACCGGTTGGAATTCACCTGACTCAGAGTTTTTAACAAACACTACTGGGAATTCAGCACCTGCACGTGAGAACTCCTGTACAACAACAGGCGCCAAATGCTGGCCGCTTACGTGAGGGAAATTAGTTTGGTTTTTAATCTTTGTTTTGCCGTGAACATTTTTGTTCAAAGGCTGAATATTTGCTTGGCTCATTTTACTACTCCCAAAATGCTGCCTGATTTCGAATTTATAATTATGCGTCGATAAGACTAAACCGGTTAAACAAGCCAATACAAGTGATATTTACAAATTTTCTAAACAAAGGGGAGAAATCTCCCCTTTTTTAACGTGTGATTAACGCGTTTGTGTTTAGAAACGTACGCTAGCGCCTACATTTACACGACGTGCCATCTCATATTCATATAATGGGAAGCCACGTGTGAAGCCGCTGTATGACGTTGGGTAGTTGTTATTACCGAACTGTTTAGCGTCTTCTTCAGTCAAGTTAACTGCATCTAGACGGATGTCTAGGTAATCAGTCACATGCCAAGTTGCACTCAAATCAAGTGAACCGAAGTCATCGTGTAAACGGTTACCGTATGAACCTGTTTCGCGAATCATGTACTCGCTACGCCAGTTATATGATAAACGCACTGAAATCGTGTCATTTTCGTAGTAACCAGTGATGTTGTACTGATCTTTCGAGCTGTCGCTCAAGAACGGGTTACCATCAACGTAGGTGTCTTCATCGGTATTCGTATCTGTGTAGGTATAGTTGATAAGGGTACCAAAACCATTACCAAAGTCCTGTTGATACTGAAGTTCAAGACCTTCGATTTGCGCATCTTTACCGTTAGACTTCTCTTGTACAGTCCAACCATTTGCCGCTTCATCACCTTCTAGTGGGAAGTCGATGTCTGCTGCATCAGCGTGATACTCATTAAAGGTTACGAAGTTCTTAACGTCTTTCATAAACAACGTCGCACTTAATAGTGAACTTTCGTTGAAGTACCATTCGATACCGATATCAAACATGTCAGCGATGAACGGGTCTAGACCAACGTTACCAACAACCCAGAACTGGTTATCAGGCAAGTCATCGTTGGTACCAACAACATTTGGGTTTACGTACATATCAACGTATTGTGGACGTGCCATCGCACGAGATGCAGCAACACGCATGATTACATCATCGGCTAAGTCCATCTTCAAGTTAAAGCTTGGTAAGAATTCAGCGTAATCAGAATCAGTGTTTGTTTTTTCGCCATCTACATAATAGATAGACTTTGCATCTGTCGCGGCATAACGTACACCAAAGTTACCGGCAAAACCGTCACCTTGGAATTCAGCCATAACGTAAGCTGCCCAGTTATCTTCTTCAATGTGACTGTAAGAACCTAGGTCTTCTGTCTCACCAACGATGCTGGCTTTTGCCCAATCTTTCAATGCATCTGCATCAAACTTCTTGATTTGGTAGTTACCTGCGCCAACATCAATAGTGCCATCTTGGATACCATCGGTGCTGATCACATTATTGAAATCATCTGATTGGATGTACTCATAACGACGTGAGGTAGTTTCATGCTCAGCGAACTTAAAACCGGTCTTAATCGCTGTAACCAAACCATAGTCAACGTCGAATGTTACGTCAGCTTGAAAGTAGCTTTCTTCGTCGGTTTTCGGTGTACGGTTAAAGTTAGGACCTGTACCCATTGCCAATGAACCTGGATCATAGGTTTTCATATCAAACCCAGCAGGGAGGTCCCAGGTTTGATTGCCACCAGTAAAATCGTAAGAACCACCGGCAAGGGAAGGTACAAGACCGTCGTCTAGAACCATTTCAAAGTCAGTACCACCAGTTGATTCGGTCGTACCTGCTTGGAATTTAAATGTGTAACCATCACCTTGATAGTTGAAGGTTAAATCAACAACGTCAGAGTCCATGGTCGCTTCACGTGGACGCATTTGATAAAACGCTACATTTAGAGGACCTGCAACTTGTGTACCTTGGTTAGTAATATTACCTTCGGCATCCGTTTCTTGACCTAACCATGTTGTGTTAGACGAATCGCCCCAACTGGTATCAGCCTGCGTTAACCACAACGCGTAGTTGGTGTTATCCGCTTCCATTTCCATGTCGATGTAGTTCAACACGAAATCCATGTTATCTGTTGGTGCGTACTGTAACGTCGCAGTGATAGCGGTACGTTTACGTTCTTGTTCGAACGCAACAGGGCCTGCACCCCACTCCCAGAATGCTTCATTACCTTGACGTTGTAGTGAGCGTTCTTGAGCAACACCGGATAGTAAGAAACCGATGCTTTCAGATTCATTCTTCCAGCTGTACATAGCTGACGCTTGCGGGTCGGTTTCTTCTGAATCTTCTTGATAAGACGCTTCAGCAGATGCGAAAATTGTATTGGCGTCAAGGTCAAGCGGCTTACGGGTGTGAACGATTACCGTACCACCGATACCACCTTCGGCCAAATCGGCGCGAGATGTCTTATGAACTTCCAAATCACCAACGATTTCCGAAGGCAACAACTCATAGTTAAAACTACGTTTTGCTGGCTCAAGTACAAACCAACCGGTTGAGGCGACGTTTTGGCCATTTAGTGTGGTTAGTGTCAAATCTTGGCCTGCACCACGAATCGATACTGCGGCACCTTCACCAAATTGACGCTGAATAGTTACACCAGGAATACGTTGTAATGACTCAGCAACGTTTTTATCTGGAAACTTACCGATATCTTCTGCAGAGATGACATCAACAATTGAATTTGAGAAACGCTTAGCGTTTAGGTTTTTCTTGTTCGAGCCACGGATACCCGTAACTTCAATAACTTCGATATTCTCATCAGCGTTTGCCTGTGCATCATCAGCAGCAATTGCTTGTGCTGAAGCACCAGCTAAGACCATAGCTATAGAGCTGGCCAAAACGTGCTTTTGGAATTTCATAGACATTTTCTTTCCCTTACTTTTTTTTAGTTTTTACTTTTAATCAGGGCCGATTTTGAGAAGCAATGATCACTAACTTCCTATCTTGTCCACCAAAATGACAGCGCTGTCAAAAGACTTGAAATAACCATACAATGAAATTAACGTTTTGGCTACAAAAAATTACACATTTTTGTAATATTTACCTTCAACCAATTAACAACTGATTTACAACAAACTAAATTTAAATAACAATATCAACTACATACCAAACACCTGGAAATTTTTAACTTGACAAAAGTTTTCACTTACAAAATCAAAAAATGGCGCTAAAACTCATATTTTATGACCGATATTAAAAATTTATTGACGAATTTAAGGAAACTTTTTCAATGTGCGACTAAATTTATTAAGGACAAAGGTAAACAACTGAAAACAAATGATTTATCTTTGCTATAAAGTTCTTAATACGATGTTTTTGCGAACGTCATAGTCATGCGTGCCATGCCACTGTCATGACAAAAATAAAGGTCAATATTTTGCTGAAGCTTTAACCAGGGCAAAACCTAACTTGGCAGATGTCGACATAATCAAATTATGACGCAAGCCGTTAAACAATAAGGAAAACAAGATGACTTTAACGAACAAATTAGCCGCCGAATTCTTTGGCACATTTTGGCTCGTTCTTGGCGGTTGCGGCAGCGCGGTTTTAGCTGCTGGTTACCCAGAACTGGGCATTGGATTCGTTGGTGTTTCATTGGCATTTGGTTTGACCGTGCTAACTATGGCTTTTGCTATTGGCCATGTGTCAGGTTGTCACTTAAACCCAGCGGTATCTTTTGGTTTATGGTCAGGTGGCCGTTTTCCAGCGAATGAGTTAGTACCCTATATCATCGCCCAAGTCGCAGGTGGTATTGTTGGCGCAGCCATTTTGTTTGTCATTGCCTCAGGCGCTCCTGGTTTTGATGTCGCCGGTGGATTTGCATCCAACGGTTATGGCCAGCATTCTCCAGGCGGTTACTCGATGGTCGCTGTTTTAGTTGCCGAAGTGGTTATGACCTTTATGTTTTTAATGGTTATTCTTGGCGCAACCGATAAACGCGCTCCGGCGGGATTCGCACCTATTGCTATCGGCCTATGTCTGACTCTGATTCACCTTATCACCATTCCTGTCAGTAATACCTCAGTAAACCCGGCGCGAAGCACTGGTGTCGCGGTATTTGTTGGTGATTGGGCGACAGCGCAATTGTGGCTATTTTGGGTGGCGCCTATTGTAGGTGCCGTGCTTGCCGGTAAAGTCTATGGTTGGGTAAGCGCTGAAAAAGACAGTTAAACTCTGTTATATACATCTCAATGCAGGCTAATCCCCTTTTAGCCTGCATTCCCCTTCTCCTCTCGTTGGCTTTGCTGTCATTGATTTTTCTCCTTGGCCGATTTTCTTGGTTAACTGTAATCCACATTTATCGTTGTTCTACGCCTATCAAGTTTGATTTTTTGGCAAAATAAACAATGCTTTATCTATAGCAATTTATTATTTCTTTGCGAGATCTTTGGAGTGAGCGCATATGCTTGAATACGTCGCCCTATTTTTAGTGTTCTTTGTATTTCTCGTGCTTTTTTACGGCATTATTGTCATCCATGACATACCTTATGAAATCGCCGAGAAACGCAATCACCCGCATCAAGATGCCATTCATGTCGCGGGCTGGGTGAGTCTATTTACCTTGCACGCCATTTGGCCGTTTTTGTGGATTTGGGCGACCTTGTATAAAGAAGACGTTGGTTGGGGTGTAGGCTCTAAGCAACATGATATTCAACAGCAGTTAAGCGATCTTAAAGACGAATTAAATGCGCTAAAACAACAGATTGATAAGGATAAATAATTATGGATATGCTGATTATTTTAACCTATACCGCGATCTGTGTTTTTATCTTCAAAGTATTTAAAATCCCATTGAATAAATGGTCTGTACCGACCGCTGTGCTTGGTGGTGTATTGGTGTTATCAGCCATTATGGTGATCATGAATTACAATCACCCGTATGCGAAATACGCTAAAGAAGTGTTTGCCAGTGTGCCAATCGTGCCACAAATAGCGGGCACAGTTAAAACAGTAGAAGTACAACCTAATCAGCACGTTAAACAAGGTGATGTACTATTTACTTTGGTCAATGACGAGCAAGTTATTGCCCTTCGTAAAGCCGAAGCGGCGCTCGCCGATGCGCGCAGCGGCGCGTTTCAAAAAGACGAAGCATTGCAAGTTGCTATGGCCTCGACTGACGAAGCGAAAGCCAATCGAGATCGCGCTAAAACGACCTATTTACGCTATAAAGAAGGCTTTGATAATGGTGGCGAGAATTCACCTTTCACACCGCAAGAGATGGATCAACGCTTAAAGCTTTACGAAGCGAGTGAAGCCAAACTAAAAGCTGCATTAGCGGATCAACGCCGGCTGGAGTTTGCAGCTGAGTCTTTAATTGCCGGTGAAGATACCGAAGTAGCGCAACTCATTGAAGCACGAAATAAAGCGCAATTAGACTTAGAAAGAACGACAGTAAGAGCTCCTACCGACGGCATGGCGGCACAAATAGCACTGCGACCAGGCGTTAGAGCGACCAAGCTGCCATTGCGACCAGCAATGACATTCATCCCTAAAGAAAAACGCCGCATTGCCGCCATGTTTTGGCAAAATTCATTACAACGCATGGAAGTTGGCTTAGAAGCCGAGGTGATTCTAGACTCGATTCCTGGCAAAGTATTTACTGGCAAATTAGTTTCCATTGTGCCGGCAATGCAAGAAGGTGAGATTCAAGCCACAGGTGCTTTGATCCAAGCAAACGTCATTTCTCGTCACGGCTTTGTTGTAGGCCTAATTGAGCTAGATGAAGATCTGAACGATTATAACTTACCGCTAGGCATACAAGGGCAAGCTGTAGCGTTGAATCACGATGGTGACTTTTTGCATACCTCCATTGTCAGACGAATTTTATTACGCATGATGGCGTGGTTAAAATACATCTACCCAATCAAATAATGTGCTAAAAACATCATAAAAAAAGCCGCTTTATAGCGGCTTTTCAATTTTAAATTAATGATTATTTAGGAAGCTAATCGACGTCCCAAACAATGTCTTTGACAACCCCATTGCGCAGGAACTTAAACGATACTTTCTCTCCTTTTTTGAACTTGCCAAACTTATTGCGCACTGAGATTATATTTTCAATGCTATCGAGTTTGACGCCGTCAATTTCAAGGATAATGTCACCACCTAACAATACATTTTGCCGACCGATAACAACATTGATATAACCGCCTTTAAAGCCAAGCTTGTCAGCAAGGGTTGCCGGAATAACATTTTGAATCAACAAACCATAGCCAAATGGATTATTTAGCGCTTGAGCCTGCTTTTCTTTTAGCATATAAGGGATAAAGCCTAAGAACTCTGGCGGCTCTGATTCGATCACACTGTGAATGGTATCGACCGAGACCACAAAACCCAATCCATTGCTGCCACCTGAGCGCGATAGAATATGACTGACAATACCTATAATATCGCCATCTAAATTAAACAATGGTCCGCCTGAGTTACCTTGGTTAATCGAAGCATCAGTTTGCAAGAATTTAGCCTTGATATTTGAGCCTTGCAAAAATTCTCGTTCACGCACCGCACTTAAATAACCAACGGATAAACTGTGGCTGGCACCATAAGGCGCACCGATGGCGATGACCTGCTCACCGATATTGTAACTTCCAGGGGCAGCGAGTTTTAATGGCTCCACATCTTCAGGTACTTTTCGAGCGCGAATCATTGCTAAATCAAGAGTCTTATCGACCCAAACAACGTGCCCTGACGATTTGCTGCCATTAGCAAATAGGACTTCAATTTTTACGGAACGACCAACCACATGAGCGGCGGTTAAAATATTACCGTTTTTATTGATTAACGCACCTGAGCCTAAGGTTTTCTCTTTGGTTTCTTTATAAAGCACCTGACCGGTTTTAGGCGCTGCGATGGCAATAACATGTAACTCTACAACACCATTATTAACCTTTTTAAATAGGTCTTTAACGGCACTTTCTGCCTTTGCCGTAAAACTCATCATTAGAGTTAAAATAGTGATAGTAAGTATTTGTCGTTTAAGCATTAATCCCCCAAATATAAGTATGCTTTCTATTAAGGAGGATAGTTGAAATAACGCAGACAACAAATTAAACCGCATACAGGAGGATTAAATAAGTTACCAGCAATCGACTTTAAGTGCCTTTAGCGGTTCACATATTCGTTAATATTTCGCCCCTCCTGGCGATAACTTAATTAATGACAAGAAAATAATTATTAACATCAAGGTAAATGCGATATAGTTGCGCTAGCAATGACGCGTGAAATATAACAATAAGCATGAAAGTAACCATTAATGACGTCGCCAAGTTATGCGGCGTTTCTATGAAAACAGTCTCTAGAGTCATCAATAACGAATCATCGGTACGACAAGCGACCCGTGATAAAGTGATGACTGCGGTTCGTGAGTTAAATTATCAACCCAACCTAGCTGCTCGCTCTCTAGCGGGAACCAATTCATATACTATCGCTTATATATACGACAACCCGAATGCTTATTATATTATCGACATGCAAAACGGTATTCTTAATGAGTGTCGCAAGAAAAACTTTGAATTGCTGATTCACCCTTGTAATGCCAAATCAGCCGGTATTATTGAAGAAATCACGGATATGATCCGCTCATCTCGCATTGCGGGTGTGGTATTAACACCGCCTTTTTCAGAAATGCCTGAAGTTACGTCGGCATTAAATGACATGGATGTTAAATTTGTTCGTATTATCTCTGGTCATGAAAAGACCGATGACGTATCCCCTAGCATCATGGTCAATGACTTTGTCGCTGCATATGATATTACTCAGCATTTAATCGATTTAGGTCATAGCGATATCGGATTTATCAGCGGTGGCAAAGAGCATAAATCAACCACTGAACGTATCGACGGCTATAAAGCAGCCCTTAATGATAATAACATCAAGGTGCAAGCGAATTTGATTATAGACGGCGAATACGACTTTGAATCAGGGGTACAAGGCGCCAATAAGTTACTGAAAGAAAAACAGGCACCGAGCGCGATATTTGCTTGTAACGATGAAATAGCGGCAGGCGCCCTATTTGCTTCTCGCCTACAAAATGTGCAAATCCCCGATAAGCTGTCAATTGTTGGTTTTGAGAATTCACCGTTTTCAAGACAAACTTGGCCGAAAATCACCACCGCGGATCAGCCAAACCAAACCATCGCTGAACGAGCAACTAACTTGCTGATAAACACCATTCAAGGCCAGGAAATAGACGAATTGTGCGAACAATTTACGCCATCTTTACTGGTTAGAGATTCGAGCGGTAAAATCAGTTAAACACAGCTTCACTAAACACTGCTTTGTAAAACACTACTTCGTTAAGATTAGCTGGTTTTAAATCCGTAACCACGCAGAAACAAAGCTACCGATGCTTCAATGTAATCGCGAGTTTGTTGTTGTGAGGGTTGCCATTGGGTGTTGTATTCACGGCGCATAACCGCTTCACCTTTAACCAAAGATAAAAACTGTAACGACGCTAGATGTGTATCCTCAATATCGAGAAGATATTGTTGCTTATAACTTTGCAGTAATTCAGACAAGCCTTTTATAACCGGCTCAGGTCCCGCCTGATAAAACAGTTGCGATACTTTTGGGTTTGCTTGCGATTCAGACACACACAATCTGTGTACAGACATGCCTTCGTCAGATAGCAACAAGCGAATAAATTCAACCGCGAAATTAACTAAGGCACCGCTTACATCGATATCTTTGTCGGTATCAAATGCCGCTTGGCGAAATTCTTGACACTTTTTACTGACCGAGGCCATAAACAAATCGTCTTTGCTACCAAAGTGACTGTACACCGTTTGTTTAGAAACGCCGGCTTGCTTGGCGATATAATCCATACTCGTATTAGCAAAGCCTTTTTCACAAAAACAGTTTACCGCTGCTATTAATATGTTTTCACGCTTTTCTTCACTCTTACTACGTGTGCGAATTTTTTGCGTCAAAAGGACCCCCAAAAGTCATTGGTTGGCAGTTAATATTGTGCATATTACCTGATCCTAACCTGTCATTTCTATATAGTGTAACAAATCAAACTGGACAGTCTAGTTTAACTTAACTAAAATGGACTTATTAGTCTATTTTAATAAATTATCGTCAATAACTATGAAGTATTTAACTGCCCTTATTAGTAAGCAGAAAAAGTTAACATGTCGCAAACCGCCTTTCGCTTTGTTCGCCGCCTGTATACTAGCTTTTACCAGCAGTGCCTGCTCAGAGCAACAAACCATTGCTGAGGTAGAGCACCCGTATCATCACGCGGTTGTCGTCGCTACACTAAATAAAACGGATCATTACGTTGTCAGCCGCAAATTTGCAGGTCGAGTGGTAAGTAAGCAACAAGCAAGTTTGAATTTTGAAGTGTCTGGGCGTGTTGCCAGCATTGCGGTAGATGATGGTGATAAAGTGGCTGCAGGCCAGTTATTAGCGAGTCTTGACAACAAACTGCTGCATATCGAATACAAGCAATTGCAAGCGCAACTGCAACAAGTCAAAGCCGAAAGCGAACTCAACCAAGCAAATATTAATCGCATCAGTAAATTGCTGGCAGAAGGTTATGCCTCAGAGCAAAACATTGATGAATTGGCGGCACAACAAAAAGTATTACAAGCCAATGAACAACAACTTAACGCGACCATTGAAGCTAAACAATATCAAATTGATCGTTCGAAAATTTACGCCCCCTTTGCCGGTACGGTGAATCAACGTTTGATCAACATGGGCGAAGTGGTATCGCCATCGCAAGTGGCGTTCGAACTTAATCAAGATCAAAGCATGGAAGTTAAAGTCGGTGTACCAATACATATGGCACAGCAACTATTGCAATTGCAGCAGCAACAACAAAAAAAATTCACCTTAAAAATCGATACTAAAACCATTGAAGTCGATAACGTCAATATTAACAGCGACATCAATCAAATGTCTCGCACGGTACAAGCTCGCTTTACCATACCGCCAAACACCATCGCTTATAACAATCAACTGGCGTATTTGGTGCTCGAACAACAATACCAACAAGACGGTTATTGGGTACCACTAAGTGCTCTAACCGATGGTGTGCGTGGTACCTGGAATGTCTATACCCTTGAGCCACAACTAGATCAACTATTTATGGTTAAGCATCACAGCGTTGAAGTCATTCATACAGAACAAGACAAGGCGTATATTCGTGGTGACTTGCCAGCGACACAGCAAATTCTTGCGGCGGGTTTGCATCGCATCGTTCCAGGCCAAGTGGTACGGGTTGAGCAACAACACTCTATCAACACAGGTAATTAGTGATGATTGAAGTATTTGTTCGCAATGGTCGTATGATGGCACTGCTGATGGCCATCATTATCGTCTCAGGTTTGGCGTCTCTTAGTGTATTGCCGCGCAGTGAAGATCCGACATTAGAAAACCGTTTTGCCATTGTCGTGACCAACTACCCTGGCGCCAGTGCAGAGCGTGTTGAGTCGTTAGTGACCGAAAAGATAGAGCAACGTCTGCGCCGCATTGCCGAAATTGATTACATTGAATCAACCTCTAGACCTGAAATTTCCGTCTTAAAAATCAAGCTAAAAGGCTCAGTCACCAATGGTGAGCCGATATTTAGTCGTGTTCGTGACCAACTTGGTGATATTCAGGGCGAGTTACCGGCTGAAGCCAGCCAACCTATCCTCGATGAAGAGCGCAGTTTTGCTTACACCCAATTAATCGCCTTAAATTGGGTTGCCAGTGAGCAGCCAGATTTATTATTGCTAGGCCGTTATGCCCAAGAGTTAAAATCAGAGCTGCTGCTGGTCGCCAATACTGATATTGTTTTGATCCACGGCCAAAACCAAGAACAAATTTTGGTAGAGCTCGATCAAGACAAAGCCGCACTGGCGGGCATTTCAATGCAGCAATTGATTCAATCAATCAATAAAGCCGATGTAAAAGTACCGGCTGGCAAGCTGGTGAATGCCAGTAATCAACTGCAGATAGAGTTGACGGGTGCGCTGGACTCATTAGATAGAATTCGCAACATCCCTATAATTTCTGACCAATACAGCCCTTTACTTTTGGGTGATATTGCTAGCGTCAAACGCGATTTGGTCGCGCCACTCAAACGACTGGCTATCGTCAATAGCAAACCGGCCATCGTCATTGGCAATCGTATGCTCACCGATGTGCGCATTGATAAATGGACCAAAGCTGTTGAACAGCAATTAGCGACTTTTGAACAGGCGCTTCCCGACAGCATCGAATTGGAAATGTTGTTTAGCCAAAACGATTATACCAATGAACGTTTAAGTGATTTGGTGAACAACATTTTTATTGGTTTTGCTCTGATTGCCTTCGTGCTGCTGTTTACCCTAGGAATACGCGCAGCCACCATAGTCACCTTATCTCTACCGCTAACCGTGTTCTTTACTCTGGCGGTAATGAATTTTTATGGTTTGCCTATTCATCAAATGTCAGTAACTGGCTTAGTCGTCGCTTTAGGTATCATGGTAGACAACGCCATCGTTATGACCGATACCGTGCTACAAAAGAAGAAACAAGGCATTAACGGTCGCCAAGCTGTTATCGAGTCTGTGCGTCATTTATGGATGCCGTTACTTGGCTCGACCATGACCACAGTGTTGGCGTTTATGCCAATCGCCTTAACCCCAGGAGATGCCGGTGAATTTATTGGCGGCATTGCCCTTAGTGTTATTTTTGCCTTGATTGGCTCGTATCTAATTTCCCACACGGTAGTGGCAGGTATGGCGGGACGCTTTTTGAAAGTGCAAAACGAGTCCAGATTACCATCTTGGCTGGCGCAAGGTGTTCATCTGCCGCGCTTGCATGCCGCCTTTAACAAAAGCCTAAGCCTAGGCCTTGCCAAACCAAGATTTACCATAGCCTTGGTATTGGTGTTACCTATTGCCGGATTCTTTAGTGCGAAATTCCTCGATGAGCAATTCTTCCCACCATCAGACAGGGATATGTTCCACATTGAAGTGTATCTACCTGCACAAAGCAGTTTGGCAGCGAGTCGCGACTTAACTGAACAAATCAGTGAATTTTTAGCCCCTTACGATGAGATAGAACAGGTGCGTTGGTTTATTGGTGAAAGTTCGCCTTCATTTTATTACAACCTCACCGGCGCCAAAGATGGCATGCAAAACTATGCTCAAGCTATGATCACAGCAAAAAACTTTGCTGCAGTCAATGCGTTAATTCCGCAACTGCAAATTGCTCTGGATGATGCATACCCACAAGCCAAGATACTGGTGCGCAAGTTAGAACAAGGCCCACCATTTAATGCACCGATTGAGATCCGTTTGTATGGCCCTAACTTAGATACCCTGAAAGAATTGGGCGATGAGTTACGTTTGGTGTTTAACAACACCGAAGACATGATTCACTCACGAGCAACGTTATCTGCTGGTACACCAAAAGTTTGGGTCAAAGCCGATGAAGAAGTGATCAATAGCCAAAATATTACGCTCGCTGATATCGCCGCACAATTACAAGCAGGTCTTGATGGTCAAGTGGCCGGTTCGGTTATCGAGGCGACAGAGTCTATCCCGGTGCGTGTGCGCCGCCCTATTGAGCTGACGCAAAGTGCCAACGACTTATACAGTTTCCCGGTGATCAACGCCCAAGAACAGAACTTTTTGCCGTTGTCGGCGATATCGCAAGTATCGATTGCGCCAAGCAGAGGCGCCATTCCGCATCGTGATGGACGCCGAGTCAATGTTATTGAAGGCTATCTTCGCGCAGGTGTGTTGCCATCGGTAGCGTTAAGCAAAATTAAAGACAGTCTTGAACAGAATGGCTTTAACCTGCCAGCGGGTTATAGCATGGAAATTGGTGGGGAATCTGGTGCCAGAGACGATGCAATAACCGACCTTATGAGTAGCATAGGCATCATTATTGTTTTACTCATTACCACAGTAGTGTTGTCGTTTAACTCGTTCAGGATCTCCAGCATTATTTTTATCTCGGCATTTATGTCGGCTGGACTAGGCCTGTTAAGTATCTGGGTGTTTAATTACCCGTTTGGTTTTACCGTTATTGTTGGCTTGCTCGGCTTATCGGGTTTGGCGATCAATTCAGCCATCGTTATATTGGCTGAACTAAAAGCCGATGCCGATGCGATACAAGGCGATAAACAAGCCATTATCATTGGCGTCACCAGTTGTACTCGACACATTGTGTCGACCACTATAACCACGGTAGGTGGCTTTTTACCGTTAATTATTGCTGGCGGCGGGTTCTGGCCTCCCTTTGCAATTGCCATCGCTGGTGGCACGGTATTAACTACAATGTTGTCTTTTTACTTGGTGCCGGTCGCTTTTTATAGCATGAGCCGTCGTAAAGCGTTTGAACAGACCAGTGCTGATCGTCGCTAGCCGACTCAGCATTGCCTATACAAAGTGCAATTAAATGTAACTTTCACGCTGCAAAGCGTCGATATATAAAGCAATATGACCACTCTTTGTACAAACAAAAAAAAAGTATCACTTTTTTTCAAAAAACAGTTGACGAGTCCAAGGCAGATTTGCATAATACGCCGCACTTGTCGAGGGCAACCAAGACAAGCGATGGAATGGCTACGTAGCTCAGCTGGTTAGAGCACATCACTCATAATGATGGGGTCCCCTGTTCAAATCAGGGCGTAGCCACCATATCATCGCGGGAGTGGCGGAATTGGTAGACGCGCTGGATTTAGGTTCCAGTATCCTAGGATGTGAGAGTTCAAGTCTCTCCTCCCGCACCATGATATGGCAAGCATAGCTTTGCATTTCCATGAAATTACATTGTAGGGGTATAGCCAAGCGGTAAGGCAGCGGGTTTTGATCCCGTCATTCAGAGGTTCAAATCCTCTTACCCCTGCCAATTTCATTTGAGATTGGCGGAGAACACAATGTAATAAGAAGCCTTTGCAGGGGTATAGCCAAGCGGTAAGGCAGCGGGTTTTGATCCCGTCATTCAGAGGTTCAAATCCTCTTACCCCTGCCAACTTCTTCTTTGTCTACTAAAGAAGAAGGGGGAACAAAAGACTTCTAGCTTTTATTAGCTGACAAGTAACTTTGATGGCTACGTAGCTCAGCTGGTTAGAGCACATCACTCATAATGATGGGGTCCCCTGTTCAAATCAGGGCGTAGCCACCATAATTGCGGGAGTGGCGGAATTGGTAGACGCGCTGGATTTAGGTTCCAGTATCCTAGGATGTGAGAGTTCAAGTCTCTCCTCCCGCACCATTTGTGAAGTCAATAAAGAAAACTCTGAAAAGGTTATACTTTTTCAGAGTTTTTTTTCGTCTTAAATTAAATAGCTAAAACAGCAACTAAGACATCGTGGCACGACTCATAAGTAACCACAGCATATGCTTTGCTAAGACCAACCTAGTTTAGCGTGTGAAGCGTAGCGAGTCGTCAACTACAACTCGCATGCTTTATCGGTTTCTTTCCACACCACTGGCTGCCAATACTCATTTTCATAGACTTTGTACTTTTTATCACGGAAAAACTCCGCCCCTAAGTAATACGACGTATTGGCTTTGACATCGATAACGATAGATTTTGCTTCTTTCGCACGAGTCGGACGAACATTAAATGAAAAGTCATTCAGGTTAATGTGATCTATAACCTCTACTGTATATTGGCCAACAGGCAAAGTGACTTGATTACGGTCACGAATTCGGTGCTCGCCATTGATCTTGTCAAACCTAACCGTATAAATTTCTTTTGCTTCAGGTGGTTTAAGAAAAATACTGACATAACCGCATTCGGTGACGCCATCTTCGGCTGGAAAGTAGCTAGAAGAGCAACTCATCAGTGCCGTCAACGAACAAAGCAGCAGCGCTTTGGGAAATCTTGAATGTTGCATAAACATACCCTCTTCACATTTCATTTCGTTAGAATTAAGTCTAATTCATTATCTTTGTTTTACTGAACAAGAGACTTTTTGGCTCAATGACGAGACAAAAATAGGCCAGCGATGAACAAATAAACAAGCCATGGTAAAAATGTTCTACTTTGCCAAAAAAACGCTTGCGCTTTAACAAACGATCTCTATAATGCAACTCCACATCGCGGGAGTGGCGGAATTGGTAGACGCGCTGGATTTAGGTTCCAGTATCCTAGGATGTGAGAGTTCAAGTCTCTCCTCCCGCACCATTTTAATTAATGGCGATGTATAGAAAGCTTTAAAGCGTGTTTCATTAGAAATATCCTTTAAAGCTTTTTTTATGTCTGAAAAACAGCG
>NZ_JABBXG010000014.1:0-68002 GCF_012932945.1 Thalassotalea sp. Y01
TAACGCTTTGCTAAGCGGCAATTAAATAATTGGCTAAAATTAGCGAGGAACGAGCAAAAGCCAACTGTTTTTTGTCCGTTTGAGCAACTTGTTAAGTTGCGCACCCCTAATCTACTACAGCCATTCCTGGCGTGTAATATGTAATTTCAAAACGAATACCGTCAGGATCTTTCATAAACAAAGCGACTGCATCTCCCCTATGTTGTGTTTCAGGAACCAAAAAACCAGACTCTTTCATCTGTTTTTGTACATCAATTACAAATTCAGGTGAAGGCGCGCAGAAACCTATATGGTTCATGCCTGCTCCATACCTTTCATATTCACTTGTACCAGCTTTAGCTTGGTCAAATTGAAAGAAAAAACCTTCCCCATCTGTCCACACATAATCCCGTAACTTTTCAAATCCTATTAAAGATAATAATTTATCGTAATACGGCATACTTTCTTCTAATGATGTAACCAAAAAAGTTAAATGATCAATCTTAAGCGGCATATTATCTCCATAGCAACTTAACGTCCTAATAATGGGCAAAAAATTGTTGGCTAAAATGTTGAGGAACGAAAACAGCCAACTGTTTTTTGTCCTTATTTATTAGCTTGTTAGGCATACTATGCACCATGATACGACATGATTGCTACTAAATTTGTTGGTTTGGAAGTGTTGATTGTTAAAACCCATTGCTCCAGAAAAACACTGCCTTGATACAAGGTATAAGAAGTAGTTGTTAGACTGCCTGATTTTGAAACCAACTCTTTTTTATAAGTAAACCCGCTGCCAACAGGAGGAAGCCATGACTCCATGCTTGCCTGAATTGTATCGGGTTCACCTTGATGTACGTAAACGGAACAAAGATTGTTTTCTAGTAGAGCTAAGCCAAAATGTCCTTCATCATTTTCTAGGAGCCAAGCTTTGCCACTATTGCCTTTTAAATAATTTTGTGCAATTTCAGTTGGAGCTACGTTAAACCCTTTTCTTTGAGCTGACTCTTCAAGTGCAGATAAGCTATGACGACCAACAACACATGTTCCCATAAACAATTGAATAGGTGTTGCGCCACGTAACGATTTTCCTTCATCTTCAACTTTTGGAGTTGTTTTACAGCCACCAATTGAGATGATTAGAATTGCAATAATGTATGATTTAACTCGATTCATTTCCGTATGCCTAACAGTTTATTAGATGGCAAAATTCCATGTTTGCACGGGGGATAATTCCATCTATGTTTTAAAAGTAACACTTTACCTTTAATACTGCCTTTGTTTCAACATGTTAGGAGGGCGATTTCTTTCACCTTGGTGAAAGGTGGAAATTTTCCATGTTTCACGCATTTGTCGTTTTTTTCTAGTTGTCGCTATACTTTTAATTAAATTTATTAATCAGGTATCAAGGATGAAATCTGCTTTCTTAAAGCAAGTGTCTCGCCATATGTGGGCACGTCGCTATTCAAAAAAAACCATTGAAGCTTATCTGTATTGGATCCGTGGCTTTATTATTTTTCATGGTATGCAACACCCACGCGATCTGCATGACGTTGAAGTTGAACGGTTCTTGTCTTATTTGTCAAACACCCGCCATGTGGCACCACGCACGCAAGCAATCGCCCTTAATGCTTTGGTGTATTTGTATAAGGAAATCGTCGAAAAACCGTTAACATTAGACTTAAATTTTAATCGTTCCAGCAATCAATCAAAATTACCTACGGTATTAACAAGGCAAGAAGTCGTGGCGTTTTTTCGGGCGCTTTCACCACGCTATAGTCTGCATTGCCAGTTATTGTATGGCAGTGGCTTGCGGCTAATGGAGTTGGTTCGACTCAGAGTTCAAGACATCGACTTTGATTACTATTCGGTACAGGTATGGAATGGTAAAGGCGGTAAACATCGCCGAGTAACCCTTGCTAAAGAGTTGGTACGGCCACTAAAACAACAAATTGAAGCGGTGCGATTGAAGTTTAATTTGGACCAAAACAATATCGGCTTTGCTGGTGTCTGGTTGCCGCATGCCTTAGCACGCAAGTACCCAAAGGCAGCCAAAGAGTTTCGCTGGCAGTTTTTATTTCCGTCAACTAGGTTGAGCACCGATCCTGAACAAGGGGTTTTGCGCCGTCATCATATCGATGCCAGCGGTATTCAAAAGGCGGTTAAGGCAGCGGCCAGCAATGCCGCATTGGAGAAAATGTTGACATGTCATACTCTTCGCCACTCGTTTGCCACCCATTTATTAGAACGTGGAGCAGACATCCGTACGGTGCAAGAGCAACTCGGTCACAGCGATGTGCGAACCACACAGATATATACCCATGTCATCGATAGAGGCGCCAGGGGTGTGTTGAGCCCGTTATCGGATTTACTTTAAATTAGCATTGTCGCTGCAAATAGCGATCGAGATGATCGGCAAAGGCCTTTTTGTCACTGGCATTTAGCGGCGGTGGTCCTGAAGTTTGCACACCACTGGCACGCATGGTGTCCAAAAAGTCGCGAATATTAAGACGCGATTTGATGTTGGCCTTGGTAAATAATTCGCCTCGAGGGCTAAGGACGTTAGCTCCTTTATCGATCACTTCATCGGCCAGCGGGATGTCACTGGTGATCACCAAATCATTGGCTTGTACCCGTTTAACAATTTCGTCATCAGCGACATCAAAGCCAGCACTGACCTGCACGCTGGAGATGTATTTTGATGGTGGTGTTTTCAAATAATGATTGGCCAACAAAGTCAGCTGTATTTGTCGTCGGTCAGCGGCGCGAAATAATATCTCTTTAATCGCTACCGGGCAGGCATCAGCATCAACCCAAATCGCCATATCTGGCTCCTTAAAAAAGACCAGCAATTGCCGGTCTTTATACGCTATTACTATTTTTTAGTCGGGCGTGGCCAACTTTGAATATTACGCTGCTTGGCACGGGCAACAGCCAAGGCATCATCTTCAACGTCTTTGGCAATGGTCGAACCGGCGCCAGTGGTTGCCATTTCACCTATGGTTACTGGCGCCACAAGTGACGCATTTGAACCAATAAAGGCACCATCTTTAATGATGGTTTTTGATTTATTTACGCCATCGTAATTACAGGTGATGGTACCGGCACCAATATTGACATTTTTACCAACCTCGGTATCACCAAGATAGGTTAGGTGACCGGCTTTCGAGCCTCCGCCCATGATGGTTTTCTTCATTTCAACAAAATTGCCAACATGAGAGTCAGGCTTCATTTCGCTACCTGGGCGAATGCGTGCAAATGGCCCCACTGAACAGCCTTCACCAATAACCGCATTCTCGACAATGGTGTTTGGTTTGATCACCGCACCTTGTTTAATATGAGCGTTAATGATGATGCTATTAGCACCAATTTTTACATTGTCAGCTAGGGTAACATTGCCTTCGAAGATACAGTTTACATCGATATCGACTTCGGTGCCGACACTCAAGGTACCACGCACATCAATGCGGCTTGGGTCGCGCAAACTGGCACCGGCTATCATCAACGCTTCGGCCTGACGGGCTTGATAGGCACGCTCTAAATTCGCCAATTGCACACGGTTATTAGCACCTTCTACCTCAATTTCAGTGTCTGGGTGCGCCGTTGCAATGCTTTTGCCTTCAGAATGCGCCATGGCAATGATGTCGGTTAGGTAGTATTCACCCTGGGCGTTGTCGTTCGACAAATTACCTAACCAGCGTTTTAAGTCGCCGCCATTAGCAAGCAAGATACCAGTGTTACATTCATCAATAAGTAATTGCTCAGGGTTAGCGTCTTTTTGTTCAACAATGCCAACCACCTCGCCATTTAGGCGAACAATACGACCATAGCCGGTTGGGTTGTTAAGCTTAACGGTCAATAGCCCCATGCCATCATCTGGTTTCGCAGCAATCAATTTCTCTAAGGTAGAGACCTTAGTTAATGGTACGTCACCGTACAATACCAAAACGTCTTCGTCGTCTTTAACAAATGGTGATGCCATATCAACCGCATGACCGGTTCCAAGCTGATCAGCTTGTTCAACAAAGGTCAAATCATCGCCATTCACTTGCGCTTTTAACACCTCACCGCCAAAACCATATACAAGGTAAATATTATCGGCGTTTACCGCTCGGGCTGAGTCAATAACGTGCTCGACCATGGATTGATGCGCTACTTTGTGCAGCACTTTTGGAAGTGAAGAGCGCATGCGGGTACCTTTACCCGCAGCAAGGATAACGACTGAAAGTGACATTGATTGATCCGTTTATTGTTATATCTGTTTCTTATTTTACTCTGAGGTTGCGTCAAATTCTAATTAATTGTTATTACCGCGACTAATTAGTAGAGAAAACAACGATAACAGCACCATTATGCCCATACTGCCACCGTCATCATGATGGTCGTGATGATGATCATGGTAGTCGTCATATTCATCGTATTCGTAACTTTCTAATGGTAAGGCATACAGGCTGTCGCTATCGTCACTGCTGTAGCTCGCCACTAAATAACCATGTTCACTGTCATACAACTCAATTAAGATATCGTAATAATCTGGGTAATAGCCTTCATCAAGTTCGGTATACACTTCGTAGGCATCTTCGCTATCGCTGCCAATAATAATAAAGTCATCGGTGGTGTAATAATGCTCCCATGGTCCATTACTTTCACGAATAAACATCACCGCATATACGCCTACCGCCATATTTTCAGGGCCCGAGGTAAGGTCAGCATCAAAGATCACCGAAAAGCTTTGGTAGTAGCCATCGTAGTCATAGTCATCAAATAACTCACTATAGGCATCGTAAATGGTAAAGCTGTTGTAATGGTTTACTTGGCTGCTGCGAATCACCACCTTGTTGCTATCAACCAGGTTACCGCTTTGGCTGTCGCTATTAAGCGCTGCCGGTTGACGCATCAATGGGGCGGGTAGGTTTTGCCTATTCTTTTTCGCCTTGATCAGCGTTTTACGCACCTCGGCATTCATGGTATTGGCAAATCCAGACACCGAATGTTGCTGCGCAGGCTTAGTGTGTTCGGTTTCGTTGGCCACCGCTTTATTGACCACCAGCAGCACATTGATGGCGACTAACAACATCATCAGCTTAAGTAGGGTGAAAAAGAACGTTTCCGTGACATTCAAATTTTTTGGTGTTTTAAAAAGCATATCAGCCTCTTTTTTGTTTTCCGGGGTTTTAAGTTCATTAAACACACTTGTCACTTAACCGAATCTGAACACAAAACTGACATTTTATTCAGCTAACGTTCAGCTTTATTGGCCTAGGCTAAGCTCATTTAATGCCGGTCATAAAAGGCTTTTGAATCCAAAGGTTTATTTAAGTCCTTGCATCTTTTACACTTGAAACCAATGGTCAGTGAAATCACCACTGAGCAAACAAGTGAACCACGAAGATTGAAAAGGTGTAGATTGATGAAATTTTTGCTGTTGAGTTTGGTGTTGTTGGCGGTTAATGCCATGGCGATCACGCCAGCGGCTGCCAAGAACAAAAACGCTCATCATTTTGTTTTGGTTAACAACAATAAAGTGACGTCAAAACAGCAAGCCGCCAACATGGTGAAAAAACGCTATGGTGGCAAAGTACTGGGCGTGCAAAGCGTCAAGGGCAGAGCCTACCGAGTTAAATTACTCACCAATGACGGTCATGTAATTTACGTTACGGTGGATGCCAAAACCGGAAAAATCTCAAGGTGATCAATGCGTTTACTGTTAGTTGAAGACGATCAACAATTACAACAACAATTAGCGGAACATTTGCAAGGCGCAGGCTTTAGTGTTGATGTTGCCGACGATGGTAAAGTGGGCTTATTTCAAGCCTGTGAATACCCTTATGATGCTGCCATTATTGATGTTGGTTTACCGTTTATTGACGGTATCACGCTGATTCAAACCTTGCGTAAGCAACAAATTAACTTTCCTATATTAATACTTACCGCCCGAGATCATTGGCAAGACCGTGTTGCCGGCTTAGATGCGGGCGCCGATGACTATCTTGCTAAACCGTTTGTGTTAGAAGAGTTATTGGCCAGGTTAAATGCACTGATTCGTCGCAGTGTTGGTCAAGCCAGTCCGGTCATCAATAATGGTCCGTTGGCGATCAACACCAAATCACAACAAGTTAGCGTTAATCAAGACACGGTTAATTTAAGTAGCAGCGAATATCGTTTACTTGAGTATTTGTTTCTGCACATTGGTGAGGTGAGCTCCAAAGCCGAACTGACCGAACATATATACAACGAAGACTTTGATCTGGATTCCAACGTCATCGAGGTGTTTATTCGCCGCTTGCGTAAAAAGCTCGACCCAGATAACCAATATGGCTTTATCGAAACCATGCGTGGTCAAGGATATAAGTTGGTTAACCTAGATACTAACGACAGCAAGGGCAGCAATGGCTAACGCTAGCAGCTATTTTGCCTCGTTATCGTCGCGCATCTTATTATCAGCGGTATTGCTGGTTTTGGTGATGGTGCCAAGTTTGGCGCTATTGCTCAACAGTGTGGTCGAACAACAACTGCAACAAGCCAGTGACGATGAGATGGTGGCTTTAAACTATGGCATTCTCGCCGTCGCTGAAGTCGATAATCAACAACTGTTTATGCCCGACCAACTGCCGGATCCAAACTTTAATTTGGCCGACTCCGGCCAATACGCGGTGATAAGCCAAGGTCAGAATATTTTATGGCAATCGCAATCGATGTTAGCAGGCGATATGCCCAGCGCATTGCCAACGCCGCCATTAGGCAACTCTGAATTTAGCCAATTGATGTTTAAAGACAGCAACTATCGCAGTCACAGTTTTACCGTCAGTTTTGTCAGTGATGAGCAAGAATTTCAATTAACCGTGCATATCTTTAAAGACCTAACGCCATTGCAGCAACGCTTAGCGGTGTTTCAGCAAAAGCTGTTTTTATGGGGCACGGTGACCTTAGCGGTATTGTTACTGCTGCAATTTGTTTATTTAAAATGGACTCTATCGCCGGTGCGCCGTTTGCGACGCGAAGTGATCAAAGTTGAAAAAGGTGAGCAAAATCAATTGAATGGTGACTATCCAACCGAGTTACAGCAAGTCGCCGAACAGCTTAATGGCTTGATTAAAAGCTTACACCATCAGCAAAAGCGCTTTGCTAATGCATTATCCGATCTGGCCCATAGCTTAAAAACCCCATTGGCGGTATTGGCCACCAACGACAAACTTGATGCCAGTGTCAATCGGCAGTTATCGTCGATGGCAGATATTATCGAACATCAGTTAAAACGTGCGCAAAGTAGCGGCCAAATTGGTTGGCACGTTAGTGTCAATATCAGTGAAACCGTTGAAAAGCTGGTGCGTACTATGAATAAAATCTACGCCGATAAAGAGCTGCAAATTGAACAACACCTAGACAGCAACGCCAGCTTTAAAGGTGATCAACGTGATCTTATGGAAATGCTGGGCAATTTACTGGATAACGCCTGCAAAGCCGCCAATAAAAACGTGCGCATTTCGCTAAGCCAAGGCTCAGGCACAATCATCGCCTTTGAAGATGATGGCGTAGGTATTGCCCCTGAACAACAGCAGGCGATATTAAAACGTGGTGTTAGAGCCGACAGTTATGACAGCGGTCATGGTATTGGCCTTGCCATTGTTCGCGATCTTATCGACAGCTATGGTGGCACACTGCACATCAGCGATAGCGAACAACTTGCCGGCGCCAAATTTGAGATACATCTGCCATAAACAGCTCGTCCGGTAAATCGATATTATCAACAGTCATCCCTCTGCCAATATTGGCATTTATTGTTAAAAATCCTCTATTTAGTCGCGAAACTGAACGTTTTTAGCCTGCTTTGTTCAGATTACGTTCAGCTTGCTGTTTTTATAATGACTATCAAATATCAAAAATAGCCGAGGCGAACGACAATGAAACGTTTACTCAACTCATATTTGCCCATACTATTTCTTAGCCTGATTGTGATGGCCAGCCCATTGCGTGCGATTGAGCAAAGTGCAGACTATAAACCGTACACCGGTGCTGAGCTGGAACAAATGCTAGCACCTATCGCATTGTATCCAGATTCGGTATTAACCCATATTCTGGTGGCCTCGACGTATCCTATCGAAGTGATTCAAGCCGAACGTTATGTCAGAGAAAACCCCAATGCCAGTCAACAACAATTGATTGAGCAGGGCGAGAAAATGCAATGGGATCCAAGCGTCATTGCGTTAATGCCATTTGCTGACATTTTAAAGAAAATGAGCGAAGAGCTAACCTGGACCGAGCAATTAGGTAATGCCTTTTTAGCCTCGGAAGAACAAGTGTTGGCGGCGGTACAGCGGTTACGCAAAAAAGCCCTTAATGCCGGTACTTTTGATGACATGGAAAACATGCAAATCAGCCAAGAGCAACAAAACATTGTTATTCAACCGGTGCAAAAAGAAATCGTCTATGTGCCTTATTATGATACCCGGGTGGTTTACGGCCATTGGTACTGGCCTGATTACCCACCGGTTTATTGGTCACATCATGCACGTCATTACGTGCATCACTACACACCATTTTACTATTACCCAGCGGTACATATTTCAGATGGTTGGTTTATTTTCGGCTTTAGCTGGAACTATCATCACGTGGTGGTACACAATCATCATCACCATTCTTATTACTATCGCCACTATCACAAAAGCCATCATGGTAAAGGTCACCATAACAAGCACAAGTCTAGCTCCAGCCATGGCAAATACGCCAAAGGCCATAACAAGCACAAGTCCAGCTCGAGCCATGGCAATTACGCGAAAGGCCATAATAAACACAGTAGTAGTCAAGGTAATTACGCTAAAAGCAATGGAGGTTATAAAGGCACCAGCAACGGCAAAGGGGATTATCAACGCTGGCAGCATAACAGTAAAAATCGCCGCGGTGTTGCCTATCAAAATCAGCGGGTTGCAACCAAGTATGGGGTAAAACGTCCAGGCAAAGCCGAGCTTAAAAATCAGTTGCATGTAGCCAACGGTGAACGTTATCGCGGTGTCTCAAATAACGCCAATGCGACAAAAAACATTGCAACCAATAACGTGAAAAATGGAACTAATAAGGGTAAACGCAATCCTAGCAAAGAGTACCAACAATTTTATGACAAGGTTCGAAAAGACCGAGCAACGCAGCAAGTCAGGACCAAACAAAGTCAACGCCATAAGCTTGATCAGCAAAGCAAAGGGTTAAATAGCAATCGAGATCACAATACGGTTTATGGCAAAGCCAGTGGCAATAAATCAACAACTTATAACAACAGATTGACGAATTCCCACCGACAGTCCGGGGAAAGACAAAGCGATAAAGCGCGCGGTGGGATTCGTCCTCCTAACACCAGCAACAACTACACCAACAATAAAGCCAAGCTGAATAACAAAGGCAGTGTTTATACCTCACAGCAAAAACGCAGTATTGCTCGCAATGAGCATGCTGCCCCTAAAACGGGCAAAAGCTACAGCAGTAAAAAAAGCAGCAGTCGCAGTTTTAAATCATCGGCGCCAAAACGCTCGGCACCTAAGTCATCGAACAAACGCCGTTAAGGCAACAAATTGCAACCCGCCATTTTTACTGTTTTGCATACGTATTCATAAACAGCAAAAATGGCGAGCATTGCAGCCAATGCCGATATTTTCAAAACTCGCCGCCAAGCCAGACAGCCCATTTTTGTTGCCCTACCATTCATATTTAAAACAAAACCTCGTAAATTCGTAAAACATAGCAGCAATTTTGCATACTTTTGCCGCATATAGGTTATTTATGAATACGTATGCATTGACTATTTATTACCCCCTTGAGTTTTTATATTAACAAAATCTCAACATCCGTTTGTTATGGGTGATGAGCCTATAAAACACAAAAAAACGGCATGGAAGCGCCTAAAAAAATAACTAAACGGACAATTTCTTGGGGATAGAATATGTTTAAGCTAAACAGAGTCTCGCGCGCGCTTTTCGCCAGCGGTTTGTTAGCTTGTTCTGGGCAATTACTTGCCGAACAAGCACAACCGACGGAAGAAGAAAATCAGCAAGACGAGATAGAAGTGATCGAAGTCACCGGCTTCAAAAGTTCACTTATCAAATCAATCAATCAAAAACGCTTTGCCGATACCGTGTCAGAACAAATTTCTGCCGATGACCTAGGTGGTTTACCTGATGTGTCTATGGCCGATGCATTAACCCGTTTACCGGGTGTTGCAGCCGTTCGTACTGGTGGTCAGGCTGCAGAAATTAATATTCGTGGTTTGGGTGGCGGATTCGTATCATCAACCTTAAATGGCCGTGAGCAGGTATCTACCTCTGGCAGCCGTTCTATCGAATTTGACCAATACCCGTCAGAGCTTATCTCACAAGCGGCGGTCTATAAATCATCGAAAGCCTCGCTTATTGAAGGTGGTGTAGCTGGTACGGTTGAGCTAAAAACCGCCAGCCCATTATCAAATGAAAAAGATCATACCTTTAACGTTAACGCACGTGGTATGTACAACGACCGTGCCAATGAAGTCGAAGATGCCGAAGAATACGGTCATCGTTTCAGCTTCTCTTATCAGGGTAAATTTGCTGATGACACCTTGGGTCTATCCCTTGGTTACGCCCGCTTATTCCAACCAAGTGTAGCAACTCAGTTTATTGGTTTTGCTTACAGTGCCGATCGAGATGTCGATTATGTTGCAGGCGACATGGAAGGCCCAGATGATGCGCCAGAAAACGAATACCTAAGTGAAGGTTTCGAACTGCAACACTTAGGTGGTGAAGAAACCCGTGACGGTTATGTTGGTGCGATTGAATGGCAACCAAATGATACCTTTACCTTACGCGCGGATGCGTTTATTTCGAAGTTCGATTCTGAGTCTTTTGCCCGTGGTTACCGTGTTAAATTTGATGGCGAGACCGCCAGCATTGCTAATCCGAATATTTACGACAACTTAATGATCGGTGGCACCTTTAACCGCAAAAGCAAAGCCAATGACACCCGTGTTGAAATCGTCAACGATGACAACCAAGACTTTGATGAAGTACAAAGCTACGGTGTGAATATGGCATGGCAGCTAACCGATAACTTTAGCGCCAGCCTAGACGTGAGCTACTCTTATGCCGAAAGCGAATTTAGAAACGGCTTGTTGTGGGCATTGGTTGCCGAAGACGCAAACGCCGAAACACCATTGCTTGATCCAAATGTGTCGATCTCTTATATGCTAAATGGCAGTGACTTACCCGATGTCGGTTTCAGTCAAGCTGAAGCGTTTACCGACATCAATCGTGTTATGGTCAGCAAGTATGGTATCTACCCATATGAAAACGAAGATGAGCTAGACGCCTACCGCCTTGATTTTGAATACACCTTGGATAATGACTACATTGCCTCGGTTGAATTTGGCGTGCGTTATTCCGATCGCGAATACAGCTCAGATCGCAGCGTATTTGAATACGGTGCCGATAATAACTTTTCAAGCAACGAGCCACCACTGCGTTTAACCGAAGATATGGTTGATGTTGTTGACTGGCAAGGTGAGTTTTCGTATTTCCCAAGCTATTTGGCTATTGATTTAGATAAAGCACTTAACGCTTGGTTTGGTAATGACATTCCACAACCTGTGCAAACCTGGGGTACCAACTCAGCTGGCGAGATTGATAACTCAAGCTCGTGGTCGGTATTGCAAAGTGGTGAAGTGTACGAAGAAATCTTTGCCGCTTATGTGATGTTAAATCTTGATATGGAAATGTTTAATATTCCGGTAACCGGTAATATTGGTATCCGTATGGTTGATACCGACCAAAGTGCGACCGCACTTGAAAACGTCGGTGGCGCACTTGAAGGTGGCGCACAAAACATTATGGATGAAGTGGGCTTGGTTAACTCTAACTATGCCTCTAAAGTAGTTGGCATCGACTATACCGATTACCTACCATCATTAAACCTTAACTTCCAAATCACTGACGATTCACAAATCCGTTTTGCAGCGGCAAAAGTAATGTCGCGCGCGCCAATTAACCGATTGGCGTCAGATCGCAGCACCAACATCAGTGACCAAGGTGAGATTTCTGGGTCAAGTAACAACAGCCCATATTTGAAGCCGTTTTATGCCGATCAGTACGATATCTCTTACGAGAAATACTTTACTGATACTGATGGTGCCTTAGCCATTGCCTTGTTTTACAAAGACATTGAATCGTTTGTGCAAAACATCGGTATTCCCGATTATAACTTTAAAGAAAATGGCTTTTACGTTCCCGATACCATCGAGAATGAAACCACCGGAGAAGTATCAGAAGTTGACCCTGTAGGTATTTATACCACCGCAGTTAACAATGACGAAGGTGGTGACATCAAAGGTATCGAGATTGCCTACACCCAAGTGTTGAGCTTCTTACCGGATTTTTGGTCAGGTTTAGGCTTTAACATCAGTTATTCCCACACCGAAAGCTCGGTTGAACTACAAACCGACTTATCTGGTGGTTCCATGGACCAGTCCTTACCTGGCTTGTCTGAAAACCTGTTTACTTCGACCGTGTTTTACGAATACGAAGGTTTCGAAACACGCCTTAGCGTGCGTTATCGTGACGAATTTGTATCAGAGCAGTGGGGTGTAAATGAGCAAACCGCGAACTTTGATGAAGAAACCGTGATCGATTATCAGGCGTCATACAACATCAACGATAACTTCGGTGTGTTATTCCAGGTAAATAACCTGACTGACGAACCAACGCAAAGTTATTTCGGTAACAGAAAGTTCTCAGGTACGACACAGTACTTTGGTCGCCAATTTTACTTGGGGGGTACTTACTCGTTCTAAACCACGAGTACTTGCCAAGTAATAATGGAAAAAGGAATAAATATAATGAAAACGACAACTTATTCAGCAAAATTGCTTTTTGTCGCCTTACTGTCACTGTTTCTTAGCGCCTGTGATGTCGACAGCGAAGTAGATTCTGGTGAAGTTTTACTGACCTGTGATGTACCTCAGGTACCTAACGCAGATTACAGCGCTTGTGTTGATCCAGAGCCGATTCAGTGTCCGGCACCAACGGTACCGGATGCGCTAAACGAAGAATGTGTTGTGGGTGTTGACCCTGACGCGCCATTGCCAGTGTACTTCCCAGCGGAAAACGAAGCGATTATTTACTATAACCGCAGTGCGTTGGGCGCGACCAATGAAGCGGGTGACCCATCTTATGATGGCTACCGTCTGCACACTTGGAACAGTGATTTTTGTGACGCATACGCGCCACCACACGACACCAGTGACTGGGCAAACGGTCATCAAATTAGCGGAATCGATCCAACTTACGGTGCTTATTGGGTATTAAACCTTAAAGATGGTTACAGCGATTGCGGTAACTTCATCATCCACGTTGGTACCGACGATGCGGGTAAAGCGATGGGGAGTGGCGATTTCCAAATGCCATTACATCAAGATGACGAAACCTATACTCGCATGAACTTTACCTTTGATGGTGTGCCGTCGGTATTTGAATACCCTGTGGTTAGCCTAGGTAAGCAACCGGTGAAAGCGAAAGACTTTGCCGCGCATTGGTTAGATGCCAATACCCTGGTTTGGAATATCGACAACCCATTAGCCGATACAATTACCAGTGTTAAATTGCATCATTCAGCCAATGCTGGCATCGAAGCCGATGAAAACGACATGTTTAATGGTGAAACCATTGAGCTAAGCGCTATTGCATTAGATGATGATCAACGTGCTATATCACCACGTGTTGCTGATTGGTCAGCGTATATGGGTGACTGGAGCGTTGCCGATGCAAAACAAGTGGTTAAAGGCCAATTAGTTGTGGTTGGTTACGACGCCGATGGTGCGACAGTTGCTGCCAGTAACGTGCAAGCTGATAAAGTATTAGATGCGCTATATACCGCTGCTGAAAACGACGCTGATGAAGCGATGTTAGGTGCGTATTACAGCGATGGCATGATTAACGTCGCGCTTTGGGCACCAACCGCACAGCAGGTTACGTTGAAGGTGTTTGACGCCGCCAAAATGGAAATCGGCAGCTACCCGATGAGCGAGAACACTGACTCAGGTGTTTGGTCGTACAGTGCTGACATGGCACACGATAGAGCCTTTTATCAGTTTGAAGTGATGGTTTATCATCCGCAAAATCAACAAATAGAAACTTTATTGGTGACCGACCCGTATTCAGTGGGCTTATCGACCAATGGCGATTACTCGCAATTTGTTAATCTAGCCGATGCCGATTTAATGCCTGAAGGCTGGAACGAACACCTCATTCCGGAAGTGGTTGATGCCGAAGATGCGGTAATCTATGAAGCGCATATCCGTGACTTTAGCGCCATGGATGAAACCGTATCAACCGAAAACCGCGGTAAATACCTGGCCTTTACAGAGTCAGAGTCTGCGCCAGTTATGCACTTAAAATCGCTTGCTGACAGTGGCTTAACCCACTTACATTTATTGCCAGCAAACGATATTGCCTCAATCAATGAAGACAGCGACAGCATAGTTAATATCAACGATACCGTTGGTAAACTATGTGAGATGAAATCAGACGCTCCGGTTTGTGGTGTTGAAGATGACAACGCCACGCTGTTATCTGTATTGCAAGGTTACAGTCCGTACACTAACGACGCGGCGAAGCTAATCGACATATTACGTGAGTTCGATAGTTTTAACTGGGGCTACGATCCAAAGCATTTTAATGTACCTGATGGTGTATACGCCAGCGACAGCGATGGTGCAGCACGTATTTTAGAAATGCGTTCGATGATCAAATCGGTACACGATTTGGGATTACGTGTGGTGCTAGATGTGGTCTATAACCACACCAACTCAGCCGGTCTGTGGGACAACTCAGTATTAGATAAGATCGTCCCGGGTTATTATCACAGCCGTGATTTGATGTCCGGTGCAGTTGTGCAATCAACCTGTTGTAACGATACCGCGCTTGAACATCGCATGATGGACAAGTTGATGGTCGACTCACTATTGGTGTGGACCGAGCATTATAAATATGACGGTTTCCGTTTTGACATCATGAGCCATGGTTCAAAACAACAAATGCTTAGCGCCCGTGACGCGGTTCGCGCCATTGACGCCGACAACTATTTCTATGGTGAAGGCTGGCAAAAAGACGATCGTGGTTTTCAGCAAGCTGAGCAATTTGCCATGGCTGGCACCGAAATTTCGACCTTTAACGATCGTATCCGTGAAGGTATCCGTACCGGTGAGATTTTCTCTAACAAAGCAGGCGAAGATGGCCCATTCATCAAGCAAGACATCGTTAAGCTTGGTATGGCCGGTTCACTTGCCGACTATGTATTGAAAAGCTACAACGGTGTTGATGCAACAGGCAGTGCTTATAGCCCATCGATGTATGCCTTAGATCCAGCCGATGTGGTCAACTACATCTCAAAACACGATAACGAATCGTTGTGGGATCAATTGCAATTTGTGTTGCCATTCACCATGAGCATGGACGAACGTGTGCGAGCGCAAAATGTATCGCAATCGATAGTTATGTTGTCGCAAGGTGTACCATTCTTACAAATGGGCGGCGACATGTTGCGCTCTAAATCACTAGATCGTAATACCTACGATGCCGGTGATTGGTATAACCGCGTTGACTTTTCAATGACCAGCAATAACTTCAATATGGGTTTACCTCTTGATAAAGGTGGTCGTGATGACGATACATTAGTCGCGTTGGCGGCAAACCCTATGGCGCACGTTGGCTATGATGAAATCAGCTTTGCCAGCAATGTGTTTCAAGAGTTTTTGCAAATTCGTCAATCGTCTAAGCTGTTCCGTTTAACCAGCGCTGAAGACATTGTTAACCGTGTTGGTTTTCACAATATCGGTAAGCGTCAAACCCAAGGTTTGATTGTCATGAGTATTGATGACGGTACCGGTTTAGCCGATATCGATGCCATGCATGACGCCATTGTTGTTGTGGTTAACACCTCAGATATGGAGCTATCACACACGGTTAGCACCGCATCTGGCTTTAGTTTGCACCCTGTGCAACAAGCATCAGTTGATGCCACAGTGGCCAGCGCCAGCTTTAGTGAAGGAGAAGGTGAAGGTACCTTTACTGTTCCAGCATTGAGCACAGCGGTATTTGTTAAAGCGCAAGGCGAAGCACAAGGTGCGGGTCTATCAGCATTTGCAACAGCAGGTGCGCCAGATGTCGTGCCATTTGGTGATACTACGGTATTACTGCGCGGTGACATGAATGGCTGGGGTGAAAGCGATGCCCTTAACTACGTAGGTAATGGTGTTTATCAAGTAAGCGTTGATTTAGCCGCTGGTGAGTACTACTTCAAGATAGCCTCGGCTGACTGGTCAACAGTAAACATGGGTGCTAACGCCGGCGAAGGTGAAGTACTAATTGACGTAGATGAAGCCTTAGTACAAGGCAGCAACGATAACTTCGTTATCAACATCAGCGAAGAGTCGACCTACATCTTCGAAGTTGACGCTAGCAACCTTAACGCACCAATTCTTAATGTGCGCCATGAAAACCCATTCCACGGCACCACAGTGTTTGTGCGTGGCGACATGAACGGCTGGAGCGAAGACAACCCACTAGTTTACATTGGCGATGGTAAGTTTGCCGCCACCATTACCGTGAGTGTAGGTACTCTTAACTTCAAGATTGCCTCAGGTGATTGGTCAACGGTTAACATGGGCGCGCCTTTTGATGATACTGAAGTGCTTGAGCGTGAAGAGCAATTACTTGTACCAGGCTCTAACGACAACCTTAATATGACCTTCGCTGAAGGCGATTACACCTTTATCTTTGATGCCTCGAATACTGCTGAGCCAACGCTTACGGTATACAGCGCCAAGATGTTTGGTGACACCACGGTATTTATTCGTGGTGGCATGAACGGTTGGGGTGAAACCGATGCGTTAACCTATCAAGGTGATAGCGTCTACAGTGCCACCATTGCATTGGATGCGACAAGCTACGAGTTTAAAGTTGCTTCAGCTGACTGGTCAACGGTAAACCTTGGTGCAACCTCTGGTGATGACGCTGAAGTGATGGTAGCAGTCGATGAAGCCTTGGTTCAAGACTCGCAGTCTAACTTCACCATTAACGTTGAAGAAGCCGGTGACTACCTGTTCACAGTAACAGGTCCAGACCCACTAAATTCAACCTTAACGGTTACCAAAGTAATGTAACTCTTTTTCAAGGGGTCAGACCCCTTGAAAATACGTTCTCCCTGTTAAAGCGCCTTATTCCCTGGAATAAAGCGCTTTTTTTTGCACAGGGACGTGTTAATCCTCCTGAGCCATGGATAGTAGATAGGGAGGGTTTTGTACAAGGATGTTCTTATACTCGGAAGGCAAGGACAGCTTGAGAAGGTGTATGGTTACTAGATGTATTTATCCATACAAGCCATTGATGATGGATAGAAAAGGAATGACTGAATGGAATACAATGCCGTTATTCAGGGTTCAAGTGATCTGACCCCTTGAAAAAGGTTAAGCGATGTGCTGTTTTTAACCAGTTTAGCGCAGGGTAATTACTTATACTGGGGCAAAGTCAGTGATAAGGACCAATTAATGGGCCAAGTAACCTATATAGAGCCGTGCGGTACCGTGCACGAAGTCAATGTTGAAAATGGCAAGAGCCTACTTGATGCTGCGTTTGATAATGAAATTTACGCGATGCCGGGTGTCTGTGGCGGTGATGCGGCGTGCGCTACCTGTCATTGTGTGGTTGAGCAAGAGTGGTTCGATAAACTTGATGAAATGAGCGAAGATGAATACTACATGCTGCAATCGCAAGCTGAAGAAGAGGTCACCGCAACGTCTCGCCTTGCCTGCCAAATAAAGATGCGTGATGAACTCGACGGCATTATCTTAATGATTGCGGCGGGGAATTAAAACGAGTTTGCACTCGCGATAAGTTTTTCTCATTGTAATTAACCATAAATAATAAAAAAGGCGCCTATTGGCGCCTTTTTTCAATGAAGTAATTACTTACTTCCTATGTTTGTTCGCTTCCTGGATAACACGTAATTGCGCTACCGCTCTGGCTAGCTCTGCAGCAACTTCTGCGTAATCTACGTCAGCAGATGCGCTTGCAATGTGCTCTTCAGCACGACGCTTGGCTTCTAAAGCAGCTTGTTCGTCTAGGTCGCCACCACGCATAGCCACATCGGCTAAAACGGTAACTGAACCTGGTTGAACTTCCAACATACCGCCTGAAAGGTAAATTACCTCTTCGGTGCCATGTTGTTTAACAATACGCGCCATACCTGGTTTAAGTGCTGTTAGTAAAGGTGCGTGACCAGGCATAATACCTAGCTCACCTTCGCTACCAGAAATTTGTAATGATTCAATGCGACCAGAGAATAAGCTCTCTTCTGCACTTACTACATCCAAATGTGTGGTCATGGCTGACATATTAGTCTCCTGTGCCTACTTTAGGCCAAATTACATGCTTTTCGCTTTTTCAGCAGCTTCTTCGATTGAACCAACCATGTAGAACGCTTGTTCTGGTAGGTCATCGTAGTCACCCGCTAGGATGCCTTTGAAGCCTGAAATAGTGTCTTTAAGAGAAACGTACTTACCTGGAGAACCAGTGAATACCTCAGCAACGAAGAATGGCTGAGATAAGAAACGTTCAACTTTACGTGCACGGGCAACAGTTTGCTTATCTTCTTCAGAAAGCTCGTCCATACCCAAGATAGCGATGATATCTTTAAGCTCTTTGTAACGTTGTAGAGTAGACTGTACGCCACGTGCTACATCGTAGTGCTCATTACCAACAACTAGTGGGTCAAGCTGACGAGAAGTAGAATCTAGTGGATCGATTGCAGGGTAGATACCTTGCGCAGCGATGTCACGAGAAAGTACAACAGTTGCATCCAAGTGAGCGAAAGTAGTCGCTGGACTAGGGTCAGTCAAGTCATCCGCAGGTACATATACCGCTTGGATTGACGTGATTGAACCAGTCTTAGTTGACGTAATACGCTCCTGTAGAACACCCATCTCTTCTGCAAGAGTTGGCTGGTAACCTACCGCTGATGGCATACGACCTAGAAGTGCCGATACCTCAGTACCCGCTAGGGTATAACGGTAAATATTATCTACGAAGAAAAGTACGTCACGACCTTCGTCACGGAATTTCTCAGCCATAGTAAGACCAGTCATCGCTACACGAAGACGGTTTCCTGGAGGCTCGTTCATCTGACCGTAAACTAGCGCTACTTTATCAAGTACGTTAGATTCGCTCATTTCATGGTAGAAATCGTTACCTTCACGAGTACGCTCACCAACACCAGCGAATACTGAGTAACCACTGTGCTCGATTGCGATGTTACGGATAAGTTCCATCATGTTAACGGTTTTACCAACACCAGCACCACCGAATAGACCAACTTTACCACCCTTAGCGAATGGACATACAAGGTCGATTACTTTGATACCAGTTTCTAGTAATTCGTTTGAAGCCGCTTGCTCTTCATATGAAGGAGCTTCACGGTGAATCGTCCAGCGCTCGTCAGTTGCGATATCGCCAGCTTCATCAATCGGCGAACCCAATACATCCATGATACGACCAAGAGTCGCAGTACCAACTGGTACCTGGATAGGGTTGCCACTATTTTCTACATTCAGACCACGACGCAAACCGTCAGATGAACCCATAGCGATAGTACGTACTACGCCACCGCCAAGCTGTTGTTGTACTTCAAGTACACGACCAGCTAGGTCACCTTCAGTGATGTTTAATGCGTCATATACCTGAGGTACAGCATTTTGTGGAAACTCAACGTCCACAACTGCGCCAATTACTGACACTATTTTACCTGCACTCATGTTTATTCCTCTAAACTTAAATTAATCTCTTTACCTATACCGCAGCAGCACCAGCAACGATTTCACCCAATTCTTGAGTAATCGCCGCTTGACGCGCCTTGTTGTATACCAATTGTAAATCGTCGATTAGGCTACCAGCATTATCTGTAGCAGCTTTCATCGCGACCATACGAGCAGCTTGCTCAGACGCTAGGTTTTCAACCACGCCTTGGTACACTTGAGATTCGATATAACGAACCAGTAATTGATCAAGCAATGCTTGAGCATCTGGTTCGTATATGTAATCCCAACGATGTGCGATAGTGTCATCTTCTGACTTAGGTAAAGGTAACAATTGATCGATTGTCGGCTTCTGGCTCATTGTGTTTTCAAACTTGTTGTACACAACGAACAATCTGTCGATTTCACCGTTGTCATAGGCATCCAACATAACCTTAACTGAACCGATTAAATCAGTTACAGAAGGGTTGTCGCCTAAACCGGATTTTTGTGCTGTAACGTTAGCGCCAAAGCTACCAAAGAATGCTGCGGCTTTAGAACCGATTAATGCAAACTCAACTTCAGCGCCTTGTTCTTGCCATTTGGCAGAGTCTTTTAAGACCTGTTTGAACAAGTTAACGTTTAGACCACCACAAAGACCGCGGTCGGTAGAAATTACGATATAGCCTACACGCTTAGCATCACGCGCTTCCATATATGGATGGCGATATTCTAAGTTACCAAGCGCGATGTGACCGATCACGTTTCTGATTTTTTCAGCGTAAGGACGAGTAGCTGCCATCGTATCTTGCGTTTTACGCATTTTAGATGCAGCAACCATTTCCATTGCGCTGGTGATCTTCTGTGTATTTTTTACACTTCCGATCTTGTCTTTAATTTCTTTACCGACGGCCATGACTATTGTCTCCGAAAACTGTTAATTACCAGGTTTGAGTCGACTTGAACGTGTCAAGCATCTTCGCTAAACCTGCTTCGATATCTTTATCGTAGTTACCAGTTTCGTTGATGGTAGCCATTAGCTCAGCATGTTCGTTGTTAGCGTAGCTAAGTAGAGCTGCTTCAAAATCACCAATCTTGCTGATTTCGATGTCAGTTAAATAACCTTTTTCCGCTGAGAACAATGAAACAGACGTTTCAGCCACTGAAAGTGGGCTGTATTGTTTTTGCTTCATTAGTTCGGTAACACGCTGACCATGCTCAAGTTGTGCACGAGTTGCGTCATCAAGATCTGATGCGAACTGAGCGAACGCTGCTAATTCTGCGTATTGAGCAAGTGCTAGACGAATACCACCACCAAGCTTCTTGATGATCTTAGTTTGAGCTGCACCACCAACACGTGATACCGAGATACCTGCGTTTACAGCAGGACGGATACCAGCGTTGAATAGGTTAGACTCAAGGAAGATCTGACCATCGGTGATTGAAATTACGTTTGTAGGAACGAACGCAGATACATCACCAGCTTGTGTTTCGATGATAGGAAGAGCAGTTAGTGAACCTGTCTTACCTTTTACTTCACCGTTAGTGAACTTCTCTACATACTCTTCGTTTACACGAGCAGCACGCTCTAGTAGACGCGAGTGAAGATAGAAAACATCACCAGGGTATGCTTCACGACCTGGCGGTCGACGAAGTAGAAGTGAGATTTGACGGTAAGCAACAGCTTGCTTAGACAAATCATCATATATGATTAGGGCATCTTCACCGCGGTCGCGGAAGTATTCACCCATAGTACAACCAGAATATGGTGCTAGGTATTGTAGTGCAGCAGCTTCAGAAGCTGAGGCAACAACAACGATAGTGTTTTCAAGTGCACCGTGCTCTTCTAGAGAACGTACTACGTTAGCAACAGTTGATGCTTTTTGACCAACAGCTACGTAGATTGACTTGATACCAGTATCTTTCTGGTTGATGATTGCATCAAGTGCGATCGCAGATTTACCAACCTGACGGTCACCGATGATTAGCTCACGCTGACCACGACCGATTGGAATCATTGAGTCAATTGACTTGATACCAGTTTGAACTGGTTGGTCAACAGACTTACGGTCGATAACACCAGGCGCTACCACTTCAACAGGAGAGAAACCATCGTTATCGATAGGACCCTTACCGTCAATTGGCTCACCAAGAGTGTTAACAACACGGCCTAATAGACCGCGACCTACTGGTACTTCTAATATACGGCCAGTACCTTTTACTTTTACGCCTTCAGCAAGATCCGCGTAAGGACCCATTACTACCGCACCTACCGAATCACGGTCAAGGTTTAACGCGATAGCATAACGGTTGCCAGGAAGTTCGATCATCTCACCTTGCATTACATCTGCAAGGCCGTGAATGCGAATGATACCGTCTGTTACAGAAACGATGGTACCTTCGTTACGAGCTTCACTAACAACGTCAAATTGATCAATACGATTTTTGATCAACTCAGCGATTTCAGTGGAATTCAATTGCATGCTCATTTCCCCGATTAGGATTGCATTGTGTTAGCCAAACGATCCAGTTTACCACGAACCGAACCATCAATTACCATATCACCAGCCTTGATAATAAGGCCTGACACGACGTTGGCATCAACTGTGCAATTTAGCTTAACTTTACGAGCCAAACGCTTTTCAAGCGCGGCGCTTAATGTAGTTACTTGTTCTGCGCTAAGTTCTACCGCAGACGCCACATCTACAGATACCTCTTGCTCAAATTCTGCTTTTAATTCAGCGAATTGAGCAACTACCTGTGGTAGCACCAACAAACGTCCGTTTTCAGCCATTACTTTAATAAAGTTTTGACCTTTGTCGTTTAGCTGTTCGCCACAAACGTTTAGGAACAGGTCAGTTGCCTGGTCCACACCCATACCACCAGATAAGTAGGTAGTGATGGTTTCGTTTTGGCTTACTTCAGATGCAAATACTAGCATCTCTAACCAAGCATCAACTGCTTGAGCTTCAACGGCAAAATCGAACGCTGCTTTAGCGTAAGGACGAGCAATTGTAGTCAATTCAGACATAGCTCAATCCTCTCTTAAAGTTCAGCAACTAGTTTGTCTAAGATGTCGCTGTGCGCAGCGGCATCGATAGAGCGTTCAAGAATTTTCTCTGCACCTGCAACAGCAAGAGTAGCTACTTGTTGACGTAGCTCTTCGCGTGCACGGTTACGCTCTGATTCTATTTCTGCTTGACCTGAAGTGATGATTTTATCACGTTCAGCTTGGGCTTTCTCAGCAGCTTCATCCATCATTTGAGCTTCACGTTTTTTCGCAGCGTCGATGATTTCAGCAGCTTGAGCTTTTGCTTCTTTAAGTTGTGCTGCAGCTTTCTCTTGAGCAAGCTCAAGGTCTTTTGCAGCACGGTCAGAAGCAGCTAGGCCATCAGCAATAGTCTTTTGACGGTCTTCGATAGCAGCCATAATTGGCGGCCATACGAATTTCATACAAAAGATAACAAATACGATAAATGCAATTGATTCACCGATTAAGGTAGCATTCATGTTCATATTCGTCTCTCCTATTATCTAATTAATTCGCAAGGGTTAAGTGTTGTCTTATGCACCAACAGCGAATAGTAGATATAGACCGATACCAACACCGATCATAGCGATCGCATCGATTAGACCAGCAACGATGAACATTTTTACTTGAAGCTGTGGAGCTAGTTCAGGTTGACGAGCAGCAGATTCTAGGAACTTGCCACCTAGTAGACCGAAACCAATCGCAGTACCTAGTGCACCCATACCGATTAGTAGAGCAACAGCAATATATAACATGTGTATCTCCAGTTATTTTATAGTTAGTTAAAGTTAAAAATTAAAAATTTAAGTATTTAATAAAATTAAATTTGTTTTCTGAGCATCCCTGCTCTTTTTACCCTTCGGGTTGGCTCCTAAACCTTAAGAGCCGTTTATAAAATCCGTTTTTATTCGTATGTCAGGCTTCCTGCCTTACCCCCCGAAGGGGTCGAATACGTTTAACTAATCAGTCGAGATTAGTATTCGAAGCATCCATGCTCCTCACCCCGTTGGGGCTCGCTATCCTAGCGGTGTTAATTTGTTCCCGACTAATTAATGATCTTCATGCGCCAAGCTCAAGTACACGATAGTCAACATCATGAAAATGAACGCTTGAAGAGGAATTACTAATAAGTGGAACGCTGCCCACAAGAAGTGAACTGGCAATTGGAACAAACCAATTGTGGCGATCAAGATGAAGATCAGCTCACCGGCATATAGGTTACCGAACAAACGCAGTGCCAGTGATACTGGACGAGCGATTAGGGTAACGGATTCCAGAATGAAGTTAACTGGAATGAATGCCCAATGGTTAAATGGTTGTAAAGTAAGTTCTTTAGCGAAGCCACCGAAACCTTTAATTTTGATTGAGTAGAAAATGATTAAGGCAAATACACCAATAGATAATGCAAATGTCATGTTCATATCTGTGGTAGGTACCGATTTGATGTAAACATCATGTGGGTCCATACCAAAACCGTACTGGCCAATTAAACCCGCAATCGTAGGAATCCAGTCAACGGGTACCCAGTCCATCGCGTTCATTAGGAGAACCCATACGAAGATGGTCAATGAAAGTGGGGCAATCAGTGCATTTTTACCATGGAAAGTTTCTTTGACGCTCGAGTCGACAAAGCCAATTACCATTTCTACGGCACATTGAAGTTTACCAGGAACGCCTGTTGTTGCCTTTTTAGCAACTGAGCGAAAAGTGAGTAGAAATATCAAACCAAGAACAATTGACCAACCCAATGTGTCAACATGCAAGGTCCAAAAACCTGCATCAGCACATGCTTTGTTAAAAGCAACGCCACTGTCTGTCATACACATTTGCGCGTTCGTCAAATGGTGATTGATATAAGAGCCTGTATCTGCAGCCATCTTCTATCCTAATTATTGTTGGTTAAAGTTAAAAATTTTATAAACCACGGCTGTCAAAAACGGTGCAACCATGGTCAAGGAAAATGTCACAAAAAATGGTAACAGCGCTAAATCGAGAAATTTAAAACACAATGCAAATAAAATTGCTGTTAACACCATTTTCAGTTTTACGCCTGAGTAAAACGAGTCGACGACCTGTTTTGCTTGGCGTGCTCCGGCATATCTAAATGCCTTAAGAGCAAATACAAAATTAGGGATAATACTCACTGCACCACCGGCCATTGCCGCGTAAGCAGGAGAAAATCCCCAATTAAAATAAACTGTTATCGTACTTAGGAGCGTTACTATCAACTGTATAAACAATTGTGTAAATGCGTATTTTTTACCCGGTTTTGTTAAAATATTAGTCACCGGTAACTCCCAAGAAACTGCACACAAAAGCTACACTTTTTAGCTATTGATTTTTTTATAGTCAAACGCGTGCGCAAGTATACTGATTTACAGCATTTTTGCAACTTTTCCCGCTATTCCTTTTGCACAATTTAGCGAATTTAAAATAAGCGTAAATGGCTTGTTAAATTTACGGTGACCGGTTGTTTGATTAGCTTTTAAACAACTATTTTATCTTCGACAAAATACCATCAAGCTCAGCTAAAGAGGCGTAAGATATAACCATTTGCCCTTTGCCTTTTTTGTTGTGCTTGATAGCGACCGGTGATCCGATACGCTCCGCTAAACTTTCTTCAAGTTTTATGGTGTCAGGGTCTTTAACCATTGTCGGTTTTTCAACCTCTGGTTGTTGGACTTTTTTCACCAGTTTTTCGGTATCGCGAACCGTTAATTCTTTCGCGGCAACCGTGCGAGCGGTAGTCGTTTGTAAATCACCATCGAGGGCGAGTAGGGCGCGAGCGTGGCCCATTTCAATATCGCCATTTTCAAGGAAGGTTTTAACCTCGCTATTGAGGCTATTTAGACGAAGTAGATTGGTTACTGTGGTGCGAGACTTACCAACAGCGCTAGCTACTTCTTGATGGGTGAGTTCAAATTCGTGTAACAGGCGTTCTAAGGCGACGGCTTCTTCCATCGCATTAAGATCTTCACGTTGGATGTTTTCAATAAGGGCGATAGCGACCGCCGACTCATCTGGTACATCCTTAATCAAACACGGAACCATATCGATTTCTGCCAATTGGGCAGCGCGCCAACGGCGTTCACCGGCGATGATTTCGTATTTGTCTTGAGCAACCGGGCGAACCACGATTGGCTGAATAATACCTTGCGCTTTGATTGAACTCGATAATTCTTCTAAAGCGTCTTCGGACATATCTTTACGCGGCTGATACTTACCAGGCTGTAAAGATTCAATTGGCAGTTTTTGTAAATCGCTTTGCTCAGCTACAACCTCGACACCGTCATTCGCTGACTCTGGTTGTTTTCTAGGTGCTGCTGTTAGCAGGGCATCTAAACCTCTACCCAAACCACGACGTTTTGAACTGCTCATTGTTATCCTTTATCTCAATTACTCAACCGGCGCCGGTTGTGTATGTCGTTTTAATACTTCACCGGCTAACGCTAAGTAAGCTTTTGCACCGGTTGCTGATTTATCGTAATACATGGCTGGAGTACCAAATGAGGGTGCCTCAGCCAAACGCACGTTACGAGGAATAACGGTGCGATAGACTTTGTCGCCAAAATGACGTTTAAGTTGTTCGGAAACGTCATTGGCAAGGCGATTGCGCGGATCATACATGGTGCGCAGAATGCCTTCAATGTGCAAATCAGAGTTTACCACTTGTGCCATTTTGGCGATGGTGTCCATCAAAGCGGTTAACCCTTCAAGGGCATAATATTCACATTGCATCGGTACCAATACCGAATCGGCTGCGCCCATGGCATTAACGGTAAGCATGTTTAGCGATGGTGGGCAGTCAATGATGATAAAATCATAATCATTAAGGAATGGCGCCAGTGAATTACGCAGACGCAGTTCGCGGGCAAACACTTCCATCAGTTTGATTTCTGCTGCGGTAACATCGGTATTGGCCGCGATAAGATCATAACCACCTGTGGTCTCTGTACAGATCACTTCTGGCAGTGGTTTTTCATCAATTAATAACTCATAGCTGGTGGCATGGACGTCATATTTATCGACACCACTACCCATGGTGGCATTTCCTTGAGGATCGAGATCGATCAGCAAGACCTTGCGCTTGGTAGCTGCAAGAGACGCTGCTAAATTGACAGACGTTGTGGTTTTGCCAACACCACCTTTTTGGTTGGCAACTGCAATGGTTCTAGCCACGTTTTCCCCGAATAAAAACAGAAATAATTATTAACGACGTTATTGTTGATATTTTAAACTGTTAAGTATTCTAACTTAACAAATTTTTTTGCACTTGTGGTCAACTTTTTTTGCTTTTAACGCAATTTTAACTCTATCAAGTGCCTTTCCCCTTGAAGCTCAGGGACTTGCAGGGTGACACTGTTAACCAGTTCGATATCCTCAGGCATTAATTCTATTTCCTGTTGCGGATATACACCCTTTAACGCATAAAATCGGCCATCATCGCTGACCAAGTGCTTGCACCATGACAACATATCTTGCAGCGACGCAAATGCGCGCGATAACACGCCATCAAATTTAGGTTCTGGTTGGTACGCTTCGACTCGTGATTGCACTGGCGTTACGTTTTCCAGTTTCAATTGATACACCACCTGTTTTAAGAAAGTGATGCGTTTACCCAAACTGTCGAGTAACACAAATTGCTTTTGCGGGTAAAGAATTGCCAACGGAATACCTGGTAAACCTGGTCCGGTACCAACATCAATAAAACGTTCACCGTTTAGGTGTGGGCCGTTAACCAATGAATCAAGAATATGTTTAACCAACATCTCTCTTGGATCACGTACCGATGTTAAGTTGTAAGCCTTATTCCATTTATCCAATAACTCGACATAACCAACCAATTTAGCAATTTGTTGATCAGTAACTTGCAAGTCAGTTTTGTTCAGCAAAGACGTTAAGTCAGCGGTTAAATCCATGACAAGGCCTCAAACGTGGAAAGATATGTTGCGCTCAAATTTAGCGCTCTAGTTTATATCTAACGACCGTGAGAATAAAGATTTAATGGTGTTTGATAACAATTTTTGGGGATTTTCAGGTTAAGTTAGAAACACTTTATGACGGAACCAGGTCCCGGCTTTCGCCGGGATGACGGAATGCAAGTTTAGAGTTTAGTGAACAACTAAGCGCTCTTGCGCAGTAAACCGTGCTTTTTCAAATACACCAGCAATAACGAAACCGCGGCTGGGGTAATACCAGAAATGCGTGAAGCCTTGCCCAAGGTTTCTGGTTTTGCATCGGCTAATTTGGCGACAACCTCGTTTGATAAACCAGAAATCTTACCGTAATCAAAGTCTGTTGGTATCAAGGTGTTTTCATGGCGTTTTTTCTTTTCGATCTCATCCTGTTGACGATCAATATAACCTTGATACTTGGTTTGAATCTCTACTTGCTCTGCCGCTTGGGTATCCGCTAATGCTGGACCCAACTCTTCGATGGCCATCAGATCTTGATAGCGAGTTTCAGGACGACGCAAAAGATCTTCTAGATTGGCTTCACGTGAAATCGGGTTTTTCAACATTGGATTTAATTTTTCCAATGCCGGATGGTCTTTGTGCACCCAAGTCGTTTTCAGACGTTGACGTTCTTGTTCGATGTTTTCCAACTTGTCACAAAAGCGTGCCCAACGTTCATCACCAACAAGGCCCAATTCACGGCCTTTTTCGGTAAGACGGATATCAGCGTTGTCTTCGCGCAATAACAAACGATATTCGGCGCGAGAGGTAAACATACGATACGGTTCTTTGGTACCCAAGGTAGAAAGATCATCGATCAACACACCGGTGTACGCTTGTTCACGACCTGGCGTCCAACCGTCTTTGTCTTGAGCTCGACAGGCTGCGTTCATACCGGCGATTAAGCCTTGAGCGCCAGCTTCTTCATAACCGGTCGTACCGTTGATTTGACCAGCAAAGAATAAGTTTTCAACGAATTTACTTTCTAAGGTTTGCTGCAAATCACGAGGATCAAAGAAATCATACTCAATGGCGTAACCTGGTCGGGTGATAGCCGCGTTTTCAAAACCTTTAATCGAGCGCACCAAATCCATCTGCACATCAAATGGCAGACTGGTTGAAATACCATTCGGGTAGATTTCATGGGTGGTTAAGCCTTCAGGCTCAACAAAAATTTGATGAGAGTCTTTGTCACTAAAACGAGTAATTTTGTCTTCAATTGACGGACAGTATCGAGGACCTACACCTTCAATCACACCGGTGTACATTGGCGATCGATCCAATCCATCACGAATGATCTGATGTGTTTGTTCATTGGTGTGGGTGATGTAACACGAAATCTGCTGTGGATGATGCTCTGTTTTGCCCATAAATGAGAACGTCGGTACCGGTGCATCGCCAGCTTGCTCCTGCATTACAGAGAAGTCGAGTGTACGAGCATCTAGGCGCGGTGGTGTACCGGTTTTTAAACGATCGATCCTAAACGGCATATCTCTTAGTCGATCCGCCAAGGTTTGTGATGCTGGATCACCGGCGCGGCCACCTTGATAGTTATTCAAGCCAATATGAATCTGGCCTGCAAGGAAAGTACCGACCGTTAGCACCACGGTTTTACCTTTAAACTTCAAGCCCATTTCAGTATTGACACCACCGATACGATCACCATCCATGATCAAATCAGTACAAGCTTGCTGGAAAATAGTTAAATTTTCTTGATTTTCTAAGTAGTTACGTACATAGGCTTTGTATAAAAGACGATCCGCTTGAGCACGTGTGGCACGTACAGCAGGACCTTTAGAAGAATTTAATGTACGAAACTGGATCCCACTGTGATCAATGGCCTCAGCCATCAAACCACCTAGAGCGTCTATTTCTTTAACCAGGTGACCTTTACCGATCCCACCAATGGCTGGATTACAGGACATTGCACCTAGGGTATCAATATTATGTGTCAGTAGCAGTGTTTTGCAGCCCATGCGCGCAGCAGCAAGGCTTGCCTCGGTACCTGCATGTCCACCACCTACAACAATCACATCAAAATTATCTTGATACCACATTAAATAAACGCCTCACTTGGATCTTTTCAAAAGGGTGGTAATTGTACCGTTATTTATGCGTTAGGGAAATGATCAATATGTTAAAAAGATCATCTATTCGATCGGCAATGCGATCTTAAATATATATAAAGATCTTTATATAGATCTTATTATTATTACTTATTAGTGATCGCATTTTCAGTGGATAAGTGCTTTTTTACTATATAGAACATGATTTTAGAGTGGATCAATTGCTGTGATCAATACTTGATCAACCTTGTTAAAACCTTTGATCAAAAGGGCTGTTTATCCACAAGCTGATCGAGACTTAAATTTGATCACTGAATAATAATAGAAAATTAATATGTTTTACCCAGCTTTATCCACAATAGCTTATTTTTAGATCGTAAATTGTGCATAAGTACTTTATAACTGATCACTTATTGATCGCATAAATTGATCTGCAGCCAATTCTGGATCATCAATATTGATCATGTCGATCGTAAATATTTCATTAATCGCTTTAGCATTTTTATTTAACATCATGTTATATAACGATTTTCCGGCTTGGCAAAAGGTGTCGTAGCTGGTATCACCAACAGCGATCACTAAAAAAGGTAGATCATCAAAGTTAATATCACTACCGTTTAGATCGTGTATAAAATTTTCGATGTTTTCAGGGAAATCACCGGCACCATGGGTCGAAGTACATAAAAGCCATTTCTGATTTTTTTTTTCTATTTGCTCAAAAATTGGCTGAAAATGGATATTTGTTTGGTGGCCAAGCTCTTCTAAGACAGTTTGTGCTGCCTCAGCAATGTATTCTGTATTGCCTAACATTGAGCCGACGATAATTTGAAATGATGCCATTGTTGTCCCTTTAAAACTTAATTTAGAAACGAATCACTGTCACCCAACCATGCCTTTTGCTGGGATCTCCTTCAGGTTTTAGGTGGCTTCGTTAAAGGCACACTATCAAGCAAGGAGGTCCCAGCCTACGCTGGGATGACTTGGTGTAAATTTAATAGAAACTGTTATTCGAAATCGTGGTATTAACCACAATTTCTGGTTAAACGTATTATTTACCTATACAAAATGATGAGAATATCTGTCCTAGTAGGTCATCTGAGGTAAATTCACCGGTAATTTCATTGAGGTGTTGCTGACATATGCGCAGCTCTTCGGCAAGTATTTCTCCGGCAACAAAGGAATGCAGCTGTTCGCGTCCGGTGAGTAAATGCTGTTCGGCCATTTGCAACGCATTAATATGACGGCGGCGCGCCATAAAGGTACCTTCAGTAGAGCCTTGATAACCCATAATCTGTTTTAAATGATCTTTTAGGGCGTCAATGCCATCGCCTGTTTTAGCTGATAAAGTGATGGTTTCATTGTCATGTTCAATGCTAAAACCGGTTTCGGCGCCACTAATATCGGCTTTGTTTTTAACAACACTTAAGCCGAGATCGTCTGGTAAGCGCTCGAAAAACTCAGGCCAGAATTGCTGAGGGTCGTTACTTTCACCTTTACCGGATTCAATCATCAGCAGCACTCTGTCTGCTTGTTGTATTTCCTTCCAGGCACGTTCTATACCTATTTGCTCAACCTTGTCTGGAGAATCACGCAGACCCGCTGTATCGATAATATGTAGTGGCATACCATCAATATGAATTTGTTCTGATAGCACGTCACGAGTTGTACCTTCAATGTCGGTAACAATGGCTGTGTCTTTACCGCTTAACGCATTAAGTAAGCTGGATTTACCGGCATTAGGGCGACCGGCGATAACCACACGCATACCTTCGCGAATAATGGCGCCTTGTTGTGCTTGTTTCAATACATCGGCAACTTTAACGATGATTTGGTTTAGATCATCACTGACCTTATCATCGGCAAGGAAATCTATTTCTTCTTCGGGAAAATCGATGGCGGCTTCGACATACATTCGTAAATGTATGACTTCATCAACCAACTGATGAACCAGCTTTGAAAAGTCACCTTGCAATGAATGCAGGGCGGCACGAGCAGCTTGCTCTGAGCTTGAATTGATCAGGTCGGCTATGGCCTCAGCTTGGGTTAGATCCAACTTATCATTGATAAATGCTTGCTCTGAAAACTCACCTGGTCTGGCCATGCGAATCGCATCAAGGCTGATCACATGATTGAGCAACATATCGAGAATGACTGGACCGCCATGGCCTTGTAGTTCGAGCACGTCTTCGCCAGTAAACGAGTTAGGACCTTTAAAAAATAGCGCAATACCTTGATCAATAACCTCACCTTGTTGGTCATAAAAAGGCAGATATTCGGCCGTACGAACTTGCGGTACTTTGTTCAAAATTTGTTGTGCGGCGACGGTCGCTAAAGGACCGGAAACGCGAATGATACCAACACCGCCTCGACCAGGCGCGGTAGCTTGTGCTGCGATTGTTTCGGTATTACTGATTATTTGCTCAGACATAAAAGGTGTAAATAAGGCTATTTATGTGTTGGATTATAAACGATTAAGTCGTGTGGTAACCACAAATGCACAAATATTATTTACAACGGCCTGAATGGGTTTGCTTATATATCAGCCATTAGCAGAGCTTAAGTGCTAGCTATCTGCCTGCGTTATTAATCATCAGCCATAAAAAAAGACCTGACTTAGCAGGTCTTTTTCAATCTATCAGCAAATAATTATTTCGCTTTGCCTTTTAATTTGGCTTGTTCTTCGGCTTTCTCAATAGACTTGAATATTATCAGCATCTGGATAATGGTGATGACGTTAGACACCAACCAGTAAAGTACTAGACCTGATGGGAACCATAAGAAGAAGAAAGTAAAGAATACCGGCATCCATTGCATCATTTTTTGTTGCATAGGGTCGGTGGTCATTGCTGGCTGCAACTTCTGCATTAGGAACATTGAAGCACCCATTAGAATAGGCAGAATGTAGTATGGGTCTTTCGACGATAAGTCGGTGATCCATAGTGCAAATTCAGCATGACGTAATTCTACAGATTCCATGAATACCCAATACAAGGCTAGGAATATCGGCATTTGCAGTATTAATGGTAAACAACCACCGGCAGGGTTTACTTTTTCCTTACGGTAAAGCTCCATCATCGATTGCGACATCTTTTGACGGTCGTCACCATAGCGTTCTTTTAACGCCGCCATTTTCGGCTGGATCTTACGCATCTTAGCCATTGATGTGTATTGTGTTTTGGTCAATGGATACATTAATGTCTTAACCACGATGGTGATCATGATGATCGCCACACCCCAGTTAACAACAATTTCTTGAATCGCTAACAACAACCAGAATAGCGGTTGTGAGATCATCCATAAAAAGCCGTAATCTACGGTTAAATCTAAACCTTCGGCGATTTTCTCAAGTTTTTCCTGATCTTTTGGACCAACATAAAAGGTCGAGGTTAACGTTTCGGTTGCACCCGCTGCGACTGTGGTTACCGGCGCTTTAAAACCAATAACCGCTTGGCCATTGTTGGCTAAGTAACGGGTATATAGTTGGTTGGTCGCCTGGCTTTCAGGTACCCAAGCCGATACGAAGTAATGTTGTAGCATACCAACCCAGCCACCTTTGGTGGTTTCTTTTAGGTTAGCGTCTTCAATATCGTCAAAGTCGTATTTTTCATAACGGCTTTCTGTGGTTGAGTAAGCCGCACCACGATAGGTTGGCATCATCATTGATGAATCGCTATCAACGTAACTTGATTGCTTAAGTTGTGCATATAGTTGCACAGACGCTGTGGTTTGCGTTTGGTTATTTACTTGGTAATTAACCGCAACATCGTAAGCGCCTTTTTTGAATTCAAATGACTTGGTTACGTTAATACCGTCTTTATTAAAGGTAAGGTCTACTTTTAATGAGTCACTACCTTCAGCTAAGCTATATTCTGTCGCCGAGGTGTTATAAATTGGACGACCGCTGGCACTGGCATCAGGACCTTGCGCACCAATCAAACCACTTTGCGCAACATAGGTAAAACCTTGCTCCGTCAAAATTGGCATTGCGATACCACTATCTTGCTCGGTTTCGTACGCTAGCAAGTTGGCCGCAATAATGTCACCACCTTGGGTATCAATTTTAAATTCCAAAACATCGGTGGTTACAGTGATAACACCGCCAGCGCTTGTTGTTTGGGTATTTACGTCTACTTCGCTAGCAGTATCTGATGATGCAGGAACAAATTCCTCACCAGAGTTAGCGTTATTTTGAGGCACATCCTGACTTTCTTGAGTCGGTTGTTGTACTGGTGCATTATCTACTTGCCATTGTTGAAACAGCAAAAAGCTGACCACCAACAAGCCGACAAAGAGCAAACCGCGTTGTGATTCCATAATGTGTTAATTCTCTTGTTTCGATTTTGGAACGGGATCTTCACCACCCGCACTTAGCGGATGACATTTTAATATACGTTTCGTTGCTAACCAACTGCCTTTTACTACACCAAAGCGGCTCACTGCCTCTATCGCATAATGCGAACAAGACGGATTAAATCGACAATTGTTGCCCAACATTGGACTCAGCCAGCGTTGGTAGGCAATGATGGGAGCTATAACGAGCTTTTGTGCCGCTGTTTTATTTTCCGCCATACCTTTTCCAGTTGTTGATTAATCATCGTGTTATCAAGCTGATCAATACCCGACTTTACCATAACAACCATATCTACGGCAGGTAATTTGTGCTGATTTTTGCGAAAACTTTCCCGAACTAGACGTTTTACTCGATTGCGTTGAACAGCGAGTTTTACCCGTTTTTTAGCAATAGCCATGCCTAAACGAGGTTTATCTAAGGTATTTGAGGTAACAAGGATAGTGAAATGGCTTGAGCCAAATCTAGAAGGATTGTCAAAGACTGATTTGAATTGACCAGGAGTCAACAGACGTGACTCCCGATTAAATTCATAGTGACCCATGTGGGTAACTTCCTTATATGTTAGATATAAGGATTACGAGCTAAGCTTAGCGCGACCTTTTGCACGACGACGTGCAATTACTGCACGGCCGTTTTTAGTTGCCATGCGAGCACGGAAACCGTGAGTACGCTTACGCTTTAGTACTGAAGGTTGAAAAGTTCTTTTCATGATACTTTTTCCTGTTTGTCCGTTTGGTTTGTTAGCTACCGTAAACAAACGTTTTCGGAGCACAGTGTTAAAAATTGAGGGCGAATTCTAAATATAAAGGGCGATAAAGTCAACGGTTAAAAACAATTAATTGTAGAAAAGATCTCCGTTGTGCTTAAAAAGGATCCTTTATCGGATCTGAATTGATCGCGATCTGTTGTAAATGCGATCATAATCGCTTAAATGCGTTAAAAACAAGCCCTAATGTCGTAAAAATACGCTGTCGTCCACAGTTTTATAACAATTGTCGATCTTAAGGTTGATAACTTTACTGCAAACGCCTGATCAGAGATAGCCAAATCTGCTAGATTTTAAGGCCGATATAGTAAAATAAATTATTAATAAAGTGATTATAAATCAATGGTTTGAATATTTTATTGCGAACCAAGATAAATTAATGTTTTTACCGTATTGCACTTGTGGATAACTCAGGTGATAATGGCTGCAGTATTAAAACATAATAATGAAAGATCGTTTCCAGCCTTCTTGTATATCATTCAGTCGACTGAGCTTTAGCGGTTAATAAAATGCGCACTATTAAAGACAAAATCGTCGATTGTTATCCTATACCTGTTGCTTTCCTTTTTTAAGAGTGGAAATTATGATCACTGACAGGAGTTTATGAGTGGAACATTCACTCTGGCAAAGTTGTTTGTCAGTTCTTGAAGAAGAATTGCCTGCGCAACAATTTAGTATGTGGATTCGTCCATTGCAATGCGTTGTAGACAATAACACCATGACCTTATACGCACCGAATCGCTTTGTGCTCGATTGGGTTCGCGAGAAATACCTGACACGCATTACTCAGTTAGTCGCTTTAGCTGGCAATAATCCGCCAGAAGTGCGCTTTGATGTTGGTAGCAAACCAATGCAAACCACATCTGTAGCGAATGAAGTGGCGCAAAATTTTGCCGCCAGTAGTCAGCCCGAAGCGACTGTCAGCAACCAACAGGTTGAGCCGAATATTCCTAAAACGACCAATGTTCGTGACAAATATACCTTTGATAACTTTGTTGAAGGTAAGTCGAACCAACTTGCTCGTGCGGCAGCGTCGCAAGTAGCCGATAATCCCGGTCAAGCATACAACCCACTATTTATATACGGTGGCACCGGCCTTGGTAAGACTCACTTGTTGCATGCGGTCGGTAATGGCATCTTACGCAATAAGCCCAATGCCAAAATAGCCTATATGCATTCCGAACGTTTTGTTCAGGATATGGTAAAAGCTCTGCAAAACAACGAGATTGAAAAGTTTAAGCAATATTATCGTGGTGTCGATGCACTATTGATCGATGATATTCAGTTTTTTGCCAATAAAGAGCGTACTCAAGAAGAGTTTTTTCATACCTTTAATGCCCTACTTGAGGGCAATCAACAAATCATTCTTACCAGTGACCGATATCCAAAAGAAATTTCGGGTGTTGAAGATCGACTGAAATCACGTTTCGGTTGGGGTCTTACGTTGGCCATTGAGCCACCTGAACTGGAAACCCGCGTTGCCATCTTAAAACGCAAAGCACAAGAAAGTAATATTAACCTGGCTGATGAAGTGGCGTTCTTTATTGCCAAGCGTTTGCGTTCTAATGTTCGAGAGTTAGAAGGGGCATTAAACCGGGTTATTGCCAACGCCAACTTTACAGGTCGACCGATTACCATCGATTTTGTCCGTGAAGCATTGCGTGATTTGTTGGCACTGCAGGATAAATTGGTTACTGTAGATAATATTCAGCGCACGGTTGCTGAGTATTACAAGATTAAAGTGGCGGATATTTTATCGAAACGTCGTAATCGTTCGGTTGCACGTCCGCGACAAATCGCGATGGCCTTAGCGAAAGAGTTGACTAACCATAGCTTGCCAGAAATTGGTGATGCATTTGGTGGTCGCGACCATACAACAGTATTACATGCTTGTCGTAAGGTAAAACAATTACGCGAAGAGACTCACGATATTAAAGAAGACTACGCGAATCTAATAAGAACACTATCATCGTAACAGGGTATAAAAACAATGAAATTTTCGTTAGCTAGGGACGTACTTTTAAAACCATTACTTTTGGTGTCTGGCGCTGTAGAGCGTAAAAGCACTTTACCTATATTAGGTAATATCTTGCTAGAGGTAAGTGGGCAATCACTTACTATGGTGGCCACTGATTTAGAGCTTGAGATGGTTTCAAGCACTGAAATTGACAACCAAGGCTCAGATGGAAAAATCACCGTACCAGCACGTAAATTATTGGATATATGTAAGAGTATGCCAGATTCGGCGCAGATCGAATTTAGCTTAAATGGCGAGACCATAAACATGGTCTCTGGTCGTTCACGATACTCTTTAGCGACCCTGCCAGCGACGGACTTTCCAAACATTGAATCTTGGCAGGGAGATGTTGAATTCTCTTTGCATAAATCGCAACTGTTACGATTGATAGAAAGTACTCATTTTTCGATGGCTAACCAAGACGTCCGTTATTACCTGAACGGTATGTCGATAGAAACAGAAAATAATGAAATTCGTTCGGTAGCCACAGACGGTCATCGTTTGGCAATTTGTAAAATTGTAAATGATAATTTGTCTCTACCTGCACGCCAGGTCATTGTACCGCGTAAAGGTATTTTAGAGATTATCCGTTTACTTGACCCGGTAGATGAAGATGTACAGATTTTCTTAGGCAGCAATCATATTCGAATTATCGATACCGACTTTTCGTTTACTAGTAAATTAGTCGATGGTCGCTTCCCTGATTACCGCCGCGTATTGCCACGCAATGGCGATAAAGTGTTAATTACACCTAAAGATGATTTGCGCCAAGTGTTGTCTCGCGCGTCAATTTTGTCGAATGAAAAGTTTAAAGGGGTACGCCTCAACTTTTCCGCTAACGAATTAAAAATTACTGCCAATAACCCAGAGCAAGAATCCGCGGAAGAATATCTGGAAATTGATTTTCCATATGAAGCGCTTGAGGTTGGTTTTAACGTCAGTTATATCCTTGATGTACTCAGTGCCATTAAAGATGACAACGTTAAATTCACTTTATCGGATGCCAACTCTAGTGTGGTTGTTGAAGGAGATCAAACTGCTGAAGCATTGTATGTGATCATGCCAATGCGCTTGTAATTGGTAATGAGTATACAGAGTTTAACGGTAAATCAGTTTCGAAATTTAGACTACGCCAACATCAATTTTGCGCCATCGCTAAATTTGATTGTTGGCGATAATGGTTCTGGTAAAAGCAGTTTATTAGAGAGTGTCTTTTTTCTTGGTCACGGTAAGTCGTTTCGTACCAATAAAATTGAAAATTTAATCCAGAGCGAAAAAGACCATTTTGTGGTCAGTGCCAAAGATGACCAAAATCATCAATTGGGCGTGCAAAGAGGCAAGCAGGGCGAAATACAAATTCGCATTAATGGCGACAGTAAGTTTCGTCTTTCCGATTTGGCCAAGCATGTCGCGGTGCAAGTGATTACACCAGAAACATTTCGTTTGTTTTTTGGTGGTCCCAAAGAGCGTCGTAAGTTTGTTGATTTAGGATTGTTTCACGTGGAACATTCATTTGTGGGTGTTTGGCGCGAGTTTAAAAAAGTATTATTACAACGCAATGCTTGTTTAAGACAGCGCATTGTTGGACAACAGTTGGACTATTATAACCAGCTGTTTTGTCAGCAATCTGAGATCATTGCTAAAGTTCGCAGTGACTATATTGAACGCTTGGCAAACGAATTAAACAAATGGCTCGCGATTATCATGCCTGATTTGGCGGATAACATTGCCTTGCAATATCAACGTGGTTGGAGCAAATCAAGACAACTACACGAGTTATTAGCAGAGCACAATGAGCGGGAAATTAAATACGGTTATAGCTTGTTTGGCGCACATAAGTTTGATGTGCAATTTAGTTTCAATAGGCAACCAGTAGAGCAGGTATTGTCTCGAGGACAACAAAAGTTGTTCCTAATGGCACTAACTATAGCTCAAGCAAACCTGATTTTTGAAAGTCAGCAAATCGCGCCAATCATACTTATTGATGACATTGGTGCGGAGCTTGACCAACATTCTCGGGCGGTATTAGCGAAAGCAATTGGCAAATTGACCTGCCAACTTTTTATTACCGCGATTGAAAAAAATGCCCTGGAGGCCATGCTTCCAGAGCAACAAAATTATAAAATGTTTCACGTGAAACATGGCGTAGTAACGGAAATAACGCAAGGCGAAAAACATGAGTGAAGAAAATAATTATGATTCGTCCAGTATTAAGGTCTTAAAAGGCCTAGATGCTGTACGTAAAAGACCAGGCATGTACATCGGTGATACCGATGATGGTACTGGTTTGCACCATATGGTTTTTGAGGTTCTTGATAACTCAATCGATGAAGCCTTAGCCGATCATTGTAAAGATATCATTGTTACCATTCACGGTGACGGTTCTGTATCTGTTAAAGATGATGGTCGTGGTATTCCTACTGATATTCACCCAGAAGAGGGTGTATCGGCAGCAGAGGTTATCTTAACCGTCTTGCATGCTGGTGGTAAATTTGGTGGTGAAGATTCGGGCTATAAAGTATCTGGTGGTTTGCACGGTGTTGGTGTTTCGGTTGTAAACGCCTTGAGTGAAAAGCTAGAACTGACCATTCGCCGTGCCGGTAAAGTTCATGAGCAAACTTATGCCATGGGTGAACCTCAAGCACCGTTAAAAGAAGTTGGTGAAACGGACAAATCGGGAACTACCGTACGTTTTTGGCCAAGCAGCGAAACCTTTTCTGATACCTTGTTTCACTACGACATTTTAGCCAAACGTATTCGTGAATTATCGTTCTTGAATTCAGGTGTATCAATTAAGCTAATTGATGAGCGTGATGGTCGTGAAGATCACTTCTTTTATGAAGGTGGTATCCAGGCATTCGTTGATTACCTAAATACCAATAAAACCCCGGTTAACCAAGAAATCTTCTACTTCGATCTTGAACGTGAAGACGGTATTGTTGTTGAAGTTGCGATGCAATGGAATGATGGTTTCCAGGAAAACATTTTCTGTTTTACCAATAACATTCCACAGCGCGATGGTGGTACCCACTTAAGTGGTTTCAGAACCGCGTTGACACGTACCTTAAATAGCTACATGACCAAAGAAGGCTTGAACAAGAAAGCCAAAGGTGGCGGTGAAACCAATGCCTCGGGTGATGACGCGCGTGAAGGTTTAACCGCGGTTATTTCTGTTAAAGTGCCTGATCCTAAGTTCTCTTCACAAACCAAAGATAAACTTGTATCGAGTGAAGTTAAGACCGCAGTTGAACAAGCTATGGGTGAAAAATTAGGTGAATACCTACTTGAAAATCCAGGTACTGCGAGAACCATTATCATGAAGATTATCGATGCGGCACGTGCACGTGAAGCTGCGCGTAAAGCTCGTGAAATGACCCGTCGTAAAGGTGTGTTAGATATCGCCGGTTTACCAGGTAAATTGGCTGACTGTCAGGAGAAAGACCCAGCACTTTCTGAACTATACATAGTGGAGGGTGACTCTGCGGGCGGTTCAGCCAAGCAGGGTCGTAATCGTAAGAATCAGGCAATTTTACCGTTAAAAGGTAAGATTCTTAACGTTGAAAAAGCACGCTTTGACAAGATGATATCTTCTGCGGAAGTAGGCACTCTGATCACCGCACTTGGTTGTGGTATCGGCCGTGACGAATATGATCCAGACAAAACCCGTTATCATTCTATCGTTATCATGACCGATGCTGATGTCGATGGCTCGCACATTCGTACCTTGCTATTGACCTTCTTCTACCGTCAAATGCCAGAAATCATTGAACGTGGTTACATGTATATTGCGCAACCGCCGCTATACAAAGTTAAGAAAGGTAAGCAAGAACGTTATCTAAAAGATGATGACCAAAAAGAGCAATACTTTACGACTTTGGCTCTAGAGAATGCGTCTATTCACGTTAATGAAAGTGCTCCAGCGTTATCTGGTATTGCCTTAGAAAGCTTGTTTAATCAATATCGCGATACGATGGCAATCATTAACCGTGTTTCACGTCAAATCCCAGAAGATGTATTACTGCAGTTATTACAGGCTGACAAAATCATCAATGGCGAGTTTAGCGAAGAAGCCAAAGTAGAATCTTGGACCACAGATTTCGTCAATCTTTTACAAGAGAATGGTGATAGCGGTTCGATTTATTCGGCAACGGTTGCTCACGATCAAGAACGTAATATTTACTACCCATCGATTAACGTTCGTATGCACGGCATAGACACGATTTATAACCTTGGTTATGACTTTATCCATTCTTCTGAATTTAAAGCCATTATGGAGCTTAACGAAGCGATTAACGGTTTGATGGAAGAGGGTGCTTACGTTAAACGTGGTGAGAAGATTCAACCCGTGAATTCTTTCGAGCAAGCACGCGCATGGTTATTAAAAGAGTCTGAACGTGGTCAATATATCCAACGCTATAAAGGTTTGGGTGAGATGAACCCAGAACAGCTTTGGGAAACGACTATGGACCCTGAAACACGTCGTATGTTACAGGTGACTATCGAAGATGCTGTCGCTGCCGATCAGTTGTTCAATACCTTAATGGGTGATCACGTTGAACCACGTCGCGACTTCATCGAGACCAACGCTCTTAATGTAGCTAACTTGGATGTCTAGTTTCGCTGTTTAGCATACAAAATATGACAATATAAAAACCCGGCTTATGCCGGGTTTCTTTTTAGTCACTCAAGGCTTTGTTGATAGCTTGCTTTAACTGCGCAGTGCAGGTGACAACAAGTAATCGTCACGAGTGCTATTATTAATCAGCAAAATCACCTGCTAAATCCTTTACTTAATTGTAATTACCGCTAGTCGATTTAGTAAACAATCGCTATAATTAGCGCCATTTCTGTCAATTAAACTAATACTGGTATTCATGAGCACATACGATATCAAAACATTTCAGGGTCTGATTCTGCAATTACAGGATTATTGGGCCAAACAGGGCTGTGTTATTGTTCAGCCACTCGACTTGGAAGTAGGGGCTGGTACCTTTCATCCAATGACCTTTTTACGTTCTATTGGTCCTGAGCCAATGAGCAGTGCTTATGTGCAACCATGCCGCCGTCCTACCGATGGTCGCTATGGTGAAAACCCAAATCGCTTGCAGCACTATTATCAGTTCCAGGTTGTATTAAAACCATCGCCAAAAAATATTCAGGAATTGTACCTCAATTCTTTAAAGCAATTAGGTATAGATACCCTTGTTCATGATGTCCGTTTTGTTGAAGACAACTGGGAATCACCGACTTTAGGTGCTTGGGGTTTAGGTTGGGAAATCTGGCTGAACGGCATGGAAATTACCCAGTTTACTTATTTTCAACAAGTTGGTGGACTCGAGTGCGCGCCAGTAACCGGTGAAATTACCTATGGTTTAGAGCGCTTGGCGATGTACATTCAAAACGTCGACAGCATTTATGACCTAGTTTGGACTGATGGCCCTATGGGCAAAATTTACTATCGTGATGTGTTTCACCAGAACGAAGTAGAGCAATCGACCTATAACTTTGAACACGCAAACGTTGATGCACTATTTAATCAATTTGACGTGTGTGAGCAAGAAAGCCAAAAATTGATTGAACTTGGTTTGCCATTACCAGCCTATGAGCAAGTGATGAAAGCCTCACATGCTTTTAACTTATTAGATGCACGTCATGCGATCTCTGTGACAGAACGTCAACGCTATATTTTGCGCGTGCGCACCTTGGCAAAAGCCTGTGCACAAGCATATTACGCAGCACGAGAAGAACTAGGATTCCCGCTTTGTAAGCAAACAGAGCAACAAGGCGAGGAGAAGTAAATGAGCAAAGATACATTATTAGTTGAATTAGGTACCGAAGAATTACCACCAAAAGCGCTAAAGGGTTTAGCACAGGCATTTTTCGATTCTATTACTGAACAATTGCAAAGCGCAGGTCTTGGCTATGTTGAAGCGAAATGGTTTGCGACGCCACGCCGACTTGCTGTGCAAGTGACCGAGCTTGAACAACAACAGCAAGACAAGGTTGTTGAAAAACGCGGCCCTGCGGTTAATGTTGCCTTTGACGCCGACGGCAATGCCACTAAAGCTGCTCAAGGTTGGGCACGTTCAAACGGTATTACCGTTGAACAAGCCGAACGTTTGGTTACCGATAAAGGTGAGTGGCTATTGCACAAAGCAACCCAGCAGGGTAAGTCGATTGCTGAATTGCTTGAAGGTATGGTTAGCACCGCTGTCAATAAGCTACCTATTCCAAAACCAATGCGTTGGGGTAGCAGTCGTATTCAATTTATCCGTCCAGTACACACCATTACCATGATGTTTGGCGCTGATGTTATCTCAGGCAACATTCTAGGTGTAGCCTCTGACAACCAGTTACTGGGTCACCGCTTTCATTTTGAAGGTATGGTCACACTTGATCACGCAAATAACTATGAACAAGCGTTAAAATCTGCATACGTTATCGCCGACTACGAAACTCGTCGTAGTCAAATTGTTGATGATGTTAATGCCGCAGCTACTGAGCTAAACGGTAAAGCATTATTAGACGATGAGTTGGTTGACGAAGTCGCATCTATTAATGAATGGCCATCAATTTTGGTTGGTAGCTTTGATGAAGACTTCTTACAAGTTCCTGCGGAACCGCTAATTTACTCAATGAAAGATCACCAAAAGTACTTCCCTGTTGAAGACAGCAATGGTGCGCTACTAAACAAATTTATCTTTGTTACCAACATTGAGTCAAAACAACCTGAACAAGTGATTCATGGTAATGAAAAGGTTATTCGTCCACGTTTAGCCGATGCGGAATTCTTCTTTAAAACCGATAAAAAGCACAGCTTAGAATCGCGTTTACAAAGCTTGTCGACTGTATTGTTCCAAAAACAACTTGGTACATTGAAAGACAAGTCAGAGCGTATAGCCACTTTAGCTAAATTTGTTGCCGAAAGCCTATCGGAAAATGCCGATAACGCCTATCGCGCCGGCCTATTAAGTAAAACAGACTTAATGAGTGAAATGGTACTCGAGTTCCCACAAGTACAAGGTACTATGGGTAAATACTACGCTCAGCACGATGGTGAGCCTGCTGACGTAGCGCAAGCTCTTGAAGATCAGTATCGTCCGCGTTTTGCTGGTGACAGTTTGCCTGAAGCTAACGTAGGCGCCGCTGTCGCGATTGCTGATAAAGTTGATAGCTTAGTCGGTATCTTTGGTATTAATCAGCCACCTAAAGGCGATAAAGACCCGTTTGCATTGCGTCGCGCAGCGATAGGTTTAATTCGTATTATTATCGAAAAGCTATTGCCATTAGATATTGCTGATTTAATCAACGTAAGCATTGATTCATACGGCGATAAGCTGACTAATGACAATACCGCTGCTGATGTGATTGATTTCATCATGGGGCGCTTCCGTGCCTATTATCAAGAGCAGGGTATTAAAGTAGATGTTATTCAAGCGGTATTAGCGAAAACACCAACAGCGCCACTAGACTTTGATCAGCGTGTTAAAGCGGTTAGTTATTTCCGTGAACTTGAGCAAGCACAAGCGTTGGCTGCGGCCAATAAACGTGTCGGTAATATATTGGCTAAATTCGATGGTGAGCTGTACAACGAGTTTGATAACGCCTTGGCAACGGAACCACAAGAGATTGCCCTAGCCGAGACCTTTGCAGCCTTGCAGGGTGAATTGCAGCCGTTATTTGCTAATCGTGACTATCAGCAGGCATTAACTAAATTAGCTGGCCTTAGAGGCGTTATTGATGAGTTCTTTGATAACGTGATGGTGATGGCGGATGATGAAAAAGTAAAAACCAACCGTTTGACCTTATTGAATCAAATCCGTAACAGTTTCTTTAATGTTGCCGATATATCGGTTCTGCAGTAAATTATTTTACCCATAAAAAAAAGCGGCTTAAAAGCCGCTTTTTTTTATGTTTTGAACTTTAAATTCGACTAACTTATTCATTACCTTGAACATTGCTAAATTCGCATGGTCTATCTACTAGATAGCGGTCAAAACAGCCTTGGCAAAATTGCGACGAAATGCGTTGCTTAGCGCTTTCTAATAAGGTATTTATAAGTATTATTAGCCGTATCCTTGGCCACTAAGTCGTGCTCCATAAATTCACAGAAACTTGGGATATCTCTTGTTGTTGATGGGTCATCAGCAAGGATTAACAAAGTTTCGCCGACATTGATTTTACGAATATTCATTCGTACCATCATCACCGGTTCTGGACATCTTAGGCCAATAGCATCCAAGGTATGATCAGCCTGTTCAAATATAGTGTCTGACATCGAGTAATAACTTAATAAGATTGTAACAACAGCAGTTATTTTAATGATCCCTGATTAAAATGAAAGGTGTTGCGCAAAAAATAGCCTTGTAACCTGGGAAGCCGTTTATTTATGTCGTTAATCAAGCCCATTACCGTTTTAGTTTCATTGTCTTTTGTTTTTTCAGCATCAGCGAAAAAGACCACCCCTATCGAAGACCAGCGCGACGTATATTTGCAAGCCTCGGCAAAAAAGTGGAATGTAAAATCTGATGCCTATCGCAGTAAAGTTGCAGAGCTGCAGGATTACCCGTTATTACCGTATTTCCAATTGGATCAATTGCAACGCAATATGACCGTTCGTAATAAACAGCCAATCAGTGAATTCTTAGCAACATATCAAGGTACACCGGTCGATTGGCCGTTACGTAAAGCTTGGCTTAAACAATTAATTCGTTCCGATAAGAAACAGCTTTTTGTCGATTACTATCAGCCAACCAGTAATAAAGACCTAACTTGCCATTACCATAATTATCGACTCGAACTTGGCGCTAATAAAGACGATGTGCTGAGCGAGGTGACAGCAATATGGCTGACGGGCAAATCGTTGCCTAAAAGTTGTGACCCGTTACTGGCCGAATGGACCAAAGCAGGTTATCGCAGTAACGAACTTATTTGGCAACGTATTCTGCTTGCCAACAAAAAACGCAGTCACATATTAGTGAAGTATTTAGGTAAGCAGTTACCAGACAGCGAACAATACCTATGGACGTTGTGGCGAGATATTCGTACAACCCCTGCAAAGGTCGCAAACCTTGATAAGTTTAACCAATTTAGCAAACAAGAAACTCAAGTGATCGTTTATGGTATTAAGCGCTTAGCATTTAAAGATGAGATGCTGGCCTTATCTGTGTATGAAAAAATCGATGCCCAAGGTAGGTTAACGCCATTACATCGCGAGCAAGTTCTTACTTCCCTTGTACCGGCAATCGCTCGTTCTGATGATCCTATTGCCATAAGTTGGTATGAAAACTTACAGCGCCAGTATGTGCAAGACAGTGCCATTCAATACAAGGTCGCCAAATTTATAGAAAATAAGGATTACCAAGGGGTATTAACTGAACTACAAACCCTAACCGGTGATCAGCAAAAAGACAGGCAGTGGATGTATTGGCAAGCACGCAGTTATGACTTGCTCGGTAATACCGACAAGGCGCAAAGCATCTACAATGAATTGGCTAAAGCACGCAGTTTCTATGGCTTCTTAGCAGCCGCCCATGTTGGTGATAAAAGTGTTTTAAATCATAAGCCTATTACTATGTCCGGGGATAATATTGCCGAGCTAAAACAGTCCGATGCGGGTTTAAGAGCGATGGAGTTGTACCATCTTAAGCGTTTAGGTGATGCTCGCCGTGAGTGGAGTTACTGGATGCGCCAGCTAACCGAAGAGCAACGCTCTATGGCGGCAAAAATGGCATTTGAACAGGGCTGGTACGACCGAGCCATTTTTACTCTGACCAATAATGTTGGCCTAAACGATCTTGATGTTCGTTTTCCAATGCCGATGTCTGAGTTGTTTGGCGATAAATCCGCTAAACATCAAATCAGCCTCGCTTGGGCTTATGCGATTGCCCGTAAAGAGAGTATCTTTATGAGCGATGCCACCTCGTCAGCAGGTGCGTTAGGGTTAATGCAAGTACTGCCAGGTACGGCACGTTACTTAACCGGCAATAAATCATTAAAACGTTCGCAACTGTTACAAGCAGAAACCAATGTCGATATTGGTTTTAAGTATCTTAAATATCTGCTCGATAAATTTGATAACAATATTGTTCTCGCCACTGCCGCTTATAATGCTGGCCCAGGTAAGGTGAATCGTTGGTTGAAAAAAGCACCCAACATGACCATGGAGAAATGGATCGAAACCATACCTTATAAAGAGACTCGTAATTACGTAAAAAGTGTTATGGCGTTTACCGAAATATATATGCAAAAGCTGGGGCAGGAGCGTTCGCCGTTTGTTGATATTCTTGACAGGCAAATTCACTAGCGCCAGCTTGATGTGCTATTATCGCTGGCAAATTTACAAGACAAGACAATTGTTATGACTGAACTGCAACAACACTTTGCGGCGCATATTGAAGAATTGCAACGCCGTACCGCGACGATTCTGCAACGCCAAGGTTTAGATTCTTTGTGTATTCACGCGGGTAAAACCTTGGGTGTATTTATGGATGATATGTATTATCCATTCAAAACCAACCCACATTTCAAAGCGTGGTTGCCAATAACGGACACCGCTAATTGTTGGTTAATCGTCAATGGTCAAGATAAGCCGGTGTTGGCTTTTTATCAACCGACAGACTTTTGGCACAAGGTAACGAAGCTGGAAGACAGCTATTGGACTGATTTCTTTGATATCAAACTTATTGCCAAACCTGATCAAGTGATTGATATCTTGCCGGCAGATAAAAGCCGAACCGCCTATATTGGTGCCCATGGCGAGGTTGCTAATGATTATGGCTTTGCAACACAAAACCCTGATGCAGTCATTAATTACTTCCACTATCATCGAGCCTATAAAACCGACTACGATTTAGCATGCTTGCGTCAGGCCAATAAAATCGCTGTTAAAGGTCATAATGCTGCCAAACAAGCGTTTATGGCCAATGCCTCTGAGTTTGAGATTCAACTTGCCTATTTAACGGCGACAGATCAGGGCGAAAATGAAATGCCTTATGGCAATATCATTGCCTTGAATGAAAACGCGGCGATTTTGCATTACACCGTTTTGGAAAAACAGGCACCAGCCGAGCACTTGTCTTTCTTAATAGATGCCGGAGCCAGCTTTAACGGTTACGCCGCGGATATCACTCGTACTTATGCCAAGCAACAAAATGAATTCGCTGAATTAATACAGGCTGTTGATATGATGCAGCAAAACTTAGTATCAGCACTTAAACCTGGTAGCAGCTACGTCGATTTGCACATTGCAAATCACTATCAGTTAGCCAAGGTATTAAAGCAGTTTGATATTGTTCGCATGGATAGCGAAGCCATGGTTGCTGAAGGTGTAACTCGCGCATTTTACCCACATGGCCTTGGTCATCACCTGGGGTTACAAGTGCATGATATGGGTGGTTTTATGGCCAACGAGCAAGGTGACTTAGTCAGTGCACCCGAGGCACATCCATTCTTACGTACTACTCGTGGTATTGAGAGTAAGCAAGTGTTTACTATCGAGCCTGGCCTTTATTTTATTAATGAGTTTTTGCAAGGCTTGCAACAATCCAAGCATGCCAGCCAGATAAACTGGGATAAAATCGCCACCTTAAAACCGTTTGGCGGCATTCGTATCGAAGACAATGTTATCGTTCATGACGATGGTATTGAAAACATGACGCGTGATCTTGGTTTAGCTTAAACACAATATGAGCGAAACCAACATAACGGCTAAAGCGACGCCGTATTTGGTACCTGCAGAACCTTTGGTGTTTGAGACCGAGGTTCTGCGCAGTCGTTTTATTTGTGCTATTGCGCGTTGTAACAGCGCCGAAAGTGCGAAAGCGTTTATCGACAGTAAGCGCCAGCAATTTCCAGATGCCTCACATAACTGTTATGCGTTTATGCACAGTCGACCTGAAATAAGTACCGCCTATGGCTTTAGTGACGATGGTGAGCCAACAGGTTGCGCCGGAAAACCCATGTTAGCGGTGCTACAAGGCAGTGATATTGGTGAAATCTGCGCCGTTGTTACTCGTTACTTTGGTGGCACCAAGTTAGGTACCGGTGGCATGCAACGGGCCTATGCAAACGCGGTTAGACAAGCCATTAATGTATTAGCAACCGAGTTGGTTATCCCTAGTGATACGGTGACATTGCAATGCGATTATGGTCAGTTAAAAGACATCGAGCATGTCTTAATTGCTTTTGACGGTGAGATCCTTAGCAAAGACTATGGTGTTAATATTTCCCTTAGCGTCGCTATCCCCATTTCAGCCATTGATGCTTGTTGTCAGCGCATTGTTGAGATCACCGCTGGACGGGTGATTCCCAATAAGCCTTTGCTCTAAACTGAAAATAATTTAGATAGCTAAGGCCTAATGATTCAGGTTATGCTATACCTAGAATAAAAATAAACCCTGATAAATTAATGCAATACCGTAATATTATCCGGATCATCGGCATTCTGGTTATGATCCTCAGCTTTACCATGTTACCGCCGGCACTGATCTCTTTGATCTACGGCGATGGTGGTGGTGTTGCATTTATTACCTCATTTCTATTGTGTGTTGGCGCCGGTTTTCTCGGTTGGTATCCCAACCGTAGTGAAAAAGGTGACCTAAGAGCCCGCGAAGGCTTTTTAATCGTCGTCTTGTTCTGGACCGTACTGGCCAGCTTCTCTTCTGTGCCGTTAATGCTAACCGAACAACCGAACTTATCGGTTACCGATGCCTTCTTCGAATCGTTTTCAGGTCTTACCACAACCGGCGCAACCATACTGACTAAAATAGAGGGATTACCTCATGCAGTACTTTGGTATCGTCAGCAACTGCAATGGCTAGGTGGTATGGGTATCATCGTATTAGCCGTTGCCGTATTACCTATGCTAGGTGTTGGTGGTATGCAGTTGTATCGTGCCGAAACGCCTGGTCCAGTTAAAGACTCTAAAATGACGCCACGTATTGCCGATACGGCAAAACATCTGTGGTATATCTATTTATCGTTAACCATCGCTTGTGCATTAAGTTATTGGGCAGCAGGAATGACGCCATTTGATGCCATTTCACATTCGTTCTCGACGATAGCGATTGGTGGCTTTTCGACTCACGATGCATCGATGGGATATTTTGACAGCCCATTGATCAATGTGATTTGTGTGGTGTTCTTACTGATTGCTGGTGTTAACTTTGCCTTGCACTTTACCGCCTGGAACAGCAAAAGCATTCGCTCTTATTTTTACGATCCTGAATTTAAAGCGTTTATGTCGATTCAAATGGTATTAACGCTCGTATGCTTCTTTAGCTTGTTGGCCTATGGTGTGACGGCAAATTTTGAAGAGGCATTTGATGATGCGTTATTCCAAGCGGTGTCGATAAGCACTACCGCAGGATTCGCGACCACCGATTTTTCTGCCTGGCCAGCGATGTTGCCGATATTACTTATTTTTTCCAGCTTTATTGGTGGTTGTGCCGGTTCAACCGGGGGCGGCATGAAAGTGATGCGTATCATTTTGCTATACCTACAAGGTATTCGTGAATTGAGCCGTCTGATTCACCCGAAAGCGATCATCACCATAAAACTTGGCCGCAAAGCATTACCGGACAAAGTCGTTGATGCAATTTGGGGCTTCTTTGCGGCGTATGCGGTGATCTTCATTATTTGTATGGTGTTGATCATGGCGTCAGGCATCGATGAAATGACTGCCTTTACCGCGGTTGCAGCCTGTTTAAATAACTTGGGCCCAGGTTTAGGTGAAGTGGCGGCGAACTTTTCTTCAGTCAATGACTTTAGTAAATGGGTGCTGATCATTGCCATGCTATTTGGTCGTTTGGAAATATTTACCCTTTTGGTGTTATTCATGCCATCGTTCTGGCGTAATTAATCCATTTGGCTATATAGCAGAATGAATAAACAATGGACATGAAAAAGGCGGTTGATACCGCCTTTTTTATATTTAGAAGAAAATCGCTGAAACTGAGAACAGCTTTTCGATATGACTGATATATTTCTTATCGACTAAGAATAGGATGACGTGATCATCGGCCTGAATCACCGTGGTCGAGTGGGCAATAAGTACTTCTTCGCCACGCACAATCGAACCTATGGTTGCACCAGGTGGTAACTTAATATCTTGAATTTCCCGACCTATAACTTTTGACGATTGCTCGTCCCCATGGGCAACGATTTCAACCGACTCAGCGGCACCACGGCGTAAGCTATAAGCGTTAACGACACCACCTTTACGTACATGGGTTAGCAGTGCCGATATGGTGGCTTGTTGTGGTGATACCGCAATATCGATATCAAGAATGTTGTCATGGATAATGTCGTGATAGGCATTACGTTGGATTAAGGCGATGGTTTTGCGTGCGCCACAGCCTTTAGCCACCATGGAGGACATAATATTGGCTTCATCATCATTGGTAACGGCAATAAACACATCGATTTGATCTATGTGCTCTTCAATCAGCAGTTCACGATCGGATGAGTCACCATTAAACACTAACGCATTATCAAGCTCGTTTGATAAATACTCTGCTCGTTGTGGGTTGCGTTCAATAAGTTTTACCTGATGTTTTTTTTCGAGAATTCTCGCAAGACCAGCACCAATATGACCACCGCCGGCAATCATAATGCGTTTATATGCAGGTTCTAATTTTTGTAGTTCGTTCATCACCGCACGAATATGTCGAGTCGCAGCAATAAAGAAAACCTCATCGTCGGCCTCGATAACCGTGGTACCCAATGGTCGAATTGGCTTGCCTTTACGATAAATTGCCGCCACACGGGTATCAATATTAGGAATATGATCACGTAACGTCGATAGGGCATGACCGACTAATAGGCCACCATAATAAGCACGAATACCAACCAGAGATACTTTAGCGCTAGCAAATTCTCGTACTTGCAATGCACCGGGGTAATCGATAAGACGAGCTATATCACGGGTCACCAATTGTTCTGGTGCGATAATGTGATCGACAGGTATATCCTGATTATGAAATAAACGTTTTTTATATTTAAGAATATGCTCTGAACGGATACGGGCAATTTTTACTGGGGTACTAAAAATCGAGAAGGCAATTTGGCAAGCCAGCATATTGGTGGCGTCGTCACTGGTCACCGCAATGACCATATCCGCATCTTCGGCGCCGGCTTTTTCAAGGATATCAGGATGGCTACCGTGACCAGTAACAACCTGTAAATCCATCTTGTCTTGCAGTTCTCTGAGTTTTTCTGAGTCAACATCAACTAAGGTGATATCGTTGTTCTCACCAACCAGGTTTTCTGCCAGGGTGCCGCCAACTTGACCGGCACCTAAAATGATTATCTTCATTTTCCGTTATTTTTTATTGTTATTTGCACTGCTTGCTAAACGTTAGCACTTTTTTGTAGTTTCGCATAATAAAAGCCGTCCATTGACTCGTTTCCAGGCAATATTTGCCAATCTTGGCTTGCATTGGCACGAGTTAGGTTAAGCAAAGTCGCATCTTGGTTTTCTTTAACAAATCTTTGTATTTGTTCTTTATTTTCTTCAGGAAGAATGGAACATGTAGCATAAACCATGATGCCGCCAGGCTTAAGGATAGCCCATATGGCATCAAGTATTTGTCTTTGTAGCACAACCAGAGCGTCTATATCGGATGCTCGACGCAACCATTTAATATCAGGGTTTTTACGTATAACACCGGTTCCTGAACAAGGCGCATCAATTAAAATTTTGTCAAACATTTCACCGTCGAACCAATCGCTGGTATCGGCGGCATCGCCACATAACACCTTGGCTGTTAATCCTAAACGTTGCAGGTTTTCTTTAACGCGGGTTAAACGTTCTGCTTCTATGTCGATAGCGGTAACGTCAATTTCCGCGCTACGCTCTAATATATGACAGGTCTTGCCACCCGGTGCGGCGCAGCAATCAAGTACTTTATCGCCGCTTTCTGCGGAAAGTAATATCGCAGCCATTTGTGCAGCGCCATCTTGTACTGAGACCCAACCGTCATGAAAATGTGGCAGACGAGTGACATCAACCGCTTGGCTTAATAACAGACCATGGCTATCTGGATCTTCGCTAGCGACACCAATTTCTGCTGCCGCCAATAGCGTTTTGTAATCTGCTACTGTGGTTTTTTGTCGGTTAACCCGCAGCCACATAGATGGTCGCTGCAGGTTTGCCGTGACAATTTGTTGCCAGTCTTGCGGATAGCCTTGTTGAATTTTTTTCAAAAACCAAGAAGGGTGGTTATAACGTACAGCATCGGGCAACGTGTCATCGCTGTCAGGTTGACGTTGATAAGAGCGCAATACCGCATTGACCATGCCTTTTAAATGACGACTTTTCAAAGGGCCTGTGGCTGCAACAGTTTCTGCTACAGCGGCGTGATCCGGAATACGGGTATATTTGATTTGATAAATACCAACCAACAGGAGAAAGTGACCCACTCGTTGCTTGCCTTTTAATGGTTTATCAACAAATCGGCGCACATGGTGTTCAAGCTCTGGTAAATAACGTAACACGCCATAACATAGCTCTTGCAATAAGCCTTTGTCTTTAGGCGACTCGACCAAGCCTTGTTGCTTAGGCAATTCATCACTTAAACTTCGACCTTTATCGACAACGGCATAGACACACTTTGCTGCCAGTGCGCGCAAATTTTTAGACATCGGCGCGTCCTGTGATTGGTTGACCGCTAACAAACCAGTCACCACGCCCATTTAAGATGTCGGCAACTTGCATGGCTTTTTTGCCGGGTAATTGTAAGCTGGTTAATTGCAACTCGCCGTCACCTGTAGCGACACGAATACCCTGTTTGTTAACCTCTATTATGGTGCCTGCGGTAGCGTTTGATTGATTGGTAACAGGTGTTGCTTGCCACACTTTAATGCGATGCTGGTTTTTACCATCGCTGTAGACAAACTGCGCAAACGGCCACGGTTGATAAGCGCGAATCTTTTTGTCCAATACCGCCGCTGGTAATGACCAGTCGATTATGGCCTCTTCTTTAGTGAGCTTTGCTGCGTAGTTGGCCAAACTGTTATCTTGTGGCTGCGCATGATGTGTGCCTTCCGCCATTTGCGCCATCACATCAAGTAAGGCTTTTGGCCCTAATTCGGCTAATTTTTCATATAAACTGGCACTGGTATCGGCACTGGTAATAGGGCAACTGGCTTTTAATAGCATGTCACCAGTATCTAAACCAATATCCATTTGCATTATTGTCACACCGGTTTCGGCATCGCCCATTTCTAACGAACGTTGAATCGGTGCCGCACCGCGCCAACGCGGCAACAATGAGCCATGAACGTTGACACAACCCAATCGCGGTGCATCAAGGATGACTTTCGGTAACAACAAACCATAGGCAACAACGACCATAACGTCAGCGTTATAGCTAGCTAATTGTTGTTGATCGTCTTGTTGTTTAAAGTTTAGTGGTTGTTCTATGCGAATATGGTGTTGCTGTGCCAATTGTTTAACCGCACAAGCGGTTAATTTTTTACCGCGGCCAGCAGGTTTATCCGGCGGACAATACACGGCGACCACATTATGTTGTGAGTCGATTAGTGCCTGTAGATGTTTGGCAGCGAAATCCGGCGTACCGGCAAAGATAATATTCAGTGGTTTAGACAAAGAGTTACCCTCAGAATGTCGATTGAATTAGGCGCGATTTTCCAGACGAGCTGCTTTTTCTAGCTTTGCTTTGATACGCTGGCGTTTTAACGGCGACAGGTAATCAATAAACAGCACACCTTTCAAATGATCCAGTTCGTGCTGAATACAAATAGCCAACAGTTCTGATGCATCAAGCTCGAATGCTTCGCCATCTTTATTGATGGCGTTAACGGTTACTTCAGTATTGCGCTCAACTTTTGCGTAGCTACCGGGTACCGATAAGCAACCTTCTTCATTGATCATAATATCGCCACTGTGTTCAGTGATTTGTGGATTAATCAAAACAATAGGCTCTGATTTATCTTCACTGACATCAATCACAACAATACGTTGGTGAATATCTACTTGGGTTGCCGCCAAACCTACGCCGTTTTCGGCGTACATGGTTTCGAACATATCGTCGATAATTTGGCGAGTTTCGTCAGTTACTTCTGCAACCGGTTCTGCTATGGTTCTTAGACGCTCATCAGGGAAGCGTAATACATTTAAAACTGTCATATATTTTTAAAAAATTAGCGATAATTTCGATACAATGGTATGTTGGTACTAATTTTAGCCATTATTCTCTATGAATAATAGGGCTTTATCGTTACTCTCGCGAATATTAACGTTACAATAACTCTAACGACAAATTGCTCGAAACGGATCCGACAGCATGATGAAAAAAATACTAATAACCATTGTTTGTCTGTTTACCTCGCTACTCGCCCTTGCTGACGAGTTGCAAATAAAAGACGATGCACCGAAAAACTACGTAGTAAAGAAGGGGGATACCCTTTGGGATATCTCTGCGATGTACCTCAGTGAACCATGGCTGTGGCCTAAGCTGTGGCGCATGAATCCAGAAATCGTTAACCCACATTTAATTTATCCTGGAGATGAGTTGCGCTTGGTGTTTGATGCCGATGGCAACCCGATGTTGGTTAAAGGCAAGCCAACTTTAAAATGGTCACCAAAGATTCGTAAAACCTTAAAAGAGCAAAACCCGGTAACCTATTTACCATTTGAAGTGGTTGCGCCTTATCTAGATTACGCAGCTGTAATGACTGGCGAAGACTTTGATAAAGCGCCATATGTACTGGGCGGTGATGAAAAATACAAATCCAATATGGAAGGTGCTTTATTGTATGTAAAAGGTGAGGTTGCAACAGAGCAACACTACGCCATTTACAAAAAAGGCGAGCAGGTTATCGATCCTGAAAGCGGTAAGCCGTTAGGTTATCATGCGATTTTGATTGGTACCGCCGAAGGCGTCCGTAAAGGCAGTCTGGAAGAGAAAAAGCCATCGACCTTATATTTGCAATCATCAAATCAGGAAATTCGAGCTGGTGCCATCATAGTGCCGGTCAACGAGGGGCAATTGTATCCAGCATTTTATGCGATGCAGGCAGCAGAAGGTAAAGATATCGATGCCCGTATGATTCGTTCTCGCAATATGGTGCGCGAATTCGGTAAGTTTGAAGTGGTGCTATTAAACAAGGGCGCTAACGAAAACATCGAAATGGGTGATGTATATGCCATTAATCGACAAAGCCCTGACGTTATCGAAACCAAAGATGGTCCGATTTACGAAGAAGATGCATCAAGCTGGTATCGATTAACCCGACCAAATGACAGCGATCGTCGTGTTGAAATGCCAAAAGAGCGTATTGGTCATTTAATGGTATTCAAAGTGCTTGATAACACCAGCTATGCCATTGTTTTGGGTACGTCTAAGTCGGTACGAATCGATGACACGGTGAATGCACCTTAACTGCCAAGGCAGTTTCCGAAACATCGATTTTTAACTAAACTAAAAAGAGCGCTAATGGAATTAGCGCTCTTTTTGGTTGTGTTTCGACTTTTGTTTTATATGAAAGACAATATAAAACTAACAGATCTATGATTTCAAAGGATATGAATGATGACTTCTGCTCACACCACGCTCGTGTCGTATCTGCGCTTGCGCCTCGTACCGCGTCTTGCCAATAACATAAAAATTAAATTACTGCGCCAATTTGGATTGGATGGACTACTGCAGTTGGACGCTAGCGCCCTGAGTAGCATGGGCTTTAGCTACACACAACGCCAAGCCATGCTATACCCAGCTATAGAACGCATTGAGCAGATTATCGAGTTAGCTGTCAAACATCGAATGAGCATAATTGGTTATCTGGATAAGCGTTATCCGCAACAGCTTAAACACATCGAAAATGCACCAATTGTGTTGTTTGTACAAGGCAATATAAAGTTATTAAACCTGCCGCAATTGGCTATGGTTGGCTCACGAAGTGCCACGCTCGGCGCACGTAATCATTGTCATCAGTTTGCTGCCGAATTAAGCCGTTATTGTGTGATTACGTCAGGTCTGGCGATAGGTATCGATGCTGCTGCTCATTGCGGCGCATTGGATGCCAACGGTTATACCTTAGCTGTGGTGGCAACTGGTCTAGATAGTGTGTATCCGACACGACACCGGGCGCTAGCCAAGCGTATACTCGACCAACAAGGAACCATCATCAGTGAATGCCTGCCGGGTAGCAAACCCTTTGCTGGTGCGTTTCCGCGTCGTAACCGCATTGTCACCGGTATGAGCCTTGGTGTGTTCGTCATTGAAGCGACTTTAAAGAGTGGCTCATTAATCTCAGCGCGCCTGGCGCTAGAGCAAAACAGAGAGGTGTTTGCTATGCCGGGCGCGATCAGTAATCCGCAAACACAAGGTTGTCATTACTTACTCAAACAAGGCGCACTGTTAGTCGATAACAGTGCCGATATCGTCGACGTGTTAGATCTAAAGCCGCTCCCCGGTCGTATCAATATAGAGCAACAATTATTGGCAAAAACAGGCCTCAAAAAATTACAAAAAAAGTGTTCACAGGACTTGTTTCTCGATCCATTGTTGCGTAGTGTGGATTATGAAGCTGTTACAACCGTGGACATAATAGCTTCTCGAAGTAAGCTTCCCATAGAGGAAGTATTAACTCGATTGATGACGCTAGAGCTAAGAGGTCTGGTAACCGCGGTACCAGGTGGCTACATCAAATTGCAACATAGGGTTTAACCTTATTACGCAATTCACTTAGAGGGGAAATAGTTATGTTCGATATTCTCATGTATCTTTTTGAAAACTATATCCACAGTGAAGCTGAAGTTATGGTGGATCATGACATCCTTACCGACGAATTAACTCGTGCCGGATTCCATCAGGATGAGATCTACAAAGCTTTATCTTGGTTAGAAAAACTAGCCGCGCTGCAAAATACCGATGCATACCCATATTTGACCCGCCGTCCAGGTGTCTCGGTACGTATTTACACACCTGAAGAAAATCGTTTCCTTGACGTTGAGAGTCGTGGTTTTTTGATGTTCCTTGAACACATTAATGTCCTAGATTTCACTACACGGGAAATGGTTATCGACCGGGTAATGGAATTAGATACCAAAGATTTCAATATTGACGATCTTAAGTGGGTCGTGCTTATGGTGCTGTTTAATGTACCGGGCAAAGAATCTGCTTATTCGCAAATGGAAGATTTGATATTTGATGAATGCGAAGGGCCATTGCACTAAATCTTCAAGGTTTTGCGAAAGCGCTTAAGTTTTGCACTGTCGTTTGCGATAATGGCCGCCCTTAACGCCCATGGTCAGTTATTATGAGCAAAGACAGTAAACCTTTATTTAGTCAGCACGAACATGCTTTGGAAAAAGAGTACGAGGTCTGCCCGCAATGTGGCAGCGAGTTACAGATCAAAAATTCCAAAGCCGGTGCGTTTCTTGGTTGCGTTAATTACCCTACTTGTACCTATTCTCGCCCGCTGGTTGAGCAAGAAAAATTTGAACAACAGCTGTTACCAGGTACCGAATGTCCTGAATGCGGTAGTGAGTTGGCGGTAAAGCAAGGCCGTTTTGGTATGTTTATCGGCTGTACCAATTTTCCTCAATGTCACCATATTGAGCATGAACAAAGTGAAGTGTTTGCCGATGTGAAGTGTCCTCAATGCAGTAAAGGCCATTTGGCTGAAAAACATAATCGTTACGGTAAAACTTTTTACGCTTGTGATGGCTATCCAAAATGTAAGTTTGCGGTTAATCACGAGCCGGTGGCAGGCAATTGTCAAAAGTGTGGTTATGGCTTATTGCTTAAACGCAATATGGCGGCTGGCGAAAAGCTACAATGCGCAGATAAAAAGTGTAGCCACTTCCAGAGCTAGCGTTTGTTATAACTAACCAGATTAAAAATAAAGACAGATATAAAAAAGGGGCTGAGTAGTTTACTCGCCCCTTTAATCTTTCTGTACTGACGTTATCTAAATAACGATTAGCCTAATCGGGCTTGGAAACGATCGGCAAAGTCTTGCAAATCTTCAAACGCGTTTGGCTCAAGTATGCTTGCTAATAGCTGCAGTTTCTCGGCAAGTTGTTGTTCGCTGTTGGCACATACATTGATGTGACCCATCTTGCGACCCGCACGCTTACTTTTGTTATACCAATGCATGGCAACACCTGGAATGCTCAATACCTGCTCTGGTACCGAATCTTCACCAAGAATATTGATCATCGCTGTTGGGCGAATAAGCTCAGTATTACCAAGTGGCAAACCTAACGTCGCGCGCAAATGATTTTCAAATTGACAGCAATCACTACCTTGTTGGGTCCAGTGGCCAGAATTGTGCACTCGAGGAGCGATTTCATTGACCAGCAATTGCTCGCCAACTTGGAAGAATTCGATCGCTAATACACCAACGTAGTCCAGCTTTTCAGTCAGCTTGGTAAACACCTCTAATGCTTGTTCTTGCAGTGCATTGGTGCTCGCTACTGCCAAAGAAACACTAAGCACACCATTGGTATGATGGTTTTCCGTGATCGGGTATACAGCGATTTCGCCATTGCGACTGCGCGCACCAACAATAGATACTTCACGCTCAAAAGGTACCATTTGTTCCGCGATGATACCTTGTGGCACTGAGGTGTTAGCCTGCTCGACAAAGTCTTGCATATCAGCCCAAATAGCCGCAGCTTGGTCCATGCTCTTTAGGCGCCATTGGCCTTTGCCGTCATAGCCTTCTAAGGCACTTTTGAAAATGATTGGCAGTTGCAAGTCTGCAATAGCTGCGTCAAAATCGGCACGGCTGTCGATGATTTTGTGTTTGGCATTGGCCACCTGACAAGATTCAAGTAAGGCTTTTTCTAGGCGGCGGTCGCCACCAATTTTAATCGCGTCACTGCTTGGTAAAAGCTTGCCAGACGCTTCACATACTGCCAATACGTCGTGGGCGATGTGTTCAAACTCCGCAGTGATCACATCACAGTTATCAATGCCTGTCTGCAGATCGCCATACGTATGCTCGTTGGCTAGTGGGTGAACAACTTTATTGCTGCGCACATCAAAAGCTTTTACATCGAGGTTTAGCGGCGTACCGGCTAAATCCATCATGCGCGCCAGTTGGCCAGCGCCTAGTACCAATACCTTGTTCATCGTATTTTATTCTGCCGGGTTTGGATTATCCAAAATGGTTTGCGTTTGCTTTTTGCGGAACGCTTCAATGTTGGCCATGATGCTTTCATCATGTGTGCCAAGAATTTGTGCAGCCAGCAAACCTGCGTTTGCAGCACCTGCGGTACCAATGGCTAACGTGCCCACAGCGATACCTTTTGGCATTTGCACAATAGATAGCAACGAGTCTTGACCACTTAGTGCTTTTGATTGCACTGGCACACCAAGTACAGGCAAGCTGGTAAATGCCGCAGCCATACCAGGTAGGTGAGCTGCGCCACCAGCGCCTGCGATGATCACTTTGATACCACGATCTTTTGCTGATTCAGAATATTCCGCTAGCAAGTGTGGTGTTCTGTGTGCAGAAACTACTTTTGTTTCATAAGGTACGTTTAACAAGTCGAGCATCTCTGCCGCATGTTGCATTGTTGGCCAATCTGATTTTGACCCCATGATGATTCCCACAGTCATCGCATTACACCTTTTTGTTGTCGTAAAGGGCTGAAAAATAAAGCGCGCATTATAACCCTGTTTGCGCAAATACCCAAATATTGACCCGTTTTTTTGCAGATGGTTCGACCTGCGGCGAAAATCGTCGTCAACATCCTGATGCGGTAAGGCCATAAAGGGGCTATAATGTGCGCATTTTTATGGCTTTTTTCACGAATCAATATGAATAATAACAGCGAACATCCAATGTTTGAAAATGCTGTAGACGCGTTTAATGAAGGAGGCATCATAGCTTACCCAACCGAAGCGGTATTTGGTCTTGGCTGTGATCCTGACAATAATCAAGCGATTGAACGCTTATTGGCGTTAAAGCAACGTCCTATTGAAAAAGGCTTAATATTATTGGCGGCTAATTATTCACAATTGTTACCTTATGTAGATGACGCTAAAATCCCGCAACATAAGCGTTTTAGTGTGTTGTCTCGTTGGCCAGACGGCATCACCCAAGTTATGCCTGCCAATGCCAATATTAGTAAGCATTTAAGTGGCAAATTTGACACTATAGCGGTTCGAGTAACCAGTCAAAAAGATGTTGTTGCTCTATGTAAAGCGACAGGAAAGCCAATTGTATCAACCAGTTGCAATATAAGTGGTCAGCAACCGGCAACCACTTGGCAGCAAGCAGAACAAAACCTTGGTGCGCAATTGGATTTTATTATCAAGGGTGACACCTTAGGCTTCGATAAGCCTTCCACCATCATAGATGCTCTGAGCGGAGAAGTATTAAGAACATGAGTCAAGTAAACATCGACACAGTCATAACCTATTTGCAATCACTGCAAGACAAAATTTGTGACGCATTAGAACACGCCGATGGTCGTGGTAAGTTTATGGAAGACAGCTGGCAACGAGAAGAAGGCGGCGGTGGTCGTACCCGCGTCTTGACCAATGGCACAGTGATTGAACAAGGCGGGGTTAACTTTTCCTTAGTCAGTGGTAATAAATTACCGCCATCTGCTACTGCCCATCGTCCTGAATTGGCTGGACGTACATGGAAAGCCTGCGGGGTGTCGTTAGTCATTCATCCAAACAATCCTTACATTCCCACGTCACATGCTAACGTGCGTTTCTTTGTGGCGGAAAAAGAAGGGGAGGAGCCAGTTTGGTGGTTTGGTGGTGGTTTTGATTTAACACCATTTTATCCATTTGAAGAAGATGTTGTGCATTGGCATCAAACCGCCGCCGATATATGTGCACCGTTTGGTGACAAGGTTTACGATGAGCACAAACAATGGTGCGATGAGTATTTCTTTCTTAAGCATCGCAATGAAACTCGCGGTGTCGGTGGCTTATTTTTTGATGACCTTAATTGCTGGGATTTTGACACCTGTTTTAATTACATCAAAGCCGTTGGCGAAGGCTTTATTGATGCCTATGTGCCGATTATCAATAAACGCAAAGACACTGAATACGGCGAGGCCGAACGTCAATTTCAACTGTATCGCCGTGGTCGTTATGTCGAGTTCAACTTGGTTTTTGACCGTGGTACGTTATTTGGTTTGCAATCCGGTGGTCGCACCGAATCAATTTTAATGTCGATGCCACCGCTTGCGCGTTGGCAATATAATTTCACCCCTGAGCAAGGCAGCAGCGAAGCCTTGTTATACAAGCGCTACCTTAAGCCACAAGATTGGTTGGACAAGACTTAACCATTTGAAATAACGCTATATATTTTTATGAGAGGCTGATAATGTTATTGTATTATCAGCCTTTTTTAGGTTGTAAAGACAGCTAATGTTTGTATTGTTTTTATCCGTAAAAGGATTTTTATGCGTTTTGTTGTCGCCATATCATTGTGTTTAGCCGCTATTAATATTGTAAACGCCAGCCCAGTCAGTTGGGATTATGTGCAGCTCGAATATGTTGCTGGAGAATCAGAGTATTCTGAGCTCGATATGGACGGCGTCGCCATTGAGGCGTCCTATAGCTTTATGAGCAATGTATTTATTTCTGGTCAATACGAAACGGCTGAGTTTGATAAATTTAAACAAGAAACTAGTGCCACGGAATACCAGCAGAATCAATTAAACTTTGGTTATTATTACGAATTGTTTGAAGACAATGTGTTTTATGGCACCTTAGGTCTGATTGATGTGAAATATGAGAAATCCAGCTTCTCTGATTCTGCTGATGGCATGCAAGCATCCATTGGCCTGCGTAGTCTGTTTAGCAAATACATTGAAGTGCGATTTTATTATACCTACCGGGACCTAGCATTTGATTGGTATTTCTAATACAGCATCAAATCAATGGACTCATATTTCTCCCAATGTTCACGTCGATAAAGATGTCACCGGCATTCAAGGCTTTTTTCACCTGAAAAATAATTTAAGTATTGGTGCATCATTGGAAGAAAATGATGATGGCGATCGCTTTGCATTGAGCGTGCGTTATAATTTTTAACACTGCACCCGTTTAGCCAACCAAAAGCCGGTTAAAAAACCGGCTTTTGCGTTCAGTGCCTTTATTTCTTTTTGGCGTTAAAGCGTCTTAATTCTTCCATCGCATCGAGTACCACTTGCATGTTAATTTTGCCTTTGGGTATTTCTTGATAGGTTGTTGCATCAAAGATGGTGAAGTTGCCGTAACGATCCATTTCATTAATACGACCATTTTCTTTAATGGCATAATTACCGTCACGGCCAAGTAACAACCATGGCTGTTCGGTTTTGCTGAATAATGATTGACCAGAGCTATAGTCTTTACTGTCGTTAGTGCAACCTAACGCGTCGGTAAGTAAGGTCGGTGCGATATCGTAATGACTGGTTACGCCGTCATACATCTCTTGCTGGCGTTGAGGCCAGTGAATCAGCAGCGGTACCCGAGTTTGATAGTCGGAATAGTTACTGTTGTGACCCCAGTAACCTTTTTTACTCTCGTTAAATTCTTTACCGTGATCACCGGTGATAATAACGATAGTGTTGTCTAGCTGCTCTTCAATTTGTGCCAATACTTTACCTAATTCTATATCGATAAAGTGAATGGCATTCTTATATAGGTTTAAAAACGGTTTGGCATCATAGTCATCGTTCAATGCCATATAATTGATATCATCCAGCGATGGCTGATATTTACGAGGGAAATCTTTAGGAATCGAAAAGCCATGTGCTGCATCGTAAAGCATATAGCTAAAATAAGGCTTGTTGCTGTCACGTTTACTGTGCTAATCAATAAAGTCTTCAGTGATATCTATGTCGCGTTGATAAGGCTTGTCGCCGGTAGAATGGGTACGCAGATTATCAACATTGGCGAATAAGGTTTGATCAAATTCCGGACTGGTAAGTTTAGCGCTGGCAAAGATACCGAATTCATAATCTTGTTTTTTCAGCTCTTGCATCAACACCGGTGGCTTTTGCAGATCTAATACCGGTTGCCAATAGTGTCCAGGAATACCATAAAACAATGAAAACATGCCATGCCGGGTATTATTAGAGCCACTATGGTGGGCGCTAAACACTTTGCTTTGTTCACCTAACGCGAACATATTCGGTGTCATGTCGGCATCCATCATATCTGCTCGCCAAGAATCGAGTACGATTAATAAAATATTCGGCGTGTTCTCTGGCGTTTGGCACTGCATTGGTTGTAGTGGGTAGTTGATTGATGATTTAACTTTCTTTTGTTTTAACAGCGCCTGTTGCTTTTGCGCTTCAATGTTCATCACCCCAAATTTGGCCATAAAGCTTTTTGCGGTTAATGGATAAGACAATGGCAGGTAGCGTGCTTGCGAGGTAATTTCTTTCTTAAACATGGCATCGGCCCAGGTGTGTATACCATGACCTACCAACATAAACAGCGCCCAATACTTTACATAAGGCGTTAGTGCTAATGGCTTGTCGTTAAACTTACGCCATAATGCCTCTGATAATCCCCATTGTGCGGCAAAAAAGGCGACAATAATAAGCACTATCATGGTCCATAGTTGCCAACTAAAGCTAAAGATTTCTGTGCCACCCTCCACTAGAAGTTCAAAGACTATGGCATTGAAATGGAAGCGATATTGCTGATAAACAAAGGTATCGGCGAGTAGCAAGGATAAACCCAGCGATACGGTAATAATGGCGAGGGTGCGAATGATTATTGCTGAGCCGATTAACTTGTTTAGTAGATGCAAACAAGCCGTAAGTAGTAGCGTAAGAAAGCCTAATTGGGCGACACCGTAGCTTAATAAAAACAACCAAGACAACAGGTCCTGCGGCCAGGGATTCGGACTCAGGTATCGTAATGAAATTAACAATACCAATACAAAATTACATAAAAGGTAACGGTTCAACCAGCTAGCAACCGCATTTTTGTCTGCTAAACTCATAAAATTCCATCTAAAGTTAAACTTTTTGTTAATGATCTAACAAAATTTGTTTTAAATCAAAAAATAAAAGATTAGACATAGTTACACTTTGCGACAGTTTTTTACAGTATATAAAAGGCAAAGGCCATGAAAAAGAAAGTAATTAGTTTAGCTCTTGCGTCATTATTTTTAAGCTCAGTAGCGACAGCAGCGTCATATCAGGCAGGTGATTTTGTTATTCGTGGTGGTGCCACTATGGTGGACCCGGATAGTGGTAAAGCCGGTGTTAATGTACCAGCACTTGGTGGTGACACGCCTCTATCCGTGTCTGTGGATGACAATACACAGCTGGGTTTAAACTTTGTATATTTCTTCTCAAGCAATTGGGCGGTTGAAGTGCTAGCCGCAACACCATTTAAGCATGACGTAAATATTCACGATCCAGAAGGTATTTCTGAAGGATTGTTTGGCGTTAATGTTGATGGCACTACACTGGGCGAAGTGTCTCACTTGCCACCGACCGTGAGCGCTATTTACTATTTTGATACGGGTTCTAATTTTATGCCGTACATTGGTGCCGGCTTAAACTATACCGTTTTCTTTGATGAAGAGTTTAAATCTGCGCCAAAATCTCTAGGCTTTAATGACTTAGAACTTGATGCTTCTTTTGGTTGGGCAGTGCAAGTTGGTGCCGATTATCAGCTAAGCGACAAGTGGCACGTTAATGCTTCTGTACGTTATATCGATATCAACACTGACGCAGATTTTAAAATCGGTGATGACATTAAAGGTTCTGCCGAAGTAGATGTAGATCCTATGGTTTACTCACTAATGTTGGGTTACAAGTTCTAATCAAAGGTTAGACAGACAGCACGTATATATAACAAGCGGTTATAGGTTTTACCTATAGCCGCTTTATTTTGTCTGTTGAATTTATTACTCTTGAAGCATCTAAAGTTAATCTGTGGCCGTTATGGACAAATACTTAGTTTTCGGCAATCCTATCGAGCAATCGAAATCACCCATCATTCATCAACAATTTGCGTTAACCTGTGACCAGCGCATTGACTATCAAAAGCAGCTTAGTGAACCCGAGATGTTTGTCGCTGACGTGAACAGCTTTATTGCTAATGGCGGCAAAGGTGCCAATGTGACGGCACCATTTAAAGAGCAAGCGATGCAAATGTGTGATCAGTTATCTGTTGATGCACAAGCGGCTGGCGCAGTAAATACTTTATCATTTACCGATGGCGGCATCTTGGGTGACAACACCGATGGTCGAGGCTTGGTCGATGACTTGCTTGCTCACAATGTCACCCTAAGCGGCGCACGCATATTACTTATGGGGGCAGGTGGCGCAAGTCGTGGGGTCATTTCACCTCTATTAGCACAAAACCCAGATAGCCTGACTATTGTTAATCGTACCTTAAGCAAGGCTCAACTGCTTGTCGATCATTTCCAACATGACAAACTGACAGCTATTGATTATTCGCAAACCCAATCTAAGCGCTTTGATGTCATCATTAACGCAACGTCTGCAAGCTTGTCAGCAACATTACCTGACTTAGCAAGTAGCGCGGTTGTCGATACGGTATGTTATGACATGGTCTATGGTGCAGAGCCAACCGCTTTTCTAAAATGGTGCCAACAACAAGGGGCTAGGCAGATCATTGATGGTTTGGGTATGTTGGTTGGCCAAGCCGCGCAAAGCTTTGCTATATGGCATGGTGTAAAACCTGATGTCGCACCTGTTTTGGCTTTATTGCGTCAGCAGTTTAAGGAAGGGTAATGAACCAAGCCATATTGTTTAATGATGATTTTCAATATATTGATGCTCAAAATTGTTGGTGTTTTACCGGTATGCTCAGTGGTGCTCGCATTACTATATATATACAAGCTCCTAAACGTGACATCACCGATGCATTGAAATTTGAGCTAGAAGAGCTGATTGAAGACTATCTTGAAGATGAAGAACCGGATGAAGACAATATCATCCGGCTGACAATATAAATATTAGCTTGGGCTCGTTTTGTTGATAATGTTATCAAGCTAACCTTGTTGTTCGAGGTATTCGTTCTTCAGTTTGACATAATTGGCATTGGTGCTTTTTAGAAATTGCATTTCTTGTTGCGTCAATGGTCGTTTTTGTTTGGCTGGATTACCAACGTACAAATAGCCACTCTGCAATACTTTGTTCGGTGCAACCAAAGAACCCGCGCCGATAATCACATCATCCTCAACCACAGCACCATCCATAACAATTGCGCCCATACCGACAAGTATTCTATTACCCAAGGTACAGCCATGCAGCATGACTTTATGACCCACTGTTACTTGCTCGCCAATGAGTAATGGGTAACCGTCAGGGAAGTTGCTGTTTTTACGGGTGACATGCAATACACTGCCATCTTGAATATTACTGCTGTTACCGATACGAATGTGATTTACGTCGCCACGGATTACAACCAAGGGCCAAATACTAACATCGTCAGCAAGTACCACATCGCCGATGACCACACTTGATTCATCGATATATACATCTTTACCCAAACTTGGGGTAATATCTCGATAACTTCTTACCTTATTAACCATTAAAAATAAGCCCTTCAAATTAAATACTAGCCAATTATAGAAAATGCATAGTATAAAGATTCTTTTTCAATCCGCCATATTCTGCAAAGTTAGCAAAAATATACCGTCTAACAATTCCCTATAAATGTAATCAAATATAGCTGAACCCACGCATTTTAATAACAATAAAGCCAATAATACAGCTATCTGTACAGAATCTAGACGATCAAACATTAATTTTAAATTATTTCAAAAAAACTGTTGACCTTATCTGAAAAATCCCTAAAATGCGCATCCACTTCAACGGCAAAGGCCAACGGGGTGTTTTGATACGTTTAGTTAAGCGATTGTTTCTCTAAACGGCCAACAAAACTTTTGAAAATAAATTTCAAATAAGTGTTGACATCAAAACTCAGATGCGTAGAATGCGCATCCGCTTTCAACGGAAAGCAACGCCAACAACGAATGCGATTGATTGGCTCGATTCGACAAGAATCGGTTCTTTAACAATTAGTTATCATGCAATTTGTGTGAGCACTCACAAGAT
>NZ_JABBXG010000015.1:0-32939 GCF_012932945.1 Thalassotalea sp. Y01
GGCCTTATTGATGGTCATGCGCACATCATGATCAACAACAACTTTGCTAACGTTGAAAGTGATATGGACTTAACCGATATGTCTTATCGTGCTTCGATTGTCGCTGAACGTTTTCTTATGGATGGCTTCACCACAGTGCGTGACATGGGTGGCCCAGCATTTGGACTGATGCGTAACATCAATTCTGGTCATATTATCGGTCCTAAGATTTTTCCATCAGGCACTTTTATTTCACAAACCTCTGGCCATGGTGATTTTCGTGACCGCGGTGATGCCGGCTTCTCACCAACCAGTGCACACGATGCATCAAACTTTGAACACTTTGGTATTGGCGCTGTTGCCGATGGTGAAGCGGAAGTATTAAAAGCAACGCGCACCAACTTACGTAACGGTGCGACACAAATTAAAATCATGGCCGGTGGTGGTGGTTCATCCAAATATGACCCAATCGATACAGTACAGTTTTCTAAAGAAGAAACCTGTTCAATCGTTGAAACGACCAAAGACTGGAACACTTACGTAGCCGCTCACGTATTTAATGACCGAGCAATGAACCGCTTGATGGACTGTGGTGTGAAGTCATTTGAGCATGGCTTTTTCATGAACGAAGAGACCATGCAACGTATCTCTAAAGAAGGTGTCTATGTGGTACCACAAATGTGGGGATTATCGCCGGATCTAGCGAAAAACCCGCTAATGCCAAAAGACAAACTACCGCTAATCAAGGTACTTCGTGAAAAATACGGCAACTACGGTAAGCAACTACTTGCTAACAACGTTAAAGTTGTCTTCGCATCGGACTACGTTGGTACCTTTGCTGACGCCGAACGTGCGCGTCGTTACGAAATCTGGTGGCGTGGTGAAGCGTTCGGTAATAACTTCGAAGTATTGAAGCAAATGACCTCAACCGCTGGTGAATTAATGGCTTTATCAGGTCCACGTAACCCATACGCTGCATCAGGTAAACTCGGTGTGGTGGAAGTAGGCGCTGCCGCTGACCTTATTCTTGTCGACGGTAACCCACTGAAAGACTTAAGTGTCATCGGTGGTAACGATAAATGGTTCGACGCGGATCCTGAATACAAGAAAATCGATACACTTCACATTGTTATGAAGGACGGTGTTATCTACAGAGACGAACTAAAGTAAATTGATATATCTGGATAACTCCCAAAAAAATCAGCGGCATTAGCCGCTGTTTTTTTATCTATAAATGGCAAGACATCTATAATTTATCTATACCTAATGTTGAAGATAAATAATAAGGTGCTGTTATGAAAGCTGTTTTTTTACATTTTTGGGGTCCACTGCTGGTGGGTTTGATGCTATTAACCGGTTGTAAATCAACACCATCGAACGTTGATTACGATACCGAGACGAATTTCAGTCAGTTTAGTTTTTATCAATTCGTTGACTCCAAAGAAGAACAAGCTGCTGAACTTGATGATTTAAGTAAAGATCGTATTGAACAAGCGATCAGTAGCGAGCTGAGTAAAAAATCGTTAAATGCCACCGATGATGCTGCCGATCTGCAAGTAAGTTTTTACACCACCGAAGAGCAAAAAGAGAATAAGTCATCGTTTAGCATTGGCTTTGGCGGCACCAATTATGGCGGCAATTCGTCCACCGGTGTTGGTGTCGGCACCACCATTCCAATCGATCGTGGTTATGATGTCTACACACAAATTACTATCGACTTTTATCATCAAGGCAAAATGATTTGGCGCGGTTTTGATGGGTTCACCGCCGAACCCGATATGACACCGGAACAACGTCAAGTGGAAGTGAATAGCGTGGTCAGTAAAATTCTGAGTCAGTACCCTCCAAAATAAGGCGAGCAAAGATTATCTAAATCGGTTGGTAAATACATATAACCAACTAATATAAATAACCGGCCTGATATGCTCTATCATTATGCGTCGACAGTAAAACATACCTGGAGCGTATTTTGGCCCAAACCGATGTAAACAACACATCCCCTTTAAAACAGCTTTATGAGTTGTGGCAACGAGCAAGTATTGTACTGGCCTCGGTATTTATGACGAGCATAATCGCAACCTTAATTTGTGCCGCTTTGGGTGAAGCCAATCCCTTGGTGATTGTTAGTGCGCTGTTGTTGGGTCTTGCTCACGGATTAAGAGCATTACGTAACATAGAAGCAGGCATTGGTTTGCAAAAACACCTGCAAAAACGTAAAAAGTTCGACATTTAGTCGCACCATCTGTAAAGATAATGTTGCATATTCCAGCCGATTTAGGGCTGCCAACCAAGCAAATCCTCTCAACAGCAATTTTGGCGACATATAACCACCTATTCACCTAATTTATCGACATTTAAATGCTGTTCCCCACAAAGAACTCTAGAGTTTAACGAGTTGTACTTATTTGTCAGATTATGTATATTCACTCGAAATTTTGCTTTAAAGCCAATAGAGTTGTTAGTCTTAAGCGTGCGTCTGCAGATCTAAACAGCCTTGACGGTTAATTTTGAACTAACAACAATAATTCTTCATCATTGGCTCTGCAGTAGAAATAAACCCAGAAGTTAGGAAGTAAGATGTCGAACGATTTAGTGCAAGAACAAAAGGAGCCACCAAAGCACTCCTCCGCCTTTAATCGCTTTTTAGCGGGCGTGGAATGGCTTGGTAACTGTTTACCGCACCCTATCACCCTATTCGCGTTATTTTGTGTATTTATCATTGTTATCAGTGGTGTTGCCAGTTTATTCGATTTAAGTGTTATTGATCCCCGCCCTGAAGGCACCGCGGGTCGCGCAGCAGATGGCGTGATCAGTGTTGTTAACTTATTCAGCGGTGACGGTTTGCAGATGATTGTCGCAAACTTGGTCACCAACTTCACCGGCTTTGCGCCATTAGGAACCGTTTTGGTCGCCTTATTAGGTGTCGCTATTGCCGAAAAGTCAGGACTACTTGAAACCGCAATGCGCACACTGGTGATGGGCTCATCAAAGAAGATGGTGACATTCACTATCGTCTTTGCCGGTATCATTTCTAACACTGCATCCGAGCTTGGTTATGTGGTTTTAATTCCACTTGCGGCGATGATCTTCCACTCGTTAGGTCGCCACCCATTGGCAGGCCTTGCGGCAGCGTTTGCCGGCGTATCTGGCGGATACAGCGCCAACTTATTACTAGGAACTGTTGATCCATTACTCGCTGGTATCACCACCGCGGCAGCGCAACTTATTGAGCCAGGTTACAATGTCGGTCCAGAAGCAAACTACTACTTTATGTTTGTCTCAGTATTTCTTATCTCTGGTGTCGGTACCTATGTTACCGAGAAAATTGTTGAACCTCGCCTTGGCAAATACAATGAGCAAGAAGCATCTATAGACCTTAACGCCCAAAAGATTACAGAAGTTACCGCGAACGAGAAAAAAGCGCTGAAAATGGCTGGCATCGCCTTTGCCGTGCTGTGTGGTGTGCTAGCGTTGACCATCGTTCCAGAATGGGGCATTTTACGTCATCCTGAAACCGGAGAAGTGAAGAACTCGCCGTTTTTAAAAGGTATCGTTGCCTTTATCTTTGTCACATTCGCAATCCCAGGTTATGTCTACGGCCGTTATGCTGGCACGATGCGTACTGACCGCGATGTCATTAAAGCCATGAGTGACAATATGGGTACCATGGGTATGTATATTGTATTGGTATTTTTTGCCGCACAATTTGTTGCCCTATTCAAATGGTCAAACTTAGGAACCATCCTCGCCATCAAAGGCTCGCAACTGATTCAAGCCATGGGCTTAGCGGGTCCTGAGCTGTTTATCATCTTTATTTTAATGTGTGGTTTTATCAACTTAATGTTGGGAAGTGCCTCGGCACAATGGGCAGTAACCGCGCCGATTTTCGTACCCATGTTGATGTTGGTAGGTTACTCACCAGAAGTCATTCAAACCGCGTACCGTATTGGTGACTCGGTAACAAACCTGATTACCCCAATGATGAGTTATTTTGGCTTAATATTGGCGGTAGCGGTGCGTTATAAGAAAGACTTGGGCATAGGTACATTAATTGCCACCATGCTGCCTTACACAATATTTTTTGTGATTGGTTGGTCTACCCTGTTCTATTTATGGGTGTTCTTATTCGGCATGCCTGTGGGTCCTGGTTCACCAACCTTTTACCCAATCGGCTAAAGCCAATTACTCTCGAAAAAGGCTTAACCTCTAGTGCAGTGGTTAAGCCTTTTTTATTGCCTGTTACTCATCCTTTATCGCGTTCAATGGCGCGTACTAGCGCCTAGTAGTGCTCAGTAGTGTTTTCATTAATTGGCGCAAAACCCGCTATAACGAATACCGCTTAAACTTGCCATGTCATGATGCCACGTGGCTAAATCATCGCGGTTAAATTTTGACAATGCGTTGTGCCCACAAGCTCGTGCCATCACTTGCATCAGTGACACCGAGGCTTGGAAAAAATTCTGCAATTGTTGTGCAGATTTATCGACATTAAGTCGTTGTCGCAAATCTTGACGCTGCGTGGCTATGCCTGCAGGGCAGTTATTGGTATTACACATGCGAGCTGCCACACAGCCAATCGATTGCATCGCGCTATTGGATACCGCAATACCATCTGCGCCAAGTGCCATTGCTTTAACAAAATCGATTGGCAAACGCAGACCACCGGTAACAATGAGCGTCACTTTACCACTGACACCCTGCTGGTCTAGGTATCGTCTTGCTCGCGCCAAAGCGGGTATGGTTGGCACACTGATATGATCTCGAAATATTTGTGGCGCAGCCCCTGTGCCACCGCCACGACCATCAAGAATGATGTAATCGGCGCTAGAATCAAGAGCGAACTGAATATCGCGCTCAATGTGATTGGCACTGAGTTTAAAGCCAACGGGAATACCGCCGGTGATTTCTCTCACCCTATCAGCAAATGCTTTAAAGTCGGCAACGGTGTTCAGGTCGGCAAAGGTAGGTGGTGAAATGGCCGGTTGCCCCTCCTCAATGCCACGTACTTGCGAAATTTTTCCTTTATTTTTAATGCCCGGAAGATGGCCACCAGTGCCCGTTTTAGCGCCTTGGCCACCTTTAAAGTGGAAACTTTGCACCTGCTTCAACAATTCTTCTTTGTAGCCGAACTTGGCGCTCGCTAACTCGTAAAAATAGCGACTGTTGGCTTGTTGCTCTTCCGGCAACATACCGCCTTCACCGGAGCAGATACCGGTACCGGCTAACTCTGCACCTTTAGCCAGCGCGATCTTGGCTTCTTCCGATAATGCACCAAAACTCATATCCGAGACAAACAAAGGAATATCGAGTTTCAATGGCTTTTTCGCGTCTGGACCAATAACCAATTCGGTATTGACCTCACTGTCTTCCATAAGGGGTTTACGCGCCATTTGCGCCACCATGACTTGGATATCATCCCAATGTGGTAATGCATGCCTTGGCACGCCCATTGAGGTCATAGGACCATGATGGCCAAGCTTAGATAAGCCTTCGCGCGCTAATTGATGAATGAGCTCAACCGTTGGCTCTTCCTTGGTGGCAATGGCTTTAGGCATATCTTCGCCATTACTTTTCGCGGCATTGGTTGCAAGACCTGGGCCTTGCTGACCAATGACACTGCTATCAAATTGCTTGTGCGAACCATCACAAAACGGTTGGTTAAGGCTGTGTTTGCACTGACATAAGTACTGGATACCGTCTTCTTCGGCGGTAAATTTTTGTGGCTTGAAGCTAGTCCCCGCATGAGAGCCATCACAAAAAGGTTGCGATTTTGAACGTCCACAGGCACAGAAAAAATAGTCATTGTCTCTTTCAAGCTCAACTTTAATGGGTTTGTTATCGGCGATGATAGGGTTCGGCATTACCCCACCTCCTTAAACTATATGCAGTAATTCCTTTAACTCTAGTACATATCATCAAAAAAATACCCTCTAAGGCTATCCAGCCTTCCGGGTATAAGTACCGCGTGGACAAAAAAAGCCCCGGTTAAAACCGAGGCTTGTTCAATAACATATCCAGTTAGATGTTTTTCACATCAATAGCATTTTCTTTAAGTGCCGCTTTACGCTCGCGCTCTTGACGCTTTTCGCATGGATTGTCGCAATTACACTCTTTGTCGATACCAACCGTAGCTAAACCACCACAGCTACCTGCCAAGGTTTTTTGTTGAACAATATAACCAACTGCCATAGCCGCGGCGATAACCACAAAAAAACCAAAAGTTAATAAAAATAATGTCATCACTTTTCTCTCTTTACTTTAACCAAGAGCGAGCTTATTTCTCGGCTAAATACTGCTTAAACTGTTCTGTCATTTGTTCAGTAAAGCCATCGTCCGACTTACTGATTAAATACACCGCAACATTTTGTTGCTCGGCAAACGCCAGGCCCTTGTCTGGGCCCATGACCTCAATCGCTGTCGCTAAGCCATCGGCGGTCATCGCTGATGGATGCAAGACTGTTACCGAGACCAGTTTGTGATCAATTGGCCAGCCTGTATCAGGATCTATGGTATGAGAATAACGTACACCGTCTTCTTCAAAATAATTGCGATAATCACCTGATGTCGCTACTGCATTATCGCCGGGGATTATAACCTTTTGTACGGCTCGTGTCCCAGAAATTGGCTTCTCTACGGCAATTCGCCAATCCTTACCGGATAACTTATTGCCTTTAAGGCGCATTTCGCCCCCTATATCGACAATATAGTCGTTATAACCTTGTTGTTCCAAATAGTCTGCGACCATATCAACCGCAAAACCTTTCGCGATTGCCGAAAGGTCGACATAGACTTTGACATCATTCTTGGCAAGCTTACCGCTTTCAAGAGAGATCTTGTTTATACCAATATGCTGTTTGGTACTGGCAATAAGCTCTTTCGCAGGAACAGACTCTGGACGTTTTTCTGGACCAAAGCTCCATAAATTCACCAGTGGGCCGACGGTAACATCAAATGCGCCATCCGTTATCTTGGCCAGACGTATAGACTCAGTCAGCACGCGATCTAGTTCAGCGGAAATGTTACGACTTTCCATGCCTTGGTATCGATTGAATTTAGACAATTCCGATTCGGCATCGTAAGTCGACATTTGTGCGTTAATTTTCTTCAGTAATTGATCAACATTTACAGCCAGCATTTGTTGCTCAACGCGCTGTTTTTCACCAACAACTTTTACGGTGTAAACAATGGGTCCCATTGTACGTCCGGTTAACACGAGCTCTTCAACATCTTGTGTAGCTTGAAGCGTTTGTGCCGCTTGTTTATCTGCTTCACCGCAAGCAATAACGGCTAACGACATAACAGATATAACAAAATATTTTACTGTTTTTCTCATCTGAAGGTTTATCCTGATTAAAAACTGCCCGCATTATACGAATTTCATGGGGTCAGATCACTTGGTTTTTTTCAAGTGATCTGACCCCATGAAACAATTTAAGAGTTAATTCATTGCTCTGCCGCTTTGCATTGAGCTGATAGAAACAAAAAGAGCGCCAATTAGGCGCCCTTTGATTAGCAGATGTTTCGATTAACCACCGAAGTCATCTAGCATGATGTTTTCGTCTTCAACACCCAAATCTTTTAGCATACCGATAACAGCAGCATTCATCATTGGAGGACCACACATGTAGAACTCACAATCTTCTGGTGCTTCGTGGTCTTTCAGGTATTGCTCAAACAGAACGTTGTGAATAAAACCAGTTAGGCCATCCCAGTTATCTTCTGGTTGTGGGTCAGATAGAGCCACGTGCCAATCGAAGTTATCATTTTCAGCCGCAAGCATGTTGTAATCATCTTCATAGAACATCTCACGCAATGAACGTGCACCGTACCAGAAGCTCATCTTACGCTTTGACTTAAGACGCTTAAGTTGGTCAAAGATATGAGAACGCATTGGCGCCATACCTGCACCACCACCGATAAATACCATTTCAGCATCCGTGTCTTTGGCAAAGAACTCACCAAATGGACCTGAAATAGTTACTTTATCGCCTGGCTTAAGGTTAAAGATGAACGATGACATTTTACCAGCAGGTAAGTGTAAACGACCAGGAGGCGGCGTAGCTATACGCACGTTAAGCATGATAATGCCTTCTTCTTCCGGGTAGTTAGCCATTGAATAAGCACGTAATGTTGGCTCATCAACCTTAGACTCTACGTCGAAGAAACCAAAGTGTTCCCAGTCGCCACGGTATTGCTCTTCAATATCAAAATCAGAGTATTTAACGTGATGTGCAGGAGCTTCGATTTGAATGTAACCACCAGCACGGAAAGGTACTGACTCGCCATCAGGGATACCAAGTTTAAGCTCTTTAATGAAGGTAGCTTTGTTATCGTTAGAGATAACTTCACATTCCCATTGTTGAACACCGAAGATTTCATCTTCTACTTCAATATCCATGTCTTGCTTAACAGCAACCTGACATGATAAACGACAACCCTCTTTGGCTTCACGTTTAGTAATGTGACCCATTTCAGTAGGAAGAATATCACCACCACCTGAATGAACATGTACACGACATTGGCCACATGTACCACCGCCACCACAGGCAGATGGTATGAAAATACCTTGGTCAGCTAATGCGCCAAGGAGCTTGCCACCCGCAGCAGTCGTTACTGCTTTTTCTGGGTCGCCGTTAATTGCAATTGTAACATCGCCTTCCGCTACTAGTTTTGACTTGGCAAATAAGATTACCAATACCAAAGCAACAACGATTGCGGTGAACATGCCTACGCCTAGAATAATCTCTTGCATAGTTGTTTTCCTTTAATACTTGATGCCTGGGAGTTTTCACTCCCAGAGCGCATTAACCTTATAACGAGATACCACCAAACGATAAGAAGCCAAAAGCCATCAAACCAGTGGTGATAAACGTAATACCTAAACCTTTCAAACCTGCTGGTACGTCAGAATACTTCATTTTCTCGCGTAAACCCGCAAGTAAAACAATCGCCAACGCCCAACCACAACCTGAACCAAGACCATAAACAACTGACTCACCTAATGTAAGGTTTTTAGCTACCATGAAAGATACCGCACCAAATATTGCACAGTTAACTGTGATAAGTGGTAAGAAGATACCTAATGCTTGATACAAAGCTGGGAAAAATTTATCCAGTACCATCTCAAGGATTTGTACTAACGCCGCGATAACACCGATAAAGGTAATGAACGACAAGAATGATAAATCTACAGTCTCAGTCGGGTCTGTGATACCTAATATTCCGTCAAGTGCACCAGGCGCTAAGATTGCTTGGTAAATGATTTGGTTAACAGGAACCGCAATACCTAGTACTACAATTACCGCTACACCAAGACCCATTGCCGTGCTTACTTTCTTAGATACCGCTAAGAATGTACACATACCCAAGAAGAAACTTAAGGCAATGTTTTCGATAAAAATCGTTTTTACAAATAAGCTAATGTAATGTTCCATGTGCTTAGTCCTTCTCAACTTGCTCTGGCTTGAACTGGCGAATTGCCCAGATAATCAAACCAATGATGAAGAATGAGCTAAATGGTAATACAAGAAGACCATTAGCTTGATACCAGCCGCCATTTTGAATTAGAGGTAAAATCTCAATACCAAATAGCGTGCCGAAACCCAGAAGTTCACGGAAGAATGCAACTAGCATAAGGATCAGACCGTAACCTAAACCGTTACCGATACCATCCATAAAGCTCACTACTGGCTTCTCTTTCATCGCGAATGCTTCAGCACGACCCATTACGATACAGTTAGTAATGATTAGACCAACGAATACCGATAGCTCTTTTGAAAGCTGGTAAGAGAATGCTTTAAGCACTTGGTCAACAACGATTACAAGTGATGCGATGATTGCCATCTGTACGATAATACGAACACTAGATGGAATATGATTACGTATAATAGAGATAAACAGGTTAGAAAACGCTGTTACCAAGATTACCGCAATAGTCATAACCAATGCGTTAGCCATTGAGCTGGTTACAGCTAGCGCTGAACAAATACCCAATACTTGCAATGCGATCGGGTTGTTATCAACGATTGGTTTCGTTAACACATCTTTTGAAGATACTTCACTCATTAGTTAAGCCCCTTTTCGCGAGTTTTAGCGATGAACGGACCATAGCCCTCTTCACCTAACCAAAAGTGGATTGTTTTCTCAACACCAACACTTGTTAACGTTGCACCAGATAGGCCGTCAACACCGTGAACGTCATCTGCTTTAGCACCGCCTTTAACCATGCGAATAGCAATATCACCGTTGTCGTTGAACATTTTCTTACCAGGCCATAAAGCTTTCCAATTAGGGTTCATAACTTCCGCACCTAAGCCCGGAGTTTCTTTATGATCGGAGTAAACAACGGACTTAACTGTGTTTAAATCTGATTCAAGACCGACAAAACCGTACATTAAGTCCCAAAGACCTGAACCTACGATTGGCAGAATAACTGTTTCAATAGTACCTGCGCCGTTCTTTACGAAGTAAACAACTTGAGTATTTGCACGACGGTTGATGCCAGCGATATCATTTACAGGCTTAGACGATTTGTTTGCATCACGAGCATCACGACGCTCGTCAAACATGTCAGGGTTGCCGTCAATGACTTCACCGGTTGCTACGTCAATCATTTTTGCTTCAACAAATTGATTGTAGGTAGCAACAATGTTGTTACCAGCCATATCTAATAGGCCAGCAGCTTCAAGAATTTTCGTTTGCTTATCAAGTAGCTTGTTTGCCGTTTGTAAAGGCTTAAGCTGAACAGCAGAAACTGATACTAGCGCCGCACAAACCAAACATACTGCTACAACAAAACCAACGGTTTTGCCAAAAGTTTCTTTTTTACTAGACACGTGCAAGTCTCCGTTTGATGTTTGACTGAACGACGAAGTAGTCGAATAGTGGGGCAAACAAGTTAGCGAAAAGAATTGCCAACATCATGCCTTCAGGGAACGCTGGGTTCACAACACGAACAAGAACAACCATGACACCAACTAGGGCACCAAAGAAGTATTTACCGGTGTTGGTGAATGACATCGTTACAGGGTCTGTTGCCATAAACATCATACCAAAGGCAAAACCACCTAATACTAAGTGCCAGTACCAAGGCATGGCAAACATAGTGTTGGTGTCAGAACCAATCGCATTGAACAAAAATGCTGTTGCAACCATACCGCCGAACACACTCAAGACGATACGCCATGAAGCGATTCCTTTATAGAGGATGTACGCGCCACCAAGGAAAATCGCTAACGTCGATACTTCACCTACAGAACCTGGGATGAAACCGTAAAATGCGTCTAACCAAGCTTGCGAGAAGATTGGTGCGTATTCTAGAGCGCCAGTCGCCGCTGCACCTAGTGCTGTTGCCCCAGAGAAACCATCAATAGCAACCCAAACGGTGTCGCCTGAGATTTCAGCAGGGTATGCAAAGAATAGGAATGCACGACCTGCTAATGCTGGGTTAAGGAAGTTTTTACCGGTACCACCAAAGATCTCTTTGGCGATAACAACACCAAAGGTAATACCTAGTGCTGCCTGCCATAAAGGAATGGTTGCCGGTAAAATCAATGCAAATAAGATTGAGGTTACGAAGAAACCTTCGTTAACTTCATGCTTACGAACAGCTGCGAATAGTACTTCCCAAAAACCACCTACGATAAACACTGTTATGTAGATAGGTAGGAAGAAAAAGGCACCATAGGCCATTTTCGCAATCCAGCCGGATTGAGCCGTTAGCTCACCACCAAATAAGCTAAATAAGCTTACTTGCCAGCTATCAGGTAGTGCATAACCTGCCGCTAATGCATCAACAGCTTGATGTCCAATATTGAACATACCAAAGAACATGGCAGGGAAAACCGCTAACCATACAGTGATCATGATACGTTTCAAGTCGATACTGTCACGAATGTGAGTTTTACCCTTGGTTACATAACCTGGGGTAAATAAGCCCGTAGCAACGGCTTCGTATAACGCGAACCATTTCTCGTGCTTGCCGCCTTTCTCAAAATGCGGCTCAATGTCTTCAATAAACTTTTTCAAGCCCATGACTAACCTTCCTTCTCAATAATGGTTAGGACGTCACGCAACATTACGCCGTAGTCTGTTTTACCAGGACATACGAATGTACATAATGCTAAATCTTCTTCGTCAAGCTCTAGTGCCCCAAGCAATTGCGCACTGTCAGAGTCTTTCGCGGCTAAATCGCGTAATAACAAAGTCGGAAGGATATCAAGCGGCATAATGCGCTCGTAGTTTCCGATTGGCACCATCGCACGAGGAGAACCATTTGTGGTGGTCGTCATGCTGAATAGCTTGCCTTTAAAGAAGTGTGACATGTAAGCACGAGTAACCGAGAATTTGTTCGGACCTGGGTACATGTAACCGATGAATTCTTTTTCACGGCCTTCTAAAAGAGCTACAACTTGTACGTGGTAACGACCTAAGAATGCATGAACACCTGCTGCCGTAACACCTTGAAGAGGTGAACCAGAAATAACGCGTACATCGCCTTGTTCCAATTCGCCGGCAATCAACTCATTGGTATTAACACCTAACACAGTGCGTATCAATCGAGGATTCTTTACCGCAGGACCCGCTAGAGCGATAACACGAGTAGAGTCAAGCTTACCAGTAGTGAATAACGTACCGATGGCAATAACGTCTTGGTAACCAACATGCCAAGCCATTTTCTCAGCAGATACTGGTGCTAAGAAATGAATGTGCGTACCAACAAGACCTGCAGGATGAGGACCGGCAAATTCATTTACCGCCGCATTACCCGCTGGAATATCAGCACCAGGTGCTTTTGATACGAACACTTTGCCTTCGGTTAGGGCTGACAATACAGTCAAACCATTAACAAAAGCATCTTTTTGCTCAGCGATGACGACTTGTGGATCAGCGGCTAATGGGTTGGTGTCCATAGCACTAACAAAAATGTTAGTTGCAACACTGCCTAACGCAGGAGTTTTGCTGTATGGACGTGTTCGCAAAGCAGGCCACAAACCAGAGTTAACTAGGTTTTTTTCGGCATCTTCGCGAGATAAAGACGCTAGCTGATCCGCACTGTAAGCACTAAATGTTTCTTCTTCGTCGCCATTGATTTCAATAACAACAGATTGCAAAACACGCTTTTCACCACGGTTAATTTCTTTAACAACACCAGAAGCCGGAGCTGTGAATTTAACGCCAGGGTTTTTCTTGTCTTCAAAAAGAACCTGACCTTTTTTAACGCTGTCACCTGCTTTTACAAACATGGTTGGGCGCATACCCACAAACTCTTCGCCTAGTGCCGCAACGGTTTTGATGGCCGTACCATCATGGATTACTTGCTGGGGAGCCCCTTTTACAGGAATATCCAGACCTTTTTTTATTGTAATCATAAACACATGCACTTGTTGACAGGAGTTATAGTCACCGAAAATCAACGGCGACCCAGTTTCTTGCCCTGGTAAATTGCTACAACAACTTCCTTTTGGGCAAGGCTTTTAGTTCAAAATTTTTTCGGCGCGAATTTTACCACATAAGGCCATGCAATTTCTATTGATTTGGTGACAATAAGTAACATTTTCGCATCGGACACAAATAACTTTCCTCAGCACACAAAAAAAACCAATAAAAACAGTAGCTAAGAGAATTGTAATTTTAGTAAAAAATTATAGTAGAAAATGAAAAAATAAACGCCCAAAATCGTCAATTTAACGACCTTGGGCGAATATTAAGATTTGAGTAAGAAAAGTTATAACATGTTGTTAATTGGCGCTAGAGGGCTAATGTCAGCGTCGTAATCAACACCATCAACTTCAAAGCCAAACAATTTCATAAATTCATGGTTATAACCAACATAATCGGTTAATTCATCAATCGAGTCCGTATCAACCTGGTCCCAAATCGCTTGCACACGATCTTGTACCGAGTCTTCAAGCTCTTTTAAATTTTGCATGATGCGATTATGTTCATCCAAATCGCGAGACGTTGAATATAGGTTATCGCGGAACAAACCTTGAATTTGTTGGATAGGGTTTTCCTGAGTGCCATCTTGCTTCATCACCTTGAACAGGCCAGAGATGTACAACGGCATAATTGGAATCGCAGAGCTTGCTTGGGTAACAACCGCATTAAGCGATGTTACAAAGGCTTCACCATTAAGATCAGCCGTTACGTTGCGAATTTCAGTTGCCGCACGGTCAAGATCTTCTTTGGCACGACCGATAGTAGCTTTACCATATAACGGCCATGTTAATTGCTTACCGATATAGGTGTATGCCACGGTTTTACAGCCTTGAGCAAGAACACCTGCTTCGGTAAGAGCTTTCATCCAAAGCTCCCAATCTTCGCCACCCATGACTTTGATGGTGCCGGCAATTTCTTCTTCGCTAGCAGGTTCTACTGCCACTTCTTCAATAACACGTTTTGATGTGTTTAACGACTTAGTGGTAAAACCATTGCCGATTGGCTTAAGCGCTGATGCGTATATTTCACCTGTTACAGGGTCAGTACGACGCGGCGCTGCAAGTGAATAAACAACAAGGTCTACTTGACCAAGATCTTCTTTGATGGTCGCTATGGCACGTTCTTTCAATTCATTTGAGAACGCATCACCGTTAATGTTTTTAGAATAAAGGCCAGCTTCGTCTGCTGCTGCTTCAAATGCAGCGGTGTTGTACCAACCTGCAGAACCGGTGCGTTTTTCAGTAGGTTCTTTTTCAAAGAAAATACCTAATGTTGATGCACCGCCACCGAATGCCGATGTAATACGAGATGCCAGACCGTAACCCGTTGACGCACCGATAACCAATACTTTTTTCGGCATGTTGTCAGCTTGCGGCTGAGACTTTACATAATCGATTTGCTCTTGAACGTGCTGAGCACAACCCGTAGGGTGAGCATTTGTACAAATAAAACCACGTACTTTTGGCTTGATAACCATAGTTAAACCTTTTATTTATTCCGTTACAGGTGACAAACATTGCCACTTATATAAAAAATTGCCGCTATTGTACCTGAAAATCATCGAAATGAGGTCAGAGCAGCAATGGTTTTCATTATTTCATGTGCATCGATGCCAATCAGGCTACTGACGATTTTGCAGATACGCTTGCTCACTGATTTCATGATAACTCTTTATTGAGTCATAAAAACGCTTATATGAGGTCCACACTTCATTGACCTGTTCGTCATTTGCCGCCATTTCCTCTATAACCACTTTGGTCGTGTTTTTTAGCACCTCAATGACTTGCGGTGGAAAGGTTTTTACTTCGACGCCATGTTCTTCAACTAAGGTTTTTAGTGCCGCGCTGTTACGCGCGGTATATTCACTTAGCATGTCATCATTAACCGCTCGGGCAGCAACAAGCACAATTTCTTGAAGGTCAGATGGTAAACCATTAAACGCTTTTTCGTTGATTAAAAACTCTAAGGTTGCAGTCGGCTCTTGCCATGCTGTGGAATAGTAATATTTAGCGGCTTTGTAAAAACCAAACGCTAAATCATTGTACGGACCAACCCACTCCGATGCGTCCAATGCGCCGCTTTGCAGCGATGGGAATATTTCACCACCTGGCATATTTACCGGCAACGCACCTGCTCGACTCATAACTTCGCCACCGATGCCACCGATTCGCATTTTTAAACCTTGTAGATCTTCAACCGAGTTGATTTCTTTGTTGAACCAACCCGCAAACTGCGCGCCGGAGTTACCGCCAGCAACAGGAATAATACCAAACGGTTTATACAGTTGTTGCCAAAGCTCTAAGCCACCGCCGTAATGCAACCAGGCATTAGTCTCAACGGCGTTCATACCAAATGGTACCGCGGCAAAAAATGATGCTGCGGGGATTTTTCCTTTCCAGTAATAGGCACCAGAGTGGCCCATTTCAGCCGTGCCTTCTGCAACGCTGTCGAATACTTCAAAGCCAGGGACTAATTGACCTGCACCGAATACCTCAATGGTTAGACGGCCGTTACTCATTTTATTGACATGTTGTGCGAATTTTTCTGGGGCAATGCCTAATCCAGGGAAGTTTTTCGGCCAAGACGTGACCAGTTTCCACTTAAACTTTTGTTGTTTAACTTGAGCTTGCGAGGTTTCGCTTTTCTCTCCACAGGCACTGATAAACAGCAATGAGGTTGCCATCAACACGATACGACTGAATGCTTTCATAATCTCCCTTTCCACACTTACGCATTAAAATTACACTGCATTACGCTGCGCCAAGTCGTCAGCAGCCAGTCCACACTAGTGCACATAACGGCAAGACGTAGGCAACGTTGCATGTTTTATTGAATATGTATTAGTACCATACTTTTATGGATAAATCTTATCAGGTAGCCAAGTCACTAACTCAGGCCAAATTGACAACCCCAACAGCAATAACAACTGCATAACGATAAACGGAATCACCCCTTTATATATTTCAGCGGTTTTGATTGTTTTATCGGCGACACCGCGCAAATAAAATAAAGCAAAACCAAAAGGTGGTGTTAAGAACGAGGTTTGCAAGTTTACCGCGATCATGATGCCCAACCACAATGGATTGATATCCATCATCAATAAAATCGGCGCAACAATTGGGATCACCACAAAGGTAATTTCAATAAAATCGAGAATAAAACCCAATAAAAAGATAACCACCATCACCACCAGCATGGCACTAACGGCTCCGCCGGGCAGTTGGTTAAAGAAACTCTGTATTAACTCTTCACCACCTAGTCCGCGAAATACTAAGGAAAACAAACTGGCGCCGATCAGTATTAAGAATACCATGGAAGTTATTTTCAAAGTCGATGTCATAACCGCCTTTAAATTAGTCAGATTCAAAGCGCCATTGAGGGCCGCTAAAATTAACGAGCCAAATGCGCCAACACCAGCGGCTTCGGTTGGTGTTGCATAACCACCTAAGATAGAGCCTAACACCAAGACAATAAGAATAAGTGGTGGTAACAAGGCGCGCAATAAGCGGCCAATATGTAGGTTTTCCTGCTCATCACTCACGGTTATGTTGCCAGGACGTAATAGCGTAACGGCAATAGAATAAACAATATACATCGCCACTAAAATCAAACCTGGGATGACCGCGCCGGCAAACAAATCGCCAACACTGATGGTGTCAGGGTTGAAGTTACCTTGCTTTAGCTGAGCCAGTTGATACGAATTCGATAATACGTCGCCTAACAACACTAAGGCGATGGAAGGCGGGATGATTTGCCCTAATGTGCCGGTCGCACAAATGATGCCGGTTGAAAATCGTTGATCGTACCCACGTTTGATCATGGTCGGTAATGATAAAAGCCCCATGGTGACCACCGTCGCGCCAACAATACCGGTACTGGCGGCTAACAACATACCCACTAAGGTAACCGATATGGCTAAGCCACCACGAAAGCGACCAAACAACTGTGACATTGAGGTCAGTAGCTCTTCGGCAATTCTAGCCCGTTCTAAGACGGTGCCCATAAACACAAACAAAGGCACAGCCAATAAGGTTTGATTGTTTAAAATACCATAATAGCGCGATGGCAATGCCGATAAAAATGAGCCATCAAAAGCACCAAACACGCTGGCAACAGCAGCAAAGATCAACGCCGTACCGGCCAAAGAAAACGCCACAGGGTAGCCCAGCAGCAACACCAAACAGACGCAAACAAACATTAACAAGGCGAGATATTCCATTACAATAGCTCCTTGTTAGCTGCGCTGTGATTGTGGCGGTCAGCATCACCCTGATGATCTGCACCATTTGCGTTTTGGTCGCATATAATCAACCAATTTCGACCTACTTCGGCCAAGCCTTGCAGCGTCAAGGTGAGCACTAATAACCAAATAAGGGTTTTATTGAGATACACCGCCGGCAAACCGCCTGGCTCTTTCGAGCTCTCTAATAGCTGCCAAGACAACAAGACGTAATCGATACTAACGTAGAATACAAACAGGCAAACCGGTAACAACAAAAATATCGTACCGAGTAAATTTACCCAGGCTTTTTGTTTAATAGAGAATTGTTGATAGAAAATATCGACCCGTACATGGGCATCATGTTTTAGGGTAAACGCGGCGCCGAGCATAAATACCGCACCATGGGCGTAGAGCACCATTTCTTGCATGGCTATCCAGCCAAGATTGAAACCATAGCGCAACAACACAATCGCAAATGTTAGTACCACAACCACTATAGTTAACCACGCGATTAACTTACCAGTGTATTCCGTGAAGACATCGACGAGAGAAACAAACCGCCGAACTGCATCTAACTTCATGACGCCTCAAAACCAATATTGTTATTATTATAAAAGCCTATTGATAACAAAATTTTAACCATTAAACCATATCAAAATCACCTGAACAGCATGTAAAAACGCAAAAAGGAGCCACTGAGGACTCCTTTTTACTGCTAGGCTAACGATTAACGTTTGCTGCCACCCAAACAATCAGGTGAGTTAGGCACGGCTTGCGCATTCATTTGCTGCCACTGCTCGAGTGTATAGGTGTGCATCGCCAGCGCGTGAATGGCATTTTCTAATTCATCACTTAACACACTGTTGACCTGACGGTGACGGGCAAGCAATCGCTGGCCATCGAATTTATCGGAAACAACAATCACCTTAAAATGCGACTCGCTGCCCTCTGCGACATTGTGCATATAGCTTTCATTGATCACTTGCAGATGGTGAGGCTGAAAATATTCGTTTAGTTTTTTCTCGATAATGGCTTGCACAGTCATGTAAATAGTTCTCTCGTATTATTCGTCAGCGGGTTGTTTAATCATGCGGTACGTTAAATTGATGCGCCCTGCCATGGCTTTGGTTGATTTTGGCACAGCGTGTTGCCATTCGTTTTGCACATTACCGCGCATCAATAACAGACTTCCTGATTTTAAAGCTATTTGCAGCTTTTCACCACTGCTTTTGTTGCGTAAGCAAAAGCGGCGTGGATGACCAAACGACAAAGAGGCAATAACCGGTTTATCACCCAGCTCTTTTTCATTATCACTATGCCAGCCCATCGAATCTTGCTGATGGCGATACCAATTGGCCAACACCGAATTAAAGCGACATTTTGCCACTTGCTGGCATTGTTCTTTTATTCCCATCAAACTCCAATGCCATGGGCGCGGTTGCATTATCATCCCGGAATATTTATATCGCGCATCGGCATCACCATACCAAGCTTGCAACCTAGGAATGGTGACCATCTTGCCAAACATCTTGATTTGCCACTCTTGCCAAGCCAAATGTTGTTGCAACAAGTGATAGATCGACTCGGCATTGGCCGCCAGAAAATTGGGAAAATAAAGCAACTGGCCATCCAATAAGCGCAAACAATCGGACACATCAGGGGCAATAGCGTTAAGCTTTTCTGGCGTATCTATAGTTAATTTGTCATAGGTTTGCGATAATACACTCATCACTCGTTTACCATTTAATTACGTCGAATATTAATCATGCTAAGCCCATTTATTGTTAATGACTCGCCGGTTCACCTACATCGTTTCCCATTAGCCCAGGTTAATCGCAGCCTGCAAGCGTGGGACGCGGCAGATGAGTATATCATTAACCACCTTAAAGATAGTGGCACACTCGAACGACCATTAAATATTGTCATTTTTAACGACAGCTTTGGCGCACTAACGTTGAATTTGACCGAGCATACACTGCAATTGGTGAATGACTCTTATATTTCCCAGCAAGGGATCAAATATAATCTAGCTGATAATAACTTGGACCATAGCAAGGTCAGCTTGTTGTCTAGCATAGACGATATTAGCCAACCGGTAGACTTGGTGTTATTGAAAATCCCTAAGACCAATAGTTTGTTAGAATTTCAATTGCAGCAAATTCAACAAATCGCCAGTAAAGAGACGCAAGTTATCGCCGCTGCGAGAGCCAAGGACATTCATACCTCAACGTTAAAGTTGTTTGCCAAACACCTTGGTGAGACAACAACCTCATTAGCGGTGAAAAAGGCACGTTTGGTGTTTAGTAAGGTTGATAACGCTAAAAAAACAGCGCCAATTGCCGATAAAGTCTGGCCACTACCGGGCTTTGATATGCACATAAGTAATCAAGCTAATGTGTTTTCAAGAGATAGCATCGATATCGGCGGTGCATTTTTATTACAACACTTGCCGACCTTAAAAGCCGGTGACCAAGTCGCTGATTTGGGTTGTGGTAACGGCATACTAGGTTTGGCCTTAGTAGCCCAAAATGAAGGTATTGAAATGTGCTTTTTTGACGAGTCTCATATGGCCATTTCCTCAGCAAAACAAAATGTTATGAACAATCTGCCAGAGCAGCTGTCAAACTGTCGATTCGTGGTAGGTGACTGCCTCGAAGGTTGCCCTGAAAACAGCTTAGATTTGGTTGTTTGCAACCCACCTTTTCATCAACAACAAGCAGTTACCGATCATATTGCTTGGCAAATGTTTAAAGAGTGTTACAAAACTTTGAAAAAAGGTGGCGAATTAAGGATAATAGGGAACAGGCAGTTGGGATATCATATAAAACTCATGCGACTGTTTAATAATTGCCAAACATTGGCAAGCAATAAGAAATTTGTCATTTTATCGGCCAAAAAATAATGAAACAGAATATAATTGCCGTTGCGCTATCGGCACTGTGCCTTGTAGCTTGCGCTCAAGATCCAAATACAATCAGTTTAAATCCAAAAGTGAATGCACACGCAAATAAGGTATATGACGACCTGAATGCGAAGATTTCAGTATACGATCTACGCTCTACTGCACACATCGTTGAAGTACTGTCTGCCGATCGACCATCAACCTTGATCAGTAGTGCAGACTCATTAAAAGACGTATTGAATAGCGAATTTAGTGATCAACTGGCATTGCAGGGACTGAAATTAAATAATGGTTCTGATTTACAGGTGCAATTTCAAGTTGAAAGAGCTCGTACCTATGTAAATCAAGACGTTTTAGATTATCGTGCTAATACCATCATTAAATTGCGCGTCAAAGTAGAAAACCCTGCACAAACGCTGTCGAAGACTTTTACCTTGCGAGCAACTACTCGTGGTGCGTTATCAGCAGATATCGATGAATTGCAAAAAGACTTTAACGTGCAATTGGCTAAGTTGATCATCCAAGTGGTCGAAGATGAACAATTGCAACAGTTTATAAAAGGTTAATTTATGGTTCGCACCCTAGTCGCGCTGATGCTGACATTATTGATGTCGGCACATGTTATGGCAGCTAAGCAAAAAATTATTGATGCCAATAATTTGTACCCTCAGGTTAAATTAGAAACCTCTATGGGTGTGATCATCATTGAATTAAATCGAGTGAAAGCTCCACTGGCAGTCAATAACTTTCTTTGGCATGTGGTGAGTAAGGAATATGACAACACCATATTCCATCGTGTCATCGAAGATTTTGTGGTTCAAGGTGGCGGTTATGACGCCAACTTTATCCCACGAAAAGAACGCGACTCGATTTTCAATGAATCCGGTAATGGCTTAAAAAACACCTATGGCACTGTAGCAATGGCTCGTCAGCATGATCCACACAGTGCGAAACGCCAATTCTTCTTTAACGTTGGCGAAAATACCGAACTAGATCCTGGTCGCAATTGGGGCTATACGGTTTTTGCTCATGTGACATGGGGCGATGAAGTTCTTGACAAAATGGCGATGGCTGAAACCGACTTTCACGAAGGTCAAAGCTGGCCTGACGTACCAATTGAACCCATTATTTTGATCAGTGCATCCTTGCTACCTGCCGACTACATTCACGAACCATAAATTTAATTCAGGCGCTATAGGCGTCTGATTTATTTTGACAATTTTGATCGTTTCGTTTTATTATTCTGCAACTTTTGCTTGGAAAATTGTCCAAGTATTAACTAGATTTAAATTAACGTAATTTAAAAGAAGTCTTAAACACGGAAGAGACAATGCTAACAAGGATATGAAAGCATTTGGAGTTGTTGTGTACGTGGAAAGCTTTATTAATGACAAAATTTCACAGCTGGTTTATTACCTACAAGCGCTATTAAAAAATTCAGTTCATTACACTGAAGTTGATAACTTTATTTGGGATTGTTTAGAAGAATGGTCACAGTTGAACGTAACTGATGACACCCCTTCGAGTGCCAAAGAACGTGTCTTTTGGCATTTGATTCATGAGATCAAATTATCGTCATTGGTTAATCTCCAAAAGGACTTACCACTATTCGCGGAAATCCAGACCTGTCTAGATTTTTTAACGGATAGAGGCAGTTACCCGATCCATTGTGTTGGTTGGCGTCCAGTCGCAGATTTTTAATCTACGATTAGCTTTTTTTAAATCTTCGATTGGCTTTTTTTAATGCCCGCTATCTGTTAGCCTAGCGCCATAACAACAAGTTTTAGGTCGCTGTTTCATGCCCGCCTCAGAAGCGCATCAACAAGATTCTCCCGGTATCATAGATACCATTTTCAACAAACGTATGCTGATCTGCATATTTACCGGCTTTAGCTCTGGCATGCCGCTATTTTTCCTTTATCAGTTATTACCTGGTTGGTTAAGAAACGAAGGCGTCAGTTTGGCCGAGATAGGTTTGTTTTCCCTTATCGGCATTCCCTATGTATGGAAGTTTATTTGGTCGCCAGCGATGGACCGATACACCTTGCCATTTTTGGGGCGACGACGTGGCTGGATGTTATTAACGCAAGTGGCATTATTGGTGTCTATAGCGATGTTTGCTTACATAGACCCGACCATGGATATCTGGGCTGTCGCCTATTTAGCCGCAGCCGTCGCGTTTTTCAGTGCCAGTCAAGACATCGTACTCGATGCCTATCGACGTGAATTATTACCAGATCATGAGCTTGGCTTGGGCAACTCCATTCACGTGCAAGCGTATCGTTTATCTGGTTTAGTGCCGGGTTCACTCGGCTTTATTCTTGCCGATCAAATGCCTTGGTCTATGGTGTTTATCGTTGTCGCCGCGTTTATGCTAATCGGTGTGGTGATGACATTATCGGTCAAGGAAGCCCGCATAGAAGCCAATGCGCCTAAATCATTGCATGATGCGGTGGTGCTACCTTTTAGAGATTTCATCGATCGTGAAGGCGTGAAATCGGCGCTGCTAATTTTATCATTTCTGTTTTTATATAAGCTTGGCGACAATATGGCAACGGCTTTGCAAACGCCGTTTTTTATTGACCTAGGTTTTAGTAATACCGAAATCGGTGGTATTGCTAAAGTCGCGTCTTTGGTCGCCATGACCATAGGGTTAGCGGTTGGCGGCATCATCATGATCAAGTTATCAATCAATCGCGCCTTGTGGATATTTGGTGTCGTACAAATCGTTTCGATTTTAGGGTTTGCCGCGCTGTCAGAAATAGGTAACAACAATTATGCCTTGGCATTTGCCATGGGCTTTGAATATTTAGGGGTCGGGTTAGGCACAGCCGCGTTTACCGCATTTATTGCGAAAAACACTAATCCAACCTTTGCTGCAACTCAATTTGCGCTATTTACCGCGCTAACCGCGTTGCCACGCACCATTGCCAATGCCGGTACTGGCTTTATTGTTGAGCATATAGGCTGGACACCGTTTTTCCTAGTATGTACCGCACTGGCTGTCCCTGGAATGTTAATGCTATTTAAAGTCGCCCCTTGGCATGAAAAGCACTAACTCGAGCAAAGCGTAAATATGGCATTAACAAGATAGCGAAATTGTTCTATAGTAAAGAGCATAAACCGTTCCACTTTATTAATAAAAATCAAAAGGTTTGCCATGTTGTTACGTTTATTTTTCATACTACCTGTGATTATGTGCCTGATTTGGTGGTGGTATTTAAAATCGAACAATTACAGTATGAAGCAAGGACTTAAAGGTTTTGCTTACATTATCGCCTTTAACCTTATTCTGGTGGGCTTTTTCTCGATAATGATCCACATTACTCGCTGATTGTTCGCTAATTAATCGCTACTTTGATTGCATAGACCTACACTATACTGTACATTGCGCTCGCCCTCGGCTTAACCTTGAATATAGGCTAAGCCATTAATTTTCCAGCAATCAGAGAGTTACTATGAGTTTTGAAACTCTAGGCTTAAGCCCACAAATTTTATCTGCACTACAAGATAAGGGTTACACCACCCCATCGCCTATTCAAGAAAAAGCCATTCCAGCGGTATTATCTGGACAGGACGTTATGGCGGCCGCGCAAACCGGTACCGGCAAAACCGCAGGTTTTACCCTACCGATATTGCAAACTCTTGATAATGGTAAGCAAGTCAAACCAAATCACATTAGAACCTTGATTCTAACCCCGACCCGAGAGCTTGCTGCACAGGTCGGTGATAATGTTGCGACCTATTCAAAGAATCTCAATCTCAGCAGCTTTATCATTTACGGTGGCGTTAAAATCAATCCGCAAATGATGCGTCTAAGAAAGGGTATAGACATTTTAGTTGCTACCCCTGGACGCTTACTGGATTTGTATCAACAAAACGCAGTGAAGTTTAGTCAGGTTGAAGTCTTGGTGTTGGATGAAGCGGATCGCATGCTGGACATGGGCTTTATCAATGATATTGAAAAAATTATTAGACTATTGCCGAAAAAACGACAGAACTTATTGTTCTCTGCGACATTCTCCGATGATATACGTGCATTAGCCAGAGGCTTGGTTAAAGATCCGGTGGAAATTTCCGTTAGTCCGGCCAATACCACCGCTACTACCGTAGAACAAAAGATTGTCACCACCGATAAGAAGAAGAAGCCGCGCTTATTATCTTATTTAATTGGTCATAATAACTGGCAACAAGTGTTAGTATTCACGAAAACCAAACACGGCGCCAATCGCTTAACCCGTCATTTAGAAGAAGATGGTATCAAAGCGTTGGCCATTCACGGCAACAAAAGCCAAGGTGCGCGCACCAAAGCATTAGCACAATTTAAAGATGGCGGTATTCGCGTTTTGGTTGCCACCGATATCGCAGCTCGAGGCATAGACATCAATGAATTAGAGCAAGTTGTGAACTTTGATTTGCCGCATGTTGCTGAAGATTACGTACATCGTATTGGTCGTACTGGTCGAGCCGGTAAAAATGGTAATGCCATCTCGCTTGTTTGCTTTGACGAGTATAAGCAATTGGTTGCCATTGAGCGCCTTACTCAAAAATTATTAGATAGAGAAGAAGTGGCAGGATTTGAAGCCGCTAATCCTGTACCGAAATCTCACGATATTCGCCCTTTTAAAGCGCCAAAACCTAAAAAGCCGAAGAAGCCGAAAGTGGAACACCAAGACGGACAGAAGAGCTCTGATAATGCACGTGGCCACAAACCGGTTGGTAAGAACAAACGCCACACATCAAGCGATAATCCTTACGCTAAAAACACAAGTGGCAAGGCTCGTCGCCGCCCAAATAAATCAGCCAATAAGGAACGCTCCGGCCGCCGTATTGCTGGCTAAGAATAGCGCCCTATTCGTCTTCAAATTCAACTGGCTCGACCGCTTCGTCGAGCCATTTTAATTGTGCTAATGGATCACCCAAGAAAAACTTACTTCACTCTAACACCACACGAGTATTGAGTCGTTTGACCTTTAACTCACTCTGTTCGCTTAGTTGATTACAAGTTCGGTTCAGCGATTTAATATCAGCAAAGCAGCACAATGATATGTAGTCGATTTCACCACTATCAGTTGCTGAAGAAGCGCAATATCAGCGATTACCAAGGGAGGCCGTAGTTATCGAATAGACGTCAAAAATGAGAACATGGCCGCGTATTTAAATGGCAAAATTGACGTTACCATTCCTGATTTAATCTGTTGCTGTGACATGGATAACAACGAGCCAATCACCAACCCTAATTGTCACCAAGGAAGCAATGTCCGTGTCGTCGTTTTGCCTGTGCCTAAAGAGTTTGTAACAGATAAAGGCTTGTCGACATTTGGCCCAGCGTATTTAAGCTTAGATATACCATACTCGGCTGCTGTTGAACGTTATAAAGCGCAACAAAATGGTTAATCCGCTAGCCTTATTCTGCAACTATCTTCGTCACTCTTTTAAGCGAAACAGCAACTTATTTATATTCTGATTTATTTCTAGCTCGGGTAATTCAATGCCGAAATGTTGCAGCAAAGCCTGCTTGTATGTGTCTATATCTCGGTACTCAATTCGAGTTTTACGATTATGTTCGGTGATAATCAATTGTCCATTGGAGATGGTTTTGCGTCCAGTCTTGTCTGCAATAGTACATATAGAGTTACGGGAGAATTGTGATTCTGATGAGGTTTGCTGATAGCGGCACATATCGCTAAAATCGGCAATTGTCCAAGACCTTAAGGTAAACTTGTACTGTTGACTCTGTTCACCTTGCCCTGTTGTTTTTACCAATACATATTCCTGCCCGGATTGCTGTAGTTGGTAATGATGAAAACCATCGTTAATTTGCTCACCAGAAAGAGGCACGGGCACCCTAAAACTGTCACCAAAGCCCACATCGACAATAGCGTCATCCTCAGGCAATTTAACTCGAATCAATAAATGGTCAAAATCAGGGCCATAGCGTCCATTACTCCAAACATTGGCTGCTAACAAGTTTATCTGATATCCAAATGACTTAAGTAACTGTGAAAACAGGTAATTGACCTCATAACAAAAGCCACCACGCTTGTTTTCAATTATCTTGCTGAATAAGTCGTTATATTCAAGAGACAAGGTTTTCCCTAATGGAATATCGAGGTTTTCAAATGGCACATGATATAAATGTGCCTGCATTAGGGTTTGCAAGGATGATAAAGACAATGGTTGTGGCATATCAACATTTATACGTGCCAAATAGCATTGTTGTTGTGAAGGTGTTAGCAATTTTATACTCCTGAAATGTGCTCGCGCCCCACCATGATGGTTACGCTTTACTATATAAAGCAGCATACTAATACCTCAAGTCTGGTTGAGGTAAAGCACTTTTATTGAATAAAAAGATTAAATGACATTATCGTTAGTTCTTTGCTTAAAACTACAGTCTTATTGGTCACTAACCATTTAGTCTCTAAATCAACTATCTGACCAGATAGCTAACTCATTGCCGCCAGGATCAGTAAAATGAAAACGTCGGCCGCCGGGAAAGGAAAATATTGGTTTTACAATAACCCCACCGTGGTTAATCACTTTTGCCAAAGATTCTTCTAAATGACTGGAATATAGCACCACTAAAGGTGCACCTTGTTGATAGCTGGCGGTTTTATCGTGCAGGTAAAAGCCACCATTAAATGACCCGTCGTTAAACGCCGTATAGTCCGGGCCATAGTCAGTAAATTGCCATTGAAATGCCTGACTATAAAACTGTTTAACTTTGCGAATGTCTGTGGTTGGCAATTCGATATAATTGATTGTTTCCGCTACCATTATTTGCTCTCCTGTTGGCTGGCAACTTTTTGATAGCAAACATCAAGATTGCCGTTTCCTTTGTGATGGTAAAAGTCATGTGAATACTTGCGGCGTTGCGCTAATTTGTTTTGAAAATAGTCGCTTGTAGTATCTTCAATGAGCCAATGTTGCTGCTCATTTTTTGCCAATTGAGAGCCAAGATATGCCTTGATAATAAAACTTGGCTGTTTTGCATCACTAAACGCACCACTCAATAAGTCATCGCCTCGCTCTATTTTATACAGCGCTTGCCAACCATCAATAACCCGGCCAAATACGCTCATATTGCGATCTAGATGGCGCGGTGAGACGCCAAACATAATGGCAAAGTCTGTGGTGCCAGAATGAATGTTATTGCCCCGGGCTAAATTGATCACCCCCGGACAATGAATTAACCATTCTTTGTTTTCGCTGACAGAGCGCCCTACCGCGAAACCTTGAATAAAGCCGGTCTGCTCTGCTAATAAGTCAGCAGACTGAACTAAGGTAAATGGCGATTCTTTATTGATGTCCCGCTCAATTTCAGCCTGCATTGAGGTTTTGACTTTACTGGTTTTGCTGCCGCTGGCATCGCCGCCTTGCACCACAAAGTTTTCGATCACCCGATAAAACGGTAGGCCATCATAAAAGCCTTCTTGTACCAACTTACGCATGTACTCAACATGACGAGGAGCAAAAAACTGTGCCAACTCAATGGTCACAGTGCCTTGATTGGTTTTCAGGTAGAGCAGATTCTCTTGTTCGACTTTTCGCCATGATGGTTGATTGGCCAAAGCGGTTAATGAAGTAAATAACAGTACGATTATAGCGATGTTACGTAACATAATAAGTCCCTGATATTGCGTTTATCAATTAACCATAAAGCAATTATGATAAAAATTACAGGCATAAAAAAACCACGCTTGAGCGTGGTTTTTTCGATATAGATTAATCGTTTAACCAACTAAGGCTAACAATACACCTGCAGCTACCGCCGAGCCAAGGACACCCGCGACATTTGGTCCCATCGCATGCATTAACAAGAAGTTATGTGGGTTTGACTCAAGACCAACTTTATTGACCACGCGTGCCGCCATAGGCACGGCAGACACACCGGCAGCACCAACCAATGGGTTAATTGGGTCGGTAGAGAACTTAGCCATTATTTTCGCCATTAATACACCTGCTGCGGTACCGATTGAAAATGCCACAGCACCTAGACCTAAAATACCTAAGGTTTCAACATTCAAAAACGATTCAGCGCTTAGCTTGGAACCAACACCTAAACCTAGGAAGATGGTGACGATGTTAATTAACTCGTTCTGCGCCGTTGAGCTTAAACGATCCACCACACCACATTCACGCATCAAGTTACCTAAACAGAACATGCCCACTAGCGGCGTGGCTGCTGGTAGAAAGAAAATGGTCATCATCAAAACAGCTAATGGGAACAAAATCTTTTCAATTTTGGTGACATGACGCAATTGCTTCATTTCAATCTTGCGCTCTTCTTTATTGGTTAGCGCTTTCATGATTGGTGGTTGAATTATGGGTACGAGTGCCATGTATGAATACGCTGCTACCGCAATGGCACCGAGTAATTCTGGGGCAAGTTTCGAGGCTAAGAAAATAGCCGTTGGACCATCAGCTCCACCAATAATGGCTATTGCTGAGGCATCTTGCAGACTGAAATTAAAACCCGGGAGCGCATTTAAGGCAATGGCACCAAACAGTGTGGCAAAAATACCAAACTGCGCTGCCGCACCGAGCAATAACATACGCGGATTGGCGATAAGCGCGCCAAAATCAGTCATCGCACCAACCCCCATAAAAATCAATAATGGGAAGATACCGGTATCAATGCCAGCGTAGTAAATGTAGTGCAATACACCACCGACTTCGCTAAAACCAGCAACCGGTATATTGGTTAGGATTGCACCAAAACCAATTGGCAATAACAACAAAGGCTCAAATTTTTTCGCTATAGCTAAAAATAGCAAACCGAGGCCGACCAACATCATGATCACCTGGCCCAACTCAAAGTTAGCCAGGCCTGTGGAGTTCCACAGGATATTCAAGGAGTCCATTTGCTACTCCTACAACGTCAGCAACGCGTCGCCTACAGCTACGCTATCGCCTTCTTTTACATCAACACTCGACACCGTGCCAGTTGCCGTTGCGCGAATTTCTGTTTCCATTTTCATCGCTTCCATGACAACAACCACATCGCCTTCAGTAACCGTATCGCCAGCTTTCACCAACAACTTGAAGATGTTTCCTGCCAATGGTGCATCAATTGTCGAGCCACCAGACGCCACAGCAGGCGCTGCAGAAGCGCTAGGCGCAGCAACCGCAATGTTTTCAATGCTACCACCTGGGGCGACAACCACATCGTAAACATGACCGTCTACTTGTACTGCATAGCTTTCGGCTTTACCTTTAACAGGCGCTGCTTGAACCGCTGCCGGTTTAACATCGTCGGCACTCGGTACCGGTTCAAACGCGTCTGGATTGTTACGATTCTCTAGGAACTTAAGGCCAATTTGCGGGAAAAGTGCGTAGGTTAATACGTCGTCGATAACCTCGTCAGCAAGATCAATATTTTTATCTTTTGCTAATTCCATCAGTTCGGTTTCGAGTTTATCTAGCTCAGGCTCAAGGAAATCCGCAGGACGACCTGTAATCGCTTCACCACCATCTAACACGCGCTTTTGTAAATCACCGTCAACAGGGGCTGGTGTCGCGCCATATTCGCCTTTAAGAACACCAGCGGTTTCTTTAGTGATCGACTTATAACGTTCACCGGTGAGCACGTTTAGTACCGATTGGGTACCAACAATTTGTGATGTTGGCGTAACCAAAGGAATGTAACCTAACTCTTTACGAACACGCGGGATCTCTTCCAACACTTCGTCAAACTTGTCTGCTGCGCCTTGCTCACGCAGTTGATTTTCCATATTGGTTAACATGCCACCAGGCACTTGTGCTAACAATATACGTGCATCAACGCCTTTCAAGCTGCCTTCAAACTTGGCATATTTAGCTCGCACTTCACGGAAGTAAGTTGCAACTTCGGCCAGTTTTTCCATATCAAGACCAGTATCTCGGTCACGACCTTTAACCGTAGAAACGATAGATTCTGTTGGTGAATGCCCATAAGTCATCGACATTGATGAAATGGAAGTATCAATCACATCAACACCGGCATCAATGGCTTTCATGTGAGTGGCCATGCTTAGACCAGTTGTCGCATGACAATGCAATGAAATAGGTAAACCAACCTGATCTTTTAATTTGCCAATCAACTCTTCGCCGTCGTACGGGTTAAGTAAACCTGACATATCTTTAATACATAACGAGTGAGCCCCCATATCCTGCATTCGTTTGGCCATATCAAGCCAGGTATCGATGGTATGCACTGGAGATTCGGTGAATGACAACGTACCTTGGGCATGTGCTCCAACTTTAACCGCCGCTTTGATCGCGGTTTCTAAATTGCGGGTATCATTCATGGCATCAAAAATTCGGAACACGTCAACGCCATTTACATGGGCTCGCTCTACAAATTTTTCTACAACGTCATCAGCATAGTGACGATAACCAAGGATATTTTGGCCACGAAACAGCATTTGTTGCTTGGTATTAGGCATCGCCTCTTTTAATTTACGAATGCGCTCCCATGGATCTTCACCTAAATAACGAATACAAGAGTCGAACGTAGCGCCGCCCCATGATTCGATAGACCAATAACCGATTTCATCCATTTTTTTGGCAATTGGCAACATATCTTCTAAACGAAAACGGGTAGCCAATAATGATTGGTGACCATCACGTAAGACTAACTCAGTGATCCCCAACTTATTTAATGACTCGGACATAGTTTGCTCCTAAATTTGTACGTTATTCTTGCGATAGTGAGCGATAGCAGTGCTAATTGCAGCAACAACCCCTGGCGCGATTTGATCACTCTTGGCAACAGAGGTGTTTACTTTTTTGCTCTGCGGTGCAGTCTCTGGAAAATGGCTGCCAATCTTGGCCAGCAGTTTGATGGCATAAATCAAAACAGTTAAAAATGCGAAAACAAACCCCATACCAACTAGTAAAAGCATACCAGCTTCAATAAATACTTGTGATAGGTTTTCCATAGTCGATCTCATTAGCGTAATAAAGAATTTAGAATAATCACTCAAATTCAAAATGGCAATGATAAAATGTCAATTAGATGTAAATATTCACTGTCAAGAGGAAAAATGAGTAAAAAACAGTGGTTTTTAGATAAAAACCGCATAACTATGCACAATTTCTATTTAGCGTGAATTTTTATTCCAATCTTACCAATAAAAAACACCATGGTTTTGTATAGCAATTAGCCAATCCATTGGTTATTTCAAGCAATAATGCGGCATTCACAGCGAAAACATGCTCCTTCTATGGCACTATTTTTTGGGGTTTATGTGGTGCTGTGCTAGGACAACGCTTAAACGCGCGAATGAAATTAGGTTGTTGCGTATAGCCAAATCTATGCGCGATTAGTGGTAGATAAGTCAACCAATAGCCGCAATAATAAACGCGCATTAAATGGTCTCCAACCCTTCGACAACACACATGTTAAGCTATCATAAACATGCTAATGCTAGCTCTTACCTGAAAAATTCGTTCTATACTTAATTGCAGTTAAATCAAACTTTTATATAACAAACCAGATATAAACAATAATTCCTATATCGATAACACTTGACGCCTGACTCAATGTTAAAAATCTATTAAATCATGCAGATGCCTACGCATAGTGATCAATTTGTATCTGCGCCCTAATGGAAAGCCATGATGAAAATGAAAAATCAATCTAGAACAACTGCGTTTATTACCGCCATTTGCCTTGGTGCTCTAACCTATGCGGCAAACATCCTTGCTGCCGGTGGCGGTGCTCCGGCGGTCGACCAAAACTTTAAGATTGAAGCCGGCACCACCTTATTTAAAAACGTTAACGTGTTTAATGGTACTGACAATAAGCTTTACAAAGGTCTTAACGTGTTAGTTGAAGGTACCACCATTAGCAAAATCAGTGATGACGATATCCCCATTAACGGCGATGCTCGGATCATCGATGGTCAAGGTAAAACCTTAATGCCTGGCCTTATTGATGGTCATGCGCACATCATGATCAACAACAACTTTGCTAACGTTGAAAGTGATATGGACTTAACCGATATGTCTTATCGTGCTTCGATTGTCGCTGAACGTTTTCTTATGGATGGCTTCACCACAGTGCGTGACATGGGTGGCCCAGCATTTGGACTGATGCGTAACATCAATTCTGGTCATATTATCGGTCCTAAGATTTTTCCATCAGGCACTTTTATTTCACAAACCTCTGGCCATGGTGATTTTCGTGACCGCGGTGATGCCGGCTTCTCACCAACCAGTGCACACGATGCATCAAACTTTGAACACTTTGGTATTGGCGCTGTTGCCGATGGTGAAGCGGAAGTATTAAAAGCAACGCGCACCAACTTACGTAACGGTGCGACACAAATTAAAATCATGGCCGGTGGTGGTGGTTCATCCAAATATGACCCAATCGATACAGTACAGTTTTCTAAAGAAGAAACCTGT
>NZ_JABBXG010000016.1:0-32063 GCF_012932945.1 Thalassotalea sp. Y01
GTCCCGTTCGTCTAGAGGCCTAGGACACCGCCCTTTCACGGCGGTAACAGGGGTTCGAATCCCCTACGGGATGCCACTTTTTTAAGTGCTTAAAGCCGGCTTTATGCCGGCTTTTTTGCATCTAAAATTCAATAAATTCTGCGTTTTCACTCTCTCTTTTAGATGTCTCATATTACAGTCAAAATAGTTACGTTCGTAGGCTGCCATTAGTTTTGCGGTAAATTAAACGGATAAATGATTGCCTTTAGCCTGTATTATCGATAGGTTAGTGGAAACAACAATAAAAGGCCTTTCATGGCAAACGCAAAACTTGGTTTTTGGACCACCACCTCTTTAGTAACCGGCAACATGGTCGGTAGCGGTATCTTTCTTTTACCGGCTGCATTAGCAGGGTTTGGTGGCATCAGTTTGTTTGGCTGGATCATTTCGGCGCTTGGCGCCTTATCTCTTGCCTATGTCTTTGCCAGTTTAGCACGCAAGATTCGCGGCTCTGGTGGCCCCTATAAGTACGCTCAACATCAATTTGGCGATCTTATGGGCTATTTGGTTGCTTGGGGTTATTGGTTCTGTATTGTCACCGCTAATGCTGCGATAGCGATTGCTTTGGTCAGTTACCTTTCTGTATTTCTACCAGTATTAGCAAGCGATACATTAATCGCCACCTTGGCAACGTTAGGCTTTGTTTGGATATTGGTTGGCATTAATTTGCTGGGTATCAAAGAAGCCGGGCGGGTTCAACTGTTTACCACCATTGTAAAGATAGTGCCATTGATTGCTGTTGCACTAGTTGGCGTGTTTTTTATGCAAACAGAGCATTTTGAACCGTTTAACCTCACCGGTGACAGCACGTTTTCAGCGGTATCTTCGGTAGCGGCACTGACAATGTGGGCCTTTTTAGGGCTCGAATCGGCCAATATACCCGATGATGAAGTGGAAAACGCTGAACAAACCGTACCTAAAGCGGCGCTGTTAGGGACTTTAATTTCTGCATGTATTTATATTCCAAGCACCTTTGCCGTATTAGGCTTGATTGCGCCTGAGACGTTAGCACTATCGAATGCGCCATTTGCTGATGCTGCAGCATTACTGTTTGGGCAATGGGCGTATTACTTAGTGGCGTTTATTGCTGTGGTGTCGTGTTTTGGTACGCTAAACGGTTGGACATTGGTGGTTGGTCAAGTACCAATGGCTGCAGCAAATGATCACTTGCTCCCTAAGGCGTTTGCAAAGCTCTCACGAAACGGTGTTCCAGCGTTTGCTATTGTGCTGTCGTCTGTTTTAGTTTCGTGCTTGGTATTAATGAATGCCAGTGACAATCTGGTCGAGCAGTTTACCTTTGTTATTTTATTATCAACGTTAACCAGTTTACTGCCGTATTTAGTATGCACCATAGTTCACGCCCTAATGTTGTGTACCGGTAAAGCCAGTCACAGACTCACTTTTGCCTCAGGTATCACATCATTATTTGCCATAGTGTTTTCTACTTGGATCATTATTAATACCGGCTTTGATGCCATTTTTTGGGGCTGTGTTCTCTTGATCGCGGGGTTACCAGTGTACGTTTTGATGAAGCTCGAAAAAAAGAAAGAACTTGCCAAGGTGATTGAATAAGTGGCTGCATTTGCTAATTTTGCTAAGTAATTCTATTTAGTAATTCTATTTAGTAATTCTATGAGGTGTTTTAATGCTTACTCATTGATTCCTGCTGCATCCGTTAAGTAAGTTTTAGACACCGCAGCCACGCTGCTATCACTAGTGGCAACGCGTTAACCTTTGTGGCAAATAATTTGTGATTAAAGGCTTGAGCGAAAACCAATTTCAAAACCCAGTTCTTGTTTAAACGCCGAGGTTTCAGCGTGTGGGTTATCTAGTTTGTCGAATCCGTAAATGACTTCAAAGTTATCGTTAATGCTAGGTTGCACTGTAAATTCTGAATCAATCCCTAATGGTAGGTTATAGGCTGCTTGTGCAGGGCTTGATGATGAAGGCAAAGGTAATGGTAATAAAGCGCTGTTGGTGATTTGGTCAATGTTATCAGAGAATATATTGTTGTTATTGCCCTGTTCAAAGAGCGCCAGCTGATGATTTTGGGTATTGGCAATAACCATAAACTGCAATTGTTGCTCTTCACCTAGACAATGTCGCTTAATCGCGGCAAAACGTTCGCTAAAGTAGTTTTTAACATTGGTGGTAAAGGCGAATACGGATTGTTCTGCTGCTTGCATGGCATCATCAAACATATCCATATGCGAACGCTCTGCTGTTGACTTATCACCGACATTGATTTGGCTAGCTGCTGCATCAATGATGCTTACGGTATATTCTTGCTTGATCTGCAAATCAACACTGTCCTTGGCAGCAACAGGTTGGCACAGCGCAAGCGCAGAGATAATTGCCAGTGATTTTAAACAATCTGAGAACGTCATAATTAGGTATATTTATTAGCGAAATTTGTTTTAATTTGTAACCCGCAATCAAACTAGCAAACTTACATAGTGATGTGAACAGTTTTGAATGTTAAAAATTGTTTATTTGTGCAAAATAGTGGTTGCTATGCAATGAATGTTTCGGTTTATTGTTTATATGAATAAAATAGCCAAATTAAGTTGCGATTATTGCAAATATGGGCAAATAAAATAGCCTCGAGGGCAGGGCGAGTAGCTCTTTGAGACATGTAAGCAAACTAAATCTATCCCAAACCGTAACACGCTCTAAACGGGTTGGTCTGACTATGCTGATCAGCATAAGCAAATTGTGAAGGTTAGTTACTAATATTGGTTACTAATAGTAAGACCGTTATCACAGACTTTATTGGCAACTAATAGCTGAGCGGCATTCCTACAAGCACTAAAAAATTTGCTTAATTGAGCGGTTATAACTCTTTGTTTTGCTAAATATGTGCAATGACGATGTGCTACATCGGTAAAAATGTTGGTTTAGCGAGCATTTCGACGCCGATACCTATGGCTTTTCGGTTTTTCGTATTAGACTGAATAAGTAGATATGATAATCGGGGCTACACATGGTTAAATCACTGTGCAAATGGAAAAAAAAGGAAGTCGAAAAGCATTTGCATGAGCTATGGCACATCGTTGATAAACCCCGGTTCATTTGTAGAGACTGCGCTCGGTCTTCTCACACCAAAGGTTACTTGTGTAAACCGGTCAAACTTCCACACGATGCCCATAAGGAATAACGGCGCTCATAAAGGATGAAAACAGGGTTAGCTATACGGCGGTAATCAGCATGGTTCGTTGATGCGCAATTCAATGTCCAGTGCACGTAAATGCTCTTGTTCAGCCAATAGGTTTGCATACAGCAAGCTTTTATCATCCATCCAGTTATCCGCAAAGACTAGGTTAAGCTGCTCTTTATCGGCATTGACGATTAACTCTGGCAAAAAGTCATCCTGGCGCTTTTGATTAAGCAGTACTGCCAATCTAAATATCGCTAAAATTCGATATACGTCTTTGACTTTAAATAGGGTGAAATCGGCAAACTCTTCATGTTTTATTTTTTTGCGATGAAACCGCAAAAGCAAGGTCAGCAGTTGTTGCTTCTCTTGTGAAAATCCCGGGAGACCGGAATTGGCAACAATATAGGCGGAATGTTTGTTGGTGCCAGATGAATTGATGTGTAACCCGATTTCATGCAGTTTTGCCGCCCAGTGCAATACCTTTTTAAAGTCAGGGATACTTTTTAAAGTCCAATTGTTATTGATTTGCTGACACAATATTTGGCTTGTTTGGTACACTCGCTCAGAATGCTGCAGATCGACACTCATGCGCGATATCAAACTGTCAACGCTGCGTTCGCGTATATCATCATGTTCGAGTTGATCTTCCATTTCATACAATGCACCTTCACGCAGAGCTTTATCATTGTATTCAAGTTCGTCTATTTGTAACATCTCGAACGCAGCCAACATTACTGCTAAGCCAGAGACTATAACGCCTTTTCGATCTTCTGATATACCGGCTAAATCAATACTCTCAAAATCATCATATGCCAATAGTTTCTTCTTCAGCTTTTTAAGTGCTTTGAGGGTTAACGTGTCCTCGCATAGCTCATTGGCACGTCCTGCTTCTAACAGTGCCGATGCAGTACCTGAGGTACCAATACAAGCTTGCCAGCCAATATGACGGTAACGTTTAACGATTGGCTGTAATTCGCGCTCAACTTTTAGCACCGCTTTATCGAACCGTTTTTCGCTGATCTTGCCGTCAGCGAAAAATTGCTGTGTCAGATTCACGCAGCCAACATTTCGGCTCGATAATGCTAATGGTTCAAAGTGCTGACCAAGGGCGAATTCGGTAGAACCACCACCAATATCAATAACCAATCGCTTGCCAGCAAAGTGCATGCTGTGAGCGACACCATTGTATATCAAGCGCGCTTCTTCTTGACCACTGACCAATTTAATCGGGTAGGGCAACACCAATTTAGCTCGGTTGATAAATTCATTACGATTTTTAGCGGTTCTTAGGGTATAGGTAGCAAGAATTTTAACGTGATCGGGATGAAAGCCATTAAGGGTGTGGGAAAATATTTCTAAGGTCTGTAAGCCTCTTTCCATCGCTTCTTCATTGAGTATGAGATCATCATCTAAGCCTTTGGCCAGCCTAACCTTTATTTTTTCGCGAAGCAGTATTTGCACGTCTTGTTCAACAATTCTGGCCAATACCAAATGAAAGCTATTAGAGCCAAGATCGACCACCGCAATAGTTTGAGGTTCTAAACCATTGCCTGAATGTGCAGTATCAGTATTATCAGCCATGAATTATGATGTATTGTCTCGTAATGTTTAACTTACTGACTTAAAGATTAATCGTTACTGCCCTGATCTTGCAAATTATTCGCTAATTTAGCTTGTTCTAGCGCTTTTAAATACAGGTAGGTTTGCTGCTGCGAGGCGATCTTTTTATTGTTGCCACGTTTAACATATGGGTTATCTTGCGCAGCATTAATGATTCTCGCCTTACTGTTATCGTTAAAACCTAGTTCGACCATGTCGAGAATTTGTTGTTTGAGTTCTTCTTCGTAAATAGGAACGCTCACCTCAACCCTATCTTCAATGTTTCGCGTCATCCAGTCGGCAGAGCTTATATATACTTTGTTGGCGCCATTGGCATGAAAGATCATCACTCGAGAATGCTCTAGGTATCTATCAATGACGCTGAACACTTCAATATTCTCGCTCAACCCTTTAATGCCAGGGATTAAAGAGCACATACCGCGGATCAACATTTTCACTTTAACCCCGGCGTTATTCGCCTCGTACAATTTATCGATAAGCTTTCTGTCGACAAGGTTATTCAGTTTTAAGGTGATTTGCGCCGGAATACTGGCCTTGGCATTTATGATTTCATTTTGAATCAAACGATTGATATGTTTGCGCTGATTAATCGGGCTGAGTAGCAAATGATCAAAGTCAAATTGTCGATAGCTGTGTTCTATAAACTTAAAGACGTTATCAACTTCTTCGGCGATTTGTTGTTTTTTGGTGAAATAAGCAAAATCGGTGTATATCTTCGCGGTTTTTTCATTAAAGTTACCAGTGCTGATTTGCGCGTACTTAACTATCTGGCCATCTTCTTGACGGTTGATTAGGCATAACTTTGAGTGCACTTTTAATGAGGGGATGCCAAACAGAACTTTAATACCTGCATCGGTCATACGCTTAGACCACTCGATGTTATTACTCTCATCGAAGCGGGCTCTAAGCTCAACATTAACCGTCACTTTCTTACCGTTACGTACCGCATCCAATAAACTGCCAATGACCTGAGAATTGGCTGCAACACGATAGATATTCAATTTAATGGAGGTGACTTTCGGATCGTAGGAAGCTTGACGCACAAATTCTTTAAAATGATGGAATTTGTGATAGGGATAATGCAAAAGAATGTCTTTTTCGCTGATCGCCTCAAACACGGTTTGATGCTTGGTAAAATCATAGCAGTCCAGCGCTGGCCATTTGGGGTAACATAATTTGGTTTTTCCTACCGTTGGAAAACCTATAAAATCGCGAAAGTTACGATAACGACTGCCTGGCAATGTTGAGTCATAAGAGGTAAATCCTAATAACTTCTTCAGTTTCTTTTCCATTCTTAATGGCATGTTTTGGTCGCGCACAACGCGCACCGGCTCAGCGTGCAGACGTTGCTTAATACCTTTGGACATCTTCATCAAGATAGAATCATCAATGTCTTCTTCACTGAGGTAATACTCGGCATCGCGGGTGATTTTAAACGAGTACGCATTAAGCTCATCAAAGTCAAATAAACCATTGAATATACGGGGTAACACAAAGCAAATAATATCGTCTAATAAGATGATGTTTTGCACGTTACTGTCTTTTTCTTTCGGTAATAATACAAAACGATCTGTGTCATGAATTGGAACGTCAATAGCGGCATATTGACGTTGGTCTTGATTTTGAATTTCAACAAATAAATAGGTGATGTGATCCTCAATGAGATTTTTGAAGTCGGCGTTCTTGTTGACAATTAGGGGTTGAATAAAACGCAGTATCTTGTCATCAAAATAGTCCTTCAGCCAGTGTTTATGGAACTCAGACAGCTGGCCTTGATCGATGATAGCCAAGCCTTCTTTTTGCAAACCACGACAAATGTCGTCATAAGTGTTGTTAAAGGCGATATTAAACTCGAGTACTTTTTCTTGAATCTCATCGACTAAGGCTTGATATTGTGTGACTGCGGTAGTGTCACCTTCTGCCTTTTTAAGCAACGCATTACGTTTAATGTCAGAGACTTTTACACGAAAAAACTCATCTTGGTTGTTAGAAAATATGCCTAAAAAGCGCAAACGCTCGATGCTTGGGTTTGAGGTGTCCTGGGCTTCTTGTAAAACCCGTTCATTAAACGACAGCCAGCTTAAATCTCTTGAAAAATAGTGTGATGACATAAATTCGGCAAACATTGCAGATAAATTTCTCTAATTTTTTATTGTAAGAACCAAATATGACAGTCGTGTGACAGTGGCGTATATGGGGCGATTTCGCGTAATAAAACGCAGACAACAGCAATGTAATCTGCATTCTTAAACTGTAGGATAAGATTGATAAAACCTCAAAGAATGGTTTTGTATCAATATGTTATGGTCAGGGTTTTACCATTGTAGCCGCAGAGTTAAAGGCTCGGTGCTTGACTGCAACCCGCACATTTCATCATAAGGGGTGTGCTGCTCTAACGATACCCTGTCTGGCATGTTGCCGCGGTAGAACTCTTTTATTTCGCTGATCGAATCAAAACGACGTGGGTTATTGTCTTTGCCGGTGACAATAGCTCCGTCTTCAGTAATCAGATAAATGTTGCCTTCGAATGACTTGATGGTTAAATCCATAATGCTGCCTCACCTCGGCTTTTTAAGATGTGTAAAACAATACGCCGATAGTCACAGTATAGATCACGGGATCTTAGCTACAATATTCTGCGTATATCCTAAAATGGTATTTATGGGCAAAACGTTTCGAATGACTGATAAAAGTAAACATCACCTCGCCATCGTTCTCGGTTATGCAGGACTTGCGCCATTTGTCCTACTTAGCGCCTTTCTCGTGTTCAGCGCGAACAAGGAGCTTAATAGCGAATTTTTATTGCCCTTGTTTGAGCACTACAGCGCATTGATATTGGTATTTTTGTGCGGTGCGTTGTGGGCGGAAACGTTAATCGGTAAAAGCTTGGGCAGTGGTAAAACCTTACTCATTATTGCTAATTTAGTGATGATCATTGTTTGGTTGGTATCCGCGCTACCGGTATTTACTGATCTTACGGTACGAATGGCAATCTACAGCAGCATGTATGTGGCGCTAGTGATCAGTGAAAATCGCCTGCGTAATTTTGTTGACGACAGCAGCCTCATAGACGGTTATCAAACCTACCAAAAAATGCGTTGGCGACTATCTATGGTGGTTCTTGCTTGTCATTTAGCTGTTGCCAGCTTTGCACAAGGGTAAGCGGTTATGAGTTTAACGAAATACGCCATTTTAATTGGCGCGTCATCGAGTATTGCGCAAGCGATGTGCAAACAACTGCTGGCGTCAGAGCAAGTACATTTATTATTAATTAGTTCAAAGCAGAGTCCCGTAAACGAGTTGCGCGATACACGAGTGACTCAGCTAATATGTGATTATTCGCCAACAGATATTGACCGGGTGCTCAGCGATTGTGACCGTGTAATGGGTAGCAAGTGGCAACACGTTACACAGGTATTTATCTTTAATGGGGTATTGCATAGCCAACAGGTTATGCCTGAAAAGCGCATTGAAGACGTTAATGCCAGCCAATTAGCCAGCTTGTACCATACCAATACCATTACCCCTTTTATGTTCGTATCGGCTGTTATCAGCCGCTTAGACAAGCAATGTCGTTGCCGCATCACGGTGTTCTCGGCACGAGTCGGCAGTATCGAAGATAATCGTTTGGGCGGGTGGTATGGTTATCGCAGCTCAAAAGCTGCGTTAAATATGCTGCTAAAAACCGCAACTATTGAACTGAAACGTCGAGCCAAGGATTGCAAAATCATCGCATTTCATCCTGGTACGACGGATACACCTTTGTCTAAGCCGTTCCAAAAAAATGTCCCGCAGGGTAAGTTGTTTACTCCTGAGTATGTGGCGCGTTCGTGTTTGCTGGTAACTGAGGCGCTTGAAAATGATGGAGAGTTATCCTACGTTGACTGGCAGGGCAAAGAGATTGCGTTTTAGTTCGTGCCCTAGATGCTTTGTTCGTGCCTTAAATGTCTAGCTTGCGCCATAGATAGCAAGAGTGGCCTGTTTAGCTTGATAGGCTTTATAACGTGCTAATAATTTTACATCGACATCGGCTGTGTTTAGCTGATGAAAACCATTTTGCTGATAAAGGGCTTTAAGACTGGTCACGGCAAAGCAGGTTAACGGCTGGTGATGAGCTCGACAATGTTGCAATAATCGATTCGCTATGCCCCGATGTTGATAATGACTAGCAACCACGAGGCCATGTAAAAACGGTGTACTGCCGGCAAAGGAGACCAGCACAGAGGCAATGATTTGTTCAGACTCATCTTTAAGCAGATAACACACATCGTCACCAAGAAATCCTGCCGAATAACGTTGTGTTTTATAAAAACGTTTGATGTGTTTCTTTTCTGATTTGATTGCGCTAACTATTTTATTGCTCGCTATTTCAGTACTAGCTAACCTTGAATTACTCATACTTAGCAGCCCCTTAAATACACATAAAATTGATACAAGAAAAATAGCTAAAACAAAATTAGTAAAAGCAAAACGGCACCGCAAATGTTCATTGCGATCTATCTCGCAAATCTTTGCTTGTGCCGTTAGTCAGTTGTTAAGGTTCGTCGCTCAACGGTTTATGGGGGCACGGCAGCTTATTTACCGCGCAACGCTTTTTCACCACGGGCGATACCAACGGTACCTGAACGAACCACTTCAATGATTTCCGTCTCATTTTTTAAAATGTCAATAAACGATGATATTTTGTCGTCATCACCGGTTATTTGCACGGTATAGATTTGCTTGCCCACATCAATAATGTCGGCACGGAAAATCTCACTCAGTCGCTTTACTTCGGTACGGGTTTTAGGGTTCATCGCCAATACTTTAACTAACGCGATTTCACGTTCAATGTGCTGACGATCGGTTAAATCCGATACGCGTAATACATCAACAAGCTTATTAACTTGTTTGGTAATTTGCTCCAACACTTGATCATCACCATAGGTGGTAATGGTGATGCGAGATAAAGTGGCATCGTCAGTTTGTGCCACATTAAGGCTGTCAATATTAAACGCTCGTTGTGAAAAAAGGCCGACGATACGCGACAACGCACCTGGTTCATTTTCCAGTAATACAGATAAAATACGTCGCATTATACTTTTTCTCCTTTCTTCAACCACATATCATCAACAGCGCCAAAACGCATTTGCATAGGGTAAACGTGTTCCGTTTCGTCAACCAATACGTCAACAAAGACCAAACGATTTTTCATTGAAAATGCTTTCTCCATGGCCGCATCTAATTCATCCGGGTGATTAACTTGCATTCCGACGTGGCCATACGCCTCCACCAGTTTGACAAAGTCTGGTAAAGACTCCATATACGATTGTGAGTGGCGACCACCATATATCATGTCTTGCCATTGTCGTACCATACCTAGCGAGCGGTTATTCAAAGCGACAATAACAACGGGAATGTTATATTGCAGACACGTAGCTAATTCCTGAATGTTCATTTGAATTGAGCCATCACCGGTCACACACACCACGTCTGCTTCAGGGAAGGCAACCTTGACACCCATAGCTGCAGGGAAACCAAATCCCATGGTGCCCAAACCACCTGAGTTAATCCACTTACGTGGTTCTTTAAACGGGTAGTATTGCGCGGCAAACATCTGATGCTGGCCAACGTCTGACGTCACATAGGCATCACCGTTGGTGTGCTTATAAACAGATTCGACAACCTGTTGTGGCTTGATTTTGTCAGGGTGCGTTTCGTAGCTAAAGCTATTCAATTGACGCCATTGCTCAATTTCCTGCCACCAGTCGGCGAAATGATCGCTGTCAGGTTTATGACCCACTTCGTCCAGCTGTTTTAATAATTGGTCAATTACCACATCGGCATAACCAACAATAGGAATGTGTGCATTAACGGTTTTTGAAATTGACGTTGGGTCGATATCAACATGAATAATGGTTGAGTTAGGGCAAAACTTTTCCACTTTGTTGGTAACACGGTCATCAAAGCGCGCACCAATGGCTAGTATCACGTCCGAATTGGCCATCGCCTTATTCGCTTCAACACTACCATGCATACCAAGCATGCCGATAAAGTTGGGGTGCAGGCCACTTATGCCGCCTAATCCCATTAAGGTGTTGGTGCATGGCGCATTTAAGCGTTCGACTAATTCGGTTAGGGTGTTGGAGCAATCGGACAATATGATGCCGCCACCGGTATAAATCACCAAACGCTTGGCATTGATGATGGTATCAACCGCTTTTTTGATCTGCTTACTGTGACCTTTTTCCGTCGGATTATAAGAGCGGATTTTAACGTCTTTATTCATTTTGTACTCAACCTTAATGTCCGGGTTGAGGATATCTTTTGGCAGCTCGATAACCACAGGACCTGGTCGACCCGATTCAGCCAGGTAAAACGCCTTGGCTAAAACATTTGGAATTTCATTAACATCACGGCAGGCAAAACTGTGTTTAACGATAGGTCGTGAGCAACCGACTATATCGGTTTCCTGAAACGCGTCACCGCCAATCAGGTTAGATGCAACTTGACCTGCAAGCACAACCATAGGGATTGAGTCCATATAGGCATTGGCGATACCCGTGACACAGTTGGTGTTACCAGGCCCTGATGTTGCCAGTACGACACCCGTTTTACCTGTGGCGCGGGTGTAACCGTCAGCCATATGCGTTGCCGCTTGTTCATGGCGCACAAGGATATGACTTACTTTGTCTTGTTGGAAAATCGCATCATAGATATCCAAAACCGAACCGCCGGGGTAACCAAATATGAATTCAACATCCAATTCGGCCAGCGACTTGGTCAATAAAACTGCGCCTGAATAAAGCTCTTTTGTACTCATTGTGCTGCCTTTTAAATTTTTTTTGCCCTAAAACGAAAAAAACCCTCGGAGTGTTCTCGGAGGGTTTTAATGAATGTTTATGCGATGTTTCTTAATTCATTGAAAACCCGTGCCCTGGTACAAGCACCACGACAATCAGGAGAATAATGAATAGAATAAGATTTAACATCGTATAATTAATATTTGGATAAAGTTAATTTATATTTAAAGCAGTTACTCTAACTTGTCAACAATATTTTTACAATTCATTGAAAATAGTGGTCTATCAGTCATTTTGGTCATTTACTAAGTGGTAAAAATCGCTAAAATAGCGTCCACATTGAAAAAATATCGCGGGGATTTATGAAAAGTTTTGAAGCAAATTTTGACGGATTGGTAGGACCAACTCACAATTATGCCGGTTTGTCAGAAGGTAATGTTGCGTCAAAATCGAACGCAAATGACATGTCCAGTCCAAAGAGTGCAGCATTACAAGGCCTTCAAAAAATGAAAGCGTTGCATGATTTAGGAATGGTACAAGGGGTATTTGCACCGCAAGAGCGTCCTGATATTTTTTCCTTACGTCGTTTAGGTTTTTCAGGTACCGATGCTAATGTGCTTGAAAAAGCCTACAAACAAGCACCATCGCTATTATCAGCATGCTGCAGTGCATCAAGCATGTGGACCGCTAACGCGGGTACCGTGTCGCCATCAGGTGATACCTTAGACGGTAAAGTGCATTTCACACCCGCTAACCTGACTAATAAGTTCCATCGTTCATTAGAGCCTGATACAACCGGTAATATCCTTAAAAGTGTGTTTGCTGATGATAAGTACTTTGCCCATCACCTACACCTAAATGACAATGACCATTTTGGGGATGAAGGTGCGGCGAACCATACGCGTCTATGTTCAAATTATGGCGAACAAGGTGTTGAAATATTCACCTTTGGTAAATACGCGTTTAACGCTAATATGCCAGCGCCCAAGAAGTTTCCAGCGCGTCAAACGCTAGAAGCCAGTCGTGCGATCGCGCGTCTACACGGATTGAGCGATGACAAAGTGGTGTACGTACAGCAAAACCCTGATGTTATCGATCAGGGGGTATTCCATAATGACGTTATCAGTGTCGGTAACCAAAATGTGTTGTTCTACCATGAGCAGGCGTTTTTAAATACCGACGCTTTTTTAGCTGAAGTTCAGCAAAAGTTTGGCTCTGATGATGTGCACTTTATTAAAGTGGCAACGGATCAAGTCAGTGTTGATGATTGTGTTAAGACCTACTTGTTTAATACACAAATCATTACCTTGCCTAATGGTGATATGACCATTATCGCACCAATGCACTGTTATGATAATCCAAGTGTAAAAGCCTACTTAGATGACTTGATTACGCAAAATACACCAATCAAACAGGTTAAATACTTTGATGTAAATGAAAGTATGAAAAACGGTGGTGGCCCAGCATGCCTGCGTTTGCGTATTGCTATGAATGAAGCGGAATTAAACGCGGTTAATCCTAATTGTTTGATGTCAGAGAGCTTATACAGCACATTAACGACATGGGTGAACAAGCATTATCGTGACACCTTAAGTTTTGATGACTTGCGTGATCCACAGTTGTTGCTTGAATCAAGAGCGGCATTGGATGAATTAACGCAAATTTTGAAAATCGGCTCTGTGTACCGTTTCCAGCAGTAAAACGTTTTATTTATGCAATAAAAAACGCCACAATCAATGTGGCGTTTTTTGTTTTTAATAACGTCTAATTCGTTATCATGTCGTCGCTTGCATCAGTGCCAAACAATCTTTAATTGCGTCCGCGGTATAGACAATGTCGGCTTCACTGATGTCTAAATGGGTGACAATACGCAAAGGGCTGCGCGGCGATATCAAAATACCTTCCGCTTTCAATAACTGACACAGCAATTCGTCATTAATAGCTGGGTCAACATCGACATAGAGCATATTGGTTTGTAATGGACGTGGTGATAATCCATCAACCTGAGCTAACAAACTGGCCAATTTTTTGGCGTTGTTATGGTCATCTTTTAGGCGAGTGACATGGTTGTCTAAGGCATAATCCATGGCTGCCGCTATCATACCCGCTTGACGAGTACCGCCACCGACCATTTTGCGAATACGGCGGGCACGAGCAATCAGTTCTTTGCTGCCACATAATACCGAGCCCATTGGCGTTCCTAAGCCTTTAGAAAAGCAAATTGAGATCGAATCAACATATTGGCAAATGTCGCTCAGTTCAATATTAAGCTCTGTTAGGGCATTAAATATACGGGCTCCGTCTAGGTGAATACTCAGCCCATGATCGTTGGCAAATTCACGAGCTTGTTGAAAGTATGACACCGGAATAATTTTGCCGCAGTGGGTGTTTTCTAAGCTCAAAAGTTTGCTCATTGCAAAATGCTGGTCATCGTCCTTTAAAACGGCCTTGATATCGTCAAAGGCTAATTCACCACTTGGTTGTTCTACAACGGTTTGAGGAACCACCGAGCCTAGCACGGCTGCGCCACCGGCTTCATAGAGATAAGTATGATAGCCTTGACCTGTGATGTACTCTTCACCGCGGGCACAGTGAGCAAGTAGCGCACATAAATTGGATTGCGTACCAGAATTGACGATCATCGCCGCTTCAAAGCCAGCCATTTTGGCAATACGTTGTTCAAATGCATTAACGGTTGGGTCATCAGAATAAACATCATCCCCCAATTCTGCGCTGGTCATTGCTTGTTTCATGGCGTCGGTAGGGCGGGTTACCGTATCAGAACGAAAATCTATCATCTTGTATGAATATATCTGTTGGGTTATTTACACGCTAAGTTAGTGGTCTGTCCTGCTAATGTCAACGTCGGTGAGCATTCTATTTGCAAATGCCTTGATTTTTGCTGAGCTTGAACGGATTGAACAGTGAATTTAAGTGATAAGTACTAATTTATCTGCCGTGGATTACTCATTGGCTAGCAACAAGGTAATGATATTTTCGGGATACAATAAAAATTATGCAAGGAGCATAAAAAAGGCGCTTAAAAAAGCGCCTAGTGAACATCAACTCATAATAAGAGCATATGAGGTTAGATAACGTTAAATTAGAATTGGTAACTTAATCCAACTTTGTAATTGCTGCCATCCGCTTGATAGTTCATCACCGTTTGGTAATCCTCATCAAAGACATTGTTAAACTTGGCGTTGACCGACAAGGCATCGGTTAGCTGATAACTTGCCGCGATATCGACCACCACAAAAGAGTCTAATTCTCCAGCAGAGTCTTGACTGTCATCATGGTAATTAACCAACGCGGTTAACATCAATTGCTGCCAATCAAAGTCTATTTGATAACTGGCGGTTTTCTCAGGACGACGCAACAACTCTATGCCAGTGCTTTCATCTTCGGTTTCGATATAGGCAAAACTGACAGTGTGAGTAAATAGGTTGGTTGCCAATATTGCCGATACTTCAGCGCCTTTGATATTGGCATTATTGATGTTTTCTGGCTGCCACAATCCAAATTCATTTGGCGCCCAAGCGATTAAATCTTCAATGTCTGATTCAAACACAACCGCTTCAAACTGACCTTGCAGGTAGGGAAATAAAAAACGATGACGTAATAGTATTTCGCTGCTGTCTACTTGCTCAGGCTTTAGGTCTGGATTCCCCGAACCCGGCCAATAAAGGTCGTTAAACGACGGCGCTTTAAAGCCTGTACTGCGCGTTGCTGACACGAGTGTATTGGCATTAATTTGATAACCGAGACTGACATTGTAGGTGTTTTCACTGCCTGTGTGTTCAATGTCATCATAACGGTATGCTGCTTCAGCAAGCCATTGTTCTTGTTTGATTTGAGTCTGCACAAATACCGCGGCTACATCGCGCTTATCAATTGCCCAACCTTGAAATCCTGGTGTCCACGGATCTTTGTCCGTGTTGGTTGAAACCTGCTCTTCATAATAATCACCACCTAAGGTCAGGCTGGCATTAGGGTTTACCTGCCAAAGACTGATCAAACTAAACTGATCGCGCTCGGTTTTGATTTCATCACCATTGCTTTTCTTGATGCCATTACCAAAAGTGGTTGCTTGGTCTTGACTCTTGCCGTAGCTCAATTGTGTGGTCAGCAGATCACCCACGTATTCACCGCCTACTTTAACGCTGTAATTATCGTGCTCTTGTTCATTGGCATAAAACGCTGGGCAAATACTTGTTGGATCGTCCCAACAAGGACTTTCAGGATAACTGGCGTCGTATTCACTGCCGCCTTCTTCAATGCGACCGACGAGCGAAACACTGAAGCTTTGGTTAAGTTGAGATTTACCATTTATGCTGGCTGACAATCGGTCGTACCCATCATCATCAGGCTCATTAACGTCATATGGGTAAGGGTCGCTGCTATAAGCGTTAAAGCCATCGCTGTCTTCACCGGCAACAGATACGGTTAATTGATGGGTTTCATTGCCCAAACCAATCGCCGCATCAGCGTGTTGGTAACTATGCGAACCGGCACTGATATTTATCGCCCCTTCGCCTGCAGCATATTGCTTGCTGAAAATTTGAATCACACCACCGATGGCATCACTGCCCCAAAGTGCGGCGCGAGGGCCTTTAACCACTTCAATTCGCTCGATTTGCGCAGGACTAATGGTCGATATATTGGTGTAGCCTAATGTCGCTGAATTTACACGCACGCCATCAACCAAAATCAAGGTATGGTTGGCGTTGGCACCACGGGTAAAAATAGATTGCACTTGGCCGCCACCACCTTGGCTGGCGATATTAATACCTGCAACGGTGTCTAGCAATGCCGCAACGTTTTCAACCTGCAATCGACTGATTTGCTCGCTGGTAATGATCTGCGCGCTAGATAGTGCAGTAAATTGTTGCTGTGTTGTTCTGTTTGCTGTGACCAGCATTTGCTCATCAACTTGTTGCTGTTGTGCTGCGCTGCTAAATGCGGTTACACCAGCGGTTAAAGCCAAACTCAGTTTACTTACGGTAAATCGTTTATTATTTTTCATATTTCCTCACTACAGGTGCCCACCGCACCTATGAAAATATCGCTTAAATCGGTCTCCGGGCTTTTGAATATAAAATTCAACTACCGTTGCGGGGGCAGCACAGGACTGTTCCGACGGCTCGATACCGTGCGGGTGTCACCTGTTTCCCTTTTCATTCGATTACCTAGTTTAGGTTCGAAAACTTAAGCGGGATTGATGTTCCTTCCTTGGGCTCTTTTCCCTAATAGCAGATCATAGCGAACTAATGATTCTGCTTACGTTGCCGATAATATAATCGACTGTCGTCAATGTGCTGGCACAGACTCTGCAATTCATCCAATAGGCGATAACTCATACGATGTAAGATATCGGCATTAGGTCGAATGATTTGTAGGTGCTGTGCTGCACGAACGCTGTTGTATTGTTGCCAATCTATGGCATCACTGGCCAAACCGTGACTCGATGTGGGCTGGATAATAATGCTTGGGTTGGCAACAATCACTTGTTCAAGATTGATTTGCGGGTAGTCTGAAATCGCATCTTTAAATGGGTTGGTCGCTCCGCATACCGTCAATTGTTGTTGCGGCCATGCATTGCCTGCGACGGTGGTTAACGGTTTTGGCCAAAGCTCATAAAACACTTTGATACGCTGTTTGTCTTGGTATTGCTGACGCAAATCCGCCAGCCGAGTACGATATTCTTTGGCTTTTTGTTCGGCAATGTCACGACGACCCGTTAGCTTGCCCAACCATTGAAATTCTTTGGCAACATCTTCTAACTGGCGAGGATCGGAGTACACCACTGTTAAGCCATGTTTTTGCAATTGTTCAATGTCGCTCATTGGTACACCTGTTTTCCAAGCGATAATGATATCCGGCTGCAATAACAGAATTTTTTCAATGCTCAGCCTCGCGTAATTGCCAACACGCGGCAATTGTTTGGCTTTGGCAGGGTGATCCGAATGTTCTGATGCGGCAATGATTTGCTCATAAGCGCCTATATCGTCGAGCATCTCAACAATATGTGGCGCAAGCGCGATAATTCGAATCGACGGACCGGTTTTTACATCATCAGCTAGCCTTGCATCGGTGGATATCTGATCAGGCAACGCATTGACGGCGATAGGCAGCAAACAGGTGAATGCAGCGACAATCTGTATTGCTCGTTTAAGTTTCAACTGACATGAGCCTATCAAGCCAGCGGTGTTATTACTCATCAGAAAATCCATTATGTTTGTCTATTTTACCAATCCAAGCCGGCTTGCGCTTTGATGCCATTATCAAAGGCGTGCTTGACCGACTGAACTTCCGAGACGGTATCGGCTAAGTCGATTAAGCGTCTGTGGCAGTTACGACCGGTGATGATTACATGCTGGTTAACTGGACGCTGTTCAATGGCTTCAATTACCTCGTCAATATCAATGTAGTGATAGCTGATCATGTAGGTGATTTCATCGAGCAAAACCATGTCGATACTGTCGTCTGCAAGTAGCTTTTTCGCTGCTAACCAAGTTGCTTGTGCCGCTTGCGTATCTTGCTCTTTATTTTGTGTTTCCCAAGTAAAGCCGGTTGCCATAACATGAAAATCAACGCCATGTTGTTGCAATAAATTGCGTTCGCCACATTCCCATCCACCTTTGATAAATTGCACAACACTGGCGCTTAAACCATGGCCAACGGCACGAGCGACTGTGCCAAACCCTGAGGTGGATTTGCCTTTACCATTGCCGGTTATCACCAGCACTAGACCTTTTTCGATGGTGGCTTTGGCGATACGCTCATCAACTTGCTCTTTTAGTTTTGCTTGGCGTTGCTGATGCTTTTGTTGTTGCGATTGGGCATTATTGCTCATGGGTTATTTCCATTTTGTTCATTTGTCTGAGCGCGATTAGCGCTTTGATAAAAGCGTGTACAGGCAGCGAGTAGGGCGTCAATATCGAGATGTTGACTTACTTGCTGCGCTAAATAGTCAAGGCTATGATCTTCAATTTGCTGCTTGTTAGACGCATTTGTTGAGGCGCATGCATCGGGTTTCACCCACTCTAGTATGGCGTTTCGTGGCTGTTGTTGATCAAATATGCCGTGCAGATAACTGGCCATGATTTGCCCATCTTCGCTCGTATAGGCATCGGCAACCTCATCGCTAACATCTGCACCTTGGTTTAGGTTTTTGCCGGTGACGTGTAGTCTCTTCGTTGGGTTTGCATGGTTGCTTGCCTGCAAGCAACTTTTACCCGCATGTATTTCATAGCCACTGACATCAAGGCTATGACCATTAAACTCTATGTTGCAGTCAACCTTAGCGAGCTGTTTTTGCGCAGATAAGCTGGTGTCAATCGCCAACAAACCTAAACCTGTTGTCTGTTTTACATCGCTTTCGACGCCATGTGCATCCATTATATTGCAGCCCAGCATTTGTAAGCCGCCACAAATGCCAATGACCTTGCCACCGTATCGCAAATGTTGATTGATATTATGGTGCCAACCTTGTTGTCTGAGAAAGCTAAGATCGGCTTGTACGTGTTTACTGCCCGGCAAAATGATCAGGTCGCAGGCTGGCAATGGCCTACTAGCAAGATTTGCATTAGCGTCAGTGACGTCGTTGTCAGTGCCTGTACTAGTAACTTTATCAGTGCCTTGGTGAAAAATTAATTCGACGTTATCCTGCCAACGCAACACATCGAAATCGCTGTGATTACTCATTCTAGGTAATACCGGCACGACAATTTTAATGCGGTCTTGCTTATTACTCTGCGACACGCTTTGTTGCGCATTGACGCCGTCTTCATCACTTAACCGTAAGTCATATAAATAGGGCAGTACACCCAGTACAGGCTTGCCAGTGCGCTGTTCAAGCCAATCAATCCCAGGTTGCAGCAAACTGATGTCACCACGAAAACGATTGATAACAAAACCGACAACTCGGTCTTGCTCACTTTGGCTAAGCAGATCTAAGGTGCCTACTAAATGCGCAAAGACACCGCCTTTATCGATATCAGCGATGATGATCACTGGGCAATCTGCCGCTTCTGCAAAGCCCATATTGGCAATATCACCTTCTCTAAGGTTTATCTCAGCTGGACTACCGGCACCCTCAACAAAGATATATTGGTACGTTTGACAAAGACGTTGATGCGATTGCATGACCGCCTTTAGCGCTTCAGGCTTGTAGGCATGGTAGGTAGTAGCTTGCATGGCGGATAAGGCTTTGCCATGAACGATGATTTGCGCTTTGGTGTCGGAATGTGGCTTTAATAAAATCGGATTAAAGTCGGTATGGGGCGCGACTCGTGCCGCGTTAGCTTGCATTGCTTGTGCACGACCAATCTCTCCGCCATCGTCGGTTACCGCGCTATTTAGCGCCATATTTTGCGGTTTAAATGGCGCAACACTGAGCTTTTTGTTGGCAAATATGCGACACAAAGCAGCGACTAAGGTGGTTTTTCCAGCATCTGATGTGGTGCCTTGAACCATGACTGTCATAGCGGTATTGGCTGTGTTGAGGTTATTATTCATTGCTACTTACCTCATGCGTCGCATTAGCACTAAAAAGAAGATACTGCCTAAGGCGGAGGTAATTACCCCGATTGGGATCTCTTGACCGTCTAGCAGGGTGCGCGCCAACACATCGACCCAGACTAAAAAGCTGCCGCCGATAAGTGCACTAAAGACAATGAGTTTAAAACTGGTTATCGCCAACAAATTGCGCACCACATGGGGGATCATTAAGCCGACAAAGCCAATACCACCGCAAAACGAGACAATAATGGCACAAACCAAGGCACACAATATTAGTATGGTAAGACGCAAGGCATCGACATTTACGCCGAGTGTTTTTGCGCTTTCATCACTTAGCAATAACGCATCTAATTGGCGACTTAATATCAAAGATACAGTAATCGCCAGCACCACCACTGGCAACATCACCCAAATGGCATCGCTATCCGCTGAGGCGAGAGAGCCCATTAGCCAAAATATTACTCGATTCGACGAGAATGCATCGCCCGTATAGAGAATAAAGCTGGTGATGGCGCTCAATAAGAATGACACTGCCACACCCGCCAGTAATAAATGCTCGACTCGGCGCCAATTGTTATGGGTCAGCACTGAGACCACCATGGCAACCGCAAATAAAGCGCCAATAAATGCCGACAGCGGCAGACCAATAACTTGCCAGTGAGGTGGCAGCAAGGTTGCCAAGGTTGCCCCTAACCCAGCACCTGCGACAATACCAAATAAATAGGGATCGGCGAGTGGGTTGCGAGTTACGTTTTGCATTAACGCACCAGCAACCGCTAATCCTGCACCGGCAAGAAAACCGGCGATGACTCGTGGTAGGCGAATATCAAATAATATGGTTTGGTGTAATTGATTATCGCAACGTTGCAAGCAGGACAATAACTGTTGATGCGACACCCCAGTAACGCCAAGCCCTAATGCAACAAAGAGACTGATCAAGGCAAGGACACTGCATGCGATTAATGCCGGGGTATAGCGACTTTTAACTCGCATCTGTTGCTCCCCGCGGGTTTACCATGCCTGGTAAAAACTGCACTTGTACTTGTGATTTTTGTTTGTCATCGACATAGCGATGAACTTGACAAGGCACATTAAACACCTGTTGCAAGGTGGTCTCTTTTAACACCTCTTCAGGCGTGCCAACGGCGACAACTTCACCGTGATTAAGCATTAAAATGCGATCGCTATAATAGCTGGCCAGATTCAGATCATGCAGACTCATTACCAAGGTGAGGTCGAGCGAACTGGCCAACGAAAGAATTTGTTGTTGGTAATAAATATCCAGGTGATTGGTCGGCTCATCCATCAGCAATATCTTGGGGTCTTGTACGATGGCTCGCGCTATCATGACACGCTGTTGTTCACCGCCCGATAGGGTATTAAAGTGTTGCTCTTGTTTATCAAGTAAATCGACCTTTTCAAGTGCCATACTGATTTTATGATGGTCGGCATCGCTGTCTGTTTCAAACCAGCTTTTATGTGGAATTAGCCCCATGTGCACCACTTCACGACAACGTAGTTGAAACGGGTTGCTGTGGTGCTGATTTACCACGGTTATATGTTGCGCAATATCACGGCGGCTAAGCTGTTTGAGGTTTTTATTATGAACATAAATATCGCCACTGTCGGCGTCAATAAGACCGGCTAGGCATTTTAGCAATGAGGTTTTTCCGGCGCCATTGGGCCCGACAATACTGATTGATTCGCCGCGCTCTATCGCAAAGGATACTTGCTTGAGTATGGATTGTTTGTCGACTTGCCATGTTAATGATTGGCACGTCAAAGCCTTGTTGCTCATATGACCGTTTAAACCCGCTACCTTAAAAATAAGGCGCTTAACCAAAAATGGGATAACCAGCAGGTCAGCAGTTAGGGCAATGATATGACATTGACGACAACAAACAAAAGACCGACTTGCTTCGCGTTACCCGCACGAATACTGTCCTTTTACAGGCAGGTCTCCTGACTCGTAAAGTGATAATCTTGACCGCATTGTTGGCCTGATTATCCAGTTTTTAACCTTCCCGGAACAGCTTGTGTCCAGTGGTACGCAGGGCGCTCACCCTTTAAAAACGCTTTACTTACAGTTGCGGGAACAGTTGAGGACTTACACCTCATTCCCTATTAAGTTCTTGTTTATCCTTTAGCTTTTGCTAAGTAAAACAATAGAACACCTGTTAAAGTTTTGCTACTATAGCAGTTTAGACGTCTAAATAAAACTGTTTGTTGCTATCCATTGGAATTTTGTTGGCTGAGATTGTCTACGGTCGCAGTACATGCCGGAATAAAGGTCTCAATGAAGTAATCCACCTCAGGCATATCGGCTTTAATTTGATCGAGCTTGTGTTTGAGGTTTTTCTCAACGTGTTCAAATTCAGGATTGTTATGATACAACTCGGTCACCGCTTTGATATAGGCAACCAATATATCAGCGGCTTTGACCACGGCTTTGAGCTCGGTATCGACATCATCTTGCACGATGATCTCGGCAAACACTTGCTGTAACTCTTCTGGCAGGGTTGCTAAGCATTCTTGCTCAGCCAAGCCTTCAATTTTTTTAAACTCACGAGAAATTTGCTCGTTAGCGTATTTGGTAGGGCTGACCACATCGCCATAGCGCGTTTCTGCGGCTTCGTGGTATAAGGCAATTGTCGCCGCTCTGTCGGCATTAAGGTTGCCGTTAAATTTTTGATTGCGGATCACCGCAAGCAGGTGTGCGACAACCGCGACTTGATGCGAGTGTTCGGCAATATTCTCAGCTTTTACACAATACATTAGTGCCCAGCGCTTGATCAAAGGCATACGAAACAACCAGGCTAAAAATGTACTGTCCATAGAATATCCTAATCTTGTGAATAATGACTGAAAAAGTGCTTTAGGCGATTAACCGCGTCGATCAAATCTTCAGCGTGAGGCAAAAATACTAAACGAAAATAAATGCCTTCGGTTAGGTTAAAGGCGCTGCCTTGTACCACTAGCATTTTTTCCTGACGTAAAATATCGAGCACCATCTGTTCATCGTCATGAATGCCAAGTTGTTCGCCATCGACTTTGACAAACAAATACATCGCGCCTTTGGCTTTGTGACAACTGAGGCCATCAATGTTATTGATCATTTGATGGGCTATATCGAGTTGGTTCTTTAAACGGCCACCATCTTGCACTAATTCTTTAATGCTTTGATAACCACCTAATGCGGTTTGTATGGCATGTTGACAGGGCACATTTGCGCACAAACGCATAGAGGCAAGCATGGTTAAGCCGTCAAGGTAACTGCGCGCTTTTAACAATGGGCCGGTAAGCATCATCCAGCCAGCGCGAAAACCGGCGATACGGTAATTTTTAGACAGGCCACCCATGGTGACCACCAATACATCTTCGCTTAAGCTGGCGGTAGGGGTGTGCGTAGTGCCATCGTATAATACCTTATCGTATATTTCATCAGAGAAAACGATTAAGCCATGTTGCTCGGCAAACGCCAAAATTTGCTCCAAGACTTCTTTGGGATACACAGCACCGGTTGGGTTATTTGGGTTAATTAAAACAATAGCTTTGGTATTTGTATTGATTTTGCTGGCGATATCGTCCATGTCCGGATACCAGAACCTTTGTTCATCGCAGCGATAATGAACTGGGTTGCCGCCAGATAAGGCGACGGATGCAGTCCACAACGGGTAATCGGGTGCTGGTATCAGCACTTCATCACCTTCGTTTAACAGCGCTTGCATTGCCATAACTATCAGCTCACTGACGCCATTACCAATAAATATATTTTCGACATCCAGGTTTTTCATTCCAAACTGTTGGTAATATTGCATCACCGCAACTCGGGCCGAATAGATGCCTTTAGATTCACTATAACCTTGTGCCGTCGGTAGATTATGGATGACATCGCGCAAGATATCGTCTGGGGCGAGAAAGCCAAACGGGGCAGGGTTACCAATATTTAGTTTTAGTATTTTATGGCCTTCTTCTTCCAGCCGTTTTGCCTCATCGGCAATACGACCGCGAATGTCATAACAGACGCCACTTAATTTGTTTGACTTTAAGTACTCGCTCATTGGTTACAGCTTAATAATTGATTTTCTTAATGATTGCTTTAAGGATAACTAAATTTGTGACATTTGAAATACTTACTGACACTTTTTTTTAGGTATTAGTGCAATAAATTCGGTATAACTTATGACATGCCCTAAAATTGAAGTATAAAGAGGTACGTGATATGCCATTACCATTATTGTGGCTAGGCGCTGCTGTTATTGGCGCGGCTGCTGTCAACGAGCTTGATGAAAAACGCAAACGGCAAGAACATTTGCGCACTAAGGGTGAAGGCGATCAAACACGTCATCGTTTATCAAAACATGACAGTGGTGTCGCTAAATACCCGAGTGAAGTGTTTACCAATGAGGTACCAGCGATTGTTAAACCCGGCGCGCTAATCTGTTGTGGCTTAGGCGGCGTGCTTGATCATACCGGCATATGGGTAGATGACGATACCATTGTCGAATTGCATGGCTCTGGCCTTATCAAGGCGATATCGCCACAACGCTTTTTGCAAGAACGCTCGGGCAGTGAAATCTTTGTTGCCTGTGATTCCAAGGGCAATGCATTAGCCGATACCATCACCGCAGAAAGAGCCACCAATAAAATTTTTGAATATCAAGACTACCATCTGATCAAAAACAACTGCCATCGTTTCGCTTGGTATTGCATCAGCGGTCTGCGTGATGACGTGACCACCTTTCATCAATTGAATAAAAACTTATCGAAGCGATTTAATCGTAAAATTTACTGGGATAAATGGCACTTTAACGCATGAGCAGAGCATTAGGAGCAATGATGGCTAAATTGAAATCGATTGGTATTGTTTTCTTGGCTAAATTAATCGCCTTGGCGTTTGCTGGATTTGGTTTAGTTGCTGGTCTGTTATACGCGTTTGTCGGTTTATGGGCTGATCTCACCAGCACAGGCGTTAATTGGGGCAGCTTATTTGCTTTTGGCGCGATTGTCGGTATGCCGGTATTATTCGCCTTGGTTGGCTTTATCTTAGGCGCCATGTCATCTGTTGCCTACAATTTAGTGTCAGCAAAACTAGGCGGCATCGACATGGATGCCGAATCTTATTAACATCCATTCAGCCGATAAACTTTTCACTGATTTTGTGGTCTACTGGTAAGGTATTTATATAACCTGCTAAAAAGGACTAATAATGAAAAGCAGATGGTTATTTTATCTGTCGGCAACGGTTGTGTTGCTATACGGTGCGCTAGGAGTGGTTATTCCGCAAAGCCAAAAAATGGAATTGCTTGAATTGTACCCCTATGTCAATGACATCAGTGACGATATGATCCGCAAAGTGTGCAGCATGATGATGCTGTCTTCTATGGTATTAGCAGCGGCCTTTGTGATGATAGCCAGATTTTTAGCCGAGCCAAAACACTATGAGCAATTAAGCAAAGCAGCGATACTGTTGTTCGTGTACCCATTTACCGTGATTGTCGCCGAAGTTGTTGGCAGCGCTATGGTGTATGCGCATCTTACCGACGTGAGTTTTGAGTTGGAAATCTCGTCGGCTAAGTTTATGAATATCATGTTTGCCATCACCTTATTTGCTATCGCCCGTTCACAACAAAACTTGCTGCGTAATCGCGAAATTAAATAATCTTCTTAACGGAAGTATCTTGGCCTGTTGTCAACCAATTAACTTCGTGATTCGACACTCAAATTTAGTTGATTGAGACACCGCTATCCCAGCGAACCAATTATAGTTTTTACATTATTTAGATTCAGTTCTCGCCACATATTAAACTTTGATTTTGTATGTTAAAGAGTCTTAATCGTTCGCTCTATATTGGTGTAATTCGCTCTGTCGGTGAAAATATCTCTAATCTATCCATAGAAAATTTAACGCTAATGTTAAGCGGTATTTGCTTGGCACTCTTTTGCGTTTTGGCAATGTACGAGACGTGTAACTACCGAGTCATTGTTTAGCGTATTAAAAAATTGTTATGTTTTGTTATACATTTCAATAAATTACCAAACAGTAGAGGGCAAAGCAATAAGATTACAGGTTGTGCAAATAGCTTATAGTGCGACCAAAAAACCTCATTAAAACTGTAGTGGATTACGATACTCAAAAACGCCAAAACAAGAAAAAAACTGATAATTATTAAGTTAAGGGAGCACCAATAATTTTTGGTGTATCGCAATTTCTTGCCCCAAAAAATATAAACTAGACCATTGCTCTGAAACAATGAAACCACCGAAAAAATCAACGATGTTGAGCACCAGAAAATTGCAGGGTGGTAATTGGGGTTAGCTATTAGCTCCAATATACCCAGATGTTGGTGCAAAAACGAAGACAAACCTATTGCAAGGACTATCCCTATTAAGGACCGCCAGTAAATAGACCACATTAATTATTTCTCCGTTACTAGGCAGTACAACCCTAAAACATAACGCCTTTGTCCCGCTTGAACAGCTTGTTGTGTGTTTACTGCTACTAGCACTAACATTAACTTAAACCGTTACAAAAAGTACACACAATGAATATAACCCAAAAATAATAGACAACCATTTAAACCACCGAGGGATAAATATAACTAGCAACATTATTACGGCACCAATTGATGGTATTACCAACGATAACAGTAATGGATTATTAAACATAAATATATTGAAATAGGGGCCTAGAAGAAAAAATAATAATAGAGACATTGCCGATACTCGACCCAAACCTCTACTGTGGGATAGCATGTCAAAATATCCATCATCAGGATCTGGAAGTGCCATTTCTGACGCACCATACATGAAAATCGATGCTAAAATGAGAACTAAAAAGTGTATAAAAGACCAATCAGAAAAGTCATGAAGATCCCAGCCTACCCACCATAGTTGAAGGGTAAAAACCATAACGGTCAAGCCCCAGATAGCTGTAGACCAATGGAATTTAACTTTGTTGTGATAACGAATCAAATCTCCAATCACATGTAAGAGGCGTGTTAATGATAATCCAATAATTATGGAAACGGTTACAAAAATATATTCATGTTGTGTCATCTAGAACCAAGCTTTATTAAAGCTTCATTTTATTAAGTATTTTCTTGTTAGCCATACCTGACTCCACTAGTAATAAAAGCTCGTCCATTACAACTTGTGGATAAACATCGATGTCATTTGTCGCTAGTACAATAAAAATATTTTCATCAACAAAATAATGCATATCGGCAAAAGAGTACCCATTTGAACCATTGTGTTGGGCATGTAATGTTCCTCTAGCAGTAGACTTAATATCCCAACCATAACCATAATGTGATTTGGACTCTTTCTCTAACGATGCATTGTGTGGTAAAAATAATTGCTTTTTAGATTCATCAGAAAGAATCAAATTTGACCTCAAAGCCATATACCAAAGGAATAGGTCTCCTACAGTAGATGACATGCCTCCTGCACCCTCCATATTAAAGCGTGGGCCTTCCTCGAGCTTTAAATGCTGAAAAGGGCTTCCGACAGGGAGGCTCTTTGCTTCAATAGAAAATAGCCGTTGATAAGCAGTTTGATCTGCACCGTAATTTATAGCGACTCTATTTTCAGCCCGCTTGGGTAGACGATAACCTGTTTTAGTTAAACCGGCTGGTTCAAAAAGATTTTCATAAAAAAATTTTTCATAGTTATCCGCTGTGATTTTTTCGACAATTATCGCGAGTAAGTTATAACCAATATTTGAGTAATTATATTCTTCCCCGGGTAGAGTAAGTAATTTTGATTTAAAAGCAGTTTCAATTAACTCCTTTCTTGTCACAACATCATACAAATTTGAACTACCTCCTCCTCGGTTTGCAACAAAACCAGCAGTGTGTGTTAATAGGTGATGTACAGTAATTTTTTTCTTATCATCGGGAACATTATCAAAAAACTTAGAGAGCGGGTCGTTGACAGAGAGCTTATTAGATTCATGCAGTTTTAAAATTGCAGTTGCTGTAAATTGTTTTGTAAGTGAGCCAATATCAAAAATTGTATCTTCGGAAAAAGGTATATTCTTCTCTCTATTTGCCAACCCGAAAGCTTCTTTAAACAAGACTTTATTCTCTGCAGCAACCAACACAACACCTGAAAAATTTGAATTGATAGCTGTATTTCGCCAGTCTTTAAACGACAATTCTTCTTTAGCTGATGCAGTCTGAATTAATGTTAATAAAATCAATCCAATGTATTTATACATTTTCATCTTTAAATCCGACTCCATGAGTGATGAGTATGGCTAACGCCCCGTTAAGAGGAAATTTGTAGTTGGCTAAAATGTTGAACGCAGTGAAAACAGCCAACTGTAAATTTTCCTGCTTTAATGACTTGTTATAAGTAATTTACACCAAACTTCTCTTGAATAAAATCATTCGGGAATACAGTAGCTTCTGAATTTATAAGCTTAATATTATTATTTAATTCACCAAAAAGCGGAAGGCCTTTCCCTAAAATGATTGGTGCTTTGGTAATTGTCATTTCATTGATGAGTTGAAGGTTGATAAAAGCCGTAATCGTTGTTCCTCCATCTACGTAAGCGTGTTTATAACCGCCACTTTCAAGTTGACTTATTAACTTAATAATATCGCCGGAATACATCTCAACTTTACCACGTAAATTTTCAGGCGGTTCTTTCATTGAGTTACTTAGCACATAGATTTTAGTTTCACCATAAGGCCATTGTTCAGGAGTTAAGTTGAAACTAGAAATAGCATCCATACATTTTCGTCCCATGATCATACAATCAACTGAGGCGATAAAATCATTAAACCCCATATCAGGGTTGTTACTCATATCCGCTTCTGAATTTCCTGCTGTATGTAACCAGTCAACACCACCGTCATGTGTTGCTATATAACCATCAGCACTTGTAGCAATATAAACAGAACACTTCATAGTTGAATTTAACTCCGAATTTGAGATTACTTATAACGCCCACATTAAGGGGCTTTTTACTAGTTTGCTAAAATTGTGTAGCGCAGCGAAACCGAGCAAACTGTAAAAAGTCCCGCTTTAATTGCTTGTTATATGCAAACTACTCACGGTTTAATGTAAGAATATTTACACCATTGTCAGTTACTTTTAACTGTTCACAACCATTAAAATCTAGCTTAACAGAAACATAACCTCCTGTGCTTCCGTTATACATTTCTCCTGACCACTTAGGTTCCAAGTTTTTTATTACCGTAAGCCCGTTAGCTTTAGGATTATCCAAGTGCGATTTAACGTTAACAGTTTTAGTTATTAAATCGACTTCAAGCCACGCATTTTTATCTGCGTGTTTCCAAGTTCCTGATATTTCACAATGTATATTTTGAGCAAAACAGCTAGAAGATGAAATTACTAAAACTGTGATTAGATATTTGATTAACTGCATAACTTCCTTTGCATATAACGCCCGGCTCACCGAGCAAATTTTTTTGGCGGCTTTTTTGGTACAAAAAAGGTGACAATAAAATTTGTCCGGTGGAGCCGCTTGTTATAAATTTATTGCCACTGAGCTACCCGATATTTGAAATAACTCTCTGGGCCTCTTCTTTCATTAACTGATATTTCAATACGTATTCATCGCACTTTTCTTTGGACTTAGAATTACTGCACTTTGCTCTACCTGCCTTTTTACCAGTGAACTCGAACCACTCCTCTTTAGGGTCGTTAACAAGCCTTTCCCCTTTATAGGATATTGAGACTTCAGGGTGATTTAATTTGATTACATCTTCTGGCAAATGAGCACGAACGTCATCTCGAGGCAGAGGAATTGAAGAATAGGCAAACCGAGTGTATGGCCCCCAACAAGCCCCTTCAACATTAGGCAATGCAACTTCCATAAGAGCATACTCTTCAGCTGCCAGCATATTCCAAACTAACTTGATTTTTTTAAGCTTTTTCAAAGCCAAAACTGGTAAAAGAGCTGGGTATGGAGACTTGTTAATTACTTGACCAAATGAAAGTACCTCTAGATTTGGAAGCCCTTTTAGAAACTCAAAATCAGAAATGGGTTGCTTCCAATCAAGCGTTCCGTCGATTCGCAAATATCTGAGACTTTCAATGCCAGCTAGACCATCAAACTCTTTAACTCTTCGTAGGTTTTCCATGTGCAGAGAGCGGAGCTTTTTTAATGATCGCAATGGGGCTAAATCAGAGAAACCTGAAACATATTCTAAAACCAACTCTTCTATATTTACCAACGTGGTAATAAAGTCTATGTCTTTTGGCCGTGCATGCGTAATTCTTAATCGTTTCAGCAAAGTAAGTTTTGAGATTGATTGAAGTTGTTCCTTAGTTGGCTCGTGAAGAGTTAATTCTTCGAGATTTGGCAGTGTGAAGACTCTCTCCCAGTTTTCATCATCGCTACCGATAGTAACTATTGTAATTTCTTTACTTCCAGTTGGTACATCTCCTATGGCGTAGGCATAACGCTCTCTATTTGGCACCACTGTCCAATAGTTACCATCACGATCTAAGAGGTCTCCAAAATGATGCTTCATACTTTGCTCATATATTTATAACGCCGCGCTAAACGGCAAGTAATACTTGGCTAAAATTAGCGACGAAGGAGCGCGAGCCAAGTGTTACGCGTCCGTCTTTATTTGAGCGCCTTGTTAGGTACAACTTACACAAAATATTTTATATAAACAATCAGTTGAAAAATAAACGCAAAAGAAACAAACGCTCCGCAAAACACTATAACCCAGCCTGACCAATAAGCTTTTTTGCCGCTTATAACGCGCCAGTTGGATAGTACCCATGTATTAGGTGGAGGTGATTGCATACATTTTACTATTTTGAAACCGTAAAAAAGTGAAGCTATGCCAATACATGCCATCAAAATAAAGAACAAGATTACAAGTAAATCCCATACGAAATGATTTTGAGAAATGTTTAGTTTAAGTATTTGATAACTTAAAAGTGCGCAGCCTATGAGGATGCAATAAAATATCAAAGCCTTTTTGAGAGGGATTACTTTGAAGTTTTCGGCTGACACTTTCATGTTGTACCTAACGCCCATTTAAGGAGCTGATAATAGTTTGCTAAAATTGTGTAGCGTAGCGAAACTGAGCAAACTGTTAGCAGTCCCGCTTTAAATTCTTGTTATAAGTCTTTTAGACCGAAATACCAAACCCAACAAAGCAGATTGTGACTAAACACCACCATAAAGTTCGAATGGCAAGGTACTTACGAACAACAGTGTCATTATATTTACCATTCATACGCCTCGCTTCAGTCCAAAAATTAGAAACATTTAACCAAGAGTAACTTGGATCTGATTCCATTTTATAACCGAGTTCACTAAATCGAACCTTTATTTTATTGGCTAAAACAGGAAAGCCAAGCTGTAGGATTGCTAAAATAGCAAAAGCTACGAAGAACAAGTATTGCAAAGTAGATGACTCTCCATAGACTTATAACGCTTTGCTAAGCGGCAATTAAATAATTGGCTAAAATTAGCGAGGAACGAGCAAAAGCCAACTGTTTTTTGTCCGTTTGAGCAACTTGTTAAGTTGCGCACCCCTAATCTACTACAGCCATTCCTGGCGTGTAATATGTAATTTCAAAACGAATACCGTCAGGATCTTTCATAAACAAAGCGACTGCATCTCCCCTATGTTGTGTTTCAGGAACCAAAAAACCAGACTCTTTCATCTGTTTTTGTACATCAATTACAAATTCAGGTGAAGGCGCGCAGAAACCTATATGGTTCATGCCTGCTCCATACCTTTCATATTCACTTGTACCAGCTTTAGCTTGGTCAAATTGAAAGAAAAAACCTTCCCCATCTGTCCACACATAATCCCGTAACTTTTCAAATCCTATTAAAGATAATAATTTATCGTAATACGGCATACTTTCTTCTAATGATGTAACCAAAAAAGTTAAATGATCAATCTTAAGCGGCATATTATCTCCATAGCAACTTAACG